>JAJDUC010000067.1 GCA_022826865.1 Anaerolineae bacterium
AAATTGCGAAAATGTAGGGGCGTCTCGTGAGACGCCCGTTGAAAATGGCCTGCAAATTGCGGGCGTTTCAGCGAAACGCCCCTAAGGATTACATAATTTGAGGGGAAAATGTCATTTATCGGCGCAATTTCATTTTTACGCGATTGCTTTGCCCCTGCTGCGGCGCAAATTTGACGTCCGCTGCATTAGTCGCTATATTCCATTAGTCGTTTTCGATAAAGATTTGTTGCCAAAGTATCATGCTTGTCAAAGCGCTTCTCCGGCCGATTGCTTGCGCCAGAAATCGCTTCGCCGCTCAGACCTGCGCGGCCGTCATCGCGCGCCGATCATGTTGTTGGCAGCATCCTGTCGAATTCGCGCATTTCTTTAACCGGCAGTTCTTTTCAAAAGGAAAGTGAGGATTAGCATGTCTTTTCGCACCCTGAGCTGTACTGCGCTTCTTGTCTTGGTATTCGCTCTCTTTGGGGGAATGCTCGTTGGCGCGCAAGATATGGGCGTCGCCAAGATTGGCATTATGGTGCCGCTGACCGGCGCCTTTGGCGCGGATGCCCAAGATGTGGTTCAAGCGGCGCAGATTGCCGTGGATGACCTCAATGAAGCGGGCGGTGTTGCCGGCTATACGCTGGAATTGGTCATCGCGGATACCGTTGATCAACGCGCTGATGCCGTGACAACGGCCTTCAACCAGCTTAGCAACACTGAAGATCTCAACTTCATCATGACCGCCTATGCCAGCACCTCGAACTTCGAGATCGATCTGATGGCGGAGATCGACATGCCATATTTGATCTCGGCCAATGCGGCGCAAACGCGCGAGATCGTCTCGGCGGATCCGGAGAAGTACCACACGGTCTGGTCGCGCGTCCCGTCTTACGATGCCTACGAGACTGCGCTGCCGGAATTGCTGGAAGCCTACGATGAAGCAGGTCTGCTTTCCCTGCGCGACCGCGAAGCCTTCATCATTAGCTCCGACGATCCCTACGGCACCACCATCGCAACTGGCATGGCCGCGCACTTCGAAAGCATGGACTGGACCGTGATCGGCTACGAAACCGTGCCTTTCGCCTCCGTTACCGACTGGCGCGGTCTGTTGGCGAAGATCCGCGAAAACGAGCCCGATATCGTTGTCGTTACCGATTCCGCGCCGCCGAACAACGCGGCATTCATGAACCAGTTCATGGAGAACCCGCCCAATTCGCTGCTCTTCCTGCAGTATGGACCGTCCGTGCAAGAATTCCTGGAGCTGACTGGCGAAAACTCCACCGGCTTGATCTACAACAACCTGGGCGCGGCCATCGATTCCAAGCCGGAGGTGATTGAAATCCGCGATCGTTATGAAGAAATGTACGGTCATCGCGGCGGTTACTTCACCGTCATCGCCTACGATCAGGTCATGATTTACGCCACCTGCCTTGAAGAGGTTGGCGATCCGGCTGATCGTGTCGCCATCGGCGAATGTATCGGCGCTCTTGAGATGGAAACGCTGGCGGGCTTCCTGACCTTCGACCAAGAGACGCATCTCGCGATTCAAGGTCCGGAATATTATCCGATCCAGTTCTACCAAATCTGGGAAGGCGAGCGCATTCAACTGGAGCCGGATCGCTTTTCGACCGGCGCCTTCCAGGTTCCGCCCTGGATGGATATGATGGATATGTAGCAGAAACAGCCTGAGGCCTCATGCCGGGACGAATTCGTCTTCGCATGGCCTGATGCGGCAGAAGCCAACAAGGGTCTTGTACAGCATGGCCCTTGTTGGTTGATGTTTCTGTTTAGGGTATCATCGCTTTAGCGGATTGCGGCTCCGCAACAAGTTATTCTATCGCCAGAGGAATCCAATCCGCGTTAGCCAATCGGATATCTGGGACGGCGCATGGCGACGATCCTGTCAGTAAACGGCGTCACGAAGAAGTTCGGCGAACTCGTGGCCGTGGACGATGTCAGCTTCGCGGTCGACGAGGGCGAGATCTATGGCATCGCCGGACCAAATGGCGCCGGAAAGACTACGCTATTCAACCTGATAACGGGCATTCCCTATCATGCCGATAGCGGCGCCGTCACCTATCGCAGCGAAGAAATATCGCAACTCTCGCCGCACAAGATCTATGAACTGGGCATCGCCCGCACCTTCCAAAAAGAAACCGCCTTCGACACGCTGACCGTGCAGGAAAACGTGCGCATCGGCGCTGTATTCGGCACGGACCTGGAAAGCAAATCATACGACTCAGCCGTCGATCAAGCGCTGGAGAGCCTCGGTCTCATAGACGACCGCTATCGCCTGGCCGGCGAGCTTTCGCTCTATGGCAAGAAACGCCTCATGATCGCATCGGCCATCGTCAGCAATCCGCATCTGCTGATGCTTGATGAACCCGCCGGCGGCTTGAACGTCGCTGAGCTAAGCGAGCTCGAGTCGCTCATTCTGCGGCTCAGCGGCGGCGAGATGACCATCATCATCATTGAGCATGTGCTGCCCCTGCTTTTTGGCGTTTCCAACCGCGTCATGGTGATGGACTTCGGAAAGCGCTTGGCGGAAGGCTCGCCGGAAGCTCTGGCGCGTGACGACACCGTGATAGAGGCTTACCTCGGTGAACGAGGGAAGGACGCCTTCCATGCTATTTCAGGTTGAGAATCTCAGCTCCGGTTACGGCAAGATTGATGTCGTACGATCGCTCTCGCTGCACGTGGACGTGGGCGAGCATGTTGGGCTCTTCGGTCCCAACGGCCATGGCAAGACCACCCTCCTGCGGACCGTCTCCGGATTGATCCCGGTGAATTCCGGCCGAGTTGCTTTCCGCGGCGAAGACATCACCGGGCTGGACCCGCGCAAGATTGTCGAGCTGGGCCTGATCCATGTGCCGCAGGGGAATCAATTATTCCCGGAAATGACCGTGCAAGAAAACCTCACGCTCGGCGCCTATGTCTCCCGCACCGATAAGAGCAAAGCGAGCAACTTTGAAAAGGTCTTCACGCTCTTCCCGCGTTTGAAAGAAAGGCGCAGCCAGCGCGCCCAGACCCTCAGCGGCGGCGAACGACAGATGCTGTCAATCGGCGTCGGCTTGATGGGCATGCCGGAATTGCTCATCCTCGACGAACCCAGCGTCGGGCTGGCGCCGTTAATCAAGGAAGAACTCGCGCGCGCAATCAGCGAAATTGCTTCCAGCGGCGTTACGATGATCGTCGTCGATCAAGATGTCGAACTCTTGCTGGGCATCTGTGAGCGCCTGTATCTCATTGAAAAAGGGACAGTCTCCCTCGAGACGACTGATGTCTCGCAGGTCGATCAGGCCGAAATCCTCGAGATGTATTTCGGAAAGGTCAGCTGATGACACCAGAAGCGATTGTCGCCATCATCGCAAGTGGCCTGGTTTCTGGATCTTTGTACGCCCTCATGGCAAGCGGACTGTCGCTCGTCTGGGGCACGGTGCGCATGTTTAACTTTGCCCATGGCGCGCTCGTGATGATCGGCGCCTACTCCGGCTGGTACATCTCCAACCGCGGCGGACTGGCGAAGGTCCTGCAGCCAATCGGCAGAAACATCGCCAATAACAGCGAAGACTGGGGCCTAATCGGTGACATCCTTCACCCGCTCGGCGAATGGATTCTGTCAATCAAAGCCGGATTTGGCCTGCTCCTCGGCGTGCCGCTGGCCATAATTTTCTGCGGCATCGCCGGTTATGTCATCTATATCTTTCTGGTCAAACCTTTCGTCGGCAAACCCGGCGCCGATCTTGTCGTGATCATCACCACGATCGCCGGCGCCAGCTTCATGCAGAACGGCGTGCAGGTCATATTCGGGCCGCGCTACAAGCAGCTCGATCGCATCTTGAAAGGCCCGCCGGTGGAGATTCTTGATACCGCCATCGGTTTGCAAGAAGTCCTGATCATTGTGCTGACGCCGGTGACGCTTTTGCTTCTCAACCTGTTTTTGAAACGTTCCAAACTCGGCCTGGCCATTCGCGCTGTCGCCCAAAACGACGATTTCGCCCGTCTGGTCGGCATCAACGTCAATCAGATTTACCCATTAACCTTCGTCGTCAGCTCCATGCTGGCCGGGCTTGCCGGGCTGATGCTGGGCGGCTTGTTCTTCATCCTGCCCACCATGGGTTCGGAGCCTTTGCTGCGCGCCTTTGTTGTTGTGGTCTTTGGCGGGCTGGGCAGCTTGCCCGGCACCATAATCGGCGCTTATGTCATCGGCTTGATTGAGCAGTCGAGCGCCTATGTCTTCTCGCTTTATTGGGCGCCGGTTGTTCTCTTCGCAACCTTGATTCTCGTGCTCATATTCCGTCCGCGCGGCCTGATGGGCGGTGAAAACTCATGATGCATTTCCTGGACGCCTACAAGAAACCCCTGGCGCTCGTCGGCATCATCATCTTTCTGGCCATACCCCTGGTCGTGGAAAACAAACTATTGATCCATCTGGCCATCCTCGGCATGTTATACGCCATCGTCGCCTCCAATTGGGATTTGACCTTGGGTTATGCCGGCGTATTCAACTTCGCGCATTTGGCGTTCTTTGGCATCGGCGCCTATACCAGCGGCATCCTGACGGTCAAGCTGGGCATTTCGCCCTGGCTCGGCATTCCCTGTGGCGCGGTCACGGCGGCTTTGGCCAGCATCATCGTTTCCATCCCGGCTATTCGCCTGCGCGGCATTTATGTCGCCCTGCTGACCTTCGCCTGCAGCCAACTGGTGCTTTTGCTGCTGCTGAGTCAGCCGCTGATCACGGGCGGACAACAAGGGCTGACCGGTGTGCCGCAACTTCAAATTGGCGATTTTCTCTTTCGCGAAAGCAAATATGCGCACTTTTATCTTGTCGGTCTCTTGCTGCTCTGCTCGACCGTATTCCTGCGCCGGCTGGTCAGCTCCGATTTCGGCTTGAGCCTGATCGCCTTGCGCGATTTTGAAGAATATGCTGTCGCCCGTGGCATCCCCCTGGCGCGACAGCGACTTCTGGCTTTCCTGTTCAGCTCGATCTTCCCCGGCCTGGCCGGCGGTGTTTACGCGCATTTTCTGATCGTCGCCTCGCCCGATATCTTTGGTTTCTCGCTAGCAACCTTGCTTTTGAGCATGGTGCTGGTCGGCGGTGTGGCCACGATCTACGGGCCGGTGGTGATCGGCGTGGTCATGACCTATGTCAGCGAGCTGATGGCGTCGAGCGCCTGGATGTCCGACGTATTTGGGGTGTCGCGTGGCCCGGTGCGTTTTATGTTCGTAGCGGTGCTCATCGTGCTGACCATGCGCTTCTTCCCGCAAGGCGTCTGGGGCCTGGTCAACCAGTTTAGCGCCCGCTCTTTGCAGGCAAAAAATACTACGGTGGAAGACCCAGCTTAACCGGAATCGCTAGTGAAAGAAACCAGAGCATGTCCGGCGATATAGCCAAGCCAAAACGCGCGTTTGTAACCGGCGCCGCCCGCGGCCTGGGCGAAGGCATCGTCCGCCGCCTGGCTCAAGATGGCTGGTCGGTTTTGCTCAGCGACATCAACCCGGATATTCACGAGACTCGAGCAAAAATCCTTGCGGATACGGGCATCTCGCCTGAGAAGCTCATCGCGGCGGAGCAGGATGTTGCCTGCGCCGAACGCAGCGCCGAACTGGTCGAGTTGGCAGTCGCTCGCTTCGGCGGCCTGGACCTGGCCGTCGCCAATGCCGGAACCGGCGGCGTCGAAGTGGCCCTGGTCGATCTTGAACTTGAAGAGTTCGAGCATATTGTGAATGTCAACTATCGCGGTGTTTTCTTGACCTGCAAATACGCCGGGCGCGTCATGCGCGCGCAGGGAAGCGGCAATATCATCACGGTGAGTTCCATTTTCGGCCAGGAACCTTTTCCGCGCGTCGCGACCTATTCCGGCAGCAAAGCCGCTGTTATCGCCCTGACCCTGGCATTCGCGCTGGAGATGGCGCCGCATAACATCCGCGTCAATACCATCGCGCCCGGTTACATGGCGACCGAGATGCAATGGGAAGGCCTGCGGCAGCGGGCGGCGCATGCCGGCATCTCCTTTGAAGAAGAACGGCAGCGCGTCTGGGACCTGGTGCCCCTGGGTCGGCATGGCAAGCCCGAGGAGATGGGCGCGCTGGTCGCCTTTCTGGCATCGGACGAAGCCGCCTACATCACCGGCGCCAGTTTTGGGCTGGCGGGCGGTGTTGTGCGCCGTTAGGAGGACTGAGCATGCGAGCTGAACTGGAACGCGCGCTTGATCGGCTTATGGATGGCCTGCGCGCCGATTGGGCCCTCTATGTCAAATTCACCGGCGGCGGCGAAGAAATCTGCGTCAACGCCGATGCGATGATGGACACGATGAGCGCCATCAAAATCCCGATTCTCGCGACCATGTATCGCATGGCCGACGCCGGCTCGCTCGATCTGGCGGGGACTTATACGCTGGAGACGCGCTTCAAGCGCTTCGGCACCGGTGTCTTGCAGTACATGGACGATGGCATGATTTTCAGTCTGCGCGATGCCGCCACTCTGATGATCATCGAAAGTGACAATACCGCGACTGACTACTGCTACGAAGCGGTCGGCGGTCCAGATGCCGTAAATGCGACCATGCGCGAATTGGGCTTCAGCGACATTGAAGTCTTGGGCGACTGCTTCGATTGGTTTTCCGCCCTCGCCGGCGTGATTGACCCGGCGCTTGGCGATCTCGGTCCGGCTGAGTTGTTTCGGGCCGGTTATCCCGATTTGGCACCGGAAGACTGGATCAGCGCGCGCGACCGTTTCCACTTTGAAGAAGGCAGACCCTTCAGCCGCGCTAGCGCCCGCGCCCTGGGTCGATTGCTGGAGATGATCTGGAACGACAGTTGCGCCAGTTCCGCGGCCTGCGCGGAAATGCGCGGTATATTGCACAACCAGATCTCGCGCAGTCGTCTGCCCAAATACCTGCCCGAAGCGAAGGTCGCGCACAAGACCGGCGACTTTGGCCCCTTTATCGCCAACGATGTGGGTGTAATCGAATCGCGCGAAATAGCGCCGATTATCATCTGCGCGATGATGGCAGGGCATCGCGGCAACTGGGAAAACCTGGAAGATACCGTCGCCCGTATAGCGGAGAAGGTCTGGGAATATGCCCTGTATTCCGCTCGCTAGGCGAAGAATGTCCCTTGAGAACGGGAGGTCTATATGAGCTATGGACGCAGCAAATCTGACCTGAAGATCGAGGCGGAGCAGCTGGCATGGCTGGCGCAGGCGCTGGGCTTGAACCTGCCGCCGGATGAAGTGGATGCCCTGGCCGCGGCTCTTTCGAATCAACTGCCCTCGATTGACGTCCTGGAGCAATTCGATCTGACTGACTATCCGCCGATCCTGCGAGTGGACGCTGCCTGGTATGACTAATTCAAGCGAGCTTGTCAACCTGACTATCAGCGAAGCCGCGGCTGCCTTGCGGGTGGGCGAAACCAGCGCGCTTGCCTTGACTGAGGCTACGCTCGCGCGCATCAAGCAGACCGAGCCGACCATCAACGCTTATGCCGCCGTTCCCGAAGAACTGGCGCGCGAAGCCGCGCAGCAAGCCGATGCCGAACTCGCCGCGGGAAACGATCGCGGTCCCTTGCACGGCATACCAATTGGCGTCAAGGATATCTGCTACACCAAAGGCGTCTTGACCGAGGCGGGCTCCAAAGTGATGGAAGGCTTCATTCCCGACTATGATTCCACCGTGGCGCAGAAGCTGGCCGACGCCGGCGCGATCATGATCGGCAAAACGCGCTGCCATGAATTCGCCTACGGCGTCAACGAACCGCCGACGCGCAGCCCCTGGGAGCTGAACAGCTATCCCGGCGGCAGCAGCACCGGCTCCGGCGTTGCGCTGACTGCGCGCTCGGCTTTCGGCGCGATCGGCACCGATACCGGCGGCTCCATCCGCATCCCGGCATCGATCAACAATATCGTCGGCTTGAAGCCGACCTATGGGCGCGTCAGCGCCTATGGCGTCTTGCCCCTGTCCTGGACGCTCGATCATGTCGGACCTATGACCCGCACGGTGCTCGACAATGCGCTGCTGCTCGGGGCGATCGCCGGGCATGACCCCAGGGACGCCACATCCGCGCGCGCGGATGTGCCCGATTACACAGCCGGCATCAAAGACGGCGCGCGCGGCGCGCGTATCGGAATCGATCGCGAATATGTGCTCTATCCCGGGGTTATCGACGATGTGCGCGCCGCGACCGAAGCGGTCATCCAGGAATTATCAGCCATGGGCGCGGAAATCATCGATATCAGCCTGCCCGAATTTGAATTGACGCCGGAAACGCTCTTCACGGTTATGATGGTCGAAGCCAGCACATACCATCGGCAGCAATTGCGGGAAAAAGGCGATCTGTATGACCCCGCCACCCGCGCGACTTTGCAGCTCGGCGAATTGGTTCCGGGCACGCATTATGTCACTGGCTTGCGCGCTCGCGAGCGTTATCGCTCCGCCATGAAGGACCTCTTCCAAAGAGAGAATCTGGACGCGCTTGTCTCGCCGACGATGCCGCTGCCAACGGCGCTGCTGACCGAATTGCATCAGCCGCGCCGGGATATGGAAATCGGGGAAACCCCCATGATCTCTTATATCCACCATACATTTTCCGCCAATCTCGCTGGTCAGCCGGCTCTGAGCGCGCCCTGCGGCTTCACGCGCGATGGCTTGCCAATTGGATACCAATTGATGGGGCGGCCTTTTGACGAAGCGACGCTCTTCCGCATTGCCTGGGCTTATGAACAAGCCCATGATTGGCACGAGCGTCAGCCCCCGCATGTCTATGACTCAGGAGAGAAGAAATGAAGTTTGGTTTGATTCTGCCGAATTTCGGCGCCATTGCCGGCGGAGACGCCATTCATCATTGCGCTGCGCTTGCGGAGGACCTGGGTTTTGATTCGGTTTGGACGACAGATCATGTGCTGATGCCCGCCAGCATGCCGGAGCCATACGGCAATCTGGTGGAGTCGCTTATCGCGCTGACCGTTGCGGCAACCGCCACAAAGCGCGTTCAGTTGGGCACGTCAATTATCGTGACGCCGCAGCGCGAGCCGGTGCTGCTGGCAAAGCAACTCGCCTCTATCGACGCGATCTCCGGCGGCCGCTTGATCCTTGGCGCCGGGGTCGGCTGGCTGGAGCAGGAATTTGCTTATCTAAACGCCAACTACAAAAACCGTGGCGCCCGTTTCGATGAGGGATTGGCGCTGGCGCGAGCATTGTGGGCGGGCGAAGGCAGTTTTCATGGCGATTTCGCGACCATCGACGATGCGCTGTTTTCGCCGTATCCGGCCAGAGGTCGCGATCTGCCGGTCTGGATTGGCGGCAACAGCGAGCACGCGATCCACCGCGCGGCAACGATCGCCCATGGTTGGCACCCGGTGGGTTTGACAGCGGCCGAACTTGCGCAGGGCTGCGCCAGCCTGCGCTCACAGGCAAATGGACGCTCTGTGGCGGTTTCCCTGCGCACCAATATCGAATTGCTGGCAGCCGGCGAAACCTCAAGAGGCTATGAAGCGCCCGGTCACGCGCCAAGCGGTTCCGCTGACGATATTGTCCGGGAACTGCGCGATTATGAGGGCGCCGGCCTCGAATACGCGGTTCTGTGGCTTTTCCATGAAAGCGCCGACGAACTGGAATCCCGGGCCAAGCTCTTCGCCACCGAAGTCATGCCGAACTTCCGTTAGGCGCAAACAAGGAGAGAACGCTATGGGCGAATTCAAATGGCCGGACGAACGCATTTGCGCGGTGTCGCTCACCTTTGATCTCGACGGCGAGACCATTCCCTACATGCTGGATCCGCCCCAGGCGACCAAACGCCTGGCCTTGATGTCCGAATTCAGCTATGGGCCGAATGTCGGCATGCCGCAGATCCTCGATTTGCTCGATCTCTACGAGATCAAGGCGAGTTTCTTCTCGCCGGCGCGCACGCTTGAATTGCATCCCGATATCGCGCAAGAAATCGTGGCGCGCGGGCACGATTTGGGTCATCACGGTTTCATGCACGAGCGTCCCGACGGTTTGAGCGACGAAAAGGAAGAACGGGTTTTGAAAGCGGGAATTGATGTTATCGAAAGCATCACCGGCAGCCGCCCCATCGGTTATCGCTCGCCCGCCTGGGAACTCAAACCGTCGTCGCCGGCCTTGCTCAAACGCCACGGCTTTCAATTCGATAGCAGCCTCATGGGCTACGATATTCCTTATTGGGTGGCAACCGCCGAAGGCGACTTGCTGGAACTGCCCGTCAGTTGGCGCAACGATGATTGGCCGCAGTTTGGCTTCGTCTCCGTGCCGCCGGTCGGGAATGGCATCAACCCGCCTTCGATCGGCCTGGAAGTCTTCACTGCGGAATTTGAAGGTCTCTTCGCGCGTGGCGGTCTATTCAACATGACCATGCACCCGTTCCTGGCCGGGCGCCCCTCGGGCATCATCGTACTCGAGCGCTTGATCCGCCATATCCGCGGCTTTCCCCGCGTCTGGTGGGCGAAATTAAGCGAAGTCGCCGAGTACTGCTGCCGGCGCGATGTGGCGCCAACCTTGCCCCAGGTCAGCACCGATATCCCCGCGGCGAAATGGATCGATTGAATATGCCCAGGCGCTTTGACGGCAAGTCCGTGCTCGTCACCGGCGCCGGCCACGGCATCGGCCGGCAGATCGCGCTGGATTTCGCTGCGGAAGGCGCTTGTGTGGGCGTCAACGATGTCTCGAGCGAACGGGCGCATGCGGTCGCTGCGGAAATTGCCGCCGCGGGCGGGCGGGCGCTGGCATTGGTCGCTGATGTCCGTTCGGCGGAACAGGTTGAGAGAATGCTGGCGGAGCATGCGTTCAGCCTCGCTGTCCCGGATGTGGCGGTCAACAACGCCGGTGTTTATCCCAACAGCCTCATCGTCGACATGAGTGAAGACGAGTGGGACCGTGTCTGGGATATCAATATGAAAGGCATGTTCCTGGTCTGTCGGGCGGCGCTGCGGCGAATGATCGCTGAAAAAGCCGGCGGCAAAATCATCAATTTGTCTTCAGGCGCGGCCTTGCGGGCGCGGGTGGGCGCATCTCATTATTGCTCGTCGAAAGCGGCGATATCGATGTTCACGCAGGTGCTGGCGCTGGAAGCGGCCGAGCACAACATCCAGGTCAACGCAATAGCGCCCGGCTTGATCGAAGTGCCGGATTGGGATTTGACACCGGAATATATCGACGCCTTGGTCGGCATGACGCCGCGCGGGCGCATCGGGCAGCCGTCCGATGTCTCCGCAATGGCGCGCTATCTGGCATCGGACGCTGCCGATTTCATCACCGGCGCGGTCATGCTTGTGGATGGCGGCGCCTCCGCTGGCCAAAGTCTTCCTCTAAGCGGTTGACCAGCATGAACCTGCCTGCAATCGAGTTGGCGCTGCATCAACGCCTTGAGGCGATGCGCGCGGACATTATTCGGCTTACGCAAGAAATGCTCGCCTTCAAGAGCGTCAATCCGCGCTTCATGGCTGAATCGGAAATCAGCGAAGAAAGGGAAATTCAAGATTATCTGGAAGCCCGGCTGAATGCGCTGGGGCTGCAACTGACGCGCTGGGAAAAAGAACCGGGGCGGCCCAATCTGGTAGCGCTTTTGCCGGGAAGCGGCGGCGGCAGGAGCCTGGCATTTAACGGGCACATTGATGTCGTGCCCATCGGCGACCGCGCTGGCTGGGAATTTGACCCTTGGGGCAGCGATATCGACGCCGGCAAGCTCTATGGGCGCGGCGCCCTTGACATGAAAACCGGGATCGCCGCCTTTATCGCCGCGACCGAAGCCATCATCGCGAGTGACATCGCGCTGATGGGCGACTTGCAGCTGCACATCGTTGTCGATGAGGAAGCGGGCGGGTTCGCCGGCACTCGCGATCTAATCGCGCGTGGTTATCGCAGCGATGGCGTTATTGTCGCCGAACCGACTTCCGGGCGGGTTGAAGCGGCGGAAGGCGGGCTGAGTTGGCTGCGCGTCACCATCCGCGGGCGGGCGGCGCACGCCGGTTGGCGTTTCGCCCAGATTTACCCCCAAGCGGCAGCCGACGCCCCCAACGCCGATGGCGTAAACGCCATCGAAAAAGCGGTGAAGTTCTTGCAAGCCCTGCGCGAATTCGAGCGGGAATGGGCGCATTCCCGGCATCATCCGCTCATGCCGCCGGGCATCGCCACGATTAATCCGGGCGTGATCCAGGCTGGCGTGGGCATGGGCTACGATGGCAAGCCGCGGGTCACTTCAAATCCCGCCATGATCCCCGATGTCTGCACAATCGACTTCGATTTTAAGTACCTGCCAACCGAAACATTTGAAGAAGTCCGCGCTGAATTCGAGGCTTTCGTGTCCGCATTCGCCTTGACCGATCCCTGGCTGCGCGCGCATCCCCCGAAGCTGGAATGGCATCTGTCGAATATCGATTTCCCGCCTTTCTCCACGCCGTCCGATCATCCGCTGGTGGAAGCCTGCCGCGGGGCGCAGCAGGCCTTGGGCATCGAAACTGTCTTGGCCGGCAAACGCGCGGTGACCGATGCCGCCTTTTACGCAGGCGCGGGCATGACCCCGGTCATCCTCGGGCCAGCCGGGGAAGGCTTGCATGGGGATAACGAATATGTCGAGATCGACTCATTGATCGAGACCGCTAAAGTATTCGCCGGCGTCATCTTGCGCTGGTGCGGGACCGCGTAATAAGTGACCATAACGGCATATCTCGAAGCGCAACTGGAAAACTACTTGGCGGACTTGCAACGCTTGGTCGCCATCGATTCCGGCGCCTACGACAAAGCTGGCGGCAATCGCGTCAACGATTGGCTGGCTGACCGGCTGATTGGCGCGGGTTTCAGCATCCAGCGCTTTCCACAACCGGAAACGGCCGATCATGTGCTGGCTCAATTGCCCGGCAGCGGCCGGGCGAAAATTCTGCTCCTCGGTCACAGCGACACCGTTTACCCGCGCGGAACCGCGGCGCAACGCCCACTAACATTGCACGGCGATCGCTTGCAGGGTCCGGGCGCCTGCGATATGAAAGCCGGCTTGCTCAGCGGCATCTATGCCGTTGAAGCCCTGCAAAAGCGGGATTTTGATGATTTCGCTCAGTTGGTTTTCCTTTGCGTGGCTGACGAAGAGGTCGATTCACGAACATCCATCCCACTGATTCTGGCGTCGATTCGCGACTGTGACGCCGTGCTGACGCTGGAAGCGGCGCGCGAAAACGGCGATATCGTGACCGCGCGCAAGGGCAATGTCGTGCTTCGTGTCCGCGCCCAGGGACGCAGCGCCCATGCCGGCGTCGAACCGGAAAAAGGGCGCAACGCCATCAGCGGTCTCATGCGCCGCCTGCTACAAGTAGAAGCGCTGGCCCAGCCCGACGCCGGGGTCACGATCAACGTCGGTGCAATTAACGGTGGCAACCTCCCCAATGTCGTGCCGGACCGGGCCGAGGCCAGCATCGATATCCGCGCCTATGAGCCGGCTGAGCTCGAGCGCGCGGTTGCGGAAATTGAAGCGATATTTTCCCGGCGCGGCGAAGATGACATCAGTTTCACGCTGGATAAGCGCCTCGCCTCGCCGCCGATGCCGCGCACATCCGAGGTGGCCGGCCTGGAGGCGCTTGCGATTCAGGCGGCGGAAAGACTCGGCTTCGGCCTGCGCGGGATAAGCACCGGCGGCGCCGCGGATAGCGCCTTCGCCGCCCAAGAGGGCGTGCCTGCGCTTGATGGCTTGGGTCCCATCGGCGGCCTGGATCATGGACCCGATGAATATATTCTAAAGAGCAGCATCGTGCCGCGTACGGCGCTGCTGGCAGAGCTGATTCGCTTGATCTGTGGAGTCAAAAATGGATAAGAAGGAATTTCTAATACGCCTGGCTGATGACAAGATCGAAAACCTTTGGGTAACCTATCACGATTACAACGGTCGCGCCTGCGCCAAGACCTTGCCCAAGAGCAAATTCGAGAGTGCTGTAGAAGATGGCGTGGCATTTGCCCGCGCCAACCTTAATTTCGGCGTCGACGATCACAATGCCCCCGATGGCATCTGGCAGGCGCAAACGGGCGACTTCCTGGCAATGCCGGATCCGGAGGCCTATTGGAAGCTGCCATATTTGGACAGCACCGCCATCGTCTTCTGCAATATGCTGACCGAGGCTCATCAACCTTTCGACGGCTGCCCGCGTCAAAACCTGGTGAAAACCGTTTCCAGCTATGCGGCGCGCGGCATCGATATCAGCGCCGCGCTGGAAGCTGAATTCAGCCTCTTCAACAAGACTGTCGACGGCGATTATGCGCCCGACCGCGCCGGCGGCATGTTCACCGTCGCCGGCTTAAATCAATTTGCCGAACTTCTGCATGAAATCGTGGTGGCGCTGGAAGCGATGGGCCTGCAGGTTGAGCAATTGGGCAAGGAATACGGTCCCTCGCAGTTTGAATTCAGCCTGCGCTACGGAAATCCGCTGGCCGCCGCGGATAGCTGCCTCATCAGCAAAGAGGTCACGCGGGCGCTGGCCCTCAAGCGCGGCTTGATCGCCTCCTACATGCCCAAACCCTTCACTGATTTGGCCGGCAATGGTTTGCATGTGCATCTGGCGCTCTGGGATCGTGGATCCGGCGAAAATCTGATGTCGGGGAACCCGCTTAGTGAAATCGGCCGGCAGTTCACGGGCGGCTTGATGCGGCATGCCCCGGGCATCTGCGGCTTGGGGGCGCCCACGGTCAACTCTTACAAGCGCCTGCAGCCGGCCTCCTGGGCGCCGGCGCATATCGCCTGGGGCGTCGGCAATCGCGGCGTCCTTCTGCGCGTGCCCGATGTCAACCAGCGATGCCGCGTCGAATATCGCGCCGGGGACAATACCTGCAATCCTTACTTCTTTTTGACCGCTTTGCTCGCCGCCGGTTTGGACGGCATACAGAAAGACATGGATCCGGGCGATCCTTTTAATGACGAAGATGTCGGGCATTTCAGCGAGGCGCAGCGCCGGCAGCATACAATCGACTACCTGCCGCGCACTCTGCCCGTCGCTCTGGATGCCCTGGAAAATGATGAGGTTCTGATGTCGGCGCTGTCGCCGGTCATCGGGCCGGAATTCATCAAGGTCAAGCGTCAGGAACTGGAAACCTACAATCTGACAGTGCATCCCTGGGAGCGGCAAATGTACCTGGAGGCCACCTGATGCTCGATTTCAGCGATCTGAGCGTAGTCGATGCGCATTGCCACCCGTATAGGCGCGCAGACAATCTCAGCGCCGACGAATGGGTAAATGCGGTTTCATTCGGCGGCGGCTCGCCCGAATATCTGCAAGCGGGCGGTATCGAGGTGGATGCGGCTGCGCAGGCGATGTTGCAGCGGGTCAAGCGCGATACGCTTTACTTCCGGTATATGCTGCGGCGAATGGCGGAATTCTTTCAGGTAGAGGCGACGGTGGATGCCGTGGTTGCTGCGCGCAACCGCGCCATCAAAGACAATGGCTATGGGGTTTACGCGCAGGGCCTGCATCAAGCCGGCAAAATAGAAACGCTAATCGTGGACGACGGCCATCCCTTGCCACAGGTCGATCTCAGGCGTTTCCGCGCCCAGGTTGGGGTTGAAGTGCTGCCCGTCTTCCGCATCGAAGCGCTGATTCAGCAACTTCTTGACGAAGACAGCGCCTGGCCGGAGTTTCAGCGCGCATACGACGAGGGTATCGCTATGGCATTGAGCGATGGCGGTTATGTGGGGCTGAAATCAATTATCGCTTACCGCACGGGACTCGATATTGATCCCCGCAGCCGTTCCGCCGATCAAGGCATGGTCGCTCTCGAGAAAATCCGCCGCGCCCGCGGGCGAAGCGGCGATGCGATCAAAAACCTGCGCGATCATCTCTTTTGCCGCGCCATTGAGCTCTGCATCGATTTTGATGCGCCATTTCAAGTGCATACCGGCATGGGGGATTGGGAGGTGCATCTGGATGCCTGCCGCCCGGCCCTGCTGATGGAATTGCTGCGTTACCCGGCGTATCGCGCCTGCAAATTCCTTTTGGTGCATACCGGCTATCCTTATCATGCTGAAGCGGGTTACATAGCCAACGCGCTGCCGAATATCTGGTGCGATCTTTCGGAAGGCTTGCCCTTCGCCGGCAACGCCGGCGCGCGCATCATCGCCGAAGTGCTGGAAATGGCGCCGCTCTCTCGAGTCTGCTACGGTTCCGATACCTACGGCAGTCCCGAACCCTTCTATACAAGCGCATTGCTGGGCAAGCAGGCGCTGGCCCAGGCAATGCAGCAGCTCATCAATGACGGATTCATGTCTGAGGCGCAAGCGCGCGAGGCGGCAAAGATGATCCTCTCGGATAATGCGCGCGAGCTATATGATGCGAGCTGACTACATGCGCCATCCGCTGCGCCTGAGCCCGAGCCGCCAGCTCAGCCTGGCCATGCGCGGACTGTCGGCTGTTTACATCGCCGCTTCCGCCGCCGGCCCATCCACGATCTCGACGAATTCTTCGGCGTTCAGCGTCTCGCGCTCGATCAGAATCTCGACCAGCTTCTCCATCTTGTCGCGCTGCTCCAGCAGCATATCTTTGGCTCGCTGATACGCGGACTGCAAGATTCGTTTGACTTCGTCATCGATCTGCTGGGCGTAATGCTCGCTGTAATCCCGCTGCTCGGCGATTTCCCGTCCCAGGAAGACGGCGCCGCCGCCGTTGCCGTAAGAGCGCGGGCCGAGCAAGTCGCTCATGCCGAATTGCGTCACCATCGCCCTTGCCATGCGCGTCGCCTGCTGCAGGTCATTGCTGGCGCCGGTGGTGAACTGGTTATAGATGATCTCTTCCGCCGCCCGGCCACCCATCGCGGCGACGATATCGTCCTCGAACTTCTCCCGCGTTATCAGCATGTCATCGCCGTCCGGCAGCGGCATGACATAACCGCCGGCGCGCCCGCGCGAGACGATAGTGATCTTGTGCACCGGGCTGGTATTCTCCAGCCGGTGGAAGAGCAGGGCATGCCCGGCTTCGTGATAAGCGACTTTTTCTTTCTCCTCCGGCGTGATGACGCGGCTTCGGCGCTCCGGCCCCATAACCACGCGCTCCATCGCTTCTTGCATCTCTTCCATGCCGATTGACTTTTTGTCGCGGCGGGCCGACAGAATCGCCGCTTCATTCACCAGGTTCTCCAGGTCGGCGCCGGAGAAGCCGGCCGTGATCTTCGCCAGCGCCTCCACATCTACATCGCCCGCCAAGGGTTTGCCGCGGGAATGCACTTTCAGGATTTCCTGCCGTCCTTTGACATCGGGATTGTCCATCACCACTTTGCGGTCGAAGCGTCCCGGGCGCAGCAGGGCCGGATCCAGGATATCGGGACGGTTGGTGGCGGCGATGATGATGATATTGGTGTCGTTGTCGAAGCCATCCATCTCGACCAGGATTTGGTTGAGCGTCTGCTCGCGCTCATCGTGGCCGCCGCCCAATCCGGCGCCGCGATGCCGCCCGACCGCGTCAATCTCATCGACAAAGACAATCGCCGGCGCTTCCGCCTTGGCGCGCTCAAAGAGATCGCGGACGCGGCTGGCGCCGACACCGACGAACATCTCGACAAATTCCGAGCCGGAAATGCTGAAGAAGGGCACGCCGGCTTCACCGGCCACGGCGCGCGCCATCAAGGTCTTGCCTGTGCCGGGCGGGCCCACCATCAGCACGCCTTTCGGCACACGCGCGCCCAGGCGGATGAACTTCTCCGGCTCTTTGAGAAACTCGACGATTTCTTTCAAATCCTCTTTCGCTTCTTCGGCGCCGGCCACATCTTTGAATGTCACTTGCGGGCGCTCCATATCGCGGGCGACGCGCGGCTTGCTGCGGCCGAAGCTCATCGCCTGGTCTTGGCCGGCGCGCATGGATCGCATCATCCGCCACAAGAACCAGACGATGATCAGGATAGGAACTACCCCGAGCAGAATCTGGAAAATCATCTGCGGCGAGTCATCGGCCGGCTCGAAGAAATAATCCACGTTATCCAGGGTGGCGCCGGCCACGCCCAAAGTTTCCATCTGCGTGTAGAAATCCGAAGACGGGTTCTTGTAAACGGTCTCTGTAGTGTTGTCCGTATAGGAAACCTGCAGCTCCCGGCCGCCGCGCTCGATCACCCGTTCCACACGACCGCTGCGAATATCAGCCGCCAGCCGGTTCATCGGCCAGCTATTGCCAAACTGCACCGCCGCCCGCCCGCTGAATACAAGCAGGAAGAGCGCCAATACGATGATGCCAAGCACAATCCACATACGCTGGGAATTGGGATTGCCGAAAGGCGATTTGTTGCCATCGCTGCTTTTCTTGCCGTCTTTTCCACCCTCGGTGACATGTTTGGGTGGCTCTGACCGGTTGTTCATGTATGCAACTCCATGTTTTCAAGACCGAGCGCCGCCAATTTCCGGCATGACGCTTCATAAGTATAGACCCGTCGAGAAGCCAAAAGGTGATAAATTCATGCCGGACCGCAGTCCCATTCTTGCGGCGGCGCTACCAGGATTCATCGTACATTTCAGCGCTTCGACGCTGAATTTTCGCCCTTGTTTCAGTATCATTGGGCGGCAGACCGATCTCTCATTTTACAGATTGACGACCGCTCCCATGACCGAACGCAGCAACGACGATTGGATAGCAGCGCTAAGCTCGAAGGACCCAGGCGCGCAGTCTATCGCCCTGGCCGATTTGCGCCGGCGTTTGCAGCGCAGCATCTACTTTTACCTCAGCCAAGACCGCAGCGACTTGCGCGGGTTGGCGACGCAAGAGTTGACGCAGATGGCGGAAGACCTGGCGCAGGACGCGACCTTGCGTGTGATGGACAACCTCGATAAATTCCGCGGCGAGAGCCGCTTCAGCACCTGGGCCAACAAAATCGCCATACGCCTGGCGATCAGCGACTTGCGGCGCGCGCGCTACCGCGACTTCAGCCTGGATGAATTGACCGCCGATGGCGAGTCTTCGCCGCGCCTGGTCACCTCGAAATCGCCAACGCCGGAGAAAGTGGCCGAGCGCGACGATGTCCTCGAGAAAATCGAGCGCGCGCTGCAAGAGGCGCTGACCGAAAGGCAATACCAGGCGCTGGTCGCGGTCGCCCTGAAAGGCATACCGATGGATGTCCTGGCCGAGCGCATGGGCACTAACCGCAACGCCCTCTACAAACTCATACACGATGCCCGCCGCAAACTGAAAGCGCGCCTGGAATCCCAAGGCATGTCGACCGACTACATGATGAATCTCTTCGAGAATTGAGCAGGCGGAAGTAGTACACATACAGCAGATTGTGATTTTGGTTAGTCATTTCCTTGCTACGATGCAACCAAGCCGATAGAATAATCGAAAATGGATACAGACGTTCTGATTCCGTCCAATTCTGCGCCCGAGGAACTTCCGGTATGATTAGGTCCTCTGAAGTTTCTTCACCATGAATCCAGCTCCATATCTTAACCGCGTCTTCTATAAGAATTCTCAATTCATGAATGAAATTCCCGACGGTGTAGTTGACCTCATCGTGACTTCACCACCTTATTTCAACATAAAGGATTATTCACTAGATGGCTACCAGTTGGCGAATCACAGCAAAAAGAATGGTGCCCAGATTGGTGATTTGCAGGACTATTCGGAATTCATTGGCGAACTTCTCAAGGTTTGGCAAGAATGCGAACGAGTTCTAAAGCCAAATGGGAAATTGGTCATCAACTCACCGCTCGTACCGATGAAGCGTGCTGACTACAGAACGCATTACAATCGCCACATTTTTGATTTGAACGCGGATATTCAACACTCGATTCTTTACCAAAATGATACGTCCATGTTTCTTTATGACGTATTTATTTGGGACCGGACAAATCCCAGCAAGAGATTAATGTTTGGTAGTTACCCGTTTCCGCGCAACTTTTACGCACAGAATACAAGCGAATTTATTACCGTGTATGTAAAAGATGGAAAGCCTGAAAACAGCGTACCGAGCTATGCGAAGGAGGCGAGCCGGCTTACGCAAGACGAATGGGTAGATTTTACTAAACAAGTTTGGCGGATACCAATTCCAGGTAAAGACGACTTAGCCTATGGTGATCACAGCGCCATCATGCCAGAGGAAATAGTCTATCGCTGCGTGCGGCTCTTTACATTTGAAGGGGATGTGGTGTTAGATCCTTTTGCTGGCAGCGGAACTACACTAAAGGTAGCCAAACAGAATGGTCGTCATTTCATCGGCTACGAGATTATGTCGAGTTATAGAATAGTGATAGAAAAGAAACTTGATGTGGCTTTTCAAATGCGATTGGAATTCGAGTATGAAAACGGCACTCGCGATTAATGAAATATATGAATTGGATTGCTTTGAGTTCTTGGCGATGGTCGACGATTCCATTGTAGATCTGGCCGTAATCGATCCACCATACAATTTGAAGAAGGCTGAGTGGGATACATTCGAGTCGGATGCATCGTTCTTCGATTTCACCTATTCTTGGATCGATTCGCTGATTCCAAAACTCAAACCAAACGGCAGCCTATACATTTTCAATACACCGTACAATTGCGCGTTCATTCTAAACCACCTCGATTCACGAGGTCTTTTTTTTCAGAATTGGATTACATGGGATAAGCGTGACGGCATGGGTGGGGCCCGAAGACGCTTCAGTAACGGGCAAGAGACAATTCTGTTCTTTACGAACGGACCATGCCACACGTTCAATTATGACGATGTTCGAGTTCCGTATCAGTCTACTCAGAGAATTGAGCACGCAAAGACGAAGGGAATCCTCAAGAATGGAAAGAGGTGGTTTCCGAATCCGAATGGCCGCCTCTGCGGAGAAGTGTGGCATTTTAGTAGTGCTAGACATAAGAACAAGGTCAACGGCAAAGTTAAGAAAATGGGACATGCAACCCCTAAGCCTCTAGATCTCGTTGAGAGGATCATTAAAGCAAGTTCAAATAAGGGTGACTTGGTACTAGACTGCTTTGTAGGCACAGGAACGACGGCATTGGCTGCAAAGAAATTAGGTAGGCGTTTTATTTGTTCAGATAGCAGTGCCGATTATGTAATGTTGGCTCGTGGCAGATTGGCGGAGTACTCTTGAGAAATGGCAATGTACAAGAGCTTTGTATCTAATATCAACAGAGGAAACGATGCGCTGGAGTTCATAGATTCTCGACTCAAAGATGACAGATATCGCGGTGATGTGTCATCGCAGCACAACCGTTACACCAGAAACGAAATGGTCACGATTCTAAAATTGCTCGACAAATACGCTCCCAATCAATCCTTGATGCCCATAAGGACTACGGATTTGTCAGATAGACCAGAGAATTTTCCAGAAGAAGAGACATATGCGCGATTCTGTACCGAGGTAAAGGCGACTATTGGCAAGGGGACTCAAGATGCAATGCGCAAAAACTTGTTCGTTGATTTTCACAGGATGGGCCTGATAATTCGGTATAGTCATCCAAATGTGCCAAACGATCCATATGCAGGCAAAGGAGTGAAAAACAGGTTTGCATCGCTTAGCGATCAAGGCCGTAGACTTGTTCAGGCAGAAACAATAGATGAGCAATTCTATATATTTTCGAGAGCCGTGGACCTTCTCTTGGGCGGGTTCATTGCTACATTGCTCCACATACTTCGGGACACTGATTTCAAGCTCAAACATATTGAAATTCATGAATTTATGTTTTTCGCTTCTGCCGTTAATTCTCCAACATCGTTCAATGTTGGGTTTGAAAGGTGCGTGGCGTTGATTCGATCATACAGGAATCTTGCGCCAACCCAGCGGCGTTCGGTCATCGAAACACTTCGTGTTGAACTGCAGCCGGACAAATTCCCGGGCGATAAGACTGCGAAACGTCACTATAATAATTGGCACAACAAAGCAGCACAGATTTATCACCTTCTAGATCAAACGGTTTACTTTGAAGTGCGCAAGCGAGGACGTGAAAAGCTACTCTTTCTTCGGAAAGGAAGAGTCAGGTCCTTTAGTCAGAAGATGCGCTATTTTCGGAATCACCGTGTAAGTCGAGCCCCCGGATTCGAACTGCATCATGTAGTCCCACTTGGCTGGTCCGAAAGTGAGGAGCAGTTTAAACTCTTAGATAATTGGCAGAACATGGTCTACATTGACGGCTATAGTCACGCGAAAATAACGCAGAATAGAAATCGAAACGTGTTAATGACAGCAGACGAGGAAGATTTGTTGTTGAGTGACTATAGTGAGCGTGTGATATATTTGAAGAACAAGGACAACCTTCTGTACTCACCAGAGAAACAGAGCGTTATGCTAACGTATAACAAAGAACTACTCGATGCCGTTGAGTAAGCTCTGAGGACAATGCAACCTCTATTGCTTCAGCGCCATCACCGAGCCGAAGCACATTTCGTCGGCCGTGCCCGCGCCCCAAACCACATAACGCGGCTCGTCCGAAAGCGAGTTATCCCAAACGCAGCTCATGCGCAGGATATCGCCATGAGCGACTTGCACCGGCTCGACGAAATAGTATCGGTCTTGCCAGTGGAAGTCCCAGCGCGGGATATCCAGCAGCAGCAGCGGCGCCTCGCTTTCCGGATTCAGTTCCATGCGGAAGCTGCGCCCCAATTCGTGCATGTGGCCGGAAACGCCGTAAAGCGTGAGGGGCCCAGGGACCGGATAATCACAGGCGCCGCTGGCATTCTCGCCGCTGTTCGCGGCGTAATCGGCCAGGGTTTGGCCGCACTCGCGCAACAGGTAGCCGGGCGCGTAGCGCGCAATTTCTCCATAAAGGTCGCCGACGCGCTCTATGGCGGCCTCGCGCTCGCATTGGGGTCCTTCAGTTCCGCTTGGGCAAGGAATCTCCACCGGCGCCGCCAGTGAGATAATATGGAACTCGGCGAGCTCGCTTTCGGCCGCCTCCAACTGCAAGACGACTCGACTGCGATCCGGCTGACGAGTGGTCCACAGGTTGTAGTGCATTTGTACAACAAGATGGTGACCCGGCTTTATCAGGACGCCCGTGCCTTGCGGGAAGGCGAAGGGCGATGCGCCCGGCGTCCAGCCGCCAATTCTGATTCCCTCCGTTGTAAAGCCGGGCGATCCATAACAGGGCCAGCCCGGACGCCCATCGGCATAGTTGCGACTTTCAATTGCGCGATTAGCCGTCTCATCAAACAGATACACGATATTGTGATGCGCCATTTCGCCCACATCGGGAATGAAGTCGTAACCGGTGATGAACTGCGGTTCAGTGATGTTCAGCGGATATGCGAAGCAGCGATAATCATCGCGCGCGTCTTCATCCGGGACGTAGGCAGCCTCGAGCTGCAAAGTCATATCGGCGCGAATTTCGACGAAGTCCAAGCCGTCGCTCGCCGCCGGCCGGTAGTCTTGTGGATCGCCTAAAGGAGCGCCGGCGTCGACCCAGGCGGCGATAGTGGCGATTTCCACATCCGACAGGCTGCGATCGTATTTCAGAGGCAGAGTTTCGGGCGACGGCATCCAGGGCGGCATCAAGCCGAAGACGACGTGGAACTTGATATCCTGCGCCGCAAAGATTACATCTTGCGGATCGTTGAAGGGCGCGTAGGCGGCGATTTGCCCACCCGAATGGCAGTCTATGCAACTGGCTTCGATGATCGGGCGCACATGCTCGTAATAAGTGGGCTGATCGGGCGCGGCGACGGCGCTGAGGTCCGCCGCTTTCGCATCATCATCGTCATGCCCCCCGTCTCCATGCGCCAGCGCTGCCAGAGAACTGAGGAAGAAAAGAAAGAGCAAAAGAATAAATCGCATTGGCTTTCTCCTGTCGCGCGCATGGCCGCGCCCGGCAAACCCTGTGGCAACCAGCTACAGACACATTATAGTGCAGAATTACAGCCAAATAAAACGGGCGAAGATTATCACCGGGCTCGCTATTGCGGCGCGCGTGTCAATCCTGGAACTTTGCGTAAGGCTCTAACCCAGCGGGCGGCCGCCATCGACCGCGATGATGTCGCCGGTGCTATAGCGCAAATGAACCGCCGCCGCATAGACCGCCTCCGCCACATCTTCCGCCTCGGCGATGCGCCGCAGCGGCGTCCGTTCTTCCTGCTCGGCGAGCAGCGCGCGTGGCATTCGCTGCGCATATTCGCCATTGACCCAGCCGGGCGAAACCGACAGCACACGAATCTGCGGCGCCAATGCCCGCGCCAGCGAACGGGTCATGCTGTCCATCGCCGCTTTGCTGGCGCAATAGGCGACATTGCTGCCGACCCCGGTGCGCCCGGCGATGGACGATATGTTGATGATCAGGCCGCCATCGCCGTCGGCCAGCAGCGGCTGCAGCGCCCGAATTGACGCGAAGGCGCCCCGCCAGTTGACCCGAAAAATACGGTCGATGGTGTCGTCATCCAATCCCTCCAGATCGGCATGCGCCACCGGGCTGGTGATGCCGGCATTATTCACCAGGACATCGACGCGCCCGTATTTCTCGTCGATCGCTTGCGCCAGCGCCGCCTGCGCCGCGCTGTCTTCCACCGGGCAGCGTATGATGAGATGATTGCCGCCGGACAGGCTATTCGCCGTCCCCCGCGCCTTGGCCTGGTCGCTGCTGTAGGTGATGACAACTTGGGCCCCGGCCGCGGCCAATCGCTGGCAAATCGCGCTGCCGATGCCGCCGCCGCCGCCGGTCACCACCGCTACTTTCTCCACGAAGTCTTTCATCATGCATCCTGTCCCAGACGTTTGACCTAGAAGGAGCGCATTTCCGCCGGCAGATGATCCAGCCGGTTCAGGTAGTGAAGTATCGGTCGCGACCCGTCATAATTGATCCGTGTGATGGCGGTGTTGTCATGATAATAGCTCATCGTATGCGGAGGCGACGGCAACTGACCGAAAATCGCTTTGACCAAGCGGTCGAGAAAGCCGGCATGCGATACCAGGCCGATCACTTCGTCGCTCTCGCTCCAACTATTTAATTCCTCGGCGACCTTGATCGCGCGAAATAGACTGTATGTTTCCGGCTCATAGCCCAAGGCGGCGTCGTACCAGCCGCGCTCGCTGACGCTTTCCGGCAGTTGATAATCCGGAAACTGGTCCAGGATTTCCGCCCGGGTCATGCCGCCGAAGCCCTGAAAGCGCCCATTTTGCCGCAGGAACATGCCGCCCATTTCGTGCAAATCCGGCCAGACCCTCGGCCGCAGATCCAAGGCTTTGCCCAGGGTCTGCGCCGTAACCAGACAGCGATACATGGCGCTGCTGTACAGACGCGTGATTTGGAAGCCGTCAGCCAAAACATCGCGCTGGCGCGCCAGATGCCGCGCCAGGCGCTCCCGCTGCTGATAGCCCAGCTCGGTCAGATCGGGATCCACCTTGCGCCGGCTCATGGTTTCCGCAGTCAAGACATTGTTTTCCGATTGCGCGTGACGGATGAGATAAACGTGCATCAAGCGATCCTTGTTCTTATGCGCCTAATCAAGCTAGCGCTGATTATAGGTGAATCTGCGCCTGAAGTAACCCGCCGCTGGCTGAGATCGGTTAAGGCTTGATGAAGGCAACAATAAAATGCGCTTCCCGGCGGCCTGGGCGGCGAAGCCCTCACCGCTGCGCAAGCGGTCCAGGCTGGTCTAGCCGGGCGCCCCTCGCTACACTTGTCGCAGTTCAATCATCCGCATGAAGCGAGCGCCGATGGAATCAATTGCTACCTTGACAATGAATCCCGCCCTGGATATCGGCACGAGCATCGGCTCGGTGGCGCCGGAGATCAAGTTGCGCTGCGCCGCCCCGCGCTTTCATCCCGGCGGAGGCGGCATCAACGTATCGCGGGCCATCCACTTCCTCGGCGGGCGGTCCAGCGCTGTTTTCGCCGCCGGCGGCCACACCGGCGCCATGCTCACAAGCCTGCTGGAGGAAGAAGGCATCGATCATGTTGCCGTGCCTATCGCCGGCATCACACGGGAGAGCGTCACGGTTTTCGAAGAGTCAACTTCTCTGCAGTATCGCTTCACCATGCCCGGGCCCGAATTGAGCGCGGAAGAATGGATCGCCTGTCTGGAAACGCTTTTCAACCGCAACCCGGCCTACATTGTCGCCAGCGGCAGCCTGCCGGCCGGGGTTCCGGCGGAATTCTACGGCGAGATCACACGCTATGCGCGCAACCACGGCATCCGCGTTATCCTCGATACCGCCGGCGATCCTCTGAGCCGGGCTGTGGGCAAAGGCGTGTATATGCTCAAACCGAATCTGCGTGAGTTGGAAGTACTCGCTGGGCAGCAACTCCGCGGCGAGGAAGACATCGAATCTGTCGGCCAGCGTCTCATTGCGGAAGGACTCGCCGAAGTGATCCTGCTGTCTATGGGCGCGGCCGGCGCGGCCTTGATAACCGGCGATGATTTTAAGCATTTGCGCGCGCCCGTCGTGCCGATTCGCAGCAAAGTAGGCGCGGGCGACAGCATGGTCGGCGGTATCGCCCTGGCTCTGGCGAGCGGGCGCGAACTGCTTGATGCGGCGCGCTTCGGCGTCGCCGCCGGCAGCGCCGCCGTCATGACGCCGGGCACCCGACTCTGCCGCCGAGAAGACGCTTTGCGGCTCTACAATGCGATGTCAAAGGCTCTGTGAAGCAGTCCGTATCCCGCATCGGAGATCCCTGTTTCGGCGCTGCCGCAGCTTCGACAGGCATGAAAATGGAGGCAAACAATGAGCAGCATCAAGGCGCGAAACGTCAATCATCCCGAGCGCCGCGAAAACCTCAAGACCGAGAAGTATCATGTTATCCGCGCCGCCATGCTGGCGACGCTTTCCAATGAGAAATGGATGGCCTTCGCCGATTTGGAGGCGGGCGTGCGCAGTCGTCTCGTCGAACAAGAAGTTCCGACAGCGCTATTCCCCAAGCCCGGTTCCGTTCGCTGGTATTGCAAAGCGGTGCAGTTGGATTTGGAAGCGCGCGGAGAAATCGAGCGCCAGCCGAAAAAATCGCCCTTGCATCTGCGTAAATGCCGGATTGACCCGGCTTAATCGCAGGCGATTTCTTCCGGCGCCAATTCCTCCGCGCCGTCCCAGATCCGGCGCCACTCGTCAAGATATGCAGCCGCGACCGTTGCATCGCGGATGATCACGATGTTTTCATCATTGCTCTTGGTCGCGCTCCGCGAAAAGTTGAAAGAGCCGGTGATCACGGTGTCGTCGTCAATAATGATGACTTTGTGATGCAGCAGGTAGCGATTGCCGTCCTGGCGAACGAGCGCCCCGGCGCAATGCAGCGCCGGCATTTGGCTCCAGCTTGCTTTGCTGTTGCGCTCCTCGAAGATGCCCGCTACCGTCACGGCCGGGTTAGCGGCCTGATTCAGCATCGCCTGCGCCAGCTCTTCCAGAGAAAACACGAAAACCATAAAACGTATTGAACGTTCTGCCCGCGCGATCTCCGCCGCAATTGCGCCGATTTCGTCGCCTTCCGGCGCGAATAAAATGCTGACTGACCCGTCTCCAAATGCAAACGCGATGATGCCGTCATCGCGCGAGCGCGCGCCAAATTCGCCCCGATTAAACATCTCATCAAATTCCTGGCGGTAGGCGCTGGCGGCATCCGCGCTTTCCAGGACGAAGGCGTTGTTGTTGTTGCGATAACTGCCGTTGACCGTGTAATTCCAGGAGCCGGTCCAGACAGCGCTTTCATCAATGATCAGGAACTTGTTGTGCATCAACGCGCTGCGTCCGTCGTCAACCACGCCGATGCCCTCGTCCCGCAATTGCCGCAGTTGAGGGTCCCGCTCGTCCTCCAGCCCGTGCGCGTTGTCGGTCACGATCCGCACTGCCAGGCCGCGCTCATGCGCGTCGCGAATCGCGTCGACAACGACATCGCTGTTGAGCTCGAAGGCGGCGATATCAAGCGAATGCCGCGCATCGGCGATAGCGGCGGCCAGGGCGGCATCCATGCCGTTCTTGTATTCCGCGCGCCCGACCGTCGCGTCCGGCTCGTTGAAATAGAGTCGCCAGTTTTCGCCATGGTAGACCCGCCCAAAAGGAAAGCGCTCTTCTACAATCGCCGGAGGGGCTGCTGTGCCGTCCTGTTGCCCCGCCTCCTGGCTTTGCGCGCCGCTTCCCCAGGCAAATGCTTGCAGCAGGAAGGCAAATACAATTGCGAATGGGACGCCGGCCGAAAGCAGCCAGCGCGCCAGCCGGCGCCTGCGGTCGATATGTGTGGGCGCGAGCATGTCTCCTCAATACGAACGTTTGTGCTAAGCGTTCATTATAACGTGTCATTTTCTGCTTGGCAATCGTTTGGCGCTTTGGGTAATGTATCAATTTCGGTTGAAATAGTCTGGTAGGGGCGATCCGGTGGATCGCCCGATGGGTACGAACAGTATCGAAATTGGGCGACTCACCGAGTCGCCCCTACCAAATCGTCGGTATTTGAGGAAATTCAACCGACTCTGATACACCACCGGCGCTTTGGGAGTGGTAAATCGTGGACTCAGTTCACACATGATCGTGTGTGCGGGCGAGCCGGTGGCTCGCTCATTGGTTTCCAAGTTGTTGGAAATGGGCGTCTCGTGAGACGCCCGTTGAAAATGGCCTACAAATTGTGGGCGTTTCAGCGAAACGCCCCTACAGATTACGCAATATGAGCAAGAATTGTCATTTGTCAGCGTAATTTCAGTTTGATGCGTTTGCTCTGGCGGTAAAACAGAACGCTGTTAAACGATCTGCCGCGCCGTGCTATAATGCCGCCGTTTGTCCAGGCGGCGCGTTGACGATCCCTATGTCCCTACTCATAGCCCGCAATCTGAGCAAGTTTCACGGCGCTGACGAGATTTTCAGCGGCCTGAATGTCGACATAGCGGCCGGCGCGCGTATCGCCCTGGTCGGGCCCAATGGCGCCGGCAAGACGACCTTGATCAACGTGCTGGCCGGCATCGATTTGCCCACGGCCGGTAGCGTCAGTTCTGCGCGCGGCTTGCGGCTGTCCTTCTTGCCGCAGCGCCCCGAACTGGTTGGCGGCCACAGCCTCTGGCAGGAGCAGCTAAAGGCCTTTGGCGCCTTGCGCGATATGGAAGCGCAACTGGCTGAACTTGAGCGGACCTTGGGCGATGCCGAGCGCTTTGAGGCTGCGCTTGAACGCTACGGCCCCTTGCAGGCGGAATTTGAGCGGCTCGGCGGCTACAACTATGAAACGCGGATCAAGATGGTGCTCAGCGGGCTGGGCTTCACAGCGGACGAGTACGACCGTCCGCTGCCGGAACTTTCCGGCGGGCAGAAGACACGGGCCCTCCTTGCGCGTAATCTCCTGGAAGAACCGGATCTGCTCGTTCTGGATGAGCCGACAAATCACCTGGATATCAGCGCGGTCGAGTGGCTGGAGAAGCATCTGGCGTCTTTTTCCGGCGCCGTTTTAGCCGTCAGCCACGATCGCTACTTTATTGATCATTTCGCGCGAACGGTATGGGAAATCGAGCATTGCCGACTCCAAACATATCGCGGCAACTATAGCCAATACGTCCGGCAGCGCGACCACGTGCGGGAAACGATTCAACAGCAATATGAGCAGCAGCAGCAATTCATCAAGAAGGAGAGGGATTACATCCGCCGCCACATGGGCAGTCGCTGGACGGCGCAGGCCAAGGGCCGCCAAAAGAAACTCGAAACCATGAAGAAACGCGGCGCCATTATCGAGAGCGGTCCCCGCATGCGGCGCAAGATGTTCGTAGATATGGGCGATATCAGCCGCAGCGGCGACGAGGTGATAGTGGCGCGTGAATTAAAAATCGGCTACGACAGCGCGAGCCCGCTCTTAAAACTGCCGGATATCTTGGTCTTGCGCGGCGAGACCGTGGCGATCGTCGGTCCCAACGGCGTCGGCAAATCGACTCTGCTGAAGACGCTGAGCGGCGATCTACCGGCGCTGGCCGGTGAATTGCGCCTCGGCGCCCAAGTGACGGCCGGTTATTTTGCCCAAGCGCATGAAGGCCTGGCCGCCGAAAAGACGCTGGTCGACGAAATCCTGGATGTTAAGCTGATGCCACTGTCACAGGCCCGTGATTGGCTCGGGCGCTTCCTCTTTAGCGGGGACGATGTCTTCCGGCCGGTTTCCTCCCTGTCTGGCGGCGAACGCGGCCGCCTGGCGCTGGCGAAGTTGGCTTTGCGCGGCGCCAACCTGCTGCTGCTTGATGAGCCGACAAACCATCTCGATGTCGATAGCCAGGAAGTTTTGCAGGCCGTGCTCGCCGGCTTCAGCGGCACGATCCTGCTGGCCAGCCACGATCGGTATTTGATTGACGCGCTGGCGACGCAGGTCTGGGAAATCTCCCCCGGCCAGCTGTCAATTTGTGATGGCGGCTATCAGCGATATCTGCGCGAACGCAACCGTCGCCTGGCCGCGCCGGCGGTCAAGAGCGCGCATGAGCCCGATGAAGCCAACAGGCAAAGGCGGAAAGGGCCGGCCCGCTACCGGGAAAAGAAACGAGGTTTGAGCCCCTACGAGGTGGCGCGGCGAACAGCCGAACTGGAGGCAAGAATCCAGGCATTGGAGGCGGACATTAGCGAAATCAGCGCGCAGTTGGATGGCGCCAGTTTGGCCGGGGATGCCGGCAAGGTTCGCGTCCTCGGCGAAGCATATTCACGCGCCGAAAGCGACTTGGAAGCGGCCCTGGAAGAGTGGGGCGGCTTTCTGGATTAGGCCGGTTTGGATGTCTTCTGCCGTCTCATTCGAAGGCTAATGGTGTATTCTGAAGATGCGCCCCCTTTTATTGTGTTGGCTGATGAGCGAAGCAAGCCCGGAGAGACGACGTGGAGATAACCTGGTATGGCTACAGTTGCTTTCGCATTACCGAGCGCGGCCAGAAATCGATCGTGACGGATCCCTATCACCCGGCCCGGGACCTGGCGGATCTGCGCTTGAAAGCCGACCTGGTCACGGTCAGTCATAATCGAGAAGACCATCAAGTGGCGCGGATCCGCGACTGCCAATACGTCATCGCCGGCCCGGGCGAATATGAAGTTGGCGGGCTCTTTGTCACCGGCATTGCCTTGCACCGGCATGATGAAGCGAATGACGCCGTGCTGGAAAATGTCGCCTGTCATTTTGAATATCCCAACGACCTCAATCTGCTGCACATGGGCCGGCTGCATCAACTGCCGGATCAGTCCATCATTGAACAGCTTGATGATGTGCACGCGCTGCTATTGCCGATTGGCGGCACAGCGCTCGGCAGCGACCAGTTGGCGGATCTGATCAGCATGATTGAGCCGAATTATCTTGTGCCGATGCAGCCGCCTGACATCCGCGACAGCGACTTCGCGACCGCCTTGGATGGTTTTTTCAAGGGCATGGGCGTGGCGCGGGCCGAACCACAAGACACGCTGCGGGTGACCGCGACTGGCCTGCCGGAACAGACACAGGTCGTTCAGTTGCGGTCGCTGACCGGTACAGATTAAATGGTAGTGTATCCATTTCGGCTGAAATAGCCTGGTAGGGGCGATCCGGTGGATCGCCCGATGCGTAAAACAGGATCGATATCGGGCGACTCGCCGAGTCGCCCCTACCAAATCGTCCGCATTTGAAGAAATTCAACCGACTTCGATACACTACCGATTAAATTGATTCAAACCCAGCGGTCATAATTTTGCGGTATAGTTGCGGTATTAGAGCGAGCGACATTGCGAGTGCCGATACATGCGGAACGGAAACGTCAAACTCTTGATGAGATGGGACATCAAACCCGGCCTGGACCAGGAATATTTCGAGTTCGTCATGCGCGAGTGGGTGCCCAACACCACCAAACTTGGCTTGACGCCGATTGAAGCCTGGTACAACGTCTACGCCAGCACCGATATGCCGCGCATCATGGCCGGCGCCATCGCCGCGGATGATGAATCGATGCGCGCGATCATCACCAGCGCCGACTGGGCGGATTTGCAGGACAAGCTGATGGAATACGTTGAGAACTACAGCCACAAGATCGTGCGCGTCACCGGCGATTATCAACTCTAGCTTGCATTCGGCCTCGCTTGCCGGGCAGCATACATAAAAAGGGCGACCCGTCGGGTCGCCCTTTTGTTTCGCTTGCTATGCTGTCAGAGCGACTTGCGATTAGCCGCCCATGGCTTGGCGCAGCGTATCGCAGGCCGGGCAGCCGCCGCCCGGGCGCACAATCGCGTAACCCGCTTGCGGGTCGGAGCCCCAATGCGTGGCGTCAACATTCCATACGATGTACATGCGCACATAGCCGGAGGCGCGCAGACGATGCACCGCGCCCGCAAGCCAGGCCGCATGTTGCGCGAGGGTAGTGCCGGACGCCCAGGCGAAGCCGCCGGGCAACGCGCCGATTCCTTCGCCCGTCAGGTAGCCAAGCTCGGTGAAACAGAGAGGCTTGCTGGGGAAGAAGCTGCGGTACAGCTGCATCATCCGCGGCAGATACCAGGAATAGTGCCCCGAGCTGCCGACCGGCGCGCCGCTGGTCGCGTCAGGCGAGACGATGCCGGCATTGTAATGCACGCCAACACAATCCATGTAATTGGCGGCGCCGGCCTGCGCCATCTGCCGCAGATAGCAGTCATCATCGCCGCCGCCGGGACCGCAGCCCTGGAAGAAGCCGGTTGGCGCCGGCGCGCCGCTAATCACCATCGTGCCCGGGTTGGAGGACTTGATCGCGTTGTAGGCCGCGCTCAGCATTTGCACATAATTCGAGCCGCTGATCTGGCCCGCGGGCCATTCACGATCGATATTCATCTCGTTCCAGACTTCAATCGCGTCGGCGCCACCGCGCGCCAGCCCGGAAAGGAAGCTGGCGTAACTCTGATAGAAGCCCGCCGGGTTGCCGGCAATCTGCCCCTTGTCGCCGATCACGCTCAACAGCACTTTGAAGCCTTGGTTGTGCGCGCTGTCGATAAGGTGCTGGAAGTTGCCCGCCGATTCATTGCCGTGCCACTTCACCTGGCGCTTGACCCAGGTCATGCGCGCGTTCTTCATGTGCCCGGGATGCGCGAAACTCAAGGCCTGGCCGCCCAGCTCAAAGCCGCTGGTATTCGTTGTGCTCGGCGGCGGCGGCGCGGCAGGCGGGGGTTGGCTGCCGGACTCCTCCGGCGGTGGTGGCGGCGGAGGCGGCTCCGGAGGTCCTGGAACCGTCAAGACCTGGCCCACTTTCAAGACATCCGGGTTGGCGATGCCGTTCATGCGCGCCAACTCAAAGAACGTGGTGTCGAATTGGGCGGCAATTGTGGCGAGCGAATCGCCGCGCTGCACGGTATAGGACCTGGTGGTGGCTTCGGCTGGCGGCGGCGCAGTGCCCGAAGCCGGCGCGGTCGTTGTCGCGGGCGCCGGCACCTGCAGCACCTGCCCGACATGAAGCACATTGGGATCCGCGATCGCGTTCAATTGCGCCAGGACGAGATAGGTCGTATTGAATTTGGCGGCAATGATCGCCAGGCTTTCGCCCCGCAGCACGATGTAGGAGGCCGTGCCCGTCGGTTGGGTTTCCGCCGGCGGCGCCGGCGCAGCTGGCGCCTGGGGGGCCCCGCCCGGCGCCGGTATCGTGAGTTGGTTGCCGGCATGAAGGGTATATGGCTCGGTGAGTCCGTTCGCTTGCGCGATCTCCGCGATGCTGCGGCCATATTGCAGCGAGACGCGATACAGGGTCTCGCCACGCTGCACTACATGGATCTGCTGTGCTATTACCGCGCTCGCCCCAAGCGACATCAGGGCGCTCACGGTCAATAGTAACAAAGTTAGACGACGCATGTTTTCTCCTTGCTTGACGGTTCATACGACAGGTTAATGAACTCGCGGTTCAGTCTAGCATGACCGCAGGAAACCTGCTTAAGCGATGCGCATCATTGTGAATGTAGGTTGGCGCGGGCCCAACGGGGGCAGGCCGCGCTTTGATCGCCCTGGCGCGACTAGTGACCGACTTCCATGCCCAGGTCCACCAAGGGCAGCCGGGGATCCATATTTGTCATGAATTGCCGCATCCAGGCGCAATCGGGATCGTCGCTGTAAGCGAATTCTCGGGTGGAGCCGGCCAGAAAGTTGAGCGTGTAGGTCACGCTTCCCGGCGCGCTCGCCATCATATAATAACCGGCCGGCATGAGAATGATATCGTGTTGGCGCGCCATCATCGTGACATCCGCGCTCTTGTCGGCGCTGTAAACCCGCTGCCAGGCGAAGCCGGTGGGCCGGTCGAATTTGTAGAAGCTGAATCGATTGAGTTGCGCTTCCAGCACTTTGCCCTTCGCGTCCGTCCTGTGCCTGTCATGCTTGTGCGGCGGAACGCTCGACCAGTTGCCGCCGGGCGTATACAACTCGTAAACCAGCAGACGGTCCGCCGGGAAACCGCTCCCGATTACGCGCGACATCTGTCGCGAGCAGTTTCCGCCGCCCAGCAGCTGCATTTCAACATCCTGCGGCTTGATCAAGCGGGCCGGGTTCTCTTTCTCCGTCGGCGCCCAGCAAGACGCGAATTCGAAGTTTTCGCTGAGGGACTCGATTTCGAATTCGGTGTGCGGGGGCAGATAAACGGCGTAAGGCATGCCGCTGAAGACGCTATCGCGCCGGCCGACCCCTTCAAAATCGCCTTTATTCGTCCGGATGTTGCAGCGCCCGCTCAAAATCACTGCGACATATTCAAAGGTGTCAATCGCGATCTCGAATGTTTTGCCCTCGCCCAGTCGCACCGCGGCAAAATTCATCGTATCCCAGCCGGCCCGCTTGGCATCCAGCGCGGCAAAGGCGCCCGCTCTGCCCGGGTCATCGGCGGGAATATGCAGGGATTGGGCCGTGAAGCTCGCCATCTTCGTCTCCCATCAATTCAGGTCACCAAGCCGCGTGTGACGCGCATGAACATGTGCTCCAGGTCCCGTTCTTCTTCATTGAAACCCAGCAGCAAAACATCGTCCGCGACGAGACGCCGGCTGAGTTCGCCGAGCTCCAGGTCATTGCCGGCAAAATCGACACGCACACGCGCGCGCCCATTCTTGGGGGTGATGATCTCGGCCGCTACGACCCGGTCCAAGTTATTGACCAGGCTCCTCACTCGCTCGGCCACAGCATGATCCAAAACTGTGATCACAATCTCGCGATGCGCCATCAATTGCAGCTTCAATTCGTCGATGCTGCCCTGCATGATGAGCTCGCCTGCTTCGATAATGCCGATATGCGAACAGACATCTTCGACATCGGCGAGAATGTGCGAGGAAAAGAATATTGTTTTGCCCATTTTGGCCAATTCGCCAAGCAGTTCGCGGATCTCCACCCGGGCGCGCGGGTCAAGGCCCGAAGCCGGCTCATCGAGGATCAACACCTGGGGATCGTGCGCCAGCGTCCGCGCCAGGGACAGGCGTTGCTTCATGCCGCGGCTGAGCTTGTCCACCATTTCCTCGCGTCGGTGGCTCAGGTCCACCAGCTCCAGCAGATCCCCCACCAGCGCTTTGCGCTGATTCTCCGGGATGTCGTAGCAGGCGGCAAAAAAGTCCAGATACTCCCAGACGCGCAGATCTTCATACACGCCAAATTCGTCCGGCATATAACCGATGGCGCGGCGCACCGCGCGCCGATCTTCCAAAACTGAGTGCCCGGCGACCCAGGCTTCGCCAGCTGATGGCCGGGTCAAGGTCGTCAGAATGCGCATCGTGGTCGTCTTGCCGGCGCCGTTCGGCCCAACGAAGCCGTAGATGGAGCCGGCCGGCACTTCCAGCGAGATGCCGCGCAGCGCTTCAAAATTGCCGAAGGACTTGTCCAGCTCTTCCGACTTGATGATCCATTCCATGCTCTCTTCCCCGCTTGCGCGGTCAGCTTCCGCCAAAATTGTCATGTGTAGCGACCTGTCTGATCAATTCTTATCTTGCGCACCCGCGCCGTCCCAACACCATCGTCATACTGCAAGCGCATCCGCAGGGCCTGCCCGGGTCCCAGAAAGCGCAGCGGGTTGACCAACTCAAGCACATCGCCTTCCCGGTAACTGAAGATTGTATATTCGCCGCGCTCCCAGTCATATAGGTCGATACTCAGCGACTGGGCATAACCGCCGCCACGATCGACCTCGACCTGCATAAAGTCCACCACATCCATCGCCAAGCCGGGCTGGGGATGGAAGATATACTCGGCGCCTTGCCCCTCGAATAGGCTAAAGCTGTCCGTCCCGTTGTCGGTCAAGCCCTGTCGGTCGATCGTCATCCAGGTGAAGTATTCCGATGGCAGCGTGGCTCGGCCGCGCGGCAATTCGGTTTCAACTTCCAACTCGATGATGTAAAGCGTCGTATCAATGGAGCTCCAGCCGGCGCCAGTGATTTCCAGGTCGCGCTCCCAGGCGTCGCTCCAGCCGACCAGGTATAATCCCGTGCCGCGCGCCGTCGACTCAAATTGATCAACCATGAAGCTGGCGAGGAAAGACTGCTCCCGCACCGCTTGTCGCTCGGCGATAGATTGCGCCCGCAAGAAGGCGCGCGTGCGCAAATAACGCGCGCCCTGCAAGTCTCTGATGGAGACATTGCGTCCGCTGCCGGTGAAGGGCGAAAGGCCCGCCGCCACTGCCGAGACACTGAGTTCTTCCGGATTGGGCTGCGGGGGCTCGTCGCTGATATCCGTTTCCAACTCCTCCCGTCCCAACGTCAATATATCCCCGGGCGCGAAGTCTTCCTCGAGACGATAGGTCAGGCCTGTCCCCAGCAGCACCGCATCGCGCAGCGTCACGTCGCTGTCATTGCTGATGACGCCCTGAATGGCGCTGAGCATCCGGCCGCTTTCGAGGATATCAAATTCCCGCTTGAATGCGCCGCGTATCGCGGGCCGCTTTACCTGACCGCTGACGATGAAGTTGGCGAAAATGCCGCCATCAATAGTGAAGTCCTGCGCGCTGAATATCGACCCTTGCATGATTTCCGTGGCCGTTTGGATTGTATTGCTGGAGAATATGCTGCTCGGCGTCGTGGCGCCGGCTACCGCCAACGTGTAACCCTCGGGCGCTGCAAGGGAATAGGTGGCGCGCCGCGGCGACAGCAAGCCGACAAACTGATTCATCTGCGCCTCGTCGTTATCGGTGAAAGACTCCACCACCGTCAAGCGGCTGACGATGATCTCGGCGCCGCGCAAACTGAAACCAACCGTCCAGGCGACTCCTGTGAAAATGGCGATCACCAACGGGATGGTCAACCAGCCCCAACCGCTGCGCCGCAACTTCGAAAGCACGAGGTAATTGAGCGGTCCAATAAGTACGATATATGCGCCAAGAAAGAGGCAGAGCGTTTGCATTGGCGGCAAGAGGTCGACGCCGGGTAAATTGGCGACCGCCTCCGCGCCCCATTCCGGGCGTGTGAATCCCTCGCGCCAGACCGGATGCGGCGCGCGCGTCGCCAGCAGTTTCAGCCACAGCTGGTTGAGCGACTCCCAACCGGCAAGCGGCTGCAAAGTCGGGTCCGCCGCCAGATAATCGACAAGCCCGGCGCCGATGTAGCGCCGCAGCAAAAGCGGCTGCCCGGCTTGCTCCACCAGGATGTCCGCGTCCGCTCGCGGGGCGCCGCTGGCGATGATCGTTCGTTCATTCAAGTCGCGGCGCCGGTCGCCCGCATATCGCGCCAGGGCAGTGAGGCCGTCGATCGCCTGGCTGTCTCCCAGTTCCAGCGGCAGCAGATGGCTGAATGCGGCGGTCGCGCTGCCCGCCGTCGGTCCGCCGGCTATGATCAGGTGCCCGCCATCCTGGAGCCAATGGCGGATGGCGCTCCGCTGCCCGCTTGACATGCCTTCGCTGTTGATGCCGATGAGCATCATCATATCGAGCGATTCCAGAGCGGCGCCGTTTTCGGGAATGTCATTGATTCCCCAAATCGCTTGTTCCGCGCCATATCCGCCGATGTGGGCGCCCGACAAACTTGGCGGCGTTGTGTTGGGGCCGGTCACGACCGCATAAAGCTGATCCTGCGGGGCCAAATCAATCAAGCCCGCTTCGCGCGAAGCCCGCACCGCGCCGCCCGCATCGATCAACTCGACACGAATCTTGTCAGGGAAGGAGCGCGCCCGAATGTTGAACTGCGCGGTTTTTTCGGAGCCGCTGGGCAATTCCACCGGCGTGCTGAAGGCATTGCCCACAACCGTGCCCGATGTCTCCGGGCGCACGACGAGCCGGCCCAGCAATGATTCGCCGTTGTTCTTCAGCTGCACCTGAATCGGCGTCCAGTTGCCCGGCCGGAAGAACGAATCGAAGCCGACCTCAACCGTCATTTCGATGACATCAACAAAATTGTCCTGCGCCGCAATCGGCAACCCGGACAGTCCGAACAGCAGAATGCCGATTGGCAGAAACAGGCGCGCAAGCGCAGGATACATGCGGAATCCTCTAGCTGCGGAATAAGCCGGCGCTTATTGTATCATGCCGCCGCCGCATGTCGGGAGTGCGATTGCGGCAGATGATGCGGCGCAGCCCAATTCAGACCAGGAAGCAGATTCCCGTTGCGGCCCGCCGGATCGCCAGACTTGCCCGGGTTCGTCAAGGTAGGGGCGTTTGTCGGTCAGTGTCTACGCGACCCGCTGAAACGCCCGCAATTTGCAGGCCATTTTCAACGGGCGTCTCACGAGACGCTCCTACATTTTCGCAATTTTCATGGCGAACGTCTCATTATGATTCTCATGATATTGTCCTGCTCGCGCAGCCAGGGCAATCGCATCAAATTTAAATTGCGCCGATAAATGACATTTTCCCCTCAAATTATGTAATCCGTAGGGGCGTTTCGCTGAAACGCCCGCAATTTGCAGGCCATTTTCAACGGGCGTCTCACGAGACGCCCCTAC
>JAJDUC010000011.1 GCA_022826865.1 Anaerolineae bacterium
TCTCTATCATTCCGCGTTATACTTCAAGCGGCAGCGGAAAGCGCCAGTTCTCTTTGCGACATCTTGATCGGGATGAGCGCCTACCACAGTCTGCGATAACTGGTCGATCTGTCGTCACGCATAGTCCTTAGAGGCTCAAAATAAGATTAGCCCTTAGAGGTTAAGCGACCGTACGCTGCCATTTGAATGCGTGAGACGAAAACTCAATCGAATGCGGCCCCGAATCAGCAGATTCGGTGTCTGGTGAATATATTTTGTCACGCAATCGTGTCAGAGTTTCCAGGCATTTTGCTGATCGCAAGCGAAGCTACTGGCTCGTTATTTTGTGTGAGCCAAGTCGTGACTTGCGAGGGACTGTGGCAGAAACAGCGACGGAATCCGCTTACTTATTCTCCACGCTCTCGCTCAAAAAGGCGCTGTAGCCATTTTCCGGATCATTGCGCACCACCAGCATGCGCTTGCCGCCGACATGGGAGATACCCGGCACTTCATAAGCCTTGGCCGGATTGCCTTGACTGTCCAGCCGGTTGCACCAGTAAATATGATCATCGCGCTGCCACATATAAATGACCGGCACATCGTCTACCACAATCTCCATGCGCCGCCGGCTGAAGGGGGAGAAACGCGGAGGATGGAACCAGGGCACCCAGGCGCCCTCGGTCTTTTGCGTCTTCATCGAAACCGCGCTCTGCGGCAAAATTTCTTTGCTGTCCCGCGGCGACTCCTGATTGATGAATCTGATTGTTTCGTCAGTCGTATTAAATACCGAAGTCAATTCTGTGACTGGCATGGCTGTCCTCACTGCAACTGAGCCGTCGTTAATCGCTTGTCCGGTCAAGCCAATGCCCTTGCCGACGAGTTCCACTGTCTTGACAAGGCCCTTGCCGATCTGACCGAGCAACTTCAATCCATCCATCAAACCGATGCCCCGCATGCCCATAGTTTCCACATTATACATTGATGCGTCAGCCGGCCTTCCGCCCTAACCCGATTACGCAGCCGGCGGCGCGTCGGTTGCGGCGCGTCCCAGCCTTGCGCCTCAAGATTCGGCAATATGATTCGCGCTGCGCATATAAGCGACCGAATCCGCAATCAGTTCACGCAAGACATCCAGATCGACATCATCAAGCTTGTTGATGTAGAGGCAACTGCTGCCCGTGCGGTGTTTGCCCAGCTTCGTCATCAAGTCCGCATAGCGCTCATGCCCGCCCATGATATAGAGCGTCAGGGCCTGTTTGCGCGGCGCGAAACCGGTCAGCATAAAATCGCCCTCGCGCCCGCTCGCATATCGATAATGATAGCTGCCAAAGCCGACGATGCTTGTGCCCCACATCTCGGCCGGCTCGCCCGTGACCTCTTCCATCATCTGCTTCACGACCAGCGAATCTTCGCGCCGGCGCTTGTTCCCCACCGATTCCAGATAGGCCAATACATCGCCATCGTTGCGCTGTGTTTTGTTCTGCGCCATTCGCGCCTCTCCTTCTCACTAATCGCCCGGTCCGCAAGGCCCGTCGTCGCGCTGAAGGGCTGTATTTCGCCGTCGGCGACAATGGTCCCCCCCCGAAGGTCTGCGCCTGCGTGGTCTGAAGCTTCGGGGAGGGTTTTACGCAGGGCTTGGATTTTCGCCCTCATCGTCGATCGGCTCGAAGTCAACGTCCTCAACATCGAAGTCGTCCAATTCGATCGCCGGCGCCTCTGCAATCGCCGGCTCGCTGATCGCCGTCTTCACTTCCGCAAAGTCCAGCTCCGCGCTGGCCGATCCGGTCGCGGCCTGCATGAGCAAGGTCAAGCGATCGGCCATGCTGGTGGGATCGGGATGGATGCCATCCTGCAGCAGCGCGGTCTCGAAAACCTGCTCGACAACGGCGTCAATCAAGCCGGCATCGCCGTCGGCGGCGATCATGTGGCTCAAGTTGTGCATCAGCGGATGGCGCGGATTCAACTCCAGCGTCTTGACCGGCAGTTCATAATCCTTGTCCAGCAGGCGGTTGATGCGGAACATGTAACGATTGCCGCTGCCATCCTCGCTGACGAGACGGGCCGGGCTGCCCACCAATGTACTGCTTTCGCGCACATCGCTCACGCGCGCTCCCAGCGTCGCCTGGACGCGCTCGCGCAAGGCCGTGAAGGAATCCGCCTCGAGAACCTCTGTCGCCTCGTCAGCCGCCTCATCAACCTCGCCGACCGCTTCCAGATCCAATTCAGCCGAATCGACGCTGACCAGTTTATGCCCTTTGAAATCGGTCATGCCCATCGGCAGCATGGCGTCGACCGGATGCGTAAAATACAACACTTCAATGCCGCGTTGCCGAAAAACGTCCAGATGCGGGCTGCGCGCGCCGCTGCTGTAATCATCGGCCACCACGTAATAGATATCGTCCTGGTTCTCTCGCATTCGCTCGACATATTCATCCAGCGAATGATACAGGCCTGGATCGTCATCCTGCGTGGTCTGGAAGAACAGAAGCGGCTCTAGGTCACTACGGTCTTCTGTGTCTACAACCAGCCCTTGCTTCAGATAAGCGCCAAAGTCCTCAAATATCATGAGATACTTGCCGCGGTCGTTTTTCGCCATGCGCTTCAATTCCGAGAGCAGGCGCCGCGTGAGCGTCTTCTTCAAACTCGCCATCACCCGCGTCGCCTGGATGCTCTCTCGGCTGACGCTCAGCGGCAGATCTTCGCTATCCACGACGCCCTGGACAAAGCTCAAGTACTCCGGCAGCAACTCACGATTGTATTCTTCGATCAGCACCTTGCGCGCATAAAGCTTCAAGCCCGGCTCGGCGCGGGGGCTGAACATGTTCTGCTGCGCGCCGCCGGGGATGTAAAGCAGGGCATAGAATTGCATCGGCACATCGGCGCGCACATGCACATGATGGCGGGCGCCGCTGAAATCCATCGTCAGCATCTTGTAGAAGCTGTCGTATTCCTCGTCCTCGACCTCCGAAGGGCTGCGCCGCCAAAGCGCCTGCTGCTTGTTCGTCGGCTCTTCATCGTCGCCCACATAAATGGGAAAGGCGACATAATCCGAATGCCGCCGCACGATATCTTTGATGCGGAATCCGCGTGTGAATTCTTCTTCGTCGTCTTTCAGATGGATGACGACTTCTGTGCCGCGCACATCCTTTTCCGCCGCCTCCAGCGTGTAATTCGTCCCGCCGGTCGCCGACCACTTGATCGCTTCATCGCCCGGACGAAATGAGCGCGAAATGACATCGACCTGCTCTGCCACCATAAAGGCGGAATAAAAGCCGACGCCGAATTGCCCGATGATATCGGCGGCGCTTTCCGGCTTGGCCTGCATCGCCTCGATGAAGGCTTTGGCGCCAGATTTGGCGATCGTGCCCAAGCCGGCTATGATCTCGTCGCGGTTCATGCCGATGCCGGTATCGCTGACGGTCAGCGTCTTCGCGTCTTCGTCGAACTCGATATGAATCTCCAGGTCCGCTTGCGGGTCCTGCACATCGTCATTGGTCAGCATCTCGAATTGCAGTCGGTTCAGCGCATCGGAGGCGTTCGATATCAACTCGCGCAGGAAGATTTCTTTCTCGGTGTAAAGCGAGTGGATCAGGATGTTCAGCAGTTGCTGCGTCTCCGCCTGAAAACTATGTTGTTCGCTCATTCTCTGTCCTTGCTTCATAACATCGTGCCACCAATGCACACAGTGGTGATTCCATTGGAAGTCTCGCGTCTGTTTTCTATAGCACTAGTGACAGGTGAAAACAAGATGGTAAACTATAGTTGAATTATAAATACATATGTTCCAGCAGTTTCTTGCGTCTTCGCTTGTCGTTGTGAATTTAAGAACGCGAACCTCATTTGGAAAGTCCGAAACGTGAAAACTAGAGTCGTATAGAAAGCCATTCACTTAAAGCTACCGAAAAGTGAGACGTGGGGAATGCTCTAGTGTTGATCAGCAAAGTGATCTCATACGTTGCAGAACTTGCGACGATAATGTTATGCTAACAAAACTCCTGTACGTTTAGAAAGATGAGTCCGTACCGTAAGCTATGGGAGATAAATGAATGAGGGACAGATTGAGATTGCGTGCTGACGCTATTCTTGATGGCGTGACCGGTGTAGTCGGTTTACCGTCTATGTACGGTCGAGATCGTTATCCGCGTCGTTATGGCCGATCTGATGTGGAAAGATCGTGGACGTTCGTTGGCAAGTATTTGAACATAGCTATGCAGGAATTTGAGGCGGAGACCGCAATTGCCCCCAGAATCCGAGAAACCGAGTCCGAAGACTGAAGACCATAATCAAAAGGCGGAGACTGACGACAAGGCAACTGAAGACGAGAACCAAAACGTCAAGGTAACGCGAACTGTTACGCAAGTAAGGCATTATTCGGGTCCCATCCCGCCAGCTGAAGAGTTCGCGCGCTATGAAGAGATATATCCTGGTAGCGCAGATCGTCTTTTCTCCATGGCGGAACGCGAACAAAAGGATACTGTTTCGTTCCGCCACAAGTCTCTTGTCGCCACTACTGGCGTTGCAATCATTACCATTTTGGCTATCGCATACATTTTAACGGCAAACCCAAACGCGCTTATTCTCTTGGCGTTGGCGACTGCTCACGTTCTGCCGTCTATTACAGACTTTATCAGAGGTATAATTGACAGTGCGTTGACAAAAAAAGAACGAGAGCTAGAAATCCAGATCAGAAAAGACAACCATGAGCTTGACATGATAGCTGCCAAGGAAAAGCTTGAGTTGGGATCCGGTTTGGAAGACACTGTAACGCAAAGAACACAGCGACTTGAATCGAGCAGCGAATCTGACGAATTAGGGGAATCAGAGCAGTAACCCAGGTGGCCAAAGCGTTAATAACCAGAATTGTTCACGTAGCAATGCTTTGCATCTAGACCCGGAATCGCTTAACCCGTCAACCAGGGCTCCGCGAAGTATTGACCCTCGAAACCCTCGGCAATCCAACCCACCGTGCCGAGATAATCGATTTGGTACCAGGCATAAGGCCCCGCGCAGACCACGCCCCCCAGCACCAGGAAATCTTCCAGCGGCGCCAATTGAGCGATGACATCGTTATCGGCGCCGGGTCCCGCCCGCAGGTTGAGCCAGCGTCCGTCTTCCGTCAGCGTCACCCGGCCCCGCTCCCCTACGACCAGAATCGACTCCAGCGCGCCCGCGCAATAGATGTGCGGCGTCAGCGTCGGCCAGGCGGCTGCGGTCGGCGCGGGCGATGCCGTCGGCGCCGGCTCAGCTGTCAAGCGCAGCACTGTCGTTGGCGTGATGTCGCTCGCTCGCCCGCAAGCCGCCAGCGCAATAAAGAGGCTTAGCCACAAAGGAAATTTAAGCGGGGATTTCATGCTCACATTCTAACCCGGAGACGCGCGCAGCCGCAGCATGACCAACGCTGTCAAAATTGATATACTGCACGGCATTGTGCCATCCTCATTTGGAGCGCCAGCCGATGAAAGCCTTGCAAATAATCGCCCGCGGAAAGCCCGTCTTTGTGGACGCCCCCAAACCCGATTTGCAGCCTGGCACCGCCATCGTCAAGACACTGCGCCTGGGCCTCTGCGGCAGTGATGTTCGCCATCTGCATTACCTGCCCGACAGTTACTATCCCACAGCCGTCGGCGAGACGGGCCATGAAATGGTCGGCGTCATCGATGCCATTGACCCGGCCCACAACCGCCACAAAGTCGGCGATCGCGTGCTCTGCCTGGCGCCCGATCACCGCGCCATGTGCGAATATTACCGCGCGCCCATCGACCGCCTGCTGCCTCTCGATCCAGCAACGCCGCTCGAACATGCCGTGCAGGCCCAGCAATTCGGCACTGTGCTCTACGCTTGCAAGACCCTGCCCGACCTGCGCGGCAAGACCGCGGCCGTCATTGGCCAGGGATCAGCCGGCCTCTGGTTCAACTTCGCCCTGCGAGAGCGCGGCGCCGCCAAGGTCATCGCCCTGGACCTCAAAGAATATCGCCTGAATTACAGCGGGTCGTACGGCGCGACCCACACGATCCATAATGCCGAAATCGCGACAACCGACGCCCTGCGCGAGATTAACGGCGGCGAGCTGCCCGATGTCGTGGTGGAAGCGGCCGGCGAAGAAGCGTCGATTCGCCTCGCGGTCGAATTGGTAAGGAAGGACGGCTTCATTCTCTACTTCGGCGTGCCCCGCTTCGAGACGATGGAATTTCCCATCTTCGAATACTTCTGGAAGTCGGTCACCGCCCGTTCCAATGTCGGCACGATCTTCGAGCCGGGCCATACCAGCACGCGGCGGGCGCTGGACCTGATCAACAGCGGCGCGGTTGACGCGGGCGGCATGATCACGCATGCATTCAAGTTCGAGGATGTCTTTGAAGCCTACGAGCTGCACCGCATCCAGGACGAAGGCGCGGTCAAGATTGTGGTGGACATGGAGGGGTAGGATTATTGATTTAGCACAAAGACACGAAGGCACAAAGGACACAAAGATTTTTTCACCACCGAGTCTGCTCTTGTGCCGTAGGGGCGAGCCTTGGCTCGCCCGCCAAACCAGTCAAGGCGCGCTGATGCTATGAGCGCAGTTCTCATCACCCGGCCCCTTCGCCATCTCTAGCGCGCGTAGACACTGCGCTTCTGGCGAGCATCCCCACAAGCTGGGAAGGGGAGCTAACCATTCCGAACTCTGCATGAAAACAGCCCCTCCCTCTTAATGGCTGACGAGGGGACACGTTTATGTTTCAACATAATCGTTTGTCAGCAATCAGTGTAATGGGTATCCAGAGTCCGCGCCTGATGACTTGATCGTGAAAGAACTGTAGTCCCTCTTTGAAGAGGCTCCACTTGCGCCGCC
>JAJDUC010000005.1 GCA_022826865.1 Anaerolineae bacterium
AAATTGCGCCGATAAATGACATTTTCCCCTCAAATTATGTAATCCGTAGGGGCGTTTCGCTGAAACGCCCGCAATTTGCAGGCCATTTTCAACGGGCGTCTCACGAGACGCCCCTACACTTTCGCAATTTTCGTAGCGAACCGCTCATTATGATTTTGATTCGATTGCCCAGCCGCGACATGCCCTGGTCGCCGATTCAGTTGTTTCTAGCCAAGCGCGCCGATGTCTAGTACACTTCCAGCATGACCAGCCGAGGCGCAAAAGGATCAGCCGTGCCAGAAGAAACAATGAAGACGAACAATTCTCCCGCCCCGGGCGGCATATCGCGCCTGACACTGAATTATATCGTGGTCGCGGCCGTTTTCTTCGCCATCGGCTTGTTTCTTGGCGCCGCCGCCCTGAACCCGCCGGATGAAGGCGACGTCCGCGTGGATGAGGCGCAACTGCGCGCCGTTGTCGCGAGTGTTCTGGAAGAACTGCTCTTGGCGGCAAACGCCGAGGCGGGCGCCGATCGCTTCGCGCTGGTTGATGACGATCCATACCTGGGCGCCGCCGACGCGCCGGTGGTGATCATCGAATTCAGCGACTTTTTCTGCAGTTATTGCAAACGCCATTTCGACCTGACTTTCGAGCCAATCTTGGAGAATTACGGTCAGCACATTCGCTATGTTTATCGCGATTTCGCGCGGCTGACACAAGAATCGACGCCGGCGGCGGCCGCCGCGCAGTGCGCATTCGAGCAAGATATGTTCTGGGAGTTTCGCGCTGCCTTCTTTGAAAACCAAGGCGAGCTCGGCCGCGATTTCTATATCGAAACTGCGGAAGCCTACGAGATTGATGTCGACGCATACATCGAGTGCCTCGACGAAGGGCGCTATATCGACGAGGTTGAGTTTGACGGTCTTGACGGGCAGTTGGCCGGGATTCGCGGTACGCCGGGCTTCTTTATCAATGGGCAGTTTTTGAGTGGCGCGCAGCCCTACAGCATCTTCGAGCGCATGATCCAGCGCGAGCTTGACAAGGCGGGCGTCAACTACGCAAGCCCCTAGCGTCGGCTTGGCGCGAGCAGGAAAAAAGACCCGCCGCGAGGCGGGCTTTTGCTGTACTGCGCCAGCCAACCGCCTCGGCGACGCTACGAATAACTGTCGGTAATCCGGCCATGAGCAAACGCAGAAAAACCTCGCCTCGGCATCGTAATCAAACGCGCCCGGCAGCCAAGGGACAAAAGATCGATCTTGAGATCAGCGATATGGCCCAGGGCGGCAAGGGCTTGGGCCGCTTCAAAGGCAAAGCGGTTTTTGTTCCTTATACCTTGCCCGGCGAATCTATCAGCGCCGAGATCACAGGCAGCAAAGGCTCGGCGCTGTTTGGGCGCGGACTGCGCCTGAAGGCGGCGGCGGCGGATCGCGTCGCGCCAAGCTGTCCACATTTTGGACCAGGGCAATGCTGGGGCTGCCAATGGCAGCACATCGACTATCCGGCGCAGTTGCTGTTGAAACAGGATGTTATGGCTGATCAACTTTCGCGGGTCGGGGCCTTGCCCGACGAATTAATCGACGTCGCCCTGCGGCCGGTGCAGCCGGCGGCGCGTCAATGGGCTTACAATCACAGCCTCAGCTTACTGCGCGACTCCCAGGGTGCCTGGGGCCTGCGGCGAGACGACCCAGGCATTGAAGCGATCAGCGAGTGTCACTTGGCCCACCCCGAGCTGTACGAACTGCTGAATGAGCTGGACCTGAATTACGAGCGCGCGCGGAGGCTGACCCTGCGACGCGATTCGGACGGGCGCCTGATGCTGATATTCGACATTGATGCCGAAGAAGAGCCGGAACTGCATACCGACCTGGCGGTGAGCGTCAATCTCGTCCTGCCGGACCGCGAGCCTATCAGCCTCATCGGCGACGCCCACAGCGTCTTCACCATCGCCGGCAAGTCTTTCCGCGTCACCGCCGGCTCCAGCATCCGGAGCAATGTAAGCGGCATAGAGCAGCTGGCGGCCGCTGCAACGCAGGCGGCGCAGTTGACCGAAGGCGACCGCGCCCTTGACCTGTATGCCGGCGTCGGGGTTTTCAGCGCCTTTCTGGCGCAGGAGGCGGCGCTGGTCACGCTCGTCGAAAGCTACCCGCCCGCGGTCACAGATGCCGATGCGAATCTCAAGGGCTTTGAAAATGTGGACATCGTGGAAGGCCAGGTCGAAGCGGTGCTGCGCGATATGGTCGCCGCCGGCGCGCAGTACGATGTCGCGCTCGTGGATCCGCCCAGCGCCGGGTTAGGCAAAGCTGTGATCAGCGCGATTTCCGCGCTGCGGGTCAGGCGAGTTGTTTATGTGAGCGGAGATCCGGCCTCGCTGGCGCGGGACTGCCGCCTACTCATTCGAGCCGGATACAAACTTCGCGAGATTCAACCCATAGACCTTGCGCCGCAGACCTACTACATGACGGCGGTGGCAAGTTTTGAGCGTTAGCCGACAAGCGCCCGAATCGCTCTCAGCAATTGCTCAATATCATCCGATGTATTGTAAGCTTGCACGGAGACCCGGATTCCGCAGCGACCGCCGAAGCTGACGACCGGCGCCTCAATGCGGTACTCGTCAAGAAGCCGGCGTTGCACATCGGCTGTGTCGCAATCCGGCAGTGGAATCGTAACCATTTGCGCAAACTGATCAACCGACAATGGCGGCAGACCGTAGTGGCTGCAAAGGCGCGTCTGCGCGGATGCCGCCAATTCATGGCCGGCGGCGCGGACGTCGTCCCAGTTGTTGTCGCGCTGGTAGTCAATCGCCGTCGGTACGGTCAAATAACTCGCGACATCGCGTGTGCCCTGCCAATCATGTCGTTGCGCAAAGTCGCCGCCCGGAAGACAGCCATGCGAAATCACAAGCGGATCAATCAGGTCATGATGCTCAGGGCGCGCATGCAAGAACGCCGCGCCCTTGGGCGCGCAGAGCCACTTGTGGAAGTTGCCGCAATAGACATCGGCGCCGATCGCCCTTAGGTCGAGCGGCAACTGACCCGGCGCGTGCGCGCCATCAATGATTGTCATAAGGCCCATTTCTCGCGCCCGTTGGCAAATCCTCTTGATGGGAAAAACCAGCGAGGTGGGAGAGGTGATATGACTTATGACAAGGGCGCGCGTATTCGATGAGACATCCGCAAAAAGGGCATCGACGAAGGCTTCATCGGAGCTGTAGGGCAGGCGAACCTGATGGCGGACGATGGCGGCGCCTGTTTTGGCGGCGCTGAATTCGAGCAAGCGGTTGACGGCGCCGTATTCATGGTCGGTCGTCAAGATTTCGTCGCCCGGCGCCAGAGGCAAGGCGCGCACCGCGCGGCTGAGACCGTCGGTGGCATTGCTGACAAATACAATGTCGGAGGGAGAGGCCTGGAGGTATTCGGCTATGCGAGACCGGGCTTCGGCCAGGTACTGCGGCCAGCGCCGCAGCAGAAAGTCCACGGGCTGACGCTCCAGCTCCAATTGCCAGGCTTGGAAACGCTCGAACACGGCTTTGGGACAAGCGCCAAAAGCGCCGTGATTCAGGAAGATGATATCGTCTCGGAGCAGGAAATCGGCTTTGCCCGGCACAGGTCGGCAACTCCTAGATTTGAAAATGCACGATCCGATCCAGGCCGGCATAATCCCGAATGATGCGGCTGGAAAGCCCGAGACCGTTCTGAATCAACTGCGAGACTGCGATGCCTTGATCGGCGCCGATTTCGAGGAAGACGTTTGCGCTGGGGCGGCAAAAATAAGGAATCTGCGTCAGCAATTCGCGGATATAGGTCAATCCGTCTTCGCCGCCGTCCAGCGCCACTTTTGGTTCGTGCCGGCTCACCGCCAGGCGGTTGAGTTCGTCTGAGGCGATGTAGGGCAGATTTGCCATCAACAGGTCGACCTGAATACCGGTATCAATCAGTGGCTGCGCAAGGTTGCCCGGCAGGAATTTCAGGCCGACGCGATACCGCCGCGCATTGAGCCGGGCGATGGCAAGCGCATCGGCGCTGATATCAGTCGCGTAGACCTTACTGCGCGGGCGCTGCCGAGCGAAGGCGACGGCAAGGGCGCCGCTGCCCGTGCCGATGTCAGCGACGGCAATCCGGTGGTCCGGGGCGGCCCGGCGCAGCGCCTCTTCCAAGAGCAGTTCCGTCTCCGGGCGCGGGACCAAGACAGCGGGACAAGTAATCAGATCGAGATCGTAGAAGGCCTTCCTGCCGATGATATAAGCGACTGGTTCGCCGGCGGCGCGGCGCGCGAGCGCGTCCTGAAAGGCGCGGCGCTGCGCCGGGCTGAGCGGGTGATCGCCATGCGCGTAAAGAAAGGCGGGCTCGACATTCAAAACATGCGCAAGCAGGACACGGGAATCTAGGTCCGGGCTGTTGGAGTGCGCCAATGTTGCGCGCGCCTGGCGAAAGGCGGCGTCGATGCTCGCCCAAGATTCAGCGCATGTCACTGCTCCATTCGCCATCAAGCGAGGCCGCCGACCGCCAACTGCTCGGCTTGCTCTTGGGTCGCCAATTGGTCGATGAATACATCGAGCTCGCCATCCATCACGCTGGGCAGATTGTAGCTGCTGTAACCAATGCGGTGGTCGGTGACGCGTCCCTGCGGATAGTTGTAGGTGCGGATCTTTTCGCTGCGATCGCCGCTGCCTACCTGGCCGCGGCGCTCGGCTTCGCGCTCCGAGCGCTGCCGTTCGACTTCGGCTTCATAGAGGCGCGCGATCAAGACTTGTTTGGCGCGCAATTTGTTCTGCAATTGGCTGCGCTCGTCTTGCATTTCCACCACGACGCCCGTCGGCTTGTGGATGAGACGAACCGCCGAATCGGTGGTATTGACAGATTGGCCGCCCGCGCCGCGCGCGCGAAATACCTGCGTCTCCACATCGTTCATGTCGAGCTTCACATCGACATCATCCATTTCCGCGAGGACTGCGACTGTGGCGGTGCTGGTGTGGATGCGCCCCTGGCTTTCGGTAGTTGGCACGCGCTGTACGCGATGCACGCCGCTTTCATATTTCAGTCGGCTGAAGGCGCCATCGCCTTTGATTTCGAAGGTGACGTTTTTGAAGATGCCGTTGCCTTGCTCGTTCACGTCAAGCATTTCGACTTTCCATCTGTTGGATTCGGCATAACGCATATAGAGGCGCACCAGGTCGCCGGCGAAGATGCCGGCTTCATCGCCGCCGGCGCCGGCCCGGATTTCAACGATCACATTCTTGCTATCGCGCGGATCTTTCGGCAGCAGCATGAGCCGCAGCTTTTCCAGCAGCTCAGCCGCGCCGGCCTCTAACTCAGCGATTTCTTCGCCGGCCAATTCGCGCATGTCGGCATCCTCGGCGGCCTGCAAGAGTTCGCGCGCGCCCTCCAGTTCCTCCGCCAACTTCCGATATTGGCGAAAGGCGTCGACGATGCCCTGCAAGCTCGCGCGTTCTTTGGCCAGTTCCGCCACCTTTTCATAATCGGCGGCCACGGCCGGATCGCCCATGGCGGCTTCCAATTCGATATGGCGATTTTCGACTTCGGCAAGTTTTTCCAGCATCGGCTTAACTCAATCGTCCATTTGCTGATTCGGGTGAGCAATCGGGGCGCGGGCGCCTGTTGACGCGCCGCGTGTCAAAAGCTGTGCAAGAGGGACGCGGCTTGTTAGAATTTGTCAAGTCGCCGCGGACTGCGGCCAAGCGCGGAAGCGAACATAGATGACATTATACTGGTACAGAAAGAACTGCGCAGTGGTGAATCGAAACGGAAGCCGGGCAGCGCTGCCGCACCCGGATTCAACCGACTGCCCGAGGACAAGCGATGACCGTGTTGCGCACGCCGGAAGACCGGTTTCATAACCTGCCCGAATACGACTTTGCCGCGAATTTTCTTCAAGTTGGCGATACACGCATGCATTATATCGACGAGGGCCGGGGAGATGAGACCTTGCTGTGCTTGCATGGCGAGCCGACCTGGTCTTATCTTTATCGGAAGATGATCCCGCCCTTGGCCGCCAGATTTCGCGTGCTGGCGCCGGATATGGTGGGTTTCGGAAAATCAGACAAGTATGCCGCTCTCGAAGATTACAGCTTTCAGATGCATTACGACAAGTTGCTCGGATTGATCGAAGCGCTCGATTTGCGGAACATCACGCTAATCGGCCAGGATTGGGGCGGCTCGCTTGGATTAACAATCGCGGCAAATCACAGCGCGCGATTCGCGCGTTTGGTCGTCCTCAATACCTTTCTGCCCACGGGCGAAGAAAAGATGAGCAGCGCTTTTATGCAGTGGCGCGCCTTTAGCCAGAAGGTGGGCCAGCGCATGCAGGTGGGGCGGCTGGTTGCGCAGACCATCACCGGCTGCGAATTGCCGGCCGAAATCATCGCCGCCTATGATGCGCCCTTCCCCGACGAAAGCTACAAAGCGGGCGCGGCGGTTTTCCCGTCCCTGGTACCTATCAGGCCAGAGATGCCGGGCGCGGCGGAGATGAAAGTGGCGCGCGCGAAACTGGCGCATTGGCGCAAGCCGGCGCAGATCATGTTCAGCGATTCCGACCCGATACTGGGCGGCGCAGCCGGCTTCTTCCGGCGCCTGTTCCCAACTGCCGGCGATCAGCCGGAGATTACGATCCGAGGCGCCGGGCACTTCTTGCAGGAAGAAAAAGGCGCCGAAATCGCGGCGGAAGTCCTGGCCTTCCTGGAACGCACAGGCGCATGACAGCGCATGATGGACGGAACCCCGGGCGCCCAAATCTCTATGAGCGAGAGTGAAACTGACGTGTCCGCCAATCACAAGCGCAATGCAGGCATCCCGCTGGACATGGGCTGGGTGCGGGCCACGCGGGTCAACCTGAGCGCGACGCAGCGCCGCGCCCAAACCTTGACTTCACGGCGCAGCGTCAAGAGCAAATGGCAAGCTGCCTGGCTTCTGCGGGCGATCACGATGATCGACCTGACCACCTTGGCCGGCGATGATACGCCGGGCAAGGTGACGCGCATGTGCGCCAAGGCGCGCCAGCCGCTGCGCCAAGATCTGGTCGATGCGCTGGAAGCCAGCCAGCTTAAGCTGCGGGTTGGCGCAGCCTGTGTCTATCACCAACGTGTCAAGGATGCGCTGGCGGCGCTGCGCGGTAGCGAGATTCCGGTGGCTGCGGTTTCAACCGGCTTCCCAGCCGGGCTCAGTCCATTTCCACAGCGCATTGAAGAGATCTGCCAATCGGTGGAAGCTGGCGCGGCCGAGATCGACATTGTTATTTCGCGCGAGCATGTTTTGCGCGGCAACTGGCGGGCGCTTTACGACGAAGTCCGCGAGATGCGCCAGGCCTGTGGCGATGCCCATATCAAAACTATCCTCGCCACGGGCGAATTAGGGCCGCTCTGGCATGTCGCCCAGGCGAGCAAGGTCTGTATGATGGCGGGCGCCGACTTCATCAAGACGAGCACGGGAAAAGAAAGCGTGAACGCCACTCTGGAAGTCGGCTTGACAATGACGCGCGAGATACGCGCCTACCGGGAGCTGACCGGCTACCGGGTGGGCTTCAAGCCGGCGGGCGGCATACGCAGCGCCAAAGACGCGCTCAACTGGCTCATCCTCATCAAAGAAGAACTCGGCGACGAATGGCTGAACAACCGCCTTTTCCGTTTCGGCGCATCGGGATTGTTGACCGATATTGAGCGACAGCTTTCGCACCATGTCAGCGGCCGCTACGCCGCGGGCCACCACATGCCCATGGCCTAGTATTGAGGGCGCATCCCAAGCAGCCCGGGGGCGCCAAGTCAATAGCGCGATTTCGAGCGCGAGGGCAGCTGAACAAGTCGCGAAACCATGCTGATCATTTGTCCGCTATGGAAAATATAATTAACAAGAATTATTACGACCGTATGTAAAAACTTGCAAATTGCTTTACACACGCTAAACTTAAAGCGTAGCTAAGGACGGCGAAAGGAGAAATCCGCGTCACCATATAACCTTCGCAGCATCATTTTCGCATACTAAAGTTGATATCGCTCTTGGAGGGTATTCACCATGAAAAGCAATATTCGAGTAATTCTGGCGCTTATTTGTTGTATGACCGTCCTAGCATTTTCGGGTGTCGTTGGCGCCCAATCCATGGACAAAATGGATGAAATGGGCAGTATGGACAAGATGGACTCGATGGACAGTATGATGATGGATGTCATGCCGATGTCGGCATCCTGCGCCATGCTGCCGCCCGACATCATGGTTTCCACCAGCATGAAAGGTGTGCAGTGTCAGCCAGTAAGCGGCGCCGGAATCGGGGTTCAGTCCATTCTCGCAGGTGGCGTTATCGCTGCCGTCGATGTCTGGGGAATGATGGACATTTCGGCCGAAGTCTGCTTCTCCGGATCAGGTTCCATAACCTTCCTGGACGCGACGACGGCGCCGCGAACCCAGATGTCGCTTGAGTACAGCATGAAAGACGGCATGACATGCGCTGACATCATGCACGCGGGCACGGTTGTACTGATGCCGAGCATGATGATGGACGACATGGCCATGATGGACGACATGGATAAGATGGACGACATGGCCATGATGGACGACATGGAAAAGATGGACGATATGGCCATGATGGACGACATGGACAAGATGGACGACATGGAAAAGATGGACGACATGGCCATGATGGATGACATGGAAAAGATGGCCAAGATAGACAAGATGAACGAAATGGCCATGGTGAAGGATTCAATGGATAGCATGGTCCCGCTGGAAGACTGCGAGGTTACCGCGCGTTACAACCTCAACTTCCGTGCTGAGCCGGCCGGCGAATTGATTGGTCTGGTGCCGGGCGGCACAACCAAGACAGCTATCGCGCGTACGGAGAACTGGTACAAGGTTGTGCACGATGACACTGAAGGCTGGATCAGCTCTCATTTCATCGACGACGAAGGCGACTGCGGCTAATCGCCAAAGTTAAGACCTGGGGACAGCAGTTGCTGTCCCCAAGCTTATCCCCGCCGAGACTTTTGCGGCTTTGCCCTTTCAAATCTATACTTTTTGTGAATAAGGCCTATCAAGTCAAGCGCTTAGACTTATGTTGTCTCTAAAACAGGCGCTGCAACTTCCCATACTTCAAAATGCGGCTGTGGTCGCCGGCGCCGCCGGCCTGGATGGCCAGATCCGCTGGGTGCATAACGTGAGCGTGCCCAACGCCGCGGATTGGCTTCACGGCGGCGAATTGGTGCTGACCACCGTCTTCAACATGCCGGATTCACCGGAAGCGCGCTGCGAGTATCTGCGGCAATTGGCGGATAAGGGCATCGCTGCCCTGGTGATCACCATTGGCATGCTGGTTGACGAGATTCCCGCCTACTTGCGCGCGGTCGGCGACGAATTGGATTTGCCGCTGATTGAATTGCCTTATCAGACGCGCTTTGTCGATATCGCCAAGGTCATCAATGAACGTATTGCCGAGGAGAATCTCGACACGGTCAGCCGGGCCTTGACGATCCAGCAGCGCTTGTCGCGCCTGGTGCTGGAAGGCGGCGGTTTCCAGGAATTAGCCGAAATGCTGGCGGAGTTGGTCGGGCATTCCATCAGCATCGAAAACGACAGCTTTGAAGCGATCGCCAATCGGAATATCGCCGAGGTCGATTCGGCGCGGCGCTACACGATTCTGCACGGGCGCACCAATCCAAAGCTGATTGAAGCGCTCGAAGTGGAGTGCCTGCCGCGAATTCGTGAAAGCCTGCGCCCGGTGCAACTGCCGGTCATGCCCGAACGCGGCCTTGAGATGGAGCGGCTGCTGGCGCCAATCGTGGTTCACGGCGAGATTTACGGTTATATGTGGATCATCGCCGATGTGCATGCGCTCTCGCCCATCGATATGATGGCGATAGAAATTGGCGCAACGGTTGCGGCTCTCTTGATGCTTTATCAAGAATCGCTGCAATCGGCCGAGGCATCGCTCAAGGGCAGCATGATGGCGCAGCTGATCGAAGGCAATAGCGGCCGCCAAACAATCTTGATCGACCAGTCGCTGCGATACGGCGTGGATCTGCGTCTTCCCTGGCGCTTGCTACTGATTAGCATATTCAACGGCCAGCCGCCTACGGCCACGCGCGCCTACCGCGCCATCAACCAGGTTTTGAACAAAGGGGAAGCGCATGCGGTCGCAGCTCAATTTGCCGGCCAGGTTGTCATGCTGGCCCAAGCCGAGCAGGATGTGGACAAGGTTGCGCTGTCCCTTCTGGAGCGTCTTATGAATGGCAGCGATGACATCGTCATCGGCATCAGCAGCGCTTTCATCGGCGCTGAACAGGTCAGCGCGGCGCATCAACAGTGCAACGAAGTCCTGGAGATCGGCCAGCGCATCAAGCCGGAGGCGCGCATTCATCGCTTCGATGATCTCGGCTATATTCATACGCTCTATCATGCGGGCGCGGCGAGCCTGCGGCAGAACGCCCATGCGCCGGTCTTGCGCCAGCTGCTTGATGAAAGACAGGCTGACCTGTTCAAGACATTGGAGACCTATCTGGATGCCGGGGGCAACAGCGTCCAGACCGCCGAAAACTTGCATATCCATCGCAGCACGCTGAATTACCGGCTGGCGCGCATCAAAGAGATCTGTGATGTGGATCTGTCTTCGCCGAGCACGCGCCTCAACTTGCAGATTGCGCTGAAACTGATGCGGCTCTTTGAAGACCTCGAAAGCTAATCCCGCGATTTGGCGATGACCACCGCAATCGCCAGCGTTTGACTATGCGTTAGGCTGACATCCCATACGGACAGACCTAGCTCCTCGGCCAGCGCTTTTGCTTTGCGGTGCAAAATCAAGCGCGGCCGTCGCCGCTCGCCGTCCGTGCGAATCTCGATTTCCAGCCAACTGACGTCGCCAATGCCCGTGCCCAATGCCTTGCCAACCGCCTCTTTTGCGGCAAAGCGCGCCGCCAGCCGATGGGGCTTATCGGCGCAATCCAGGCGTTCGCCCGGCGTGAAAAATCGGTTGAGGAAGCGCTCGCCCAGTCGGTCGATGCCTGAAACAATACGGTCGCATTCAATCATGTCAACGCCGCAGCGTATCATCAGCGCTCATCCTTTTGGCACTGTGCCGCTTTCAGTTTACATAACGATACATGCCGCGCCGACCATGCGCGCGTTTCCGACGCACTGCTGAATTGGCTGTAAAGGCGGCCTCCACAGCGCTGATCATAATGCGGTGTCCAGCGCGATTCAATGCCAGCGCCTCAGTCTGGCGGCAAGCCGGCTGGTCTGGAACTGGAACGGGTCAAATTGGGCATTTCGCAGTAGAGCCTTGCCGCGACCCGCCGAGGACATGTATTCTCCACAATGTTCAAGGGTGCCAAATCCGGCACAGGGCCACCAATGGCGAGCCTGATTTTTCGTATGCGACAACAATACTGGGCCTGGATCGCGCCGCGCAAAATAGCCGCATACCTGGCGCAATCGCCAGCGCCCGGGCTGCAAATCGGCAGCGGTTCCAACCTGCTGGATGGCTGGTTGAATACGACGCTCTATCCCTTCGCGCCCGGCGCGGTTTATCTTGATGCCCGTTTGCCCTTCCCCATGCCCTCCGAGAGCTTCCGGCATGTATTCAGCGAACATGTCATAGAGCATCTTGAGTTTGAAGAAGGGGCGAATCTGCTGCTTGAGAGCTACCGCGTCCTGCAATCCGGCGGGCGCATCCGCATCGCGACGCCGGACCTGACGCGAATCCTTGCCTTGTATGCGGATCCAGGAGGCGAGGCGCAGCGGCGCTACATCCGCTGGATTATGGATACTTTTCGTCCCCAGGTCGGCGCTTATAATCCGGCGCATGTCATCAATCAATCCTTTCATGGCTGGCGGCACAAGTTCATCTACGATGAGCCGACCTTGCGGCTGGCGCTGCAGCAGGCCGGCTTCAGCGAAATCAAGCGCTTTGCGCCCGGCGCGAGCGCGGACGAGAGCCTGCGCGGAGTCGAGCAGCACGGGCAGCTTGTGGGCAATGATGAGGCGATGAACTACGAGACGATGGTTTTCGAGGCGGCGAAGGCATAGGCTTGACGGCGCCAAAATTCGAGCGGATCAGTGAAGCATACAGGAACCGAATCCTTAGCCCGCGCTCGGCAGGAATTGCCCGTGCATATCCGGCCCGTTTCGGCTAAGATATTGGCTTTGAGGCCAAGAATGTTCTGTGCAGTGATGGTGCGCGCTTATGCCGATCTATACTTATCGCCGTGAAGATGGAACAACCTTTGACTATCGTCAGCGCTTTTTTGAAAATCCGCTCGAGACCTGTCCCAGCACTGGGCAGGCGGTCAGCCGCGTGATCCAGCCGGCCGGTATCATCTTCAAAGGCAGCGGCTTTTACGTCAACGACAATAACAAAGCCAAGAACCCGAGCAAAGCAGCCGGCGCCAACGGCAACGGCAAAGAGGCGGCCGCGGGCGAGAAAAAGGAAAAGAAGGCGGAAGCTAAAACTGCAAGCAAGAGCGGCGAAAAAGCGACCGCCTCCAAGCCGTCTGATTGACCCGACTGCGACCTGCTCCACGCATAACGGAATGAGAAGATGCGATATTATTTCCTGAGACACGGCATCGCCGAAGAACTGGCTGATAGCGACTTCAACCGCGCCTTGACGGCCCGCGGCGCCGGGCGCGTCGCCAAATCGGGGGCTGTCATGAAGCGCTTGAATATACGGCCGACGCAGATATTCAGCAGTCCGCGCCTGCGCGCCCGCGAAACGGCCGAGATCGTAGCCGCTGCTCTGGGCCTTCCGGTGACGCTGGCGGACGAGCTGGATTTTGGTTTTGATCTCGCCGATATTCGTAGCTTGACGGCGGAGCTCGGCGCCGGCGACGAGGTCATGTTTGTCGGGCACAATCCCGACATGAGTTCGCTCGCGCATCAGCTGACAGGCGTGAATGTCGCGATGAAAAAGGGCGGATTGGCGCGGGTAGATGTTTTCGGGAAGAAGGCGCGCCAAGGCGAGCTGATCTGGCTGATTGCGCCGAAGGTATTCGACGCCTTGTCCGATGCTTCGGGTCCGCTGGACGCCGACGCCATGCCGCCAGCAAAGCTGCCGAGCACCGCCTACCCCGTGCACGATCTGATCAAAGGCCGCTGGAGCCCGGTCGGTTTCGACCGCGAACGGGGCATCAATCGCGCGACCTTGCTCAGCATTCTGGAGGCGGCGCGCTGGGCGGCGTCGTCTTTTAATCGGCAGCCTTGGCGTTTCATCGTCGCTCCCAGGGAAAACGCTGCGGAATTTCAAAAGGTCCTGTCGGTTTTGCGGGAAGGCAATCAGGTTTGGGCGCAACATGCCGCGGTTCTTATGATCGCAGTTGTGCAGCAGTATCAAGCGCCCGACGCCATAAATCGCCACGCCGGGCACGATCTGGGGCAGGCAGTCGCGCAAATGACCTTGCAAGCGCTCGACCAGGACATCTATGTGCATCAGATGGCCGGCTTTTTCCCGGACAAGGCCCGGGAGATTTATGCGATTCCGGAGGCATATGAACCTTACACCGCCATCGCGCTGGGCTACCGCAGCTGCGAAATTGATCATTTGCCCGCAGCTTATCGCGAGCGTGAAGCGGGCGAGCGCCTGCGGCAGCCATTGAACGAGATGGTATACAGCGGCAATTGGGGACGAGCGGCTGATTTCCTCGGTTAGCGCCGTTGCCGACGACAGTTATTGGAATCCATTGGCGCGCGGCCAAAATAGAGACAAGCCATGTCAAGATATCTGATCACCGGCGGCGCCGGCTTCCTCGGCATCAACCTCTGCCGTTACCTGCTGGCGCGGGGGCGCGATGTCGTATCGTTTGATATCGCCGACTTTGATTATCCAGAGCGCGCAAGCTGCAAGGTCATCAAGGGCGATATTCGCGACCGGGCAGCGGTCGAAGCGGCGATGGCCGGCGTCGATTTTGTGGTGCACGCAGCCGCCGCCCTGCCCTTGTACCCCGCGGACGACATCTACAGTACCGATGTCACAGGCACGCGCATTGTCATAGACGCCGCTCTTGAGCATGGGGCGAAGCGCTTCATTCACCTGTCGACAACCGCTGTCTACGGCATTAATGCCCGGGTTCCCGGCGGCGAAGATGATCCGCGAATTGCTGTCGGCCCGTATGGCGACGCCAAGATTCAGGCGGAAGATATCTGCTTCGAATATCGAGAGCGGGGCATGATTGTGCCGCTGCTGCGCCCGAAGGCATTTGTCGGGCCGGAACGCCTGGGCATTTTTGCGCTGCTATATGATTGGGCGAAGGAAGGGCGCGGTTTTCCCGTGCTGGGCGATGGCGCAAATCGATATCAGCTGCTCGATGTGGAGGACCTCTGTGAAGTCATCGAAGCCTGCTGCCGGCTTGACGCGGCTGTCGTAAACGATACTTTTAACATCGGCGCCAAGGCGTTCACCACCGTAGCCGACGATTATCAAGCCGTGCTGGATTATGCCGGCTACGGAAAAAAGGTGACGCCGATACCGGCCGAACCGGCGATTCTGTTATTGCGCGCGCTGGAATCCTTAGATCTTTCGCCGGTCTACAAGTGGGTTTACGAGACCGCCGCTGTAGATTCGGTGGTTTCAATCGAACGGGCGGAACAGAAACTGGGTTTCCAGCCCAAATTCTCGAACATTGACGCCTTGCTGCGGAATTACCAATGGTACCTGGACCATTTCGACGCCTTATCAAGCCGGTCAGGCGTCTCTCATCGCGCGCCATGGCGACAAGGGATTCTGAGCTTGGCGAGGTTATTCTTCTAAGTTGTCTTCATCCGCCGGCAAGAAATTGAGTACCATTGAAAAGTGGGCGAAACTGATTTGCGCGTGGCTCAACGGTGATAGATCTGAAGCGCGGCGGGATCGCGGTCATTGATTTCGGCTCCCAATACACGCAGTTGATAGCTCGTCGTCTGCGTGAACTTGGCGTGTATGCCGAGGTATATGCCTATGACAGCAGCGCGGGACGCATCAATCAGCATCAGCCCGCCGGTTATATCCTGTCTGGCGGTCCCAGCAGCGTCTACGATTCGGGCGCGCCGCAATTGCCCTCTTTCCTGGACAAGTGCGATAAGCCGATCCTGGGTATCTGCTATGGCATGCAGCTTTTGACCGCGGTCAATGGCGGGAAAGTCGCGGCATCCGGCCAGCGCGAGTATGGCCCGGCCACGATTACACACCGGGCGCGCAGCCCGCTCTTTGATGGTCTGGACGCGGAATTGCCGGTCTGGATGTCGCACGGAGATCGCATAGAATCGCTGCCGCCCCGCTTCACAGCGCTGGCTCAATCGGATAATTCGCCTTTTGCAGCGATAGGCGATCTGGAACGGCATCGCTACGGTGTGCAATTCCACCCGGAGGTGCAGCACAGCCCGCAGGGTCTTGCTATCTTGCGGAATTTCCTCTTCGCAGTCTGCGCCTGCGAGCGCAAGTGGACGGCGGCCGCTTTCGTTGAAGAAGCGATCGAGCGGATTCGCGCGCAGGTCGGCGGCGACCGCGTATTGCTGGCGCTGAGCGGCGGCGTGGATTCGGCCGTGGCCGGCGCTTTGATCCACCGCGCCATCGGCGACCGCTTGACATGCATCTTCGTCGATCATGGCATGCTGCGCCTGAATGAGGCGCATGAGGTCCTGCGGGTCTTCCGCGACGAACAAGGCATGCGTCTGGTCGCGGTGAATGCGATCGAGACCTTTTTGACGGCGCTGGACGGCGTGACCGAGCCGGAGGCGAAACGCAAAATCATCGGCAAACTCTTCGTTGATGTGTTCAGCGAAGAAGCCCGCAAGCTGCGCGGCATCCGCTTTTTGGCGCAAGGCACCATATACCCGGATGTCATCGAAAGCGCGGCGGAGAGCAAGACCGCCAAAACCATCAAATCTCATCACAATGTTGGCGGCTTGCCTGAAGATCTGCAGTTTGAGTTGGTCGAGCCGCTTCGCGACTGCTTTAAAGATGAAGTGCGAAAAGTTGGAGAATTGTTGGGCCTGCCGGAAGCCATCGTCTGGCGGCAGCCCTTCCCCGGTCCCGGCCTGGCCATTCGCTGCCTCGGCCCATTGACTTGGGATCGGCTGGAGAAGCTTCGCGCGGCCGACGCCATTTTCGCTGATGAATTGCGATCGGCGGACATGTTGCGCGGCGCTACGGCGCAGAGTTTCGCTGTGCTGCTGCCGGTCAAGAGCGTGGGGGTGATGGGCGACAAGCGCAGCTATGAAGAGGTCTTGGTCTTGCGCGCCGTCACAACAAGCGATTACATGACGGCGGACTGGGCGCGCCTTCCCTATGATCTATTGGCGCGGGTCAGCGCCCGCATCGTTAATGAAGTCGATGGCATCAACCGCGTCACCTACGATATCACCAGCAAGCCGCCCGGTACAATCGAATGGGAGTGAGGCATTCGCGCCATTCGCAATGTGGATGGCGCCAGCAAGACGGACACGCGCTCAATCGCCGAGATGTGATTGTCTTGACTGCGCCGCGCCTTCGCCGCGCGTACCCTGGCCTTCTGGCCATTGCTGTATTGCTGGCCGCCTGCGGCCCGCTCGCGCCGGCAGCTGAGCGCCCCAACCTGTCGCACACACCCGGCGCATTCGTCGTATTGACCGACGGACATTTGGACGCCGGAATCTTCAAACTGGAATATCCGCCGTCCTGGCGGGTCGTCAAGGCGAGCCCGGCGGTGGAAGCCCGGTTGCGGATCACGCTGGTGGCGCCGGATGGAGGAATCGTGTCGCTGGCGCAGCTGCGTACCGCTGCGGATTCCACCGCGCGCATCCTGCGACTGGACAGCGGTATCTTGCTCAGTGCGCTGATCGAGCCCGGGCGCGAGTCCGCGGCCAGTTTCACAGCCAGCGCCGAAGGAATTGTCGCCTCAATCAGAAGCTGACAGAAGCTGATCGAAGCTGAGCCAGCGCGTCGCGGCCGCCTCATTGTTTTGGCGCATACGGTTATGACTGCGCCGCCGACGAAATCACCCATGACCAATCCGGTTGAAGAAGCGCGCTCCCGACGCTGGGCAAGCGTCGCCCTGCGCGACGCGCCCGTAAAGTCGTAGAATCCCCTTACGTCGCAATACTCCTTATCAAGTCGTGAAGAAAAAGCTATTGTTTATGCGCCGCTGCGGTAGTGTATCTATTTCGGTTGAAATAGTCTGGTAGGGGCGATCCGGTGGATCGCCCGATGGGTACGAACAGGATCGAAATTGGGCGACTCACCGGGGCGCGTGGACACAGCCCGTCAGTCGCCCCTACCAAATCGTCGGTATTTGAAGAAATTCAACCGACTTTGATACAGTACCGCCGCTGCGAGACGTTGCGCGATAGTTTGATGACGCGCTAACTTTGGCGGCGCAGCATGTTGAAGCGATCTTGAGGCGCGAGACTTGCGACGCAACAGCCGTCGGAAATTGAGCATTAGCTATGCGAAGAGAGGATGGCATAAGGACAAATGGGGGCCGATGCAAGAAGGACTCATTCGCAGCGATTCGGCGCTGCGCGGACGCAGCGGCCAAAGATTGCAAATTCATAGTTATTGCATAATCGCTGGTTTTTGCTATAAATTACTCGGCGACGAGCGTGTGACAAAGGCAGGTCGCATTTGTCACATTTCTTAATATAACGATATAATGTTTCGCTGCGACTTGCCCATACTAAACATTTGTGAAGCAATTTGAGGAGCGTGTTTAGATGGCGGATAAGATTCTCATCATAGATGATGAAAAGCTTGCGGTTGATATGCTCGGGAAGTTGCTGGCGAAGCGAGGTTTCGAGGTTTACAAGGCCGATAGCGGGCAGGACGGATTGCGCAAGGCCTATCATCATCAACCTGATTTGGTCTTGCTGGATGTGGTCCTGCCTGACATGGATGGCTGGGAAATCTGCCGTCGATTGCGCGAACTGTCCGACATGCCTATCATTTTCGTAAGCGCCAGGAAAGACAAGAACGACATCATCAAGGGGCTTGAGATCGGCGCGGACGATTATGTCACCAAGCCATTCGACGATGACGAATTGGTCGAGCGGATTAAAGCCCGTCTCAGGCGCTCGCCCCGGACCAGCTTGAGCGAGGAGCTTGTCTTTAACCAAGGCGATTTTCGCATCAACTTCATGAACCGCGAGGTTTGGATCCACAGCAATCTAAAACATCTGACGCCGAAGGAGTTTAATCTGTTGGCGGTGCTGGTGCGTAACGCCGGCCGGGTGGTGACGCGTACCGAACTGGTGACTGAGGCTTGGGGCGACGAATACAGCGACGCCATCGACAGCCTCAAGCTTTATATTCATTACCTGCGGCAGAAGCTGGAGACCAATCCGCAGCAGCCCAAATACATCCTGACATCGCGCGGAGTCGGTTATCGCTTCATCAAACGCTGAAGCCGGCTCAGGACAATAGCGATCCCAACAGTTGATCGGTCTGCCGCGCCATCGCGTCAAAGCGAAAACGCTCCAAGCCGATCTGGCTATTCGCCGCAAAGCGTTCCCGCTCTTCCAGCAATCGCATAATCCCGCGCCGCAAGGACTCGATATCCCGGTGCCGCAGGAGCAGGCCATTTACGCCGTCGCGAATGACCTCGCCGTTGCCGCCCACATCGCTGGCCAGCGCCGGCGTCCCCAAATGCAAGCTCTCCAACAGCGTATGCGCCAAACCTTCATATCCGCTGTAAAGCGCGAATACATCGGCAGCGACCATGAGACGGTAGACCGTTTCCCGCGGCAGGCGGCCGGTGAAGACCACACGATCGGCCAGGGGCGCGGCCAGCCGCTCCAGACGCCGGCGGTCGGGGCCGTTGCCGACAACGGTCAGTCGCAGGTCCGGCATGGCGGCGAGCGCGTTGATCAGATAGTCAATGCCCTTCCAGGTTTGCAGCCTGGCTACGGTGAGCAGCATCGGTCGACTGTCCCAGCCGAGCTCGGCCCGTAGCGCCGCCCTCGATTGCCGCGGGCGTTCCGGCGGCGTCAGCGCATTGTAGATGACATGAATCTTGCCGGGATCAACGCCCCAGCCCAGCACCATACGTTGCAGGTATTCGCTCGGCACGATCACGGCGTCCATCGCCTGCACCTGATGGGAGCGGGACCGTTTCTGCCAGCGGGCGCGCGCGTCCCCGGCATAAGTCTGAAACTCCTCGATGCTCAAATCCGCCGGGATCCAGCGGCGGCGGATGCATCGTTCCCAAGCCTGGTCGCCCACAACCTTGATGACGCGCGCATTGCCGCGCCCGCCCCAAAGCGGCAAGTCGATCGTCTGCGCATAAACAAGGTCAGCCCAGGCCAAATGCCTGACCGCGGCGAGAGCGTAGCGCGTACGGCGCAAGGGATAAATTGAGCGCGGGATTCTCTGCACGGGATAGGGATAATCGCCGCTGTTTCCGGCGCCGTAGGTCAATACGCGAATTTGCCAGCCCGCTTCCGCCAAAGCCGGCAGGACAGCCTTGAGGTAGGTCGCGGGTCCGCCGGGTTCAGGATGGAAGATCCCGCTGGCCACGAAGAGCTTGGGCACGGTCCGCCTCTCGCTAGCTCAGGCGTCCGCGGATGAGGATATGCCGATTGACGAAAGTTGCCGCCTGCTGCCCCCATGCCCGCGGATCCATCCAGGCGCGAGCGGCCGGCGGCGCCGCATCCAGCATGTGTACAAGGCGCTCAACAGCGGCATCATCGCAGCCCTGCCGCTGCGCCCAGGGAACAAACTGATGCCGCTTGATATAGCGCTCGCTGTATTCCACCGTGAAGCCGGCGCAGACGAACATGCGCATCCATTCGGCTTCGTCGAAGGCGCGGTTGTGGCTGGGATCGCGCAAGCGCTCGAAGTCTTCAACCAGGCGCGCCGCCTCTTCATCGGCAGGCAAGACATGATCTTGCAGCATCAGCATGCCCTCCGTTTTCAACACGCGGGCGCATTCGCGCAGGAAGCCTTGGACGTCGGGGAAGTGATGCGGCGCGATCCGACAGGTCGCCAGGTCAAATCGCGCATCGGCAAAGGGCAGGTCTTCGGCATCAGCTTGCCGAAACGATACATTTTCGACGCCCTTTTCCTCTACGATGAAGCTCCGCGCTTTCTCGAGCATACGCGGCGTGAGATCGCTGGCGACCACATGCGCGACATGGGGCGCGAACTTCAAAGCCGTGTGCCCGCCGCCGGTGGCGATATCCAGCGCTTGCCAATGGGGCTGTGGCTGGGCGATCGCCAGCAGACGGTCAAGGTCGGAGCCCTGGGCGTGGGTTTCGCTGGCGACGTAGCCCTCGGCAAATTGCGTGTAGCGCTCTTGCGACAGGCGCTTGGAATCCCGCATGGACATTACCTCTAAGTATTTTGCCTCCCGCAATACTTGCCTGAATCGGCAAATGGCCGCGGGAGCGACGGTCATGAAAGTCTATCCACAACTATACATTGGCGGAAGTTGATATGCGCGGCTTAACATGCCTGACATAGGCGCTCGACAGCTTTGACAAACGGGGCAAGTTAACGCGGCGATTTTCAAATCGCGTATTGGAAATGGCGGGCGTTGGAAATGGCGGGCGAGCCAAGGCTCGCCCCTACAATTTTTGCGCATTGGCTGATGGTATAGACTCACCATTTTCGCCAGTCCCAAGATGGCAAAAGTTCGTCATTGTGCCGGCCGAAATGCTAGAATAGACGTCAATTTCATTTACTGAGAACGTCATGCCAAGAGAGGATACCATGTCCGAAAAGCGAAGCATCCAGAAGGAAGACCTGTTTCATTTGCGCTTTCTCAACGGCGCGGCCTTGTCGCCCGATCGCTCCCAGGTCGTATACGCCGTCAACAAGATCAACCCTGAAGAAGACAAAGAGTTCAGCGCGATTTATTTGCTCGACATTGCCTCGGGCCAGCGCCGCCAGATGACCAACGGCAAGGCAGTGGACGCGCAGCCACGCTGGTCGCCCGATGGCAAGACGATCGCTTTCATATCAGATCGAGACGGCAAATCCCAGCTTTATGCCATGCCGGTCGATGGCGGCGAGGCGCGCCAACTGACGGCCTTCAAGCGCGGCATCGGGGGAAGTTTCGCCTGGTCGCCCGATGGCGGCGCGATCGCCTTCAGCGCGGTGAAAGACGCCGATGCGCCTGATTTGGCCGAAGAAGCCTATCGCGTCGATCGCACGGTCTACCGTTTTGACGCCATCGGTTACCTCGATGATGCGGTGAAGGACATCTATGCGCTCGATTTGGCCGGGCTTGAAGTGAAGCAGCTGACCGACGATCGATGCGACAACGGCAATCCGCGCTGGGCGCCGGACGGGCGCTCCATCCTTTACGACGCGGCGATGCGGCCTGATGCGGCGCGCACGCTGACGCCGGAATTGATGAGCGTCAATCTGGATGGAGAGCGGACAGCGGTTCTGCAAGGATGGGACAGCATCGATAAAGCAAGTATTACGCCTGACGGCGAGCGGATTGTCTTTGTTGGGCGACCGAAGGACGGCAAGCCCATCGGCGCGAAGTCGGACCTCTATGTGCTCGATTTGAAATCGGGCGAGTTTGAGTGCCGGACGAGTTCGCTTGATGTTGGCGTTGGCGGGCGGCTGTCGATGGATATGCCAGTCGCGGGTTTGAGCCTGTGGAATGTGTTCACTTCGGACGACGGGCGCTATGCCTACGCCACGGCGCAGCGCGGCGGCAGCGACCATATATATCGCATCGCCTTGAGCGGCGGCGAGGCCTGTGAAGCAATGACGGCCGGGGACTGCGCGGTCTATCCGCAAGGCGCCTCCGGCGGCTGCCTGCTCTTCGCCCGCACGAGTTTGAATTCGCCGCCGGAACTGTACCTTGCCGATACAGAGGCCGATACCATGCAGCAGTTGACCGACCTCAACGGCGGGCATCTGGCGGGTCTTGCCATGCCGGAAACCGAGCGCCTGCAATGGAGCGGCGTTGATGGCGTTGCAGTCGAGGGCTGGTATATGAAGCCGGCGAGCGGGGAAGCGCCCTACCCCACGATTCTCTATATTCATGGCGGCCCGCACGCCGCATACGGTTATGGATTCCACTTCGACTTTCAGATGTTGGCGGGCGCGGGTTATGGCGTGCTATTCCTGAACCACCGGGCATCAACCGGTTATGGCGACAGCTTCTCGACAGCGATCAAAGGCGATTGGGGAAACCTGGATTACAAGGACTTGATGACCGGTGTCGATCATGCCATCGATCTGGGATTGGCCGATGGCGGACGGCTGGGCGTCTGCGGGACATCGGGCGGCGGTAATTTGTCCTGCTGGATCATCGGACAGACGGACCGGTTCAAGGCGGCGATCCCGCAGAATCCGGTCACAAATTGGCGCAGCTTTTATGGCACGAGCGATATCGGCATCTACTTTGGCGTGGAGCAAATGGGCGGGCACCCGCAGGAGATCCCCGAGATCTACGAACGATGCTCGCCGATTACCTATGCCCATCGCTGCACGACGCCCACCTTGATGGTGCAGAGCGAACTGGACTGGCGTTGCCCGGCTGAACAATCCGAACAATTTTACACCGTGCTCAAAGCCAACGGTTGTGTGGTTGAGATGCTGCGGCAGCCGGCGGGTTATCATGGCGCTTCAATCAACGGCGCGGTTAAATTGCGGCGAGCGCACAACGACGCCATGCTCGACTGGTTCGCCTGTTACGTGCTTGGGGATTGAGGCGGGCGCCACTGCAACTTCGTCAGCAGCGACCGATCCAATTCGCGCAGATGATCCGGACCCAGGCGCTGCAAGGCGGCGCGCACGGCGTATGAATCCCGCCGCAATCGCGCCACATCGATGCCTTGGCAGGTATCCGGCAGCAGGTAGAGCCATTGCACGCTTCGCTGAAGCATCTTTAACGCGCCCGCAAAATTGCCGCGTTCAATCTGATAATAGGCGACGCCGACCTGCAGGATAGCTCGATACAAATCACGGACTGGACCTTCCGTTTGCGCCCACAGCGCCTCGAAGAGATCGTGCTGTCGGTAGAATTCGCCACGATTAAACTGCGCCAGGCCTTCGACGGCGGTGGCCGGCAGCGCCTGGCCGCACTCGCATTCCAGACGCTCCATAACTTCAGGATCGGGTATGCGCGCCAATTCGGCAATCAAGGCCGCCAATTGGGCCGGGAATTCGTCCCAGCTTAAGGCGAGGTCCGCGCCACATAGAACGGCATCGGCGCGCAGCGCCGCTTCATCGCTAATGAGGCAGACGGGCACGCGGCGCGTGGCGGCGTCATTCTTGCCTCGTAATGTGAGCGCGCGCCAATCCGGGTGTTCGGCATCCAAAATCACAAACGCGGCGCGTTGGTTAATCAATGTATCCATGTATTGACCGGCCGAGGACATGAGAATGGGGGCGAATTGCGGCAGGCCTTGAATCGCCTCGGCGAAGACTTGGCGGCGACTGACATAGATGATTTTTGGCGGGGACATAAGCAATTAACCTTAATGTCTTGGCAAAAACACAATCTTATGTTAATGTTATGCTGTCATTTGGTTCAAAAGGTGAGTAGAAGGCGCTAGTTATTTCGCTTGCCGGCTTGTCAAGTTAGGTTTTGGTCTATCCGCCTACAATTTGCCTGAATTAGTTGCTAATATCGGATCATAATCCAGTAGATATAGATTATCCTAACATCATACAAGTTGCCAAATGAGCGAGCGTCGAGGAGGGCGCTTTGGGGGCGACGGGCAAAGGTTATCTCAATAAGAAACTCCTCCGTATTCAGGTGGGCTTTCTACTCACGGAAGGTCCCGGCAATTCTCGTGAGATTCCTTTCATATTTCCGCGGCGCGTGCAAGTAGAGGACGACTTGTATTTGGATTCTCTTACTGGTAACCTCGTCTTGACGCGCACAAAAGAAGGTATCCTGGTGCAGGGTACGTTAAGGTTTTCTCATACAAGAGAGTGTGACCGCTGTTTGGAAGAATTCCAGGGCTGCGCGAATGTTGAACTTGCCGAATTGTTCGCGTATCCGCCGGATGCAATTAAAAGTGTTTTTAGCGTGGATAGCAAAGGTGAGATTGATCTTGCTCCGCTCTTGCGGGAGGAAGTTCTTATTGAAGACAGCTATCGAGCCGTCTGCCGCGACGACTGTCGCGGGCTGAGCGCCGAAACCGGCTTCAACCTGAATGATGAAATCGAAGCGCAAGCCGAGGCCGATCTGGAAGCGGACCACGGGGGCGCGATAGATCCAAGATTGGCGGTGTTGAGGACCTTGCTGAAGTAACCAATTGCAAATCGTTGGATGCGCGCAAAAGAAGGGGTGTTAGCGTGTTCGGCGAGTAAGGGGTGTTGCAGTGGAAGAGTATGAAAGCAGGTTTGAGTCTGAGATTGAATTGATGACTTACCTGGAAGAAGAAAAGAGCGATAAGAATGACTTTGAGTTGTTTTTCGACGAAAACGACTTGGAGTTGATTGATGAGAACTTCGAGGACGATGTCGACCTTGAAGAGGAAGACGAGGATCACGACCTCGGGGAGATCGCCTCAAGCGACACGGTCGGCCTGTATCTGAAGGAGATGGCGCGCGTTCCTCTGTTAACCACAGAGGAAGAGGTGCAGTTGGCGATGCGGCAGGAAACGGGCCGCAAAGCCGCCAAGCAACTGGGGCAAGCGCCGGAGAATGACCGCCGGGCGGAGTGGCAATTCCTGATTCAAGATGGCCTGAACGCGCGCGATCACTTGATCAAAGCGAATACCAGGCTGGTCGTTTCCATCGCCAAGAAATACATGTCGCGCGGCGTCCCATTCCTCGACCTGATTCAGGAAGGCAATCTGGGCTTGATGAAGGCGGTGGAAAAATTTGACTACCACCGCGGTTATCGATTCAGTACCTACGCGACATGGTGGATTCGGCAAACGATCACCCGCGCCATTGCCGACCAGGGGCGGACGATCCGTGTGCCCGTGCACATGACAGACCGCATCCGGCAGCTCTATCGTGTGGCGCGGGACCTGGAGCAGGAGACCGGCTGCAAACCATCGGTTGAAGAAATCGCCGAAGTGATGGAATGCGACCCGCGCAAGGTGCAGTGGATGTTGAAAGTATCCTGGCGGCCCTTGAGCCTGGAGCACCCGGTTGGCAAGGATGACGACAGCGAGCTAGGCAGTTTCATCGAGAATGACCGCGAGCCGAATCCGTCGGATAGCGCCTACAGCAAATTGTTGAAAGAAGAGATTGAAGAACTGCTCAATACACTAACGCCGCGTGAAGCGCGTATCCTGCGCCTGCGCTTCGGTTTGCAAAATGGGCATTGTTACACGCTGGAAGAAGTCGGGCAGAAATTTGGGCTGACACGGGAAAGAATCCGCCAGATCGAAGGCCGGGCATTGCGACGGCTGCGGCATCCACGGCGCAGCCGCAAGCTGCGCGACTATCTCGATTAGCGCGGAAGACGCCAAGACCCTGAGTTTCTTCCTTTCATCGTCCCCAGGCCTCAAGCAGAGCTGTTTCCCGGGCCGGCGGCAAATCCGCTGGCTTTTCGATATCATCCGGCAGCGAGCGCGCCCATTGCCAAGTATCTTGAATCGTGCGCTCCAGCGGACGAAATTCCAGGCCCTGGGCCAGCGCTTTCCCGATGTCGAAAGTCATAAAACTGTTCGCTAGCTCAGCGTTAATCCAAAGCGGCAATTCCATAAATTCCCCGACTTTCTGCTTGCGCAAGAAGTCGTCGCTGACGTGATGGAACTGTACGTCAGCCTTTAGCGCTTCTTCAGCAACAGAAAGCAAGGCGCCAAACGTGAGACGCTGGGCTGGTCCAGTGACGTTGTAGATGCCGCCTGCGCCCTCTTCCGTCAAGCGCAAGGTGAAAGCGGCCAGGTCGCGAGCGTCAAGGAATTGAGCGGGCTGGTCGGCCGGCGGCGCGATGGCGTCGCCGCCACGGGCCGTTCGCCTCACCCAATATGTAAAACGATTTGTAGGATCGTGCGGTCCGACGATTAAGCCGGAGCGGATGATCAAGCATCTGCCGGGGAAAGACGACCCCAAGGCGCGTTCGCAATGCGTCTTTAGCGGACCGTATGTCTCCGCGGTGACCTCTTCGACCGTCTCGTCATCCAGTGTCAAGACCGCCGCAGATTCGTCTCGCTGCGGCGCGCCGGCCGGGGGATAAACCGAAAGCGTTGAGATGAAGGTGTAGCGCTCGACGGATTCGCGCAGGGCTTCGGCGGAGAGGCGGACGAGCCGCGGCAGGTAGCCACAAGTGTCGATGACGGCATCCCAGCGCCGGCCCCTCAAACGGGCGATATCGGATTCGCGGTCGCCGATGATGGTTTCGACGTTGGGAAAGGCATCCGGCGCGCTGATGCCGCGGTTGAAGAGCGTGACTTTATGCCCGGCCTGCAGCGCGGCCTCAACCAGCGCCCGTCCCAGAAAAACCGTGCCGCCGATAATTAGCAACTCCATACACTCTCCATATTGCAGGGCCGCGGCGAATCAAACCGCAATCGGCGCCGAAGCAAGTCTAGCCGTTCGACAATTATACGGTATGCGGACGAATGCGCTACGCGCGAACTGCGCGGACGGAACTATGCTAGAATCGCCCATATGGGCCGAAAACTCATCCACCTTAGGGCAGCCGCGCTTGTCGCCGGTTTTGCGGCGCTGCTGCTCGCCTGCAACCTCGGCGCGAGCGATAATGCGCCGCCGACTCTTGCCTCCTTGCCCACGCTCATGCCACAAGCGACCTTGGGTTATGTCGCGGCGCGTCCGCTGGAAATTGAAGAGGTCGGCCAAACACCCGTACCGGTTGTCGAAGATGAAATGCAGATTCTGCTCGACCGGGTCGAGTCCGACCGGCTCATGTCGCATATACGCAGCTTGCAGGATTTCCGCACGCGGCACATCAGCTCGACCCAGGTCTCCAGGAGTGAAGGCATCGGCGCGGCGCGAAGCTACATAAAGGATCAATTGGACATCTTCCGCGCGGCTTCGGGCGGCAATCTTTATACATTTGAGAATCGCTTCACCGCTTATGCCAGCGCTGAAGAACAAAGCACGCAATACAACATCGTGGCCGCCATCAGCGGCACAGAGCTGAACGCGGGCACAGTGATCATCGGCGCGCATTACGACAGCATCGGCGCGCCGCGAAACGATGGCGCGGTTTATGCGCCCGGCGCGAATGACAACGCTTCGGGTGTGGCGGCGCTGTTGGAAATGGCGCGCATTCTGAGCGGCGCGCAGTACAAGGCGTCGATCATGTTCGTATTTTTCTCCGCCGAGGAATTCAATCGGCAGGGCAGCATTGCCTTCGCCGCCTGGATCCAGGAGCGCAACGCTGATGTGCTCGGCATGATCAACGTGGACACAATCGGCAATGTGCACGACTTCAACGGCAACCGGGAAGAACGCTACTTGCGCGTATTCTCCGCCGGGCCCAACGATACATCCGTCTCCCGCAGGATGGCGCGCGAAGCCAGCTTCCTCGCTTACAACTACAACCTCGCTCTTGAATTGCAGGTGCAGGACGCCATCGACCGGGAAAGGCGCTACGGCGATCATTTTTCTTTCAGCGAGCGCGACTTTCCCGCCATCCGCTTAATCAATGCCTATGAAGAGAAGCGTAATGCCGACCCGACGGACACGATTGAGTTTATCGAGCCGGACTACCTGCGCCGCGCCGCCCAGGCGACTCTGGCGCTTGCCGCCTCGCTGGCGGATGGGCCACGGCCGCCGGCCAATATCGCCCTGCGCAGGCGACAGGACGGCAAACGGGAATTGGTATGGCAGCCGGTGTCGGGCGCGACCAGCTACATCGTCGCGCTGCGCCCGCCAGATTCACTGATTTATCGGCAACTGACGACCAGCGAGACCAAGCTGGCCTGGGAGGGCTTCACCGACTTCGCCAGCATCGCCATCGCCGCCCAGGACGCCCGCGGCTATATCGGTCCCTTGTCCCAAGAAATCAATCCCGGTTAGTCCCCCGCCTCCGCGGCAAGTACCGCTAGCGCCGACCGTCGCCGTCTGTTAAAGTGTCGACGGCCGATACCCAGGCAGCTTGCCCGCAATCGAGGTATGATGCGCGTCGCCCATATCATCAAAGCTACCCGTGTCAGCGGGGCCGAGACTCACCTGATAGATCTGTTGAACGGGCTGCGCGAACGCGATATCGATGTTCGCGCTTTCATGCTCGTCGAGCGCGACAAACCCATGGATGAGATGATGCGCCGGGCGTCTGCGCGGGGCATTCCGATTACGCGGCTGACTATCCAGCGGGATATCGACCTGCCCTTGTTATGGAGATTGGGCCGCGCCATACGCGCCTATGCGCCCGATCTGGCGCATACGCATCTCATCCACGCCGACTTGTACGGCTTCCTGGCGGCTAAAGGCGCAGGCGTAAAACGGGTCGTCAGCAGCCGGCATAATGACGATGCCTTTCGTCAGCGCTCGCGCTGGCGCTGGATCAACCGCAGACTCTGGAGCAAGCTTGACGCTGGCATCGCAATTTCACATGCCATCGAAAAATTCGCGATTGAGATCGAAGGCGCGCCGGCGGAGAAGATAAGCGTTGTCCATTACGGCAAGGCTTTCACTTGGCTCAGCGACGACGATGTCAGTCTGGCCCGCCGCGAGCTGCGCGCCGAATTAGGGCTGGCCGAGGATACGCCGCTCTTGGGCATGGTCTGCCGACTGGTCGAGCAGAAGGGCGTTCCCTATGCCTTGGAAGCCCTGAGGCGGGTCGGCGGCGAATTCCCGGGCGCGCGCCTGGTTATTGCCGGGGATGGCGAAAAAGCGGCCGAGTTGCGGCAATTGGCCGCGGCGCTCGGCGTGGCCGACCGCGTCCACTGGTTGGGCTGGCGTCAGGACGCCGTTGACCTGATGACGGCTTTTGATGTCCTTTTGGCGCCGAGCCTGTGGGAAGGTTTTGGCTTGGCGCTCCTGGAAGCGATGTCGAGGCGCCTGCCGGTGATCGCCAGCCGCGTCAGCGCGATTCCGGAAGTCGTCCGCCACGGCGAGACCGGTTATCTAGTTGAGCCGCGCGATGTGGACGCCTTGGCCAAGGCGATTGCGCGATTGCTTCGCGACCGCGCCTTGTGCAAGCACATGGGGCTATTGGGCGCCGCCCGGTTGGAAGAGCGCTTCAGCATCGCGCGCCAGGTCGATGGAACGCTGGCGGTCTACGAAAAAGTATTGCGCTAGGCGGCCTCGCGCAGCATGCGCCGCTTGCCAGAAGCAGCGCCCGCTAGCATAATCGACAGATAGCAGGCATGGAGCAGACCGGGACTCAAAATGACGGCCGCAGCCGGAGCTATGCAGCCGCCCTTCACCGCCGGCAATGGGCGCCGGATGGCACATGTGGCGGGCGCGACCTAGTCGATGAAGAAGGTCTATTTGGCTTTTGCCGCGGCGGACGCGCAGCGCGCCGAGGAAGTTCGGCGCATTCTCGTCGCCCAGGGTCATCTCCCTTGGACTGATCCCGATCCGCTGCCCGGCGCGGAATGGCGCCATGAGATGGAAGCAGCCATCAGCGCTTCGGATGCGCTGGTTGTCCTGCTGACGGCGGATGCGGCGGTCTCAATCGCGGTCACTTACGAATGGGCTTATGCGCTGGGCGCGGGCCTGCCCGTATTCGCCCTAATCTATGAAGAGACGCCCGAGCATCCGCGATTGCAAACGGTAAACCGATATGACGCGCGCTCTTTCGGTGACGAAAACCACTTTTGGGATCACTTCGTAGAGGACTTCAACCGCCAGATGGAACGGGCGGACGCACAAGTGCTGGCCGCCCGGCCCCGGGCGTCAGAAACCGTGGAAATCGACAAGAGCGTGATGCCGACGGCGCCCGGCTATTGGCTGGTGATGCGGCGTGGACCGCTCTTGAATCAACTGTTTCAATTGGAACGCGCTGTGGTGAATATCGGCCGCGACCTCGCCAATGACATATCCATTCGAGATTCACAGGTGAGCCGCTTTCACCTCAGGCTGACTCTGCAGGAACAGGATTATTTCCTCAATGATTTGGGCAGCGCCAACGGCACGCGCGTCAATGGCGTGCAAAGCAGCGGACCAAGGCTGCTCAAGGACGGCGATATCATCGCGCTCGGCGATTCTATCCTGCTTACATACGATCTGGTTTATCTGGACTAGAAGGCATATCGCCCAGGATCTGCGCCGGATTGCCAGCGACAGTGGCGCCCGCCGCCACATCGCGCCGGACGACGCTGCCAGCGCCGATCACCGCGCCCGCCCCAATGGCGACCCCCTTTAGTATCAGGACGTTCATGCCGATGAAGACATCGTCGGCGATCGTGATGGGCGCCGTTTTGGCATCCAGCGGCCTGGCCGCGCGCAACTGTGGATCCAGCGGATGAAAGTCCGTGTCGCAGATGACCACATTGGCGCCGACCCAAACGCGATCGCCTATCGTGATGCATTCGTCGCAGACCAGCGCGCCCCCGGTCATGCCGAAGTCGTCGCCGATTGACAGCCTGGCGCCGGGGCGGCGCGTGCTGATGATGACGGGATGGTTGGGCGCGAGCGGGTTGCTGCGCGCCGTCGAACGCAGAATCATGCGCCTGCCGATTTGGATCCGGCTTTGCGCGTGGCGCTGCACGATGGGCCGGCCATAGCAGCGCCAACCCGAGCCGAGCTCCACCCCGCGCAAGGCCCAGGCGGAGAGCGGATGAAGGAGCCAGCGCCGGATTTCGTTGACCGCTTTCCAAGGCATATCGCGCGCCTGCCGCAGCGAATCGCGGGAAAGAAGCGCGTCAGGAATAGCGACCGGCTCGCTAGACTGATCTCTCATGTCGCTATTTGCACTCATCGCATGTCCAGTCTACTGACTAATGATACACGCAATTCGAGGCGACCGGCCCAATCCGCCGCGTCTATCGGGCTTGTCCGGTCTTTCGTTGGTCACGATGAGATGGCTGGAATGAGATTCGCGAGCCGCGATAATCTTTGTTCACAGAGAGAGCGAGCCGCCTGCTCGCCTGCGCGAAGTAGAGATCTGGGCGGAGCGCGTCAGGGCACGCGGAAGATGACGTCGCTGGCTTGCACGATATTGCCGCGATGAATAAGCGCCAGCCGCAGCACATAATTGCCGGAACGCAGGGCATCGGCATGCAGCATTTCCAGTTGGCCGTTGACTACTGAGTTGTGCTGTGGAGAGCCCAATGGCGTCCAATCGGAAAATTGCCCGCCGCGTATGTACATGTGATAGTGATCGGCTTGTCCGAGGCTGAATTGCGCCGTGCCGATGATGGGCATGGGTTGGCTGACGGATTGGCCACTCGCCGGCTGCTGTATCTGCAAGAGCGCGCCGACGTTGCCGACCGCTTGCAGGTTGTAGACACCCGGCCAACAATCGACAGTCGGTAAAAAGGCCAGGCCCTTTTCGCGGGCGTAACGCTCGGCTTCGACGGCGTCTCCCGCTGACGTCGCGGGACCGCCAATGAACCAGAGATTTTGGGCGCCGGCGGCCATTGCTTCTTGGGCGTCTTGCACGGGAACGCGGCAGAAGTTCGGCGGAATCGGCTGCTGCTCGCCCGGGGCAACGCGGAACTGAATGCTGGCGGCGACTTCCGGCGGCAAGGGATAAGCGAGGGTCTGGTAGATGCCGGGTGAAATTTCTTGCACAGCGCTGCCCTGCGCCAGCTCTGGCGTGGGATAGCGCTCCGCGACCGGCGGGTAGCGCAGGTTGCCGTCTGCGTCGGGGATGCCGGCCGGCCCGTCCAGGGTCCACTCGTTAATGCTGGCCGGGCAGCGGGTTGAAAACTCGGTCAGTCGGCGCACATCACAAACCTGCCGCAGCGTCATGCCATTCGGCGGAATCGGCTGATCATTCAGCAGCTGCCCGTCGTCCGCAAATGCGCTGAGCAATTCCATATCGCCGTAGATGCTTGTCAGCACCGTGTGCCAGATCGGCGCGGCGCCCGTCAAGCCGGAAGAGTTTACCATCGGGTCGCCATTGTTGTTGCCAACCCAGACGCCGACGGCGACATTGCTCGTATAGCCTATGGTCCAGTTGTCCTTGACATCGTCGGTGGTGCCGGTTTTGACCGCGGCGAAAATGCCGTCGGTTCGCAGTGGACTAAATGCGCCCATCGCATCGCTTCGCGCGGAATTATCGGCCAATATGTCGGTGATGATGAAGGCAAGGCGCGGATCCAGAACGCGCTGGCTGGTTGCGCCCCTAAGCGCCGTGTCCGCCGTGATGCGCCCGGCCGGACAACCATTGTCGTATTGATAAAGAATGCGATCGTCGCTGTCGATCACACACAAGATCGAGGTGACGGGCACATAATTGCCTTGATTGGCGAAGACCGCGAAGGCGTTGGTCAATTCGATCAGCGTGACTTCGCCGCCTCCCAGCGTCAGCGACAAGCCATAGTTGGAAGCGTCTTCGCTCAAGGTGCTGATGCCGAAGCGGCGCAACAGGCCCAGTAAGGATTCGACGCTGGCTTGGCGCAGCGTCTGCACAGCCGGAATATTGTAGCTGTTCGCCAATGCCGCCCGCATCGTCATCGGTCCATGGAAGCTGTTGTCGAAATTGCGCGGCGTATAAACAGGCAGGCCGGGCAGCTCGATTTGTGTGCGGGTATCCCAGAGCACATCGATTGTCGACATGCCCCGCTCCATCGCCGCCGCATAGGTAAAGGGTTTCATGGTGCTGCCGGGCTGGCGGAAGGCCGTGGTGACATTGACGCTGCCGTCGATCGCTTCATTGTTGTAGTCGATGCTGCCGACCATGGCGATGATTTCGCCGCTGTTCGGTTTGGCGACGACGACTGCGGCATTGCTGGCGTTTTTCGCTTGCAGCTGCGCAACCTGGTTGGCGGCGGCGCGCTGCGCCAGGCGATTGACGTTCTGATCCAACGTCGTGTATACACGCAAGCCGTCGCCGGCAATATCCTCGGGGCTGTATCCGAGGCCGATCAGCAGCCGTTCGAGCTCGCCTTGCGCATAGACAGTGAAGTGGGGCGCGATCAAGGAGACCTTGGCCGGGGCGAAGGAGAGCCCTTCTTTCAGCGCTGCCCGCGCCTGTTCCTGGCTGATGAAACCCTCCTCGACCATTTCCCCCAGCACCTGCCGCCAGCGTTCATCCACCGCCGCCTGCACAACCGGATCCGGGTTGAGCGGGTCAAGGCTGGCCGGCGCCTGGGGCAAGCCCGCCAGCATCGCCGCTTCGCCCAGGCTCAGTTGCTCGACATCTTTGCCGAAGAAGGTCTGCGCGGCGGTCTGCGCGCCATAAGCCAGATTGCCGTAATAGATTTCGTTGAAATACATCTCAAGAATTTCTTCTTTGCTCTTGGACTGCGTCAAGACGATCGCCAGCAAGATCTCCTCCGCTTTGCGGGCGACGCTGCGCTCGGCGCGCTTTTCGAAATCGAAGAAGATATTGCGCGCCAATTGCTGGGTGATCGTGCTGCCTCCGGGCGTATTCTCCCCGGCTGCGGCGCCCAGATAGGCGAGCGCGGCGACGGCAGTCGCCCCGACATCAATGCCGATATTGTCCAAGAAGCTGTCATCCTCGATGGCGATTGTCGCCCAGACAAGCGCTTCCGGGATACGATCATATTTAACGCGGACGCGCCGACCTTCGCCAAAGGCTTCGTACAATTCGTTGCCATAACGATCGTAGATGAAAGTGCTTTCGAAACCGCGGTAATCGTCCACCGTGGCCACGCGCGCGGTCCACTCGGCTTCGACCTGCGGCAGGAAAATCATCGCCGCGCCAGCTGTCATCAAGGTCAGACCGCTACAGAATGTGAGAGCCATCCCGACAAGCAACCAGACACAGCCGGCCGGCAGGCCGAGCAAGCGGCGCTTGCGTCTGGGCTTTCGCGCAAGCTTGGTCGCGTTGGTTGGCGGCGGCTGCGCTTGGCTGCGCCGCGCGCTCGCATCGGGAATGGGGGCGGGCGCCAGCGTCGGATCGGATGGCGTAGACCGCGGTCGTGGCGCGAGCAAGCCGCCTTTGCTCGCTGGCCGCGGCTGGCGGATGGCCGTGGGCGAAGATTGCGGCGGCGGCACTATCTGGTTGTAGGCGGGCATGGTGACCAGCTTGCGCGGGTCCCGGCGCGCATCGCGCGGTGTCAATTCGTCGAGTTCAGATACATGCGGCAAAGAATAGGGAACCGCATCGCCGGGATCGCCCCGGACCTGTTCCGTGGTCACGACCCCCTCATCCGGCCCTTCCAAGCGCTCTGTTGCTTCGTGATCCGCGGGGTCAAACTCGGCGGATTTATCGTCGTGAGACATCGCCTGCCCTGCGCTGTACCTGAAGTTATTCTAGCAGAATACAGGCGACGGACTACAGCGCGCCGGACGGAAACGGGCGCTGCCGGCGGCATCTGGTTAAGGCATAGGCGCAATGATAAAATAAGCGCTGGAGCCCTTGGAGATCGTGCATGGCCATCTCGCCGGATGTGATTGAGCGCCCTGAACTTGAGCTTTCCGTCGTCATCCCCATTTACAACGAAGAAGGCAATATCGAACGGCTGCAGCGGGAATTGAGCGGAGCGCTGGAAGAAATCGGGCGCGACTATGAGATTGTCGCCGTCAATGACGGCAGCCAGGACCGCAGCTTTGAAATGCTCAACGAGGCGCAAGCGCGCGACAGCCGCTGGCATGTCATTCATTTTCGCCGAAATTTCGGCCAAACCGCGGCGATGGCGGCCGGCTTTGATGCGGCGCGGGGCGAGATCGTTATCACGATAGACGCCGACCTGCAGAACGATCCGCAGGATATAAAGCGCATCCTCGCTAAATTCGACGAGGGCTACGATATCGTCAGCGGCTGGCGCCAGGACCGTAAGGAGCCGCTCTTCTTTCGGCGCATCCCGTCACTAATTGCCAACCGCGTCATCTCGCGCAGCACCGGCATCCGTTTGCACGATTATGGCTGCACCTTGAAGGCATACCATTTTGATGTCGCGAAAGGCGTGCGTCTCTACGGCGAGCTGCATCGCTTTATCCCGGCGCTCGCCAGCCAGATGGGCGTGCGTGTGGCCGAAGTCCCGGTCAAAGATCGGGCGCGGCGCTGGGGCAGCAGCAAATACGGCATCAGCCGCACATTCAAAGTGATTCTCGATCTCATTGTGGTTGTCTTCATGCTGAGTTACTTCAATCGGCCGCTCTATGTTTTTGGGGCGGCCGGATTTCTGGTGGGCGGCATCGGCACGCTGCTCGGCGCCTATTTGACCGTGTTCAAGTTGCTTACCGAAAACAAAATCGGTGACAGACCACTGCTGCAGTTGGCCGCTTTACTCATGGTCCTCGGCGTTCAGTTCATCAGCACCGGCATCGTCGCCGATATGATCATGAGGACCTATCACGAATCGCAGCGCAAACCCATCTATTTCATACGCGAGCGACGCCGGAGCAGGGGCGCGGCGAAGACGCTTGAGGTCGATCGCGCCTAGGGCAGCGGCGCTTCAAAGTCGCGCGGCGCGTCGTAGTCTCCGAATTCGATATGCCAGATGCTGGTTTCCGCGTCCGGATCGTCGGCGTTTAGCAGCATGTCTACATCGATGCGCTCCAGCCTTCCGGTTTCCGCGTCGATAAACGCCTCAACCTGAACGTCTGCCTCGGGTTCGATGAAGCCAAAGAGCAGGCCGGAAACCACCTCGCCGGCCGCCATCGCCCGAATAAGCCGGTTATTCATCCCGTCAAGAGTCGCGCCTTCATCAATGATCTGCGGATCTTGCAAGCTGGCCAGGGCGTATTCGATGCCATCGTCGGGCGCCAGCAGGCGATTGACGTCAAAACCGGCAAAGGCGGGCATCTGTAGCCAGGGCGCGCCGCGGGGAAAGCTGAGCCACTGACGGTCATCAAGGGAATAGATGTCCAGCGACAAGGGCAAGATCATGCGCAGCGACGCCGCAATATACAGTTCGTCCGGGCTAATGAATTGGGCATCAGCCTGGATTAAGGCGGCCGGAAGCATGTTGACGCCATCAAAGCTGAGGGCCAGGGGATATGGCTGGCCCGACTGCGTAATCAAGATCTTGAAACTCGCGGCCGCCCGCAGTTGGGCGACAGCTTCCTGCAGCAGCGCTTGCGCTAGTGGGCTCCCCTCTTGCGCCAGAGACGTCGCAGCCCAGCCGGGCTGGCTGAAGCAAAACAGGATAAGAACAACCCAATTGCGCATGGCGACCATCCTCCCCAGGTCCGTTCCGAATGCCATCAAAACTCGCGCTCGACCAGATACTGCGCCCATTGCGCAAGCAACCCGCGGTTCTTGCTTTCGGGGAGGGCGTCCAGATGCGTCAGCGCTGTTGCCACGTAGCGGCGCGATATGTCTTGGGCGTATCGGATGACACCCAGGTCCCGCAGCAAGTCCGCCACGGCGTCAACATCCCTTGGGCCGGCATTTGCGTTTCCCAGCGCGCCCAGGATTTGCTGTCGACCCCGCTCGTCGGCAAGTTCCAGCGCCTTCAAGGTGAGCAATGTGGTTTTGCCTTCGCGTATGTCGGAACCGACGGGTTTGCCCAGCTGCCGGGCATCGCCGACGATTCCCAGGATATCGTCCTGAATCTGAAAGGCGGTGCCACAGTGGCTACAGAATTGGGCCAGCGCGAGCGCTTCCGGCCGGTCGGCGCGGGCATCATCCAAGGCGATGGCGGCGCCGGCGCGCCCGGCAAATTCGTAGAGCGCGCCTGTCTTCTTCCAGAGCATGTCAATTATCAACTCCTCGCTGAGTTGACGCGCGGCGCCCGCGTACTGCACATCGAGGGTTTCACCCTCCACCAGCAATGGCGTGACGCGGCTCGCCAATTCTTGGCCCAATTTCAGCACGAGTCGCGCCGAGACGCCAAATTCAAGATGCGCTTCAAATAGCAGGGACCAGGACCAGGATTGCTGGGCATCGCCGGCCAGGATTGCAATCGTCCGGCCATAATGCGTGGCATCATGTTCGCGCCAGCCGAATTCGTCGACCGCGCGGCGAGCGAATTCACGGTGGACGGTCGGTCGACTGCGCCTTCTGTCATCGCGGTCGATGACATCATCGTGGACCAGCGTCCAGGTGTGATAGATTTCGATGGCGGCCGCCAAGGGCAGGGCGCGCGCTTCGTCGCCGCCCAGAGCGCCGCAAGCGAGCATCGCCACCGCCGGTCGCAAGGATTTCCCGCCGCCCTCAATATAACTGAAGACGGCGTCGCGGATGTGGGCTGGGCGATAACGCTTCCTAAAGCGCTCGCTCATGAGGTAATCCAGCAGCATCCGCTTGCGGCGTTCCACCGCAGCAAGCAGTTCGGCGAAACTGTCTTCTGCGCCCGGGTTCGACATTTGCCTTCTCAATCCGACAGATTGTTACCTGTCCATTGTATCATCTCGCGGGGGCGGTTCGCGCCGGTCAGCCGCGCGGGTAGCGTATCGGAGTCGGTTGAATTTCTTCAAATACCGACGCTTAGGTAGGGGCGACTGACGGGCTGTGTCGGCGGTCAGTGTCTACGCGACCCACGCGCCCCGGCGAGTCGCCCATTTTCGATCCTGTTCGTAGCGATCGGGCGATCCACCGGATCCCCCTACCAGACTATTTCAATCGAAATGGATACACAACCGACGCTCGCTTATGCGGGAGGCCAGATTTCCAGGTCGCGCAGATGAAGGGACTGAGGATGCTGAATCGCTAACAGGCCGTGCCCGAACTTGCCTTGGGGCGTCACGATGGCGAACTGGTTGTCGATCCAGGCGATGAAACCCAAAGGGTCGCCCGCGCTGACTGGCGCCCGCAGCACCTCATCGCCATCGACGGCGAAGATGGCGCTGTCAGCGCGCCAGTCAATCGAATAGCGATGGTAGTCGTCCAGCAGCGCGGTGTCGAGCAGCCTTTCACTGACACCCAGAGCGCGCTGCCCCAGCGGCCAGAACGCCCGGTACAGCGCCCGGCTGCGCATGAGGAGCAGGCCGATCGGCGCGAAGGGCAGGAAGCCATAGAAGCGCCATTGCCGGGCGTCGAAGGTTGCCGCTTTCCAGCCGCAGCCGGGCACGCCCTGGGCCAGGGCCAAGTCATTAGCGGGACCGGCATAGAAGAACCAGAGCGCCTGTGGGATGCGGAAACCGCGTTGGCCCGGGACAAAGGCATGATTCCAAAAGCCGAATCCGGCCGTGCCTTGGGGCCTGCCCTGAAACCGGGCGCGCAGGCTCAAGCGCAGGGGCGGCCGATTCTGCATTTCGGCTCGCGCCGCATAATCGCTGATTTGCGCGTCATGATAGCTATCGGCAGGCGCGGACGGCAGCTCCAGGCAGATCTCAGCATCGCGCCGGTGGATCCGGCCGCGCCCCAAGACGGTTTCATGCCAGGAATCAGCCGGATGCAAGGCGCGTCACCTCACGCTGAAATTGCAGCTCTCTTCCTCAAATTCGGTGTCGGTACCGGGACCGTAAGAGCTGTAGCCATCACTGATGGCGTTCCGCCAGGTGACGCGGTAAGTGACGTTGTATTCGCCCGCTGACAGCGGACCGTATGGCACATACCAGTAGACGACGTGCTGCGCGCCGCTGCGCGTCGGGTTAAGACGGTACTGATCGACTTGACTTATCTGTTCGTCATTAATACGCAACTCGTGCGTCGCGTTGGACATGTGCTGCCGCAAGTGGTTTTCGGTTGCGGCGAACCAAGCCCAGAAGATTTTGACTGTGGAACCGCTCGCGAGGTTCCGCGGCGCGCTGATGCCAAACGCCGGGTCATTGCAGAAGGCGAATACATTCACGCCAGTTTGCGGCGTTGACGCCGGCGCAGTAGATGCGGCGCGCGTCGCCGTCGGCGAAGCGACGGCGGCGGTGGCAGCCAGGTCTGTCGCGACCAATTCAGTTGCGGTGGCGTTCATGGCGCCCACATCGGCGATCGGCACATCAAAAACAACGATCGCTTCCTCGCCATCGGCATCGCCCGGCTGAAAGACAATTCTGGTCTCTTCGCTGACCGTCAACCGTTCGTCGCCGTCGCTCGCTGGCGGCGGCGTTACGTCGGCATCAATGCGCAGCAGCGTGGCGCTGACCCAGCCGATGTCGCCTTCGTCGAGCCGCACCTGATACCAACTGGAGTCGTCGTTGCGCCCCAGGACCTGAACGCTGTCGCCGGGCGAAAGCGCGCCAATGGCGGCAAAACGGATGCCGGGTCCGTCGCGCACGTTGATGCGTTCCCGGGCGCGGACAACACCCATCAGAGTCGGCGTCGGCGTTAAGCTAGGCCGGGCAGTATCGGTGGCGGTCGGCAACGGCGTGCTCGTCAACGTATAGGTGGCGGTGGGCGTAGGACTGTCCGTCGGGGGCGCGGTCGGCGGCGGCGGGTCTGTGGGCGTCAGCGTTGGCGGCGGCGTGTCGCTGGGACTAGGCGTAGCGCTTGGACCGGTCAAGGCATCCAGGCTGCAGGCGGTCAAGAAAAAGATCAGCATCCAGGCGATGCTCGCGATTCGCAATTTGCCGGGCCTGCGCTGCATGGAAGCCTTCTTCACCACTTGCGGCAGTGATTGGAATCGCGGACCGCCTCCCCCGCTGGCGCTTCGCCGTCAGGGCATTAGACGGCCCGGTTCGGTTCCGTCATCCATTATAGGATAAGTCCAGGAATCGGGCGCAGAATCGAGCGCCGATGCTAGGCTTAGGCGAGGTAGTGTATCCATTTAGGTTGAAATAGTCTGGTAGGGGCGATCCGGTGGATCGCCCGATGGGTACGAACAGGATCGAAATTGGGCGACTCACCGAGTCGCCCCTACCAAATCGTCGGTATTTGAAGAAATTCAACCGACTTCGATACAGTGCCTTCGGCGATTCGCTCTTGACTTTGGGCGGCGGAAAGACTATGCTAACCGCGAAAAGTGCCTGTAGCTCAGTGGATAGAGCACTGGTCTACGGAACCAGGTGTCGGGAGTTCGAATCTCTCCAGGCACGATAATGAAACCAGCCAATCGGCTGGTTTTTGCTTTGGCCTCGCCAGCAATTCGGCCTTCAGGAATTGTCCCTCTCCTGAAATTCCCGGAAGCGGGGGACTTCGCCCGGGACCGGCGAGTTGACGAAGGCGCCGCGCGACACGACCGCGTCGCGTCCGCCCAGTTCTTCAATCCGCCGCGCCTGATCGGCCTTGGCTTGTCCATCAACCGCTTCCGGATCGACGATTTTCCGCAATTTCGCTTCATAATGGGCGAGAAGACGCTGGCTGTCTTCATCCGGATGGATCGCCAGGTCCTTCAATTCCAGCGGGTCAGCAATGAGATCGAAGAGTTGCGGCGGCGCGTCCACATGATAGATGTACTTGAAGCGCCGGTCGCGGAGCATGTAATAGGCATTGTTCGAGGCGATCGCATGGTACTCGGCAAAAATCGTCCGATCGCGTTCATCGGAGGCGGCAATGACCCAGAGCGATTCACCTGGCAGATCGGCGTCATCGCCGTGCGGCGGAGAACCGACCGCTTCCAAGACGCTGGGGTGGCAGTCAATCAGCGAGACCGGGGTGTCGACGACTTTGCCGACCGGCACATCGGGACCGGATAGAATCATGGGAATGGCCGAAGCTTCCTCGTACATCGTGAATTTCCCGAAGACGCCGCGCGCCCCGAGCTGTTCGCCGTGGTCGGAAGTGTAGATGACGCGCGTGTGTTCCTGCAGATTGAGCGCTTCCAGCGCCGTAAGAACGCGGCCGATCTGCTCGTCGAGGAAGCTGCAAATGCCGTAGTAAGCGGCGTGCAGGCGGCGGATGGTCGCCTCGTCATAAGGCTGGTCATGGCCGAAGAAACGCCGCATGTATTGAAAAGCCGGATGCTGCGCCCAATCTTCCTCCGCCCATTGCGGCGGCATCTCGATATCAGCATGGGGATAGAGCTTGTAAGTTTCCGGGGGCGACAAAAAGGGCGGATGCGGCGTTACGAATGAAAGAAACAGCACCCAGGGCCGCTCGTCGTCCGCATGCTCGCGCAGCCAGCGGATAGCGTTCTCGCGGTTGCGAATGTCGTATTGCTGATAAGTGGATTCGGCCGGTCCAGCTTCTTCGATGCCGCGACGCCAATTGCGGGTTATGGAACCATCGCGGATGCCGCTGGCCGGGTCGCCGATGCCCTCGACCACGTGCAGGGGCTCGATCTCGCGCGTGAAACCGTTGTCGTCTTGCGCGCTGCGGAAGTGCAGCTTGCCAATGGAATCGACGCGCTGGCCGCCATCTTTGAGCCGGTGCCCCCAGCTGGGCACACTGCCGTCGTAGGGCAGACCGTTGTCCCAGTTCCCGAGCTGATGCACATAGCGGCCGGTAGCCAAGGCGGCGCGCGCCGGCACACAGACTGCGCAGTTGGTGTATGCATTGCTGAAGCGCGTCCCGTCCGCGGCCAGCCGGTCCAGATTGGGTGTTTGCAGCAACGGATGACCGGCGCAGCCCATCGCCGCGGCCTGATGTTGATCGGAGAGGATGAAAAGCAAGTTGGCTGGTTTCATGCGGCGTCCTTGTAAACAGTTGTCGGGCGCAGTTTGGGATTTTATCTTAGCGGGAGGCGATGCGACAGGCGAGCTTTCCAGGGCAATCGCATCAATTTAAATTGCGCTGATAAATGACAATTTCCCCTCAGTTTTCGAAATCTGTAGGGGCGTTTGACGGTCAGTGTCTACGCGACCCGCTGAAACGCCCACAAATTGTCGGCCATTTTCAACGGGCGTCTCACGAGACGCCCCTACATTTCCGCCAAATGAGAGAGAAGCGTCGCCATGTTCTCATCATTCAGTGCGGGCGCTGAGGCGGCGGGAGAGCGCCCGCGCGCAGATGAGGTCAGCGCTTGCTTGGCGCTTGGGCTACGGTTAAACTCTTCGCATTGTTAAGCCGTTTTGAGAGGCGATTGCATGTCTTTCAGTATTAGGGCCGCCCCCCTGCGACGACTTTGCGCCGAGCTCTTCAGCGCCGCCGGGACGCCGGCGGATATCGCCGACGCCGTCGCGCGTTCTCTGGTGACAACCAACTTGATGGGACATGACTCACACGGCGTCATCCGAGTCAAGCAATACCTGGGCATGATTCGCGACGGCATGATTAAACCGGCGGCGCGACCGCGCCTGCGCAAGCGTTTCGGCGCCACCGCGATGGTGACCAATGGATACGGCTTCGGCCAGATTGGCGCGAGCTTCGCGGCGGATCTCGCCGTGGAGCTTGGCCGGGAACATGGCATCGCGGCCGTGTCGCTGGGACGAACCGGGCATATCGGCCGGCTGGGCGAGTACACGCACAGCATCGCCGCTCGCGGCTTGATCGGCATCGGTTTCACCGGCGGCACGATGCAGAAAAGCTGGGTCACGCCTTACGGCGGCCGCGAGCCAATCTTCAGCACCAATCCGATGTCTTTCGCCGTGCCCTGCGCCAACGATGAAACGCTGCTGCTGGACTTCGCCACCGCCAGTATCGCGCAAGGCAAACTGCTGTTGGCGCAGGCGAAAGGCCTGCCCATACCGCAAGGCATGATGCTAGATAAACATGGCCGACCAAGCACAGACGCCGGCATTATGGATGACGGCGCGGTCTTGCTGGCCATGGGTTTGCACAAGGGCTCGGGCTTGTCTCTGATGATGGAGATCATCCCCAATCTGCTGGGCGGCGGAAGGCCGGTTTCATCAGCCGAATTTCACTATGGCAATCCAACCTTGCTGTTGGCGCTGCTTCCGGAAGCCTTTGATGAAGACAGCGATTTCGTCCAGCACGTGGAGCGCTTGAAGCGGCGTGTGAAGTCGGTCAAACCGGCGGCGGGTTTTGAGGAGGTGCTGCTGCCCGGCGAGCCGGAAGCGCGATCTTACGCCGGACGAGAAGCCAAGGGCATACCGCTGCCGGAAGCCACATGGGCTGATCTCTGCGACTCGGCGCGGGAGCTTGGAGTTGCGCTTCCAAGCCCGGTCGCTTAGCGCAAGCGGAGGATGCGGCAAGCAGTCGAGAAAACTGGAGGGAGCCAAGCCTATGTATCAACCGAAAGCGACAAAAGGCAAGACCGATTGGTTCGTGCGCGACCGATTTGGCATGTTCATCCATTGGGGGCTCTATGCGCTGCCGGCGCGCCACGAGTGGGTCAAGCAGCGCGAGGAAATAAACGACGAGCGCTACGCGCCCTACTTCAAGTATTTCAATCCATCGCGCTTCGACCCCGATCATTGGGCGGACCTGGCGGCCGCCGCCGGCATGAAATACATGGTCATCACCTCGAAGCACCATGAGGGCTTCTGCCTGTGGGATTCACAGTTCACCGACTATAAAGCGACCAACACGCCCTGGGGCGGCGATCTGCTGCAGGAAGTGATACGGGCATTCCGCAGTCGCGGCCTGAAAGTGGGCTTCTATTATTCGCTCATCGATTGGCATCACCCCGATTTCACCGTCGACCGGATCCATTCCTTGCGCAATCATCCTGACCGCGCCGGGCTGAACCAAGGTCGCGATATGAGTCGCTACCGCGAATACATGAAGAATCAGGTGCGCGAATTGCTGACCAACTTCGGCAAAATCGACATCATCTGGTATGACTTTTCATATCCCGGCGAAGATGGCAAAGGCCGCGACGATTGGGACAGCGCCGGCCTGGAAGCGCTGAGCCGCGAGCTGCAGCCGGAGATTATCATCAACAATCGCTTGGACCTGCCCTCTTCGGCCGACATCTATACGCCGGAGCAATTTCAGCCGCGGGAATGGGTGCATGTCGATGGCGAGCCGGTCGTCTGGGAGACTTGCCAGACCTTCAGCGGCTCCTGGGGTTACCATCGGGACGAAGCGACCTGGAAGAGCCCGGGTCAACTCATTCGCATGCTGGTCAACACCGTGTCGACCGGCGGCAATTTATTGATGAATGTGGGCCCGACCGCCCGCGGCGAGCTGGATAGCCGCGCTGAGCATGCCCTGGGCGTCTATCGCGACTGGATGGCGCAGCACAGCGAATCTATCTACGGCTGTACTGCCAGCGCCTTATCTCCGCCGCAGGACTGCCGGTTTACGCAGAAGGGCGACCTGCTCTATGCGCATATCTTCGCTTATCCCTTCCGCCATTTGCACATCGACGGCATCGGCGACCGGATCGAATATGCCGAGTTCCTGCACGACGGAAGCGAGATTCATTTCAGCGTAGACGCGCAGAATACCGCCTCCCTGCAATTGCCGGTGGCGCAGCCGAAGTCGGAGGCGCCGGTGGTCAAGCTCTATCTGAAGTCCTAGAGCCTCATCACGCCATTCTGTTATGCAATGCTGCAACGGGCGAGCCAAGGCTCGCCCCTACATTTGTCGTGCGCGCGGGCGACCTGATAGGTCGTTACGGCATTTTCTGGGGCAGGCCGGCGGCCTGGCAAGTCGCGCCTAGATTTGCTGTCTATCGGGAATACCTTATTTCCAGAAATTGATTGACGGCGACGCCGGTCAGCGTTTCTTCCATACCGTTGGGCCAGCGGATGAGCAATTCGCGGATGCCCGTGTCGCCCAAGCCGAAGTGCAGCGCGGTGTCATTGCCAGCGCCCAGGCTTGAGCCGCATTTCACTTCTTGCATCAGCGTCCGGCCGTCGTCCGTGCTGAGATAAACGCGGCTGCCAATCGCGTCGCGATTGATATCGGCGCCACCGGTCAGGCGGATGTTGATCCAATTATTGGACCGGCCCAGGGCGCCGGTGTTGCGATAGAGCGCGTAGCCTTCGTTCCAATTGCCCAGTACAAAATCCAGTAAGCCATCGCGGTCGTAATCGGCGTAGGCCAGCCCCATGCTCGGCTGCAGGTCTTCCAGCCAATTCCGAGGCGTGACATCGGCGAAGGTGCCATCCCCGCGATTCTTGAAGAGAAAATCGCGATACTCGAACATCATGCCTTCGGGGCCGGAGTGGATATCGAATTGAATGAATTCGGTGGCGGTGAGAATAAGATCGAGCCAAGTGTCATTGTCGAAGTCGAAGAATATGGTGCCCCAGCCGACCGCGCTGCTCGGCCCCACGACGACGCCGGCCGCTTCCGCCACATCGTCGAAAGTGCCATCGCCCTGGTTTTGCAGCAGCACCATGCCATTGACCATATCGGAGAAATAAAAGTCCAGGTCGAGGTCATTGTCATAATCGCCCACCGCTAATCCCATGCCATGGATCATCGTGCGCGCGCCGGCTTCGATGGAAACTTCCGTCCAGCACCATCCGCCGCAACCGGCGCCGTCATTGCGCCAAAGGATATTGCCCAGCATATTCTTGAATTGATCGTTTACAACATAGATATCCGCATCGCCGTCGCTGTCGTAATCGGTGAAGCTGGCGCTGAAGCCCGCGCCCAAGAGCGAATCGTACTCCAACAGATGCGTGACATCAGCGAAGCTGCCATCGCCATTGTTGTGATATAGCGTGTCGCGGGCGGCGTCGTGCTCCCGCGTGATATTGGGGTCGCCACATTCGGGAAAGCAAGACCAGTTGACGACATAGAGATCGAGAAAACTGTCGCCATCATAGTCGCCCCAGGTAGCCGTCGTGCCTTTGCCGGCATCGCCCACGCCGGCCGCCGCGGTAACATCGCTGAAGCCGGCGCCGCCATCATTATGAAAAAGCCTGTTCTCGCCGTGATTGAGCACATAGAGATCAAGCCAGCCATCGTTGTCATAATCCGCCCAGACAGCGCCGCCGGTTTCGGTGTCGGCAAGCGCGACCTGCGGCGTTAAAGGCGAGACCGAGAAGCTGCCATCGCCATTGTTGCGGTACAGGACGCTGGGGTCCCGATTGCCAGTGACGTAGAGATCGAGCCAGCCGTCGCGGTCATAGTCGCCCCAGGCTTGACCGACGCCCAGATAACCGGTGGCGAATTCATCATCAAAGAGCTCCCAGTTGCCGCGGTGCGAGGCGTTGATGCCGGCGGCGGCGCTGACATCGACAAAAGGCTCGAGCTTGCCGATGGCCGTGAGCAGGAGCGCGCAGGCGGCAAGAAGAACGAGGCGGAAGGTGGACTTCATGGGCTGATTCGAAAAAATCTGTCCGTCTGCGCGGCCTTAGCAATTTCAAGTTTGTCGTGAGCAATCACAACTTAAGTCGATTTGCAGGGAGTCGCCCGAAAAGTGTACGAGAAAAGCGGGCGACCTGACAGGCTGCTCCACCTATTGTCATGCTGATTGTCGCAGCGCTTTCTTAGACCTGCTTCTTTGACTCTGTGGAGAAGCCTAGCCCTTGACGCCGGATGTCGCGATTCCTTCGACAAAGTACCGTTGGCCGAAGATGAAGATGAGCAGTACCGGTATCACCGCGATTGTCGCCACCGCCATCATCAGGTGCCAGTCGGTGTTGCCGTAAGCGCCCTGGTACTGGACCAGGCAAACCGGCAGCGTCTGCACATCGGGCGTGCGCAGGTAAAGCAGCGGACCGAAGAAGTTATTCCAGTTGCCGATGAAAGCGAAGATCGCAAGCGTCGCCAGCGCAGGCTTGGACAGGGGAATGAAGATTTGCAGCAGGATGCGCGCGTGGCCGGCGCCATCAATCTTGGCGGCGTCCACCAACTCTTCCGGAATCGTCAAAAAGAATTGGCGCAGCAGGAAGATGAAGAAGGGCCAACCGAACCAAGGCGGCACCATCAAGGGCAAGTGGGTATCCAGCCAGCCAAAGCGATTAAAAAGGACGTACTGCGGCACCACCAGCGCTTCGTTGGGAAGCAGCATAGTCGCCAGGACGAGAGCGAAGAAGAAATTCTTGCCGCGCGCCTTGAGGCGAGCGAAGGCATAGGCGGCAAGCGTGCAGGAGACAAGATTGCCGATGATGTTGTTGACCGTGATTTTGAGCGAATTCCAGGTGCAGGTCGTGAAATTGACGTAGCCATAGCCGTACCAGCCGTCGGCGAAGTTCTCCCATTGCACCGTTTCCGGGATTAAGCGCGGCGGAAAAGCGAAGACTTGATTCAGCGGTTTCAGCGCGGTCGAGACCATGACGATGAAGGGCAAAACAAAAGCGATTCCCAGCGGGACAAGCAAGGCGAAAGTGAGAATATAACCAATAGCGCGCCGACCCTTGATGGACTTGCGCCAAGAGACGCTTTCTTTGGGTTTTCGCGTCGTCATCCGCTGTCAGCCTCGTAGTAAACCCAGCGCCTGCCGACCCAGAATTGGGCGCCCGTAAGCACCATGAGAACGACGAACATGATCCAGGCGACGGCGGCGGCGATGCCCAGTTGCAGGAAAATGAAGGCGTTTTCCCATAAGTACCAGATCATCACATTGCTGGATTCGCCCGGGCCGCCCTCGGTCATCACCCGGATTTCGGTGAAATTCTGGAAGGAACTCACGACCGAAATGATGATCACGAAGAAAAGTACTGGCGAAAGCATGGGCAGGGTAACATTCGTAAATTTTTTCCAGTTGCCCGCGCCATCGATTGCAGCTGATTCGTACAATTCCTTGGGCACGCCCTGCAAGCCGGCCAGCAAAATAATCATGATCGGGCCGACCGAGAACATGCTCATCAAGATGAGCGACGGCTTGACCCAATCCTTGCTGAAAATCCAGGGCGGACCTGTGATGCCGATCTGCTTCAGCGAATAATTCAAGATGCCGAGGCGCGGATTAAATATCCAGATCCATACCAGCGCCACCGCCACGCCCGCCGTCACCGTCGGCAGATAATAGACGGCGCGGAAGAAGGCGATGCCCGGCACCTTTTGATTGAGCAAGACCGCCAGCAGCAGGGCGAATGACACGCCAAATACCACTCTCCCGACGACAATATAAAGGGTGTTGCCGACTGAGGTCCAAAAGATCGGATCGGCGAACAGCTTGGCATAGTTGTCGAGCCCGATGAACTGAAGATCGTCCAGCGAAATGCGCCAATCGGTGAAGCTCAAGCCCAGCATGCCCAAGACCGGACCGGCGCTGAATACGACCAAGCCAATCAGCCAGGGCAAGATGAACAGATAAAAGATGCGCTCTTCGCGTTTGGCGCTGGCTGAGATCGGCCGTGTCAATCGTCTGAACATAGGATTTGCTTCGCTATTCGTCCAGCATTGCGCAGGGAGACCGCAATGCGATCTCCCTCAAATGTTTACAGCTAAGGTGATTGGACTACATGTCCGCAACGTCGTCGAGCGCAGCCTGCCCCTGTTCGGTGATGGCGGCGATCGCTTCGTCAACGGAAGCTTCGCCCAAACGAAGCAGTTCCGCTTGCGTTGAGAGCACGTTGCTCACTTGCGCGGCCGCCAAGGACTGGAAGGGAGGCCCGGTCACCGCGTAGTCGAACATGGCTTCAAGGAAGTAGTGACCGCTTGGCGGCGCCGGGTCGGAATTCAGCCAGACTTCAAGGCCTTCCGGACGCGCCGGCGAACCGCGGCCCGACAGGCTCCACATGAAGATCATGCCTTCAATTGAGAGATATTCGCGCAGGTAGCGCCAGGCGACATCGGGTTTGTCGCTGGTCGGCGTGATGCCATAACCGCTGCCGAAGGCGCCGGTATAGCGCTTGCCGTCAGCGCCCATTGGCGTCGGCGCGACATCCCATTCGAAATTGGCCTGAGCGCGCATGCTCGGCGTGCTCCAGGTGGCGATATGGCCCATCGCCGCGGCGCCGGCGCGGAAGGGCTGCGAGTTGGGGAATGCTTCCGATTCGGTTCCGCTCGCGCCGGCATTGTCCTCGTGGATGAGTTTGTACCAGTGGTTGAGCGCCGCGCGCACTTCGGGCGTATCCATCGTCATCTCGGTTTCGTCTTCGTTCATGTGCACGCCGCCCCAGGCGCCAGTGAAGAAGCCGCCACCGCCGTTGCCAAGGTCAAGGCGACCGTCCCAGCCCCAAACGCCAGCATCGGGGTCGGTCAATTCCATTGCCGCGGCAGCCATGTCTTCCATAGTCCAGTCTTCGCTTGGGTAGTCCATGCCCGCGGCATCGAACATGTCCTTGTTGTAACCAAGGATGATGGGACCATGATCGTATGGCAGCGCATGGATGCGGCCGTTCACACGGTACAGGCGCACCGATTCTTCCCACATGCCTTCGACATTAAATTCTTCATCGGCCACGACAATGTCATGGATGTCGATGATGATGCCTTCATGCGCCCAAGGCGTGGCGCGGCTGCCATGGACGTAGATGATGTCCGGCAGCGTACCGGCGGCGGCCCAGGCGGGCACCACATTATTGTGGTCGGCCCAGGTATTGTAAGTGATGCTGACCTTGATATCCGGATGCCGCTCCATGAAGCCTTCGTCGTATTCGGACTGGCGCGGGCGGAAGGCCGCTTCCCAGTGGCGGCCGAATGTCAACTCCACCGTATCCTGCGCGCTGGCGATATTGCGCAGCGGGCCAAGCCCAGCGAGCGCGGCGCCGGAACTGCTTGCGGCGGCCAACTTGAGGAAGGCGCGGCGGGACAATTGTTTTGCACTCATGATCGTTCCTTTCTGTGAACAGAATTCTCACTACAAATGAACCATGGGTGATTTGAGATTTGCAGTCTAGGCGCCTCCTTTGCCTATTGTTTGCGATGGTTAAGCTGAGAACGGAATAAGCTGTTATATTTTGCGACGCCGCTTCCCCCGCATATACGAGCGCTGGTTTGGCGCTCCCGGCATATTCGCGTAGCTGGCGTCCAAACGCTAGGATTAAGTGCCAATATGTTAAACGAGGTTAAGGGATTTGTCAAAGCGCGCTGCAAATCCGAATGCGGCTTTCTGCGCGAGCGCCCAGATCTCGCGCTATTCAAAGTCGCCAAACATGTGATAAGCTCCTGGCACACCGCCATTTCTCGGCTACGCTTGCAGTCGCCCGCTTTCGCAAACCTGCGCCATTCCAATAGGCTCAAGCACGATGCATGAGCGCTGGTCCGCGGGCATGCCGGTTTTAGAGAATCGTTGCATTTGTCGCGGCGGCATGCTTATTCAACGGAATCAGACTGTTGGTCAATCAAAGTCCCCCCCGCTTTTTCCCAGATATGAAACTTGACGCTGCGCCATGATTGCCAGGCGCCAGCAGGTGAAGCGACGCGGACCTAGCGCTCGCTTTCGCGAAGCCCTGAATGGCTACGCCTTCGTTTCGCCTTGGGTGATCGGCTTTCTGATCTTTGTCATCGGTCCCATGATCGGCTTGATCTGGCTGAGCTTTCACCGATGGGATCTTATTGGCGATCCGCGGCAGGTCGGTTGGAGGAATTACGAGCGTCTGCTCAACGACAGGCTCTTTCTCAAGTCCATGGAGGTCACCATCATTTATGGACTGGGGCGCGTGCCTTTGGGCATATTTGTCGCTTTGGGCACGGCGCTGCTGCTGAACAATCGCCGTATCAAGTTCATCGGCATCTGGCGCACCATCTATTACATGCCAGTGGTTCTGCCGCCGGTCGCTATCGCCTTGGTCTGGATGTGGATCTATAATCCGCGCTACGGCATTTTGAATTCGACGATCCAACAAGTCTTTGGCGTGCCCGGTCCCCGTTGGCTGGACGACCCGACCCTGGTATTGCCCTCGCTGATGATCATGGCGGTATGGGTCGCGGCCGGGCGCAACATGATCATTTACCTCTCCGGATTGCAGGGCATATCCAGTGAACTCTATGAAGCCTCAGCAATTGACGGCGCCGGCTACTGGCGACAATTCTGGCGGATCACCCTGCCGCTGCTGACGCCGGTCATATTCTTCAATCTGATTACCGGCATGATCGACACATTCAAACTCTTTTCGCAGGCTTACATCATGACCGAAGGCGGGCCGCGGAATCAATCGCTCTTTTTTACTTACTACCTCTTTCAGAAAGGATTCGAACAGTATCAGATGGGTTACGCCTCGGCGATGGCGGTCGTCGTTTTCTTCATCATCATGGCGCTGACCCTGCTAGTATTCCGCTGGTCGAAAGCCTGGGTTTATTACGAAGGCGAACTGACAGGGAGCAGTTAGAACGATGGCTGTCAACATCGCGCTGCCAGCGCAAACGCGCAAAAACCGCTTGCAGGAGCGGCTCCTGTCCCACCTCAGCGTCTTGGCAATATACGCCATCCTGCTGCTGGGAGCGGTTTTGGTCTTCTTCCCCTTCGCCTGGACGATCTCGACATCATTGAAAACGGAACAGCAGACGCTGGAGTACCCGCCGACCTGGCTGCCCGATCCCGTCCAGTGGGAGAACTATCCCAATGCGCTCACGGCGCGTCCATTCGGGCAGTACTACATCAATACCACCATCATCACAGTCTTGAGCGTCATTGGGCAAGTTATGAGTTCGGCGGTGGTGGCTTATGGGTTCGCGCGCTTCCGTTTCCCCGGGCGGGGTTTCATGTTCCTGGTCGTGCTCAGTACGCTGATGATCCCCTTCCATATGTTGATTATCCCGCGCTTCATCCTGTTCAAATACCTGGGCTGGCTCGATACCTTCCTGCCGCTGATCGTGCCGAATTTCTTCGGCGGCGCTTTCTCCATCTTTTTGCTGCGGCAGTATTTCTTGACGATTCCGTTGGATCTGGATGAAGCCGCCAAGATGGACGGCGCCACTGCATTTCAGATTTTCATTCGGATTATTCTGCCTTTGGCGCGCCCCGCTCTTGGCGCGGTCGCCGTCTTTGAATTTGTGTCAACATGGAATGATTTTCTCGGCCCGCTCATTTATCTGAGTTCGGACCGCAACTACACGGTATCCATCGGATTGGCGGCATTCCGCAATGATTACTTCACCGCCTGGCATCTGTTTATGGCCGCCTCGGCCGTGGCCATGCTGGCGCCGCTTGTCGTCTTCTTCCTGGCGCAGAAGTATTTCATCGGGGGCGTCGCCCTAACCGGTTCTGGCGGTTCAAAAGGTTGAGATTTCGCAAGTCGAAAGGAGGCGCCCACAGCGCATAAGGAAGTAGTGAAGGAATCGATCCAACTCATATTCAGAAGGAGAAGAAAACTGATGAATAGTCGCAAAACACTGTGCAGCGCGCTGATCCTGATTTTGATGCTCACGCTTACGATGAGCGCGACCGCGCAAGACGTAACGATCAAGTGGTTTATGCGCTGGGACCAGAATCGCGTCGAGAATGTCGCCATGCCTGTGTCCGAAGCCTTCACCGAAGCCACCGGCATAGGCATTGAGTTCGAGAATATCGGCAGCGGCCGGGATTATTACACCAAGCTGCAGACCACCGTCGCCGGTGGCACGCCACCCGACGTATTCTACCCGGCGACCCACGTCGCCAACGCCTACGCCAGCAAGGGCGCGCTGTTGACGATTAACGAATTTGTCGACCGCGATGGCGTCGATCTTTCGGTATATGACCCCACGATCCTGGCCAATTACATGATCGACGGCGAATTGCATTGCTTGCCAATCGATCACGCTGCCTTGGTCGTCTATTACAACAAGGAGATCTTCGATGCGGCCGGCGTGGATTATCCGCAAGACGGCTGGACCTGGGATGACTTCCTGGCCACCGCCCAAGCCTTGACAATGGACAGCGATGGCGACGGCGTCACCGATCAATTCGGCGTCGACACCTTCCGCAATTACTGGCCCATGGTCGTCTGGAGCAATACTGACCGCGGCCTATTCGACGATATCCGCCATCCGACCGAATTCTACGGCATGGACCAGGGCGTGATCGATTCGGTTCAATTTGTGGCCGACCTGATCCTGGAACACAACGTCATGCCGTCGGACGAGCAGCGCGCCGATATCAGCGACCTCTTCGCCGCCGGCAAATCCGGCATGCAAGTTGTGGGCCACTGGCGCATGCAGCGTTATCTCGGCTCCGGCTTCGACTTCGATATGGCGCCGCTGCCCCTGGGTGAAAGCGGCAAATCGGTCAATCGCGCCGATGGCAGTTGCTTCGCTATCTCCGCCGATACCGAACATCCGGAAGAAGCCTGGGAACTGGTGAAATTCCTGGCCGGTCCCGGTTCGCTCGGCGTCAACATGCTGCTTGATCTGCAAGTCATGACGCCGGCGCTTTCCGATTTCAAGAGCGATCCGCGTTTCCTGGATCCCGAATTGCTGCCGGGCTCCAACAAGGCCGCCTTCCTGGCTGGCGCGGGCAACTACTTCTCCATGTACGATCCCATTCACCCGATGTATTCCGCTTTCGATTCCCTGTGGAAGCAAGAATTGGGCGAAGTATGGATAGGCGCGGCCAGCGCTGAAGAAGCGATGCAGCGCATCGCTGACGAGGTCGGCTACATTCTCGAGAACCTGCAAGACTACGAATAAACGCAACGGGACTATCCGCATAGGGGCGGCCTTTGCGCCGCCCATTCCAATCCCGAGCCAATGAATTGGGCGGTTCAAAAAAACGCCCCTTCTCATGCGCCAGGCAATGTCCGGTGAGCCTGGTGGGAATAATCCGCGTGCTATACTTTGCATTGTGGATACTGAGTTAAGGCGAGTTGGCGATGGCTACGCAAGAACGCGTCTACACTATCGACGACGTCCGGCGTCTCGAACAACAGCCGCTAAACCCAACCGAGAAATACTACCTGATAGACGGGGAATTAGCGATCAAGATGGCGCCAGCGCAACAACACGCCTTGGGAGCCAGCGAGCTATCGCGGCATTTGGGTAATTTCGTTGCAGAACATGGCTTGGGCCGGGTTTTGGTAGAATGCGGTTATCATCCGCCAGACGTTCGGCGAACGGTGCTGCTGCCCGATGTGTCCTTTGAAAGCCGGGCTCGCGCATCCGAAGCGCCGCTCCCGACATACGCGCCTTACATGCCTGATCTCGCGGTCGAGATCATCTCGCCCTCGCAGTCGTTCGCCCAAGTCCGGCGCAAAGCCGAAGTCTGCTTGCGTTATGGCTCGGCCCTGGTCTGGCTGTTGGACCCGGCAGCGAAATTCGCCGAAGTCTGGCGCCGGGGCGATGCTGGCGCGCCTCAAGGCGAGCGCATCGCAGCCGACGGCGAATTAAGCGGGGAGGACATCCTGCCCGGCTTTCGACTTCCCCTGAGCCGTGTTTTCGCCAATTAGCGCCTCGCCCCCAGAGGGTCTACGGAAAATGATTCACCGCGTCGCCATCGCCTGCATTAGCTTGCTGTGCTGTCTCCCAAGCGCAGCGCAGCCGGGCGGGCATGAATACTTTGTTGATCCGGCCGGCAGCAACGAAAACAGCGGCGCCAGCGTTTCCAGCCCCTTCCGCACGATTCAACATGCCCTCCAACTTGCCCAGCCCGGCGACACGATCCACCTGAGGCCCGGGCATTATTATCAGGATGTCTATACCGTGCGCGACGGCGCCCCGGGCAAGCCAATCACCATCGCAGGCACGGCAAACGCCATTGTGCATGGCTTGACCAGCAATCGCATTTTCCAGGTGCATCACGATTACATCACTCTTGTAGGCTTCACCATCGACGGCTTGCGCCGCAATGCCGAGCCCAACCGCATGGGCGCATTTCGGGAGAAGCTGCTTTACGTTATCGGCTACGATACGCGCGATGGCGTCCAGCGCCTGCGTGTGCTGGGCATGACATTTCGCAATGCCGGCGAAGAGTGCCTTCGCATCAAGTATTTCGCGCGTTACAACGAAATCGCCTATTCCACATTTCATGATTGTGGCATCTGGGACTTCGTCTTTGACGCCCATGGCGTAGTTGGCGAAGGCGTATACCTCGGCACCTCCAGCAAACAGTGGGACATCAACCTGACAATCGAACCCGATATCACTGCGCATAACTGGGTACATCACAATTTCTTTGACACACAGGGCAATGAATGCGTGGAAGCAAAAGAAGGCACCGAGCACAATATCATCGAATACAATATCTGCACCGGCCAGAAAGACCCGAATTCCGGCGGCATAGTCTCTCGCGGGAAAGCCAATATCATCCGCTACAACGAGATCTATGACAACGTCGGCGCCGGCGTCCGACTCGGCGGACATCTGGTAGAGGGCACGCAGTATGGCGTGGAAAACCAAGTTTACGGCAATATCATTTATGGCAACGACGCCGGCGGGATCAAGATTCTGGTTGATGGCCAAGCGGAGATCTGCGGCAATCAACTCGCCGACAACCCAGCCGGCGACCTGACCGGCACATACGCCGAAAATTACAATGCCTTGCAGGCCTGCTCCGCGAACCCGGGCCGGGACTGAAGCAATTAGGCGCGGCGCGCTTTCTTCCGCGATACGCGAACGCGAGAGCGGCAAGCGGCCGGCTGCGGCTCCCCCGCCGCCGGTAGTGTAGTGAAGTCGGTTGAAATTCCAATGAACCAAAATCAACTTCACCACAAAGGCACAAAGGACACAAGTAACATCAGGAAAGTAATGCAACAATCTGAAGAACGGTGTAGGGGCGATTCTGTGAATCGCCCGCCGACAAAAACGCGAATTTTCGGGCGACACACAGTGTCGCCCTTACATATCGATCTTATGCTGAATTTCGCATGGCAAACTTG
>JAJDUC010000071.1 GCA_022826865.1 Anaerolineae bacterium
GCGCCCTATTCTAGCGCATCTCACCCGCCAGGAAAGGTTGCGTCCGGTCGGTAGTGTACCAATTTCGGTTGAAATAGCCTGGTAGGGGCGATCCGGCGGATCGCCCGATGGGTACGAACAGGATCGAAATTGGGCGACTCACCGAGTCGCCCCTACCAAATCGTCGGTATTTGAAGAAATTCAACCGACTTTGATAAAGTACCGTCCGGTCCTTGCAGAGCAATCGCAGCAAATTGAAATGACGCTGACATATCACAGTATTTGCTCACAATTCGTAATCTGTAGGGGGGCGGTCAATGTCGGCGGTCAGTGTCTACGCGACTTGCGCGACCCGTTGAAACGCCCGCGCATTGCAGGCCGTTTTCATCGGGCGTCTCACGAGACGCCGCTGCGATTGCTCTGGGTCCTTGCTACTTCAGGCGCTCCAAGGCGCCTTGTTCAAGCGCGTAGAGCGTTTGTTTCTCTTGCGCTTGCAGCAGGCGGGTCAGCCGCGGATAGCCATTCTCGTATTCACGCGACCATTCGGTTGAGAAGTCGCCATTGCGGATTTCATCCAGCGTCGCTTCCATCAATCCTTCCAGCTTGAGTTCCTTGAAGCGGTGCAAACGGCTGAAAATACCATATTGACCGGTCAAGGAGGACAAGCGCAGCGCATGCAGCAGCCCGCGCTCGGACGCCCGCGAAAGGTAATCGGTGAATTCGCCGGAGATGATCATATCCAGCATCACCGCTTCCGGCGGATAACCCAATTCCAGCAAGACTTCGGCCGCGGTGGTCATAACATGATGGAAGGCCGGAAGTATCGCCTGCTGCACAAATAGATCCAACTGCGCTTCCTGGTCGATGGAGACCTCAATGGCGCCGGCGCGGAGGCTGCCCATTGCCTTTGCCAGTGCGAGCAGCGTCTCCAGCGTGCCCCCGGTGGCATCCTGACCGACGCCGACAAAGCTGTAAAAGCCGCTGCCATCGAGAAAGCGCGACCGCACGGCCTCGCCGATGGTTCGCGGCGCTATCAAGCCGACATCGACGAAAGGCGGCGGCTCAACAAAACCGAAGGCGATGTTGTAGCCGCTGGCAAAAACGAGCAAATGCCCGCGCGCGAGGAAAGGCGATATCCGCTCCAGATATACTTCGGAGACGACCTCGTCCGGCAAGAACAGCATGAGGATATGACAGCGGGGGATTATGCTTTCGATATCCTGCGGGGCGAAGCCATCGTCACGGGCGTGATCGCGCGTGAAGTCTTCGCGCAGGCCAACCATAACGCGCAGACTGGAATCGCGTAAATTGTTCGCGACCGGGCGTCCCAGATTGCCGTAGCCGATGATGCCGACCGTCTTGCCGCTCAAGACGTTCAGGTTGGCGTCGATTTCCCGGTATATGGTTGCCATTTTCTGCCTCCGCGGAATCCCGCGCCTTCGTCAAGCGAGTCGCTTGCGCCAAAGTTCGATATCGTTGCCGTTGCGGAAAAAGCCATAGCGCTGGTAGAGATGCTGCGATGGCAGGTTGCTGAGCTGGGTATTTAGCGAAATCTTTTCGACTTTTCTTTGCCTGAGCGTGTCCAGCAATTGGCGCAAGAGCAAAGACCCAATCCGCTGCCGCTGATGCGCCGGGTCCACCGCCAGTCGCGCCAAATGCCCTACCGTCTCATGCTGCGTACTGAGTTGATAGGCGACGACATGATGGTCCAGCGTCGCTACCGTGGCGATTGTCGAAAGGCGCAGCGCCTGCCGCAGATCCGGCCGCGTCAGCTGCCAAATGGCTTCGAAAGCCAGGTGGTCGATTTCCAGAATGCGTGGCAAATCTTCCCATTCGGCCGGGCGCAGGCTCGCGCCGGTCGCCGGCCATGCCGGGGGGCGGCTGCCGATGTGGCTCATACTGATAACGTCATCGTGGAATTGGAAGCGATGGCGGGCAAGGTAGGCCGGCAGCCAATTTGTGATCATCAAAATCGCGACTTCAACGATGCCCTGCTCGCGGCAGGCTTCTTCAGCGTTGGCCCATAATTCATCCACGACCTGCCCCGGCATGCGGCCATTGCGAATGCCGAGCATACGAACCCAACTGCGGCCCTGGTTCGGCGGAGACAAACTGACGTAGCCGGCCAACTCCTCCCCCTGCCAGGCGAGCAAGGTGAGGCCGAAATCCTTATCCAGCCACTGGGCCGTCTCGTACCAATCGAGGTGCGTATGCGTCCAGGGGCTGGTCGCTTTAAGGTCGAGCAGGGCGTTGCGGTGCTGCCTTTTGTAAGACGCGATGCGCAGCCTTGTGCCCAGCATCAGGTTGCTTTATTCGATCGTCTAACGAAGCTTCGTACCGAGCCTAGTTCAAGCCAATTGCAAATGCGGGGGTCAAACAGTCGCGCGGCCAAGCGCGGAATGTCTTCTTCTATGCCCTCTTTCGTCTCGGAGGTGGTGAATACAGTTGGCGCTTTGCTCAGGTAGCGGTAGTCAAGAATCTGAAACAGCTTTTCATCGGCCCATTCCGATGCGCTTGTCACTCTCAAGTCATCGAGAACGAGAATCGGGATGTTCACGATGTCATGAAAGCGTTTGTCAAAACTGGAATGCGATCTGGGATTAAATGCCCCTCGCAAAAAATCGAGCAAGTCCGGAACGGTGTAGAACAGAATGTCTTTGCCGCGCTCGCGCAAGTCATTGGCGATTGCGGCCGCCAGATGCGTCTTGCCGGTTCCGTAGTCCCCCATCAGGCAAAGCCAGCCGGCCGGACTGAGCGCCCAGTTTCGCGCGAGTTCTTTTGCATTCTTCAAGCTTTCAATTTCTCTGGGAATGCGGCTGTCGGTAACGAAGGTTTCGAATCTCATGTGACCGTAAAGTTGAAGATTGATAGATCGGATGTCGAGCGATTGCGAATGCGCTGTTCGCCGATAATCCGGCGCTGTGATCGCGACATGGTTGACGACCGACGCGTCGACAATCCGGCTGCTAAGCCAGGGATCCATTTCGTCCAGCTCTGTACTCGTGGTAATCACCGTTGGCAGCTTGTTGACATGCCGCGAGTTAAGAAGTTGGAACAATTTCTCCTTGGCCCAGGCGCTTGGGTTTTCCACACCCAGATCATCCAGGACAAGCAGCGGCACATTGCGAATCTGCTCGAAGTAATTGTCGTAGGATGTTTCGCTATTGCTTCCGATACTCGTGCGCAGAAAGTCAAGCAAATCCGGCGCTGTGATGAAGATAACCTGTTGACCGTATCGTTCCAGCCTCTGGTTGGCGATAGAAACAGCCAGATGTGTTTTGCCGCAGCCTATTGGGCCTTCGTAAACGAGCCAGCCTGCGGGTTTCGTCGCATAAGCCATTGCCTGATTCTTTGCGTTGCGCAGCGAACTGATGACATTCTGGGTATAGCTCCCGCCCAAGGGCTCGGTATTAAAACTGGCGAAGGTCTTGTCGCGGTAGGCTTGCAGATTCCCATAGCGCCGCAGCCGCTCCTGCATATCGCTATCGGCTTCGACCGGGTGGTTCGGGCAGCGCTGGAATTTGCCGAAGCGCGGGTCATTCACCGGGACGTCAAAGGCGAATACGCCCATGCCGTCACATATCGGGCAAGGCAGTTCCTCGTTTTCCGGGTCGCGGCATACGGGATCGAAGCGGACTTGATCTTGCGCGGAGGCTTCAGGGTCTGACTGTCCTCTGCCGTTTTCCGGTGGCGGTTCTCCTGCGCCGTCTATCATCTCTCCCACCCGTCTCAAGGCTGCGTCCTTCCTGCTGCCAGCGTTCCAGAATCTTGGCGATATAGCGCCAATTGCGCGCGTTGCGCTCCACTGCGATGCGCAGCGCCTCTTCAATCCATTCGCGTCGGTAATTCGCCTCGGCCTCGCGAATGGCGTCGGCGATCATAGGTGTCAATATGCCGATGTTTTCTTCATAAAGCGCATAGAGCGTCGGCCGCGCCGGCAGCACTTCAATTTCGCGATGCGCCGCCGGCCGCCACTCGCCGGCCAGAATGCGTTGCCGCAGGGCGCTGCCATGATCGTCATTCATGAAATAGAGCTGCCGCCTGCCGCCGCTGACATTGAGTTCCGCTGACAAAATAGTGCCGCGCCGGGCCGCTCCTTCCAGGGCGTCGCCGAGGACATCAGCTGGCGCGCGCAACCCGCCGTCCAGAGCAAGCCCTTGCATCAGCCGCTCATCGGCCAGGAACTCGTCCAAACCCAGAAATCGATAATCGCCTTCTTTTTGCTGCAGGGCGGCGAGGAAAAATAGCGTCGCCTTCAATTCGGCCAGGCAGTCGATTTGGGGCGCAACTTGCGCGAGGAAGCGAGCCGGAAGGCGGACAAATGCTTCCCGGCGCGCGGAATCGGCCCGATCATTATTGTTCACGGCGCTCATTCCAGGTTGCGCAGATCAACCCGTCGCATGTTCACATCCATGAACTTGGTGATCGACTTTTCAAAATATAGCTGGACGGCGCCGGTGGGTCCGTGGCGATGTTTGGACAGGATGACATCGGCTTGATTGGGGAACTCGGTTGTATCCGGGTTGTAGACCTCGTCCCGATACAGGAACATGACGGCATCGGCATCTTGCTCGATGCTGCCGCTTTCGCGCAGATCGGAAAGTTGCGGGCGCTTGTTTGGCCGCTGCTCAACAGCGCGCGAAAGCTGCGCGGTTGAAAGCAGGCAAACGTTAAGCTCTCGCGCCAGTTCTTTCAGCGATCGGCTGATGAAACTGATCTCCTGCACGCGGTTGTTTTCATAGGCCTTGCCCGCGGACATCAATTGCATGTAGTCCACCATGACGATGTCCAGTCCGTGTTCGTGCTGCAGGCGCCGGCATTTGGTGCGCATCTCGATTGGCGTAATTGAAGGCGTGTCGTCGATGAACAGCGGCAGATTCGCTATCCGTCCGATTGCTTCAGTCAGACGCGTTTGCTCGCGCGATGAGATATTAGCCATGCGCAGCTTTTGGATTTGGATGCCTGTTTCCATGGAAATCAGGCGCTGCGCCAATTGTTCCACGCCCATCTCCATAGTGAAGATCGCCACGCGCTGATCCCGCCGCGCCAGTTGCAGCGCCACGGTTAAGATCCAACTTGTCTTGCCCATGCCCGGGCGGCCGGCGAAGACGACCAGATCGGACTTTTGGAAGCCGCCCAGCAGCTCATCCAGCATCTTGAATCCGGTGGGCATACCCACGGCGCCCGCGCCCATTTCCTGGAGTCTTTCGATTTCTTCCCAGTAATCGCTTAGGGCGTGGGACAGGGGCACAAATTCACGTTTGATCTGGCTGTTGCTGACGGCGAAAAGCGCTTGTTCGGCTTCGCTGATGACCTTGTCTATCGGCAATTCGCCGTCCTGGGCCAAGATGCGTATGTTATCCGCAGCTTGCAGCATCTTGCGGCGCGTCGAGGTGCGCGCCACCATTTCGCCATAGACCTCGGCGTGGACCGCGGAGGGCGTGTTGTTGACCAGGCTGGTCAGATAGGCCGGGCCGCCGATTTCATCGAGCAGGCTCATATCCTGCAGCTCGCGCGACAGGGTCACATAATCGATGGCGTCGTTGCGATCTTGCAGGCGGCTGATTGCGTTCCAGATATGCTCGTGCCGCTTGCTGAAGAAATCCTCGCCGTTTAGAAACGCGGCGATGCTCAGGAAGGACTTCGGTTCCAGCATTATGGCCCCGAGCAGCGCCTCTTCCGCCTCGAGGCTAACGGGGAGTTGCAGTTGCGTTTGTGGCGCCTGGACATCCATAGCCGCGTTTTCCGCGAAAGTAAGCTCAACGCCCGGAGACCCGGCAGGATCGCATCAGGCGGCGCTAAAGTCTACTCGCTTGTCATTGCATCCAGCCCATCGGGCCAAAACTTACTCTTCGTCTTCGAGATCTTCCAAGTTGAGGGTATCAACGAAATCGGCAAAAGCGCTGAGTTTGCTTTCGTCGACGCGCTCGCCGCTTTCGCCGCGTTCGTGCATGTCATCGGGTAAACCCAGGATTTCCGGCTCGACATTGCGGTCCGGCCGGATGCCGGCATGGTCAATGACCTGGTTTTCGACATATATCGGCGTGCGCAGCCGGACGGCCAAGGCGATGGCGTCGCTTGGACGGGCGTCAATTTCGATTGTTTCGCCGCGCACGTCAATGACAATCAGCGCGAAGAATACGTCTTTGCTGAGATTATTGATGAGAATGTAGCGCACTTCGCCGCCCATTTCCTGTATGGTGGACTTTAGCAAATCATGCGTTAGTGGGCGCTCGCGGTCCATCGATTGCAATTCAAGCGTGATGGCTTCCGATTCGAATTGCCCAATCCATATCGGCAGATAGCGCTCGTCTTCAATATCTCGCAACACGACCAGCCGATGTTGGGACATCAAACTCACCTGAATCCGATCGACGATCATTTCTATCATGAGGCGGCCACCTTATTTGACATCAATCATGCCCATATTATACACCCTAATCGCGCCGCTTCAATCTTTTGCTCGCTGCGGCAGAACCCGCCGAGCAGGCTGACGTTGCCGTTCACAGACTACATTTCCCGCGCCGGATTCGCTACACTGGCGCGGGAACCAGCAGCGGGTGACAAATGCGGATATTCTGGGGGTTGCTCGTCCTTACGTTAGCGGCAGCCTGCGGCGCCATTGGCGATCTGGCCGGCTCTGTCGGATCGCCCGCCGCCGGCTATCGCTATCTGGAACTGCTGCTTGATGACAGCTTCGATAGCAGCGGAGACTGGCGCAGTTATGCCGACGGCCAGGACCTATTCCTGGGCGTCAAGGATGGAAAATATCTGATTGACTTCGCCGGGCGGAAATACGTCTGGACACAAAGCGATGATCAGTATGCGGACAGCGTCGTTGAAGCGGAAGCGACGCATCTGGCCGATTTCGATCACAATGCCTTCGGCCTGGCTTGTCGGCTCGACGGCGGAAACCGCGGCCGCGGCTATTATTTCCTCATCAGCGGCGATGGTTACGCCAGCATTCGCTGGAGCGATGGCCGTTCATTGCGGCCGATCGTGGCGGCGTCGCCCGCGGCCGCGGTGAAGACGGGAATGTCGAGGAATCTATTGCGCATCGTTTGCATCGAAGATTATCTGGCGCTTTGGGTCAATGGCGAGCTGGTGGCGGAAGCGCGAGATCAGCGGGCGGACGAAGGCGCGGCGGGTATGGTCGCTGTCATGAATTACGAAGGAAAGCGGCTCACGGCGGCCTTCGATAACCTCCAGCTGTGGCGCGCCGCCCTCGATGAGCGGCGGCAACCGTAAAGGGCGTTCCACGCAACGCTGATGCGCCAATTGCGTATACTGATGATGACAGCGAAGTGAAATGCGGCAGGTTCTGAGCATGGGGCTTGAAGACAACATTGCCGAAGCAATCATCATGGCGCTGGACGAGCTGGCGGGCAATCCTGAGCGGGCGGTGAAGGCGGCGATGGATTGCGAGTCGGTCGCGCAATGGATCAAGCAGGAGACGACCAAGCTGGCGCTCATCGGCGGCGCCGAGATGGTCGTGCCAGGTCTGCATGCCTTCACAATCCCGACAGGCGTCAGCTATTTGCTGCACAAAATGGGATATATCAGCTGGGGCATCGGGGCGCTAAAAGGCGCGTTTGTTATCGAAACCGAAGCTTATTCCGACCTGCGCAACATCCTGGCGCTCTGGGCGAACGAAGGCCAGTTTGACGCCAGCATCATCGAGCATCTGGCGGTTTCACTGGATGCCCTGCGCTGGGCGATGAGCGAGGCCGGGCAGGCGGCAATGCCGGATTTGCTGGCGGCATCCGAAGACAGCGCGACCTTGCGCACTTATCACATTATGCAGAAACTGGCGGAGAACTTTGTTGCCGGCGATGAACGCGGTTATTCGGTTGCCGAGGCGATGCTCGGCGCGGAAGCGGCCGCGCAGATGCTGGAAGCGGGTGTGGAAAACGTGAAGCATCTCAATTGCGAGGTGATGTTGACGCGGCCAATGGGGCGAAAAGTTGGCCGCCGACTGGCCAGCCGGCTGGCGTCGCGCATCGGCGCGCGCATTCCGGCGCGCATGATTGTCGGCTTCCTTCCCGTTGCCGGCGCCATCGCCAACTCGTTTATGAATGTTCAGACGATTGGCAGTATGACTACGGTCGCCGAGAAATATTACGACCGGCGCCTGCGGCTCGATCATCTGCAAGCGGCGGCCTCCTGATGCGCTCAAGAATGGTCGCCGGATCCACGTAACTTCACGCCGATTTCAAGCGCGATCTGTTTGAAACCTTCGAGTTTTTCCGCGCTGCCGAGGCAGACCAGGGGGAAGGTCGGCCGGCGATCAGCCTTCGCCATGCCGAAGCGCGCTTCTTTTGGCAATACGCGGTTTAGTTCTTTCAATGTCGCGCGGCGCAAGGCGCGGCTGTCGAAGGGCGCGTGAGCCGCCAGCCGATCCAGAGGCAGCTGAATGGAAGGCGTCTTCGAATAGGCCCGTACGGAAAAGAGGGTTAGCATTCGGCCCTGCGCTTGAACGCGGCCGCGGAAGCCTGGATTTCTTCGCCCGCCGAACGCCACTTCATCAAGCGCTTGACGCGCCCAATAGAACAGGTCCTGCGCCACCAGCCGCGCAACATCGCCGCTGGGCAATTGCTCGAGATAGGGGAAGAAATTCGCTGCGACCGGCTGGCGCTCGACCGCTGCGACAGCGTATTCATCGCTGTTGGAGCCAGCGGAAGTCAGCGCGGAACCCAGCGATTGCAGCAATTTCGCCAAGCCAGCCGCCGCTTCCGCGCGCAAGTCACAGTATTGGATGTTGATAAGATGCAAGGGTATCAGCACATCAGCGACCAGCGCGGTCAGCAGCGGTTTCTTCAACTGAAAGGCATACAGACATTCTCGCTCGACCCAGACTGATTCTACGCTCGTTTTGGACAATATCGCGACAACCGCATCGCAATGGGCGATGCCGGCCTGGATTTCGCAGAGCCAGTCGGCGCCGCCGCGTATATTTTCGAAATCGACCCAAATGTCGAATCCGGCCCGCCTCAGCGCATTGACGACGGCGAGGGCGACATCATGATCCTGGTTGCTATGGCTGATGAAGACCTTGGGCATTTAATTCCATCACCATAAGAATCGGACGGCGTCTAGTTCTGGCTGCCGGCGCCGTAACGCTTGATGACATCGCGCGCCACAACCATGCGGTGCACTTCGGAGGCGCCGTCGTATATGCGAAATGCGCGCGCTTTCTCGTACCAGGTGGAAAGCGGCAAATCGCGGGAGATGCCGCGCCCGCCGCAGATCTGCACACAGCGATCCAGAACGCGGCTGACAATCTCAGAGACCTGGACCTTGGCGACCGAAGTCTCCACGCGCGCTTGTTCGCCTTGCGCCAGGCGCCAGGCCGCTTCCTGGATCAGAAGACGGCCCATCTTCAGCTCCATCTCCGAATCGGCGAGCATCCATTGCAGCGACTGATGCCCCGAAAGCGCGCTGCCAAAAGCCTCTCGCTGGCTGGCGTAATCCGTGGCGATTTCAAGAGCGCGCTGGGCGATGCCGGTCCAACGCATGCAGTGCGTCAAACGGGCCGGGCCCAATCGGGATTGCGCCAGCATGAAGCCTTGACCTTCTTCACCCAGAATGGCGCTGTCCGGCAAGCGCAGATCTTCGTAGACGATTTCAACATGCCCGCCGAAGTCCTTTGCGCCCATCACCGGCACATCGCGCAGGATCTTGATGCCCGGCGTATCGCGCGGCGCCAGGAATTGGGTGCAGCCCTGATAAGGATGCGCATCCGGATCGGTCCGCGCCATGATGATGAAAAAATCGGCGATTTCGCCGTATGTGGTCAGCCATTTGTGGCCGTTGATGATCCAGTCGCCGCCGTCGCGGGTGGCGCGCGTGCGTATCATGCGCGGGTCGCTGCCGGCGCCGGGCGGCGGCTCCGTCATGGAAAAGGCGGAGAAGGTTTCACCGCGCGCCAGCGGCGCCAGGTAGCGCTCGGTCTGCTCTGGATTCGCCCAATGGCGCAGCAAGTGCATATTGCCTTCGTCGGGCGCGGCGCAGTGAATCGCCATCGGACCGAGCAAGCTGCGCCCGGCCTCCTCGAATACCGGCACGATCTCCTGAATATTCAGTGCCATGCCGCCCCATTCTTTAGGCATGGTCGGCGCCCAGAGATGCGCCGACTTCGCCTTGGCGCGCAAAGCTTGCAGCGCCTCGACGCTCAGATCCCGGCTGGCGCGCAGCAGTTGCGCCTCAATCGGGATAACTTCTTCATCAAGGAATTGACGAACGCGGCGGACGATCACTTCCACATGGCGGGGAATGGTAAAATCCATTTGTGAGGCTTTCAGAGGCTTGGATCTTATGTTGAGCGCGAGTATACCATAGGGCCGGGCGCGGCAGGCGCACTTATGTTCGCGCCGTCTGAGCGCATGCGGACGGCCTGCCAATCATTGTCTTTGCAGAACTGGAAAAGCCCGGGGAGAGACATGAGGAAATTCCTCATCGATACCGATACCGCGTCTGACGATGCCGTGGCGCTGGTAATGGCGCTGCAGCGCCCGGATATTGACGTGCAGGCAATCACGGCTGTGGCGGGGAATGTGCCTTTGCCGCAGGCAGTTCAGAACGCCTTATACACGGTCGACTTGTGCGGGGCTGATGCGCCGGTATACGCCGGCTGCGCCAAACCTTTGCTGCGGGACCTGGAATCGGCGCAGGCGGCGCACGGAAATGACGGCATGGGCGATATTGGCTTGCCCTTGGCCGGGCGCGCGCCAGCCGCCGGGCACGCGGCCGATATCCTGCGCGATGTCATCAGGCGCAACGCGGGGGAGATCACGCTGGTCACGCTTGGCCCGCTGACAAATGTGGCGCTGGCGCTCTTGCGCGAGCCGGCGCTGGCGCGGCAGGTGGCGCAATGCTTCATCATGGGCGGCATCGGCGCCGGGCATGGCAACGTGACGCCCTTGGCGGAATACAATATCTGGGTAGATCCGGAAGCGGCAAAAATAGTCTATGAATCCGGAATGAATATCACCATGGTCGGCTGGGACATATCCTGGAAATACGCCACCTTTGATGCGGCTCAGGCACAGGAGATCCGACAGATCGGCACAGCGCTGGCCGCATTCGTCGTGGATATCCAGGCGACGCTGACGGATTATGCGCTCAGTGAGACCGGCCTGGCCGGTTTTGACTTGCCCGATCCAATTACAATGGCGGCCGCAATTGACCCGTCAATTTGTGAATATCAGAATTACCGCGTTGATATCACGACAGAAGATGGCTTGGCGCGCGGCCTGACCGTCGTCGATGTTCTTGGCGTCAGCAACGAACCGCCGCAGATTCGCGTCGCGACTCGCGCCAACCGCCGCGCCTTTGTCGATATGTTGAAAAGCTGCGTTTCCTGAAAGGATGTTGCGCCGGCTGTCAGGATGGCAAATGTCGCAGCGGCGAGGTCAAGCGCAGGGCGTCACAAGTCTGTTGGCGGCTGCGCTTCAGGCATCGGGGGACCAACGACCAGCGAAGCCACTGCCGGGATCGGGAATCAAAAGCTCCGTCCCGGCGTAGAGTGTGAATGGCGACTCGATGCTGTTGGCGCTGATGATGGCCGCCACGCTGGTGTCGAATTGCCGGGCGATGGTATAGAGACCGTCGCCGCGCTTGACGACGTAGTACAGGTCGGCCGGCGCGCTAAAAGTCTCGTATTGCGGCCAACCGCTGGCGGCCGCGTGGGCGTTGAAGGCGGCTTGGGCGCGCTGCCCGCGGGCGAGCTCCGCCGCCGACGCCGCAAGGGCGCTACTCCAATCCAGCACTTCGGATTCCCGTCGCGAGGTCTTGCCAAGAATGCCGAGGACGCTTTCGCCTTGGTTCACCGTTTGCCCGAAAACTGTGCTCGCTTGACCGCGGTGAACTGTCATGCTAAGGGCATTGCGATGCGCCTGCTGAAATGTGACCATTGAGCCTATATGAATATCAACGCCGTTGACAGTCATGTTGACCGACATATCCTCCGGCGTCTGGATGGCAAGCATCGGCTCGGCTTCGGCGCATTCTGGCAGGCCTGTGCCAGTTGACAATGCAAATGATTGCAGAGCGAAGGCTTGCCCGACCGCCAGCCGAGGCAGGCTCTCCATCGCTTTGAGCCGCGCCAGCTTCTTGCTCTTCACCCAGGTAACCGAACCGCCGGTCACATCGCGCAGCCACTCGCCGGTGATGTCGTAGGCGTCGACCTGCAGCAGCTCATCGGCGGCCAACTTGCCTACGGGCGCCGGGATCACGCCCGGAAGCTTGAATCGCGTGGCGGCCTCAAGGGCGACCGTCGTCAAGGGTTCGCCGATTTCCACAACTTGCTCGGCTTCGGTCTCGTTGATGATTTGTGCGGCGCCGGCGAGGAGGATGATCAGCCCGGGTCCCTCATAAGTCATAGGCGAATTGGCGCCCAGATGGAACAAGGCCGCGCCCCAATGCGCTCGCTCCAGGTCGAGCGCGCTGGTCCTCACGCTTGAGATTCCGCGAAGATCCAGGCGGGCGGCCACCGTCAATGGCTCGGGTATGGAATTGCCGGGCGCAGCCGCGACTTCGACCTCTGGATAGCTGTAGCAGAGGCTGTCGCGCGCCAGATTGGCGCAATTCTGGCTGATGGAATCGAGAGCGGCTGCGACGACCGCCCGGCAGGCCTGTTCCTGGGCCGACGCCGTCAGCCAGCCGAACAGGAGTATCAGGAATACAGAACTAGAGCGGAATGCCCGGTACAAATCAATTCCGCCTTGATGAGATTTTTTCCCGCAGAATCATAGATATACAGCAATCCCGACAGTGTTTGCCCCGCTCGTCTTGTCAATGCGAGGGGCGCTCACCGTTTACGTCTTTGCTTCCTCTTCTTTCCGGCTTTGTTCTGGTGCTTCCGCCATTGATCGCGCAGCGCCACCGTGCGATTGAAGACCAGCTTTTCCGGTTTTGAGTCTTCATCGACGACGAAGTAGGCCAGGCGTTCAAACTGAAATCGATCGCCGATTTGAGCGTCGCGCAGATGCGGTTCGACGTATATGGGATCTACCACTTTCATGGAATCGGGATTGATGAATTCTGTGAAATCCCTTTCGCTGTCGCGCTCGGGATACTCAACGGAAAAGAGGGTGTCGTAGAGCCGCGCTTCCGCTTTGACAGCATGCGCCGCTGAAACCCAGTGCAAGGTCGCTTTGACGCGCCGGTCATCGGGCGCGGCGCCGCCCCGCGTGGCCGGGTCGTAGGTGCAGCGCAATTCAGTGATCGCGCCGGAATCGTCCTTGATCACCTCGTTGCAAGTGATGAAGTAGGCGTAACGCAGCCGCACTTCCCGCCCCGGCGCCAGGCGGAAGAACTTGCGCGGCGGATCTTCCATGAAGTCGTCGCCCTCGATATACAGCACTTTGGAGAAGGGCGTCAAGCGCGTTCCGGCGCTTTCGTCTTCCGGGTTGTTGACCGCTTCCATCTCTTCTACCAGATCGTCGGGGTAATTTGTTATCACGACCTTCAACGGATTGATCACCGCCATGACGCGGTTCGCCCGGCGATTTAGATCCTGCCGAATGTGGTATTCCAGCTTATGCAAAGCGACGACGCCTTTGACCTTGCCCACGCCGATCTCATCGCAGAAGTCGCGGATGGCGGCCGGTGTATATCCGCGGCGGCGCAGGCCGGAAATGGTGGGCATTCGTGGATCATCCCAGCCGCGCACATGCCCCTCCTGCACCAGGCGAATGAGTTTGCGTTTGCTCAGCACTGTATGGCTGAGGTTCAGGCGGGCGAATTCGATCTGCTGCGGATGGAAGATCTCGATATTGTCCAGATACCAGTCATATAGCGGCCGATGATCTTCGTATTCCAGCGTGCAAATGGAATGGGTGATCTCTTCAATGGAATCCGACTGGCCGTGGGCAAAATCGTACATCGGGTAGATTTTCCACTTGTCGCCCGTCCGCGGATGCCGCGCGTCCAGGATGCGGTACATCACCGGGTCGCGCAGGTTGATATTTCCGCTCTTCATGTCGATTTTCGCGCGCAGGACCGCTTCGCCTTCATTGAATCCGCCGTCCCGCATTTTCTCGAATAGCGCCAGGTTTTCCGCGATAGGTCGATCGCGGTATGGGCTTTCGACGCCCGGGGATGTCAAGGTGCCACGGTATTCACGGATTTCGTCTGTGCTGAGTTCGTCGACGTAGGCGCGGCCGATTCGTATCAACTCAACCGCCATGTCGTAGAGCCGATCAAAATAGTCGGATGCGAAATAGAGGCGGTCGCCCCAATCGTAACCAAGCCACCGGACATCTTCGGTAATGGCGTCGATGTATTCTTGCTCTTCCTTGGCGGGATTGGTGTCGTCAAAGCGCAGGTTGCACAAGCCGCCGTACTGCGCGGCGATATCGAAGTTGAGGCAGATCGACTTGGCATGGCCGATATGCAGGTAGCCATTGGGTTCGGGCGGAAAGCGCGTATGGACGCGGCCTTCAAAGCGCCCGCTTTCATTATGCTCGTCGATGATTTCGCTGACGAAATTCCGATTGTTGCTGTCTGTCATGGACCGTTACTCGGCACTGCCTGACTTCTGCGCTTGCTGGCACGATATCTTAAACAATGAGTCGCGCTCCTTCAATAGGGTATCGACAGGCGGCAGAGCAATCGCATCAAAATTAAATTGCTCCGATAAATCACATTTTCCCCTCAAATTATGTAATCCGTAGGGGCGACCCGCTGAAACGCCCGCAAATTGCAGGCCATTTTCAACGGGCGTCTCACGAGACGCCCCTACATTTTACATGGCCATCGGCGGATAATGTTTTGATGCGATTGCCCTCCATGCCCTCGCCCATTGTTTGACAGGCCTATACCCGCGCGATATACTCCCTGCCATCGGTTGGATTGTTGCCACAGCCCGGTAGACATACCGGGCTGTTGATCAGCCAATTATGCTTAGCGAATCATTAATCTTTTGATGCGAACCGCTTGTCCCGATTGTTATCATTGATCTAAAGCGCGTTATCGGGATGGTGGAACTTCTCTACGAGTTTCGGGATATGGGAGATTTCAATGACTGCGCGCCACAACCCCAACGGCAGCAACTTGCATACGCTCATTCAGGCCAAACGCGAACATTATGTCGACGTTTTGAGGGAGCTCTTGGCCAAGTCGGCTGAGAGCGAAGAAGCGCTCCAGGATGAGATAGCCGGGCGCTTCGCGCGCTTGGGCTGTCAGGTAGAGACCATTTCAAGCGCGCCCAATCGCTTTGTCTTGGCTTCGGATTTCGCCCCGCCGGCGGACCCGCCGGAGGCCGAGCGCGTGAGCGTTGTCGCTGTACAACCGGGCGCCGGCGATGGGCGCAGCCTCTTTGTCTTTGCGCACCCGGAAGGCGAGCCGGTGGCGGATACGGATACATGGCAGCACGATCCATTTGCCGGCGCAATTGAAGACGGACGCATTTATGGTTGGGCAATCGCCGATGACTTGAGCGGCGTCGTCGCGATGATCTGCGCGCAAGATGCGATTCGTTCCGCCGGCTTGTCGCTGCCGGGACAGGTCACTTATGCCAGCACAGTAAGCAAACGTCGAGCGCAAGGCATCTATGCTGTCTTGGAAAAGGGATATCATGCCGATGCGGCGCTCTATCTGCATCCGGCGGAATCGGGCGAAGGGCTCGGTGACATAAAGTCCCGGGCGTCCGGGATCTTGCGCTTCCGCATTACCGTCCGTGGCCAGTTGCCTGATACCGGCGAACCGACGCATACGCCTTTCTCCCACCTGGGTATCAACCCAATCGATAAGGCCTGGGTCATATACCATGCGGTCACAGCGCTGGATGAGCAACGCGCGCAAAGAGTTCAGCACCCCGCCTATGAAGAAATCGGGCGATCCACCAACTTGCACATCACCCACATTGAATCCGGCAACGATGCGCGTCCGGGGCGGATTCCGAGGCGCGCGGTCATGACCGGAGCGCTGGCATTTCCACCGGGTGAAGACTTGACGGATGTTCAGCGCGAGCTTGAAGCGGCTGTACGGAAAGCGTCTGAAAATGATCCCTGGCTCAGGGAGCATCCGGCGCAATTGGACTGGCTGCAGGGCATCAGCGGTGTTGAAATCCCGGAAGACAGCCCAATTTATCAAACCGTGGCCGCGGCGATCCATGATGTCACCGGGATTAGGCCGAAAGTGCAGTCTTTGCATGCGGCCAGCGAGATCCGCACGCCGATTCTCTACAGCGGAATTCCAACGCTTGGTTTCGGTCCCTTGTCGGGAGGCAACACCCAGAGTGGCGGCACTGACGAATGGGTTAGCGTCGACGACTTCATCAACATGGTTGAGGTTGTCGCGAAGACCGTCGTCAATTGGTGCGCTTGATCACCGGAAGCAGTCGAGCCACTGTCTATCGAAATTTTTTGGACGAGAGGAGGCATGTAAAGTTAAGCTAAATCAAAGATTCATAAGCCAGTTTCTTTGACCGCAAGGGAAAGAAACACAGACAAGAAAGGACAGATTTGCCATGTTGTTTAACAGAAAGAAACATCTGCTGATGCTCAGCATCGCCATGCTATTCGTTGCCTCTTTGATCGGCGGCGGATTCGCGGCGCTTGCGCAAGACATGAGCACGCTTGTCATTGCGCTTGCGGGCTCACCGCCTACATTTGACCCGTTAGCAGCCTCTGACAGCCGCGTGGATACGCCATCCATCAATCTATACAACACCTTGCTGCAATATCTGCCGGGTGTAACTGAATGGGAGCTGGAGCTCGCTGAAAGCTACGAGCAGGCTGAGGACGGCTTGAGCTATACCTTCACACTGAAACCGGGTGTGATGTTCCATGACGGAACGGAAGTTATGGCGGAAGATGTCGCTTATACAGTCGATCGTCTGGTAGCCGTGAATATCGGCGTTGCGCGCAGTCTGGTCATGGTAACCGGCGCGGATGTCATCGACGACTACACGGTGCAGATCAATCTCAGCACACCCTTCCCCGGCTTCCTGGGCGCGCTTTCGCGCTTGTACATCCTGAATTCTGAGTTGGTAATGGCGAATACGGTCGATGACGATTGGGGTCAAACCTGGCTGCAAAACAACGACGCCGGCAGCGGTCCCTATGTCTTGACCTCCTTCACGCCCGAGCAAGAATTCACAATCGAGCGTTTCGACGATTACCACAAGGGCTGGGAAGGCAACCACGTTGACCGCGCTATCTTCGTCGTGATCAAGGAAGAGAGCACGCGCCGCCTGTCGCTTGAAAACGGAGACTCCCATTGGATCCAGGTAGGCAGCCCGGAGACGCTGGATGCGCTCAGCGAGAACCCGGCTTACACGATCAACACTGATCCAACTCTCAACCAACTCTACTTCGCGATGAACAGCCGCCATCCGATCCTCTCGGATGCGCGCGTGCGCAAGGCGCTGTCGTTGGTCTATGACTTCGAAGGTCATGTCGAACTGGCGCGCAACGGCTATGCTGCGATTGCGAAGGGCGTGCTGCCGCCGGGCATTGTCTGCTTTGACGCATCGACGCCGGAATCGGCGATGGACGTGGAGGCGGCGCAGGCTTTGATGGCGGAAGCCGGGTACGCTGATGGCGGCTTCGAGCTGACGATGGCCTATCAAGGCACATCGCCGGAAGAAACCGCGGCGATGCAGATCATGCAAGCTGGCGCGGCGCAGTTGGGCATTACCATCCGCCCGATGGCCATCGAGTGGCCCGCCAAAGTTCAAGCCTACTCCTCGCAAGAGACGGCGCCGGATGTGGGCACAGTGTGGATGTTCCCCTCGCTGCCCGATCCTGATCAGTTCTTCGGCCGACTTGGGCATTCCAGTCAAGGCGGCGGCGGCGGCATCAACTTCTCCTGGTATAGCAATGCCGATAACGATGCGCTGCTTGAGGCGGGCAAAGTCGAACTCGATCCTGAAGCCCGCTGCGAGATTTACAAGCAGGTTCAGGCGATATGGGATGCGGAAACGCCTTATGTCAATGTTGTTGTGGGCATGGCGCTTTCGGCATCGCACGCCAACGTCAAGGGCTATCAGTGGTCACCGCCACATAGCTACACGCAGAATGTGTACCAGATTTACTTTGACGATATGTAGGCTCGATATCGTTGCATCCGGGGCGGGCGGGGTTTCGGCTTTCGCCCGCCCGCTAGCGAGGTGACGCGCCTTGGGCGATTATGTACTCCGCCGACTGTATCAGGCCTTATGGGTCTTGATCGCAGTGACGTTTGTTACATTCTTCATTTCAAACATGCTGCCCGGTGATCCGGCGCTCTCACGGGCTGGTCAGTTCGCCACAATAGAGCAGGTGGAAAAGACTCGGAAGCTTCTCGGCCTCGATCAACCCTTGCATATCCAATACATCAAATACATGGAGCGGCTGTTATCGGGTGATCTGGGCTTGTCAATCGTCTCGCGCCAACCTGTCTTGAAGGAGCTTCGAGATTTTTTTCCGGCCACCCTTGAACTGACCATTGCCGCTTTGTGCTTTACCCTCACGGTAGGCGTGCCGCTGGGCATTATTGCCGGTTCTACCAAATCGCGTTGGCTCAAGTCATCAATAATCACCGGCTCCCTGATCGGCGTGGGGATTCCGGTGTTTTGGGCCGGGCTGGTCTTCCAGTTAGTATTTGCCGGGAGATTGGATATCCTGCCCCTGTCGGGACGCCTGACCTTGACCGTTCCGCCACCGCCCAGCGTGACCAATATGTATCTGATCGACTCGATCCTGGCAGGACAATGGAATACGTTCAAGGATGCGCTTATCCACCTGATCCTGCCGGCCTTCACGCTTAGCCTGGGGCAGATCGGCGCGATGGCGCGCACGACGAATTCGGCTATGGCGAGTGTGATTCACCGCGATTATGTTCGCACTGCGCATGCCAAGGGACTGTCCGAAAGAAAGGTCTTGTGGCGGCACGTATTAAGAAACGCTTTGTTGCCGGTCGTGACCGTATTGGGTTTGTATGTCGCCTTTATGCTCAACGGCGCTTTGCTGATAGAGATCATCTTTTCTTGGGGAGGGCTTGGCACCTACGCCTGGATCGGCATTTTCCGCAATGACATTACCGTGATTATGGGCGTGACACTCACGGCCAGCCTGACGTTTATGTTTGTCAATCTCGTCATAGATCTGACCTATCCATTTCTGGATCCGCGCATCCAGTATGGGTGATAGCGAGTTGACGATCCAATGAATAGACAGACCGAATCTCCCGAAAGCTGGTCGATACAGACACTGGATGAGGATGGCGGCGCCTGGCGGAAATTCAAGCGGAGCCGCTTTGCCTTCGCTGTTCGGCACAATCCCCTGTCGGTGATCGGTCTGGCCATTTTGGCTCTTCTGATTCTAATGGTGCTCTGGCCGGAGTTGTTCACCTCCCAAAGCGCCACACTGCTCAATTTGCGGAATAAATTCCTGAACCCATCCGCGGAGCACCCCTTCGGAACGGACCATATGGGGGTGGATATTTTCTCTCGGGTGGTTTATGCCGCGCGCACAACTATATGGGTGGTCTGCGTTGTACTAAGCATTGCCACCGGTTTGGGTTTTCTTATCGGCTCGCTGGCTGCTTATATGGGCGGCCGGGTGGACAGTATCTTGATGCGCTTGACGGATGTCTGGATGGCTTTTCCCTCTCTCGTGCTCGCCATCGCCTTGAATGCGGCGTTGGGAAGGGGCTTGTTTCAAACGGTTATAGCGGTTGGATTTTCCTGGTGGCCTTCTTATGCGCGCCTGGTTCGCGCGCAGGTCTTAAGCGTCAAGAATGAAGAATATGTTCTGGCGGCTAGGGCGCTTGGGGCAAGCCATTTTCGGATAATCGCGCGGCATATCATCCGCAACGGCTTCGACCCCATCATTGTGAACATCACGATAGATGTGGGCTTTGTCGCGCTCGCAACCGCCGGCCTAAGCTTTTTGGGGTTGGGCATAGAGCCGCCAACGCCGGAATGGGGCCGGATGGTCGCGGAAGGGCGCGATTACCTGCTTGATCAATGGTGGGCGTCTACCTTCCCGGGTCTGGCGCTCTTTATGTTTGTGGTTGGCTTCAATCTGCTTGGCGAGCTTGTGAGGGATTGGCTTGACCCGAGCAATGTCGGAAGAAGATGATCGGGAGGACTGGCCTATATCAGTTTCGCTTGTGGCATCGAAACGAGTCGAGTTAGCTTGAAAAGGCGCTTCGCGCTCAATTTACCAATTTAGGGAGGTTTGTAATGCGTTCACATTTGTTTTGGGACCAATTCGCCGATATCACCGTCAATCGCCTGGTCAATCCGGGGAAAGGGGAGCCTTTCCTGATTGTCGCCGACCCCAAGAATGATTTGAATCTGGCTGAGGCGCTGCTGTCGGCCGGCCTTCGCTCCGGCGCAAACACCACGCTGATCATCAAGGACTGGTACGAAGAAGGCACTGTCAGCGATCCGGGCCCCATTGTTAACAATGCGGTTTTGAACAGCAAATATGTGCTAACGCTTTGTGGCGGCATGGTGCGCGCCCCGGCAATGCAAGAGGCGCGCAGGAACGGCACGCGCCATCTTTCCGGCGTGGTCGAAGGCATTGAGGACTATTGCATCGCCGCGCTGGTCAACGTTGATCTGGACAAGATGTTTGAGAACGCCGATATCATCGCCAAACTTTGGCAAGAGACCGATGAATGTCGCGTGACATCGCCTTATGGCACCGACATCAGCTTCAAGATGGGCGGGCGCCCGAGCCTGGTGAGCGACGGCGCGCTCACCTATGACGGCGAGGTCGACTTTTACCCGGGCGCGCAGGTTTCTATCGCGCCGCTCGAAGAGAGCATCAACGGCACGATCGTGGTTGATGCCAGCGACAATGTCAGCGGCTTGGTTCACAACCATTATTCGCTCATCGTCGTCGACGGCATAATTACCGAGGTGGTCGGCGGCGGCGAAGGCGATGCGATGCGGACCTGGCTGGCGACGCGCAACGACGACGTCATTTACAAGATCTGCCATTTCAGCATCGGTCTGAACCCCCAAGCGGGCATCTCCGGCCACTTGATGGAAGACGAGCGGGTGCTGGCATCGGTTGATTTCGGCTTCGGCTATCAAGATCCCAAGTTTGGCGGCACCGTCGGCTATAGCCCCTACCACGCGGATATCATGATGGCGAACCCGGACATCTATCTTGACGGCAAGCTCATGAGCAGCGCCAACAGGCTGGAAGATGGCTACGGCTTCCACCACCTGTAAGGATCGCCTTGCAGCCGGCTTGTCGCTGCGCTGCTGGATTGTCTAAAGAATCAGGCTTGGGCTCAGTATCGTTGCGTGAATTTCAACGGTTCTTTGCCTAAGCCTTTGCTTTGGAATACTGACTGACTTTGTCCCATTCGCGCTGAATGTTCCGCCAGTTCTTATGACCGCGTTGAACGCTTGGCAATTGAAGGCGAAGTCGCTGTTTTAACGGCCGCTACTCTAAGGGAGGCCAGCATGGAGTATCGAACTTTGGGTCGCAGCGGTGTCAAAGTTGCCCCGCTCGCATTAGGCGCCGGCAATTTTAGCGATCCAACCCCGGAAGATGAGGCGAGCCGCATCATCTATCGGGCCATTGACGCCGGCATCAATCTCATTGATACCGGCAATTCTTATTCAGATGGCGAAAGTGAACGGATGATTGGGCGGGCGCTGGCCAAGGGCAATCGCCGCCATGAGGTCATTCTGGCGACCAAAGTCTTCTACAAGGTCGGTCCCGGTCCCAATGACGAAGATTTATCGCGCCTCCATATCATTCGCGCCTGTGAAGACTCCTTGCGCCGCCTAAAGACCGATTACATCGACCTCTACCAATTGCATCGACCGTCGCCGTCCATTCCCTTTGACGAAACCCTTGGCGCGCTCACAGATCTGATTCAGCAGGGCAAGCTGCGCTATATTGGCAGCTCGGTTCACCCATCCTGGAAGATTATGGAAGCCATCATGCGCAGCGAGTTGAAAGGTTATGCGCGTCTGGTTTGCGAACAGCCGCCCTACAATCTGCTCGATCGGCGGATTGAAAACGAGATCGTGCCCATGTGCCAGGCTTATGGGTTAGGGATCATCACTTGGTCGCCCTTGGCGCAAGGCGTCCTGGCCGGGCGTTATTCAAGCGCGACAGAATTGCCGGCTGATTCGCGCGGCGCTCTGCGCGGCGGGATATATTCCGAGCGGATCACACCGCAAGGCATTGCAATAGGCAATGAAGTGATCAAGCTGGCTAAGCAACACGGCATGTCGCCAGCCCAACTGGCCACTCTCTGGGTGAAAGACCAGCCGGGCATTACGGCGCCAATTATCGGTCCGCGAACGCTGGAGCAGCTTGAGCACGCGTTGCCCGTTTTGGAAATGACACTGAGCGATGAGCTCGCGCAGGCATGTGATCAATTGGCGCCGCCGGGCAGCGCCGTCGCCAGTTTCTATAACAGCGCCACCTGGATGAAGCAGCGGATAATTTAGTCGGCCTGGGCGTTGCGCTTGTGTAGATTCGCAAAGGCCGCGCCTAAATGTGGTTCTCAGCAATTCCAAGTTAATCATGCAGAAAAAGGCGGTACTCTCATTTTTCGGAATCTGTAGGGGCGACAGACCCGCAGTGTCTACGCGCGGCTGCGTGTCGCCCGTTAATTCACGGTAATAACATTGGGCGATTCACAGAATCGCCCCTACATTAATTCGATTTGAAGGAGATGATCCAGCATGTCCAAGATGAAGATTGAGTTTTCCGGCGGGGGCGCCTTTTATGCGCGCTTGCTCGAATCCGAAGCGCCCAAAACCTGCGCCACCATTAAGTCGCGTCTGCCTTTTGAGTATCAGTTTTATCACAGCATCGTTTCGGGACAGGCGCTGGTTACCCTGCCGCCGGACTTGACTGTCGAACGGGAGAACCAGTACGTGGCCGGCGTGCCCCCCGGCGCGCTCTCCTTTCTGGTCAAAGACGAGCCCGTTCTGGTGCCCGATGAAATTTACATTGCTTATGGAATCTTCATCTCGCGCGGCCTGACCGTGGATATGAAGCAGCCCGTCAACGTTTTTGCCCAAATCGATGACGATCTTGATTTGCTGGCTACTTGCTGCCGGCGTGTGCTGATGGAAGGCGCGGAAATCATATCATTCAGCCTGGCCAATGCTTAACTCGCCGGGCGACCGTGTCTGAACATGGGCATATCCATACCGTTCTGGGCGAGATCGCGCCATCAGATCTCGGCAGAACGCTCATGCACGAGCATGTATTCTGCGATATCTACCGCGTAACTGGACGTTTGAACGAATTGCTGAATGATGAGGCCCTGGCCGTTGAAGAGCTCGCCGCCCTTCGCAATGCCGGCGGGTCGGCTCTTGTCGAAGTGACAACGCCGGACCTGGGACGAGATCCCCGGGCGCTGCGCCGAGTCGCCGAGAAAACGGAACTCCACATCGTCATGGGCGCCGGTTGGTATCGCCAGCCCTTTTATCCGCCCGAAGTCGACCGACTGTCTACGGATCGACTGGCCGATATCATGATCGAGGAACTCACAGTCGGCGTTGCGGCAACCGGAATCCGCGCTGGAATCATCGGCGAGATCGGCATCGATTTGGACTATGCGACTGCGCAGGAAGAAAGAGTCTTGCGCGCCGCCGCCCGCGCGCATAAGGCGACGGGCGCGCCCATTACGACGCATGCCTCCATGTATCCTGTCGGTCTGGCGCAACTGGAAATCCTCAAGGACGAGGGCGCAGACTTAAGCCGGATCATAATCGGTCATTGTGACACCTATCTCGACCAGGCTTACCATCTGGCGATTCTCGAAGCGGGAGCCTATGTACAGTATGACACGGTCGGCCGAAATCACATGAACCCCGATTGTCGTCGGGCCAAGGCCTTGGCTGAGTTAGCGCGCCTTGGCTGGTCGCGCCAATTGCTCCTCTCCAGCGATCGCTGTCACCGCAGTGACCTGCGCGCCTTTGGCGGTCTGGGCTACGGTTATGTGTTCACGCAGTTCTTTGACATGCTGCGGGCTCAGGGAATCGATGATGAGACACTGAATACAATTGCCATAGAGAACCCGCGGCGCGTCTTGGCTTGGTAGGTTTTCTGACGCGAGCTACACAAACTGCATTGCAATCCCCCCCCCGCGCGATACACTCAAGTCAGAATGAATACTCATTCAAGAATATCTTTAAGGAGAAATAAGCTCATGTACGCACTATCCAGGAGTCGCTCTACATTTGGGGCGATATTTATTCTAGCGCTAGTGATGGCGCTCACGTCGGCCGTCGCTGCGCAGGACACACGGGGCGTATTGCGGCATTCGAAGGCCGGCGCTACGGCCGCCAATGACATCGATCCGCATGGGCCGAATTCTGAAGGACTCACCATGCAGTATGTCTACAGTCAGTTGACTCGCCTGGATACGGGCGCG
>JAJDUC010000082.1 GCA_022826865.1 Anaerolineae bacterium
TGGCGGCAGCGAGCGCGTCGACATTGTTGAAAAGCGTTTTGCGCTGGTCGTCCAAAGAGACGCGCCCTTCCATTTCGATAAGCTCGTTTTCTATGACGCAAACGGCAAAGTCGTCGGCAGCCGCAACATCCGCCACTAAGCAAAGCGCTTTCATTCGTGCGGCGCGGCACAGGATTATCGCAGCGAAGAGCATAACAGCTGGAAGCCGGAGGGTAAACCAATGACGGAAAAGCCGAAAAACCAAAGCAAGTCGCTCATCATCAGCGCGCTAAAGACAACCCTGACCGGTGTGATCCTGCTGGCGCTGATAGGGCTTATCGCCGCATTCGCTGTCTCTGTCGCCAGGCGCTACCGGGCGCCGGAAGCTGCCTTGGCCGATTATCCAAAGCAGCGGCAGCACGAGGTGAGATGGTGGCAGCAAGAAGAAGTGGCGCCGAAGGAAATCTCCGATTTCAAGGTCACACAGCGCCAGAACTTAGATGATATGAACGCCGTCCAGTTTATCTTCACCTGGCGCGAGGACAGGAAATGGGAATGCGTTGGAAGTCTGCTGCTGCGGGAAATAAGCGACATATTCGGCGGCTGGGAAGAACTGCGCTACAGTCGCGGCGGCTGCAGCAGCGGCAGCGGTGGCGGTGGCTCCGCCAGCCACGACTTTTGGGAGTCATCCCATTGGGAGTTTCCGCGCTATTATTACTTCGCATATATCGGGACGACGCCTGATTATGGGACTATCGAATTCGTCTTCAGCGATGGCACTAGCGCCAGCGCGAAATCCATCGACGATAGCGTCGGCTTAGTCATCCGCCGGGACGCGCCATTTTACATCGAAGAAATCAACTATCTCGATGATGATGGCGAGCTCCAGTACAGTCTCCCGGGACACTGATCATCAATCAGAGCGCCAGCGTCAGCGTGCCTGAACTGCGCTTCGCTGAATCACTGTCGAGTCGGTCGCCGCGGCATGAGTCGCCATGCGCATGGTAAACTTCATATTTCAACCTGCTATAATATCGGCAACCATTTGGAAGCCAGCCCTAGAGCCGATCCATGCCCGCTCCCGCCCAACCCTTGGCCGAACGCATCCGCCCGCGCGACCTGAGCGGCTTCATTGGGCAGGCGCACCTCGTCGGACCCGGCAAACCGCTGCAGCAGGCGCTGCGGCAGCGCGCTGTGCCTAGCATGATTTTCTGGGGACCGCCCGGCGTCGGCAAGACCACCCTGGCGCGGATGATCGCCGCGGTCACGGAGCAGCCCTTCTACAACTTGTCGGCGGTTTCGGCCGGCAAAGCGGAACTGCGGCAAATCGTCCAGTCGCTTATGCCGGCCCGCGCCGCCAAGCCCGGCCAAAAGGGCCTCTTCGCCGCGCCCGAACCCGCTGATTCGCCCGATTCGGCCATCCTCTTCCTCGATGAGATTCACCGCTTCAACAAGGCGCAGCAGGATTTTTTGCTGCCTTATGTCGAAGACGGCACGATTACACTGATCGGCGCCACCACCGAAAACCCCAGCTTCGAGGTGATCTCCGCGCTGCTTTCGCGCATGCAGGTCTTCACACTCAACCCGCTGACCATCGCCGAAATCGAGCGGATCATCGAGCGCGGCCGGGAGGCGCTGGGGCTGGAAATTGAAGCCGACGCCGTCAGCTTCCTGGCTAACTACGCCAACGGCGACGCCCGCGCCGCCCTCAATCTGCTCGAAAACGCCGCCCGCCTATACAGCAGCGCCAGCATCACTGCCGATCATCTGCGGGAGACCTTGCAATCCAAGCGCCTGCGCTACGACAAGACCGGCGAGGAACATTACAACACCATCAGCGCCTTCATCAAGAGCATGCGCGCGAGCGATGTCGATGCCGCGCTCTATTATTGCGCTCGCATGATCGACAGCGGCGAAGACCCCAAATTCATCGCCCGGCGCATGGTCATCTTCGCCAGCGAAGACATCGGCCTGGCCGATTCCAAGGCGCTTACTATCGCCAACGATGTCTTTCGCGCGGTTGAGACGATAGGCTTGCCCGAATGCCAATTCAATCTGGCGCAGGGCGTCGCCTACCTGGCCCGGGCGGAGAAGAATCGCAGCGCCGGCGACGCCTATTTCCGCGCGCTTGACGATGTCAAAGAACTGGGCAACCTGCCGATACCACTGCATATCCGCAACGCGCCCACTCAATTGATGCGCGAGTTGGGTTATGGAGAGGGATATCGCGCCTATACCGACGAAAGCCTGCTGCCGGAGGCGATCCAGGGCAAACGCTATTTTCGCAACCGCAGCTGACTGGAATTTAAGATTGAGTTGACGCTATGTCGAAACTGAACGTCCTGCTGATTACGTCGGACCAACAGCATTGGAATACGCTGGGGCAATTCAACCCGGAGATCCAAACGCCGGCCCTGGACAAACTCGCCGCCCAAGGGACGACCTTCAACCGCGCCTATTGCCCCAACCCGACCTGCACACCCACCCGCAGCAGTATCATTACCGGCAAGTACCCGTCGCAGCATGGCGCCTATGCGCTCGGCGCCAAGCTGCCGGAAAGCGAAGCCACCGTCGGCGAGCGCTTTCAAGCAGCCGGCTACCGGACGGCGCTGGTCGGCAAAGCCCATTTCCAGCCCTTGCAATCCAGCGACGACTTTCCCTCCCTCGAAGCCTACCCGACACTGCAAGATCTCGAGTTTTGGGCGGATTTCGATGGACCTTTCTACGGCTTCGAGCATATTGAACTGGCGCGCAACCACACCGACGAAGCCCATGTCGGACAGCATTACGCGCTCTGGATGGAAGAACAAGGTTTGCGCAACTGGCGCGATTATTTCCTGGCGCCAACCGGCCATGTCAAAGCGCAGCGCCGCCGCTGGTTCATACCCGAGCGCTATCACTACAACAACTGGATCGCCGAGCGCTGCAATGCGCTGCTGTCGCAATTCAAGACTGCCGGGTCCTCAGATGGGTCTTCCTCGGGGCAGCCCTTTTTCCTCTGGGCCAGTTTTTTCGACCCCCATCCCAAATATCTCGCGCCAGAGCCCTGGGATACGATGTACGATCCGAGAGCAATCACTGTACCTGCGGCCGGGCCGGGCGAACATGACCCCCGCGGACGCGCGGACACGGCCCCGTCGCCGCCGCATCTGCAACTGACGCAGCAGCCGAACCCCGATTTTTCCGCCTGGCAGGAGCCGAACGGCAGCGGCTGTCACGGCTTCCATTCTCACCTGCATCGGCGCGACGAACTCGCCAAAGACGTAGCCTGCTACTACGGCATGATCAGCTGCATGGACAAATACATCGGCCGCATCATCGACCAACTGGATTCATTGGGTTTGGCGGAGAATACGCTGGTCGTCTTCACCAGCGACCACGGCCATTATTTCGGCCAGCACGGCCTCATCGCCAAAGGCGCTTTCCACTACGACGACGGCATTCGCGTGCCGATGATCGCCCGGTTGCCCGGGCGCATCCCCGCCGGCCGCGTCAGCCAGAGCTTGCAAAGCCTGGTGGATTACGCCCCCACCTTCCTTGATTATTGCGGGCTGGATATCCCGGGCGATATAACCGGCCTCAGCCAGAAAGAGATCTGGAATGGCGACGAGTCAAGCGCCCGCCAGCATGTCATCGTCGAGAACCGGCACCAGCCGACGACCTTGCACCTCAAAACTTACATCAATACGCGCCACAAGATTACGCTGTATTACGGACGTGATTATGGCGAAATCTACGACCTGCGCGACGACCCGGGCGAGATGCGGAACTTGTGGTTAGACGCCGAACTGCGCGCGGCGCTCACGGAGGAATTCTTGCGCGCCGAAATGCAGAAGGAGGAGCCGTTGACGGCTGAGCAGTTGCGGCTGCCCAACAAGTCGGCGGCCATGTACATCAAGAGCTGCAACAAAGGCCACTGGCAAATCAACTTCGATCCGGCGGCAGACCGCTACGAGCTATTCGATCTGTCCATTGATGCCGGGCGTCGGCGAAACCTGTGGGATGACCCGGCAAGTCGGGGGCTGCGGGCGGAGATGGCGCAAGCCCTGCTCTTCAGCCGCTGGGGCCTGGAGCCGCTGTGGATGCCGCGGATCGCGGGAGCTTAGCCGCGACATTAACCATTCGCCAGAGTGACTAATGCCGCCGCTGTAAAGGAAGTCTCACGAATTGAAGCAGGTTAACTTGACAGTATGTTCTACAAATGTTCTAAAATAGACACTGTAGCATAGAGGCTACACTAACGAATGGTGGCGACAGCGTTGACAGACACCGTTAGCGTTGAAAGGCGCAGCGAGATAATGGCGCTGGTCGGGAGCAAGGACACCAAACCCGAGCTCCTGATTCGCAAGGGCTTACACGCGCTCGGATTCCGTTATCGATTGCACGTCAAGGACCTGCCCGGAAAACCTGACCTGGTTTTCCCTCGTTATAGGGCTGTAATTCAGATCAATGGATGTTTCTGGCACGGTCATGCGTGCCCACTGTGTAGAATGCCAAACTCCAATACCGAGTATTGGAACAGCAAAATCGCAAGAAACAAGAAACGAGATATTTCAAATCGTCAGTTGCTCCTTGACGAACACTGGAGAGTGCTGACGATATGGGAATGCGCGCTCACTGGCAAATCGAAACTAGGGTTGAATCAAGTCATTGAGTTGGCGTCCGCATGGCTACTGTCGACTGAGTCAATATGTGAAATTAAAGGTAAGATCGGGACGGTGTAAAATGTTGCGCGCCATTGAATTCTTCGCCGGCATGGGGCTTATGCGGGCCGGTCTAGAGCGCGTCGGTATCAAAACAGTCTTTGCCAACGACATCGACGATACAAAAGCAAAGCTCTACGCCGATAACTGGGGGCGCGAAGAGTTGCAAGTCGGCGATATCCGCGCGCTGCGCGGTGACGATATCCCGGACGCTGAGCTTGTTACTGCATCGTTTCCCTGTACGGACATGTCGCTTGCCGGAAAATACAAGGGGCTAAACGGAGCGCAATCCAGCCTTGTTTTGGACTTCTTGCGGATTCTCGGCGAAATGGGAGACCGCGCGCCGCGTACACTAATGATTGAGAATGTAATGGGTTTTCTGACGGCGAACGACGGCCGTGATTGGGAGACAGTTGTCAATGGAATCCAGAAACTAGGTTATCAAGCGGCGCACATTATTGTTGATGCCAGCGCATTTGTACCACAAAGCCGAACCAGAGTGTTTCTGTTCGGACACAAGGGAACCATCGAACTGCCGAATCCGCCGGAAATTCGGGAAGATCTCAGACTGGATTCAATTGCGCAAGAGGACGGTGACTGGTGGTCGCCCGATCGCCTCAGCGCGTTTCTCGAAACCTTGTCGCCAATACAATCCAAGCGTGTTTACCGCTATCAGCGACGTTTCTGGCCAGGTTACTACGGCGCATTTCGCCGAACGAGACGTGGACGGCCAGTATGGGAAGTTCGCGCAGATGAACGAGCCGGCACCCTTCGCACGACTCGTGGCGGCTCGGCGAAGCAGGCAATCGTACGAGCCGGCCGCGGCGAAATCGCGGTGCGCTGGATGAATTTGACCGAATATGCCCGGCTCCAAGGCGCTGAGCATTTGCGTTACGATTCGGTAACGCCATCGCAGGCGATGTTTGCCTTAGGCGATGCAGTCTGTGTTCCAGTCATCGAGTGGTTGGGCAAACATTGCCTATTGCCGTTGTTGCGTCAATGAACCCGAAAAAAGAGCCTGAGGAAGTTATAGCCCTTTACCTCGGTGTCAAAAGAGCGCTGGATACCGATTATGGAGACGGACGCCGAGTTGGGGACTGCAAGTATGGCGTCTATCTATTTTACGACTATGACGGCGAGCCGATCTATGTCGGCCGAACAATTGAAAAACTGCGGGGCCGCATTCGCCGGCACCTGACAAATCAACGAACCGACGCCGTTGCGATGAGCGTACTCGATCCATTTGAGGTTGCAGAGATTGAAATGTGGCCATTCTGGGAATTGGAATCGGCCGGAAAAACCGAAGCGAAAGACATGCTAGATCGCGCCGAATACACAGTATATCAGAAAGCGCTGCAAGAATCTCAATTCCGCGTAGTGCTCAACGAGAAAGAAATAAAACCGGCCGACGATATTATTCTGCCGAAATCTATTCGTGTTTCGGTCTTGCCCACAGAACTGCGAGAAAAGCGCGAACATCCAGATATTCGATTGGCGCGACGCGCGCGCACAATTGCCAATCTAGCGCGAGTCATCAGCGAGCGTAGCGTAAAACCAGGAATTAGACGCACCCTGTGGGCGCAAGCGCGGAGACTCGAACACCTAGCAAAGTCTAGACTAGAAGAATTTGATCAGAGGGACGAGCAATAACAAGTCCTCTTCTTGCTTCTTGTACCCCTCATCCCCGCGCCTGCGTGATCGCATCGCCCATCGTATTGATCAAGAAATCAACTTCACCCGCAGTGATGCAGAGCGGCGGCGCAAAAGCGATCGCCTCGGCGATCGGGCGCGCCCGCAAGCCCATCTCCAGCGCCGCCTCGCTGATCGCCTCCGCCAGCTTCGCGTCAGGTTCGCGGCTTTCCTTGCTCATCACCACATCAAAGGCCGCCATCAAACCCAGGCCGCGCGCATTATCGATGACAGGAAACTCTTCCACCAGCGCCTGCAGACCATTCAACAGACGTGCGCCCATCCGCTGGCTGTTCTCCAGCAAGCCGTCGCGCTCAATGATTTCGATATTGGCAAGGCCCACCGCGCAAGCTGTCGCGTGCCCGGAATAGGTGTAGCCATGCATCCAGCTTTGTTCTTCCGGCGCGCCGTTAATGACATCGCGGATTTCATCCGTCACCTGGATGCCGCCCAAAGGCATATAGCCGCTGGTTACGCCTTTGGCGAATTGCATGATATCGGGGTTGATGCCAAAGGCGTCGCTGCCGAACCAGTTGCCGGTGCGCCCGAAGCCACAGATCACCTCATCGACGATGAACAAAACCTCATATCTCTTGCAGATAGCCTGTACCAGATCAAAATATCCGTCATCGGCTATCATCACCCCGCCGGCGCCTTGAATAGGCTCGGAGATGAAAGCCGCCACAGTCTCCGGCCCTTCGCGCAGGATCGCCTCTTCCAGCGCGCGCGCCGCCGCTTGCGCCACCGATTCGCCCTCCCGCCTGTCGCCTTCGTAGCGATATGGGTTCGGATTGGGCACATGCGCGAAACCATCCAGCACACCGCCGAAAGCGCTGTGAAACTTGCTCATGCCGGTTGCGCTGGTGGCCGCCAGCGTCATCCCGTGATAGCCGTTCACGCGCGAGATGATCTTGGTCTTGCCTGCCTTGCCCCGCAGATACCAATAATAGCGCGCGGTTTTGAAGGAGGTATCGCTGGATTCCGAGCCGCCTGACGTGAAGTTGGTGAAGTTCATATTCGGGCGAAAGAAGCCCGCCAGCTTGTCCGCCAATTGCGCCGACGGCGGGTTCGTCATGCCGGCAAAGCCGGAGCTGTAGGCAATATCCAGCATCTGCTCGTATGCCACCTGGGCCAATTCGCGATTGCCGTAACCGATATTCACATTCCACAGACTGGCCATCGAGTCGAGGATTTTCTTGCCGTCGGTGGTGTAGAGCCAAACACCGTCGCCCCTCTCCACCATGGCGGCGTTTTCCGTCCGTGTCGGATGGTACATGGGGTGTAGTTGGCGGCTGTCTTGTTCAACCAGGGTGGCGTGATTGTTTGCTATCATCGCGTCTAACTCTTCCACTGCTTAACCTGTGCCTCCTAGCATAGCGAATTTCCCGCCAATTTTCGAGCGCGCAGGCGGGCTGCGGCCGGCCCGGTCTATTAGCGCCGCAGCGCATCTTTGAGCGCCCCGGGCAGGCAGCGCGCCAGAAGCGCCTTCAGCCGCCTGCGCGCCCGCCGCAGCCAGAGCGCCGGCCGGTTTGCTGACATCAGCAGCGCGCGTCCAACCTGGTAGCGCCGCGAAGCAAGCAGGGCTTCAATGTCAGCGGTTGGCCGCGTTTCCAAGGGAGAGTTGGCCGCCGAAATATCCCGCCACATTTTTATCACCTGCGGCGGATGCGCGCCCGCATAGCGGTAGAGGCAAGCCGGATATTCCGCCACATTATGCAGGTGATAGGGCCGATTCAGCGCAAAATAGGCTTCCTCCGCCCATTCGACGGCGTCTGGGCGCCGCGCCCAATCCGCCCCGCGATAATACTCGGATTTTTCCCGCACTTGCTTGGGCAGCAGCAAGGCATAATGGTAGAGATTGATCCCGCGCCTTTCCATGTCGTCGCCCGTCAGCCAATGCTGCGCGCGCAAATCCCGTCCCCGTTCGTCAAGGACCGTGGGCGGACGATGCGCGACATAGCGGTAGCCGTCGCCCCATTTGAAAAGGCGATGATATTCCCGCGCGCCGCGCCTATGGCGCCAGGCGTCCACCCGATATTCCGGCGCGCCCCAAAATGTGATCGTATTGAAGGACATGGCCGTGATCCCCGGCTGCGCCTGCAGCATGACGCCGATTCGCTCGATATCCTCCGGCAGATAGAACTCATCCACATCCACCTGCCAAAGATAATCGCCGGTCGCGCGTTCGGCATAAGCCGCCGACATCTCGTCTTTCTCGCTCCAGAAGCTGTCTTTTGTCACAATCGTCAATTTATCTTCTCTGTCGCACGTCGCCTTGTACTGACGGAGGCTGTCCAGTGTGCCATCCCGCGAGTGACCTTCCGGCGTCGCGACGTTCTTCGCGCCCGGCGCCGCGCCCTCAACCACGATGATTTCATGAGCAAAGGGATAGAGCGCGTTTAAGGTGTAAGAGATGAAGGGTTCGCCATTCAGGACGATGATGCCGAAACTGATGCGGGGGAATGCGTTCACGGCGCAGCGCCAAGCATCGTTTGATACAGACGGATGTATCTTTCGGCAATCTGGCGTTCTCCAAAACGGGCAATGATCGCGCGATGCAATTCCTCCGGAGACCATGATTGCGCCAATACCCACTCGATGCCGGCCAACAAGTCGGCGCGATCGCGATTGCGGGCCAGATAACCATTCACTTGATGCTGAATCACATCGGATGCGCCGCTGCCGGCGAAACTGACGCCGGGCGTCCCACAGGCCTGCGACTCAATCAGCGTGTTCCCCAGCGCCTCCTGCAAGGTGGGCAATACGTAGACATCACAGGCGGAATAAAGCAGGCACAGGCTCACTTCGTCGCCCAAGCGCCCCACCTGATGCGTCGGAAGCCCAATGTCAAGATCGTCGCGGCCGTCGCCGCCAAAAACAACCAGCTCGGCGCCGCTATCCTGGCTCATTCCGCGCAGGGCATCGCGCAGATAGGCGAAGCCCTTGCGCGGGTCGCTCGTCCCGCCAATGGCGCCGAATAGAATCAGCTTCTTGTCGCCGGGCAGGTTGAAGGCGCGGCGGGCCGCTGTTCGGTCGAGAGGCTTGAAGACGCCCGGATCGATGGGATTGCCAATGACTTCGATGCGCCTGCCTTTCAGCAGCGGGCTGGCCGCGGCGCAATCCGCCAGCCAGCGGCTAATGCTGACAAACTGAAGCGGCAGATCTGCCCATGCTTCGCGCTTCTGCCGGATAACGGTGGCAGTGATGTCTTGAGGCGATCCAGCGAGCAACTGCGGGCAACTGCCGCATCTTTCGCGATAACGGGTACAGTCGCCCGCGTAATGGCAGCCGCCAGTGAAGGCCCACATATCGCGCAGGGTCCACAGAATCGGCGGCTTGATATTGGCCAACTCCCCAAACGGCAAGTAATTGTCGCCCACCCAATGCAAGTGAACGATATCCGCGTCGAAGGCGTTGATGGCCTCGGCGATGGGATAGCGAAACTGATTGAGACTCCAGTGCCCAACTTCGGGCTGCCGCGCATTCTCCCGCAGGCGCCGGGAATGCCGCCGCTCCGCCAGTTTGCGCCGGGCGCGCTCCCAGCGCGGCAGGCGGGTCGACAGCCGATGCGCATCGGGATCGGATGTGACCTTGCGCAATACGAGCATCTCACTGTGTACACCGGCGCGCTGGAGACTCTGATGCAAGCGATATGCGCCGATGCCAGCGCCACCCGCGCGGTCAGTTGCCGATACAAAGAGCACTCTCACGCGATTTGCCTTTTAACGCGGTCTCCTGCGATTATACACAGGCGCTTAAATTCGCATCAGCCGGGCGCGCCAGTTCAATCTGCAAAACTCCCATCGCTCCGCTTATACTGAGAGCGATGGAAAGACCGACCACAAGCGACCGCCCACAGTTGAGCCGAGCCGGGGCCTGGTACCAAGCCTTGCGGCCGCGCGTCTTCACCGCGACTTATGCGCCCTTGGGCTTGGCCGGCATCCTCGCTCTGGCTGACGGCGTCTTTGACGCGGCACTGTTCCTGCTCGCGCTGATTGGAACGCTGCTGCTGCAAAGCGCCGCCAATCTCATCAACGAATACGCCGACTATCGGCGTGGCGCGGATCGACTCAAGCAAGCCGGCCAAGGCATGACTATCAAACACAAGATCCTTGAGCCGCGCACTGTGCTCTACGGGGCCATATTGACGACGGCGGCTGGCTGTCTGCTGGGTTTGTACTTGCTCTCGCGGAGCGGGCCGTTGCTTTGGCTGATCGGCATCGGCGGCGTCCTCGTGGCGATCACGTATACAGCCGGGCCCTTTCCCTTGGCTTATCACGGCTTGGGTGAAATTGCGGTCGCCATCTTCATGGGACCGGCAGCGGTCCTGGGCGCCTATTACGTGATGTCGCCAGGCCTCAGCCCAATGCGCATCGGCGAAATCCTGCTGATCGCGCTGCCAATCGCCTTCATGGTCGCCGCCATTCTCCATGCCAACAACATCCGCGATATGGAGGCGGACCGCGCCGTCAACAAGCGCACATTGGCTGTCAGATTCGGCATCCGCTTCGCCCGCGCCGAGTTCATTTTCCTTGTGATGGGCGCCTATGTCATTTTGCTATTGCTCGTCATCGCCGGCTTTTTGCCGCTTGCGACTCTGCTCACGGCTATTACGCTGCCTGAGGCCCTGCGGCTCATCCGCATCTTCAATACCAGCAGCGCCATCCCCCTGCTGCACCAGGCGCAAGGCCGGACCGCCAAATTACACGGTCAATTCGGCCTGCTGATGGTATTGGGTTTGGCGCTGCCGAATATGCTGGCATTGCCCTAAGCTACGTCCGGCGCGCCGGGCATCTTTAAACTGCCCAGTGCCAGATCTGATCCCAGGCGCTCATCCAGTCGGCGCCGCGGCTGTATACCGTCTGTGACTCGTAGTCCAACTCGACGCCCGACCGACCCTGAAATTCAGCCATCTTTTCAACCTGATCGATTTCAATCGCGATCGTCACGGGCCCAGCGGGCACATAGGGCGCGACCGCGGACAGATCTTGCAGCGCCTCGTAAGCGCCGGCCTCGATCATCTCGCGCGCCTTGACCGGCGGGATCTGCCGCGCCGAGAAGCGCGACAGCCCGCGCTTGACCGCCACCGTGGTCAGCCTATCGCCCAACAAGGCTTTGACCTCGCGGCAGACCGCCTCATCCCCGGTTGTCAGCAGCACGGGACAGCCATAATGGCCACAGAGCGCGGCATTGATCCCCGATTCGCCAACCAGATCATCATTGAACCGGAGATTATGCCATTTCACGGTCGAGATCGTATGACACATGACGCCATCGGCGGTATTGTTGCGCGCGTGCATGCCCACCAGCAGGCAAGCGTCCGCGCCCTGCTCCAGCAATTCTGTATAACGCGACCAAGGATGATGCGCGACCCAGGTGCAAGCGGGATCGAGCCTTTCCGGTATCAGCGAGTTGAACGTCCAATCACCGCCGGCGCCATGGCAATCCACCACCACGATTTCATCGGCGCCGGCCCGAGCCGCCCCGCGCACCGCCGCATTGATCTCCTCCGTGTAGAGGACGCGCCCTTCTTCGTACATAGGCCGGCCGCCGACCACCTGATCCCAAGTGACAATCCCGCTGACGCCTTCCATATCCGACATGATCAGTACTTTCATTTTCCTCCCGCCTTCCCGATCTTTATCTCTCTTCTCAGTAACTCAAAGAAAGTAATTGAAAAATACGCAACGTTTTTCGCGGCATGCTTGCGGGCGACCCAAGGCTCGCCCCTACGGTATAAGAGGAGACTCGGTGTACTGGCGAGCCGGTGGCTCGCCCACCCTTGCTTCAAAATGCCCATCAGATTTTGCACGACTTACTTGCGTTTACTTCTATACGCGACTAAACGACCCGCGCCAGCGCGGCTTGCAGCTTTTGCAGCGCCGCCTCGACCGCGTCCATCATCATGCAGCCATTTTGTATTGCCGGCGCCAAGCTCAAGTCGGCCACGGTCTTCAGGTAAAAGCTGCATTCGCTGGCGCAGTTAACCGCCTCGCGGCCGGCAAACACCGCCGCCTGCATACAGCCCAGCAGCGAACTCGCCTGCGAGCCCACCATCACGCTTTTGCTGTGCTCCCGGCATGTGCCTAGCATGTCCAGCGACTCTGAAAAACCCGTCCGCGCCGTCTTGATGTTGAGGATGTCAAAGGTGTCAAAGTTGATCTCGCGATACAAGTCGCAGAGCGTGAAGGCCGAGTCATCGGCGATGATCGGCAACGAGCAATCCCGCCGCAGTTGCCGACGGGCGCGCAGCTGCCAGACCGGCAGCGCCTCTTCGCAATACATCACACCCAGCGCCTGCAGGCGCAGCAGGATCGCCAGCACGTCGCCGCGGTCGAGCGTCTCGTTGGCATCGACATAGAAATCGGCTTCGGGATAGCTCTCGATCAGGTCTGCGATCGTCGCGATTTCTTCCTCCAGTCGCCGCCCGATCTTGACTTTGAAGACCCGCAGCCCGGCCCGGTACAAGGCTTCGACATCGGCGCGAACCGCAGCGGGCGAACCCGTGCTCACAATGGCGCTCAGGCGCAGCCGTTCCCGGCTCACTTGAAGGTAGTCGCCAAGGCTTTCGCCGCGGCTGGCGGCCAGCGCCTGATGCAGCGCCATATCCAGCGCGCCCTTTGCGCTATTGTTGTTCTTGATCTGCTCTAGCCGGTGGGTCAAGCGCGCGACTGATTTGCGATCGGTCGCCATTTCGCCGGTCAGCCGCGGCGCCAGGTGACGCTCGACAATGTGCAAAATTGAAGCCTGCGTCTCGCCATAGATGCTCGGGCGCGGGGTCGCTTCGGCGATGCCGACCGCGCCATCCGACAGTTCCACCCGTATCAGCGCATGCTCAAGCTGGCGCAGTTCATGGCTGCTGCCCCAATTCAAGGCGCTCTTGAGCGGGACGCTATAGGGAACGGCGCTTATGCGCCGGATGCTCGGCATAGGCATCCTTCTCGCTCAGTAAGTTCACTTGGGGCGCCCCATCCGCACCCCTCAAACGGCTCGACCACGTCAAGAACGGCCGCCGCCACTTCTTCAGCCGAGGCGCCGTCCACATCAAGGCGGTGATAATGTGGAAAAGCCGCGCCATCGTCAAAGGCATACAGGCCATAATTTGCGGCTTCCGCGCGAACGATACTCAGCGCGCTCGCCGAAATCTCGCCCGCTTCCACCAGGTCTATCGCCGCAGTTCTTAGGGCCGGGGGCAGAAACGAGACATCTGCGGTTCCGGCCGCCCGGTCAAAAGCCTCTTGCCGCTTGCTCAGGCGGCGCAATCGCGTCAACGGATCGAGCGCCAATTCAACGATGCGCCAGCGGGGAAAGCGCGTCAAGACATGTCGAATCTCTCCCCTGCCCCTGATGCCTTCGCATAACACGGGACTGCTATATGCATCCGCCAGATTCAACCAAGAAAATGCCGCCGCCATCCCGCCAGCGACGCGCCGCGCGAACAAACGCGTGAGCTCGAATCGTCTCACGCGATCCGGCTCCGGGTTAAACGGCGCCCTCGACCAGTGCTGCGCCAGCGGAATCGCGATCCAATCCGCCACTTCGCGCCGCGACGGGATGACGTCGTATTCCAGGCCGCTGAGCCGCCGCCGCAGATGGGCCAGCGTGGTCGATTTCCCGGCGCCGGTCAAAGCCACCAGCATGACCATGTCATGATCGGCAAGCGCATGCCAGCCGTCGTCATCGGTCAAGCGCGCGTGCGGATATCGCTCCGTTAAGGGCAAGTTGAGCTGGGGGTAGACCTCCCGCAGGTAAAACGCTTTTGCATTCATCTCGCTGCCATTACGCTCCTTGACTCCATTCATCATACCCGCGATGGCTGCGCCTTCCAACTCAGGGCAATCGCATCAAAATCATAATGAGCGGTTCGCTGCGAAAATTGCGAAAATGTAGGGGCGTCTCGTGAGACGCCCGTTGAAAATGGCCTGCAAATTGCGGGCGTTTCAGCGAAACGCCCCTACGGATTACATAATTTGAGGGGAAAATGTCATTTATCGGCGCAATTTAAATTTGATG
>JAJDUC010000042.1 GCA_022826865.1 Anaerolineae bacterium
TCTCATCGCTGTCTTGGCGCGTCAATGCCAGGCAGTGGGTATTGGTCCAGGTGGCCGGCACATTGCCAAAGGTTGGCATCACGGCCGTGCCGAGGTTCTTGCCTTCCCTGATATAGGAATTGACCATCCAGGGTCCAACCAGAACCATGCCCGCGCGCTCATTCTGGAAAGCGCTGATGTCGCCGACGCCCGAGCCCATGCTCGAAATACCGCTATTCTGCAAATCCACCATGTATTGCAGCGCTTCATGGGCGGCTTCGCTATCGACCGCCGCTAAGCCGTCTTCACCCAGCCAACTGCCGCCAAATTGGTAAAGCAAAGTGTGGAAGAACCAGCGACCGAGCGCGCCGCCTAATGGCTGGTCCAAGCCGTATTGCGTCACCATGCCGTCGTCATCAGTGATCGTCATCGCCTCCGCCCAGGCCATGAACTCCTCGCCCGTGGTGGGCGGGCTGTCGGGATCCAAGCCGGCCGCTTCGACCAGGTCAACGTTGTAATAGAGGTTCATCGGATGCAGGTCGCCGGGCAGGCAGTAGAACTCGCCGTCGATTTTGCTCAGCTCGATGATGTTCTGCGGCACGCCGGTGAGGTCGATATCGACGGCCGCCATCAGATCATCCACCGGCAGCAGGATGCCTTCTCTGGCGTACCCGGTCACTTCCGTGTTATGGAACATCACCACATCGGGCGGGGTGCCCGCGGCGGCGGTGAGCCGCAGCTGGGTGAACAAGTCGTCCCATTGCAACGCGGTCGGCTCAATGACCAAGCCGTCTTCGTTTTCCTCATTAAAACGCGCGAAGACGGTGTTGAGCATCTCGGTATTGTCAGCGCCGGTCCAGCCGTGCATCAGGGTCACTGCAGTTGTGTCCTGCGCCAGCGCGGCGCCCGGCAGCAAAAGCATAGCCACCAGAGCGACAATCAGGATCTTAATATGCGAACACTTAGACATTTCTTTCTCCTTCTTAATCGGGTCTCGCTATACGAAATTGCAGTTGCTCAATAATACCCCTGTCCGCTTCAGTTGTCCAATTCTGCGGCAAGTTCAGCAGGGCAATCGCATCAAAATCATAATGAGCGGTCCGCTACGAAAATTGCGAAGATGTAGGGGCGTCTCGTGAGACGCCCGTTGAAAATGGCCTGCAAATTGCGGGCGTTTCAGCGAAACGCCCCTACGGATTACATAATTTGAGGGGAAAATGTCATTCATCGGCACAATTTAAATTTGATGCGATTGCCCTGCAAGTTCAGCTCCCCTTCCCTCCTTTAGGGAAGCATCCCCCGTGAGGCGGGCGACCCAAGGGTCGCCCCTACGCGCCAAGCGCTAGGCGCGCGGGGGACCTGCTCGCCGCCGCCGAGCGGCTTTGTTATCATCGATATAGATCTCGGCGACGCCTGCTGCGCGATCGCAACCGATTGGCGGCGGTTTTCGCCCGGCCGTAAGGGAGCATGCGCAATGGTTGATTCAAAGACTGCGGTCGATGGACTGGAAGCGGAGATTGAAGAAGTGAGAAGCGGCGCGCTATCGTGGTCGCTGTCCGGATTATTCCTGGCTGCCGCCGTTCTTTATGTGGTCGCGATTGCCTTGCCGGATCAGCATCTGGGCTCCGTGCCCGGTGTTATTCTGTTGCTTCTGTCTGTCGGCATTTGGCTGCTTCTGCAGGCATCGCGTTATCGCCTTGCCGCTATTGTGCTGGTCTGCAGCTGCTTCGGGGTGATTCTTTTGGTAGTGGCCTGGAGCGGCTTGGCGGAATCGGTCCTCTTCCTCGCGTTGGGGGTGGGTTTAGCTGCCGTATTGATCAGCCTGCCCGCCAGCGTTGCCTGCGCCCTCGCATGCAGCCTCTGGCTGCTTATTGGAACGGCGGATTCTACGCAGGTTGACGCAGCCCTGCGCGCCGCCGCCCTCATCAGCATCTGGGGAATGATATGGCTAATCTGGCTGGCCTCGCGCCCCTTGCTGCTGGCGAGACAATGGTTCGAAGCCAACTACGAGCAGAGCCGCGCGGCCCTGGAAGAAAGCCGCGATTATCAGTTCAGGCTTAGGCAAGCGCTGGACGATCTGAAGGAAGCGAATCATCAACTCTCCCAGTTGCACCGCCTGGCGCATAATCTGCGCGCTCAGGCGGACGACGCGCGCCGCTCCAAAGAGCAGTTTGTCGCCAATGTCAGCCACGAATTGCGCACGCCGCTCAACATGATCGTCGGCTTCATCGAGATGGCGATGAACTCGCCCAAAACTTATGGGCCCGATATCCCCCAAGCGCTGCTGGCGGATCTGGAAATCGTCTTGCGCAACGGCCGGCACCTGTCGAGCCTGATTGACGATGTCCTTGACCTGAGCCAGATCGAGATAGGCCAAATGGCATTGATGAGAGAATCGTCGGCGCTTCCTGAATTGGTCGCCGCGGCCGTGCAAGCGGTGCAGCCGCTCTTTGACTCCAAAGGGCTGTATTTGCATACACAGCTGCCGCCGGACCTGCCGCCCCTGTATTGCGACCGCATCCGCATCCGGCAAGTGCTGCTGAATCTCTTGAGCAACGCGGGCCGCTTCACCGAGCGCGGCGGCGTGCGTCTGCGCGCCTGGCAAGAGGAGGATGCGATAATCGTGAGCGTTGCCGATACCGGTCCCGGCATAAAGGCGGATGTCTTCGACGAGGTCTTCAAGCCCTTTCAGCAATTGGATGGGACCGTGCGCAGCCACTGGACGGGAAGCGGCTTGGGCTTGAGCATCAGCAAACACTTTGTGGAGCTGCACAAGGGGCGGATGTGGCTGGAGAGCGAACCGGGCCGGGGCGCCGCCTTCTTCTTCCGTCTGCCCATCGCCGAGGCGGTCTTAGCCGAAGATGGCGAGATGATGCGCTGGTTTTCGCCGCATTTGACCTTCGTCGAAAAGACGCGACTGCCCTCCCTGCCCAAGCCGGTGGATCGCGCGCGTTTGATCGTCTATGAGCGGGACTCGACGCTCAGTCGGCTGCTGTCGCGCTATTTGCAGAACGCGGAACTGACGCTGGCGCCTAGCCTGGAAGCGGCAATCGCCCAGGCTGAACGGCATCCGGCGCAGGCGCTGCTGATCAATGCGGTGTCGGTGGGCGAAGACTTGTTGCGGCTGGAGCGGGAAATGGCCTTGCCCGACGGCCTGCCGGTCATCGTCTGTTCCGCGCCCGGGATCCGTGATGCCGCCGCTTCGCTCGGCGCTGCGGATTATCTGATCAAGCCAATCTCCCGAGAGGCGCTTCTGGCGGTATTGGATCGGCTCGAACTGGATGGGGCGACGGTCCTGATTGTGGACGATGAGCCGGACGCCTTGCGGCTATTCCGGCGCATGCTGGCGTCAGCCGGGCGCGGCTATCGCGTGCTGCGGGCGTCCAGCGCGGGACAGGCGCGGCAGATATTGAGCGAAACGACACCGGATGTGGTGTTTACCGACCTGGTTATGCCGGGGACGGATGGCTTTCAGCTGATCGCGGAGATGAAAGCGAATCCGGCGCTGCGGGACGTTCCCATCGTGGTCATTTCAGCGCGCGATCCGCTGGGGCAGCCGATTATGAGCAAGTCGCTGGCGGTGGCGCGCGCCGACGGGATCGCCGCCCCTCAGCTTCTGGCGACGATCGACGCCTTAGTCAAAACCTTGTCTCTGCAGCAGGTCGGCCTGGGCGTCGAGGGCGGCGAGGAGCTGCCCCTGGCTGATGGGTTTGCTCAGGAAGCCGGCGGCGCCCAGGCTTAGCGCCAGATCGCGCTGCGGCAGGACGGTGCAGACGATGACAGGCTTATCGCCGAGTTGGGGATGGGCGCGAAAACGCCCGAGCAGTTCCCAGCCGTCAATGTCTTGCAGCAGCACATCCAGCAGGATGATATCGGGAGGCGACTCTTCGGCCAGAGCCAGCGAGCGCTTGGGATCGCTTTCACTCAGCAGATGGTAGCGCGTATCGCTCGTATAGCGCTGTAGAAGCCGCAGCGTGTCGGGATTGTCATCGACCGCCAGCACGGTGATCTGCCTGTCAGTCGGCAGCCTGAGGCGAAACCGGCAGACTTGATCGCCGAGCGAATCAGCATCATGATGAAGCGATCCGCCGGAGAAACTGAGCAGTTCTCGCGCCACGCTTAAACGCTCCGCCGCCATCTCCCCCGCCACGAGCGACCCATAGCCGATGATTGATACCGACACATGCCGGCCCTCAGGTTGATGCTCGGCTCGAAGGATGAGCCGCCCCTCCTCCATCCAGTCCAGCGCGGCCGTCAAGACATTCAAGAGCGCCTGCCGCGTCGGCGTCAGTTGCACAGCTAGCTTTGGCAGCCCTTCGCTCGGCTCGTACAGTAACTCGACCGTCGCTGTCTGAAGCATCGGCTCGGCAGTCTCCAGAGCCGATCGAATCAGCGCCTCAACTTCCACCGATTCACGGGAGAAAGTGGACTGTGACCAAGCCAATTCGTCACCGAGCGCTTGTGTATCCGGCGCGCTGGCTGGTTCGGCGCTTTCCAGCTTGAAGCGCGCCCAGATCTTGTCCGCCAGCACAGCCAGCGCCCGTTTTTCCTGCCGGCGCAATTGGCGCACGCTCAAACCCAGATCGTTGCCGACCTCGAATTGCGTGAGCTGTTCCGTATAGCGACCGTAGAGGATATGATAATAGCGCCAAGACAAGGATTGAGTCGGCACGTCGTCGCCCGGGCGGAGCGATTCAATGGTATCCAGCAAGAGGCGCCGCAGCGCGACGATGGCGTCGGCGCGGGACTGCAAGCCGAGCAGCGTCATCAGCCGGCTGTCACGCAGGGCGGCCGGATCGTACAAGTGCGTCAGCGCCGCGCGCAGTTCGCTTTCCAAGGAAGAGCGGTCGATCTCCGTGAGCATGTCCTCTGTATGTCCGCTTGATGTCCGCCTTAGTTTCAATACTCATTTTGGTTGGGGCGTCCCATACGATATTATCCAAAAGTGAAGCCAAGCGCTATTTTGCTGTTTTGGCAAAAATATCCTTAAGGAGAAGAAAGATGAATTACAAAACTGTATTGCGGCTTTTTGCTTTGCTGTTGGTTTTCACTCTATTGGGTACGGCGCTCGCCCAGGACGACATGGTGACGGTCGTCTATTGGGACGAGCCACAGAGCCCCGGCGCCGAGGTGGTCATCAATCAGATCATCGAGAATTTCGAGGCGGCCAATCCGGGCGTTGATGTCGTGCGCGAAGTCATCGGCTGGGAAGTCCTGCGCGACATCGCCAAGACCTCGATTGAGGCGGGCGAAGGACCCGACATCATGTACTACGATGCCGGTCCTGGTTATATGGGTATCCTGGCGACCGCCGGTCTGCTCTACCCGCTGGATGACGCTTATGAGCAATACGGCTGGGATGACCGTCTGGTGCCAACTTCGCGCGCCTTCACCACCTTCGACGGTCAGGTCTACGGCGTCGGTCACGAGCTTGAGGGCGGCGGCTTGTACTGGAACAAGACCATCTTCGCGGAAGAAGGCCTGGAGCCGCCGGCAAACATGGACGAACTGATGGCGCTCTGCGGCGCCTTCCGCGAGCGTGGCTATGATGTGCCGATGGCGGCCGGCTGGGCGGATATCAACGGCATGGCGCTGACGCACAACTGGTATCCGATTCTGCAGAACCTGGTGGGTCCGGACATGATTGCGGCGGCGATTTCGGGCGAGCATCCCTGGACCGATCCCGGCATCGTTGAAGCGATGAATATCGTCGCCGGCGACATGGTTGACGCGGGCTGCTTCAGCGAGGATGCCGGCAGCCTGGGCTTCCTGGAAGGCAATATGCTCTTTTACTCCAGCCAGGCGCCGATGATGCAGATGAGCACCTGGGCGATGCAGTTCCTGACCTTCCAATACCTGATCGTCGATGAAATCGGCTTCATGGCATACCCGCCCTTCGAGGGCAAGCCGGGCGCCTTCAAGATGAGTCTCGGCGGCACCTGGGTCGTGATTGGGGATACTGAGCATCCGGACGAGACACTGGCGCTGCTGGATTACTTCGTATCGGAAGAGGCGCTGCCGCTTTGGATGGAAGCCAAGCTGTTGCCTGTGCTTTCGGGCATCGACTATAGCGAGTTTGATTTGCCGCCGGTCTACTCCGACTTCACCACCCTCGTCTCGAACTGGACGGGTCCGGTCGGCTACCACGTCGATATCCTGACGCCAGCGCACTTCACCACCGTGATGTGGGAAGGCTTGCCCGAGGTGGCAGCCGGCCGGCGAACGGCGGAGGAACATGCCGCCAATATGCAGGCGGAGATGGACAAAGCCATCGAAGAAGGCACCAACTTCGATATTACGGGATAACGCTGGTATAGCGCGCGCGGGCGAGCCAAGGCTCGCCCACTTTCAACCACAAGACTCTGGGATTGGATTGCAGTCAGCGGATTTGGCAGCGCAATTACTATAAGCGCATCATCCGTAATGAGAAGTCGCTCAATGAAATACGCAAGTACATCCTAGATAATCCAGCGAGATGGTCCGAGGATGAACTGTACGATGCGTGAGACATCCGAAATACAGTTCGGGCGACCCAAGGGTCGCCCCTACGGATCCCCATTTGTTGAGATGGCGAAGGGGCCGGGGGATGGGGGAAATCCGTCCGCCCGCTGTCCGCTTGACGTCCGCCGCTCGTCCAAATCGCCGTCCGAAGGGACGTTCCTTACGATATTATCCAAAAGTGAAGCCAAGCGCATTTTGTCGAGCTTGGCATAGTTTATTGAAGGAGAGGAAAGATGAATCGCTTAAACGTATTGCGGGCTAGAATAATTGCTCTCGTGTTGATGTTCGCCCTTTTGGGCAGCGTCTACGCGCAGGATCCGGTGGAAATCCTGTATTGGGATCAGGTAAGTGGCGATGAGGCCCAAGCGGTTATTGAAACGATAATCGCGAACTTTGAGGAGGCGCACCCGAACATCAAGATCAACCGCGAAGTTTATACCTTGGAACAACTGACAGACATCTCCAGGACGGCCATTGAGGCGGGCGAAGGTCCTGACATCATGTATTACGACTCCGGACCGGCCTATGGCGGCATCCTTGGCAATGCCGGGCTGCTCCTGTCGCTTGAAGAGGCTTATGCTGCCTATAACTGGGACGAACGACTCGTGTCCGTGTCCAGAGATTGGACGACCTACGGCGGGACCGTATATGGCGTTGGCCATGAATTTGAAGCGCAAGGCTTCTATTGGAACAAGCGGATCTTCGCCGACGAAGGCATCGAAGTGCCGTCGACATTTGAAGAGTTGGTTGCATTGTGTGGGACTTTCCGCGAGCTCGGATACGATCCGCCGATGGCGGCGGGCTGGGCCGATTGGGGCGGTTTCCCCATTTCACACAATTGGTACAACGTCCTCGCCAACTCTGTTCCGAGCGACACGGTTGCGGCTGCGATCTCCGGCGAATATCCCTTTAACTCGCCCGATATCGTCGCTTCCTTAGACCTGGTAGTCGGCTTGGTCGAGGCCGGTTGCTACGACGAGCAGGGTTCGGCAACCAGTTTCCTCGATGGCAATGCGAAGTTTTACACCGGTCAAGCGCCTATGATGCTGATGAGCACCTGGGCGATGCAGTTCTTCACCGACGAGATCACGGACGAGTTCGGCTTCATGATCTTGCCGCCGATTGAAGGTGGTGAACAGACAATGATCCAGTTGATGGGCGCCGTCTGGTACATCATTGGCGACACCGAACACCCGGAAGAGGCTTTGACATTCCTGAACTATCTAGTGTCTGATGAAGCGTTTCGGCTTTGGGTTGAGGGCGCCAAGCTGCTGCCCGGCGTCACCGGAGTTGACTTTAGCGACTATGATGTAAGACCCGTCTACCGCGATTTCCTCAACCTTGTCTCAGGTTGGGACGGGCCAGTGGGCTATCATCTCGATGTGCTGACGCCGGCGAACTTCAATACCACGCTGTTTGAAAGCACTGTCGAAATGGCTGCGGGCCGGTTGACGTCTCAAGAAGTGGCCGACCGCATCAACGCCGAAATGGAAAGAGCAGTCGAGGACGGCAGACACGCCGATATCACCGGGTAGGTGATTGAACCCCCACCCCCTGACCCGCGCAGGCAGTTGTAGGGGCGAGCCTTGGCTCGCCCACAGCCACATGCGCTGGTGTGTAAACGGGCGAGCCAAGGCTCGCCCCTACCGGCATCATTTGGATTGGAAAACGTAGGGGCGACACTTGTGTCGCCCGCACGAACAGACTTATTGCTCGGATACATTTACCTTGACAGAAACCATCCGCCAATTCTTCGCCAACCGCAAGCTGCGCGATTACGCGACCGGTTACGCCTTTGTCATCCCGGCGCTGGCGATGTATGTCATTTTCGTCGTCTACCCGTTCTTTTATACCATCTACCTCAGCCTGACCAAATGGGACGGGGCGAAGCCGGTCAAAGAGTTTGTTGGCTTCCTGAATTATGAGAAGCTCTTCGCCGATCCACGGCTTTGGAGCGCGCTGAGCCACAACTTTATCTGGATCATTCTGGGCACGGCGACGCCGGTCGCTATCGGTTTGTTCCTGGGCGTGCTGCTCTGGCGCGGCGTGCGTGGCATGGTCTTCTTCCGCACCGTATATTTTTTGCCGGTGGTGCTGGCGCCGGTGGCGGTCGGCATCATCTGGAAGTGGATGTACAACCCGCAATTTGGCCCCATTAATTCGACGCTGAGGGCGGTCGGCTTGGACGTTCTGGCGAAAGGCTGGCTGGGCGACCCCTATTTGGCGCTGCCCGCTATAATCCTGGCCGGCGTATGGGGTTACTTCGGCTTCTGCTTCGTCGTCATTATGGCGGGCCTGCAGAAC
>JAJDUC010000043.1 GCA_022826865.1 Anaerolineae bacterium
GGAATTTCAACCGACTTCGATGCACTCCTCCCCGTCCAGGGCAATCGCATCAAAATCATAATGAGCGGTTCGCTACGAAAATTGCGGAAGTGTAGGGGCGTCTCGTGAGACGCCCGTTGAAAATGGCCTGCAAATTGTGGGGGTTCAGCGAAACGCCCCTACGGATTACATAATTTGAGGGGAAAATGTCATTAATCGGCGCACTTTAATTTGATGCGATTGCCCTGACTACCCTGCGGATTGGCATTTGCAATTGAGCCGGTTCTTGCTAAACTATGGTCTGCTATTGTGGCAGCCATATACGAATGCGAGATTGACATGAAAGCGAAATTGGCGTCGGGCTTCGGGGTGGCCCGCTCTTTCCTTATCTAGCTGAATGTCTCTTCGCCTTCGCCTCCCCGCCACAGCATAAGTTTCAAGTCCCTGAACCAAAGAAAACAAGTGAAGCCTGCGGCCGTTCGCCTGTTCGCGGGCGCTTGCCGCGCCATTCGATTAAAGCAAAGGAAAGACAGATTCAATGACCGAGACCTATCATCCGCATCAGATCGAAGTCAAGTGGCAGAAGCGCTGGGATGACAGCCGGCTCTATCGCTCCGAGGTCGACTGGAACCGGCCCAAGCACTACGCTTTGACCATGCTGCCTTATCCCTCGGGCGATCTTCATATCGGCCACTGGTTCGCCATGACGCCTTCTGACGCGCGCGCCCGCTGGATGCGCATGCGCGGTTACAACGTCCTCTTCCCGATGGGTTTTGATGCTTTCGGTCTGCCCGCAGAACAAGCCGCGATCTCGCGCAACATCCATCCCTGGAAATGGACTTACGCCAATATAGAGCGGATGCGCGATCAGTTGCGCAGCATGGGCGCGATGTTTGATTGGGAGCGCGAAGCCATCTCCTGCACACCGGAGTATTACAAGTGGTCCGAGTGGTTCTTCAAGAAGTTCCACGAGCATGACATCGCCTACCGCGGCTCCGCCTTGGTCAATTGGTCGGAATCCTTGCAAACGGTCCTGGCCAATGAGCAAGTCATTGACGGCAAGGACGAGCGCACTGGGCAGCCGGTTGTGCACAAAATGATGGAACAGTGGTTCTTCGCCATTACGAAATACGCCGACGAACTGCTCGACTTTACGGACATGGATTGGCCCGAATCGATCAAGATCATGCAGACCAACTGGATTGGCCGCAGCGAAGGCGCCCGCGCCGTTTTCCATACCGAGGCAGGCCGTCATCCCATCGAAATTTACACGACCCGTCCCGATACGCTCTGGGGCGCCACCTTCATGGTGCTGGCGCCGGAACATGATCTGGTGGAGTTGATCACCAGCCATGAACAGCGGGATGCCGTCGCCGCCTACATTGAACAAACGGCGTTGGGGACCGAAGTGGAGCGTATGGTGGAAGACCGCGAGAAAACCGGTGTCTTCACCGGCGCCTACGCGGTCAATCCGGTGAACGATGAAAAGATACCGATCTGGATCGCTGATTATGTCATGATCACTTATGGTACCGGCGCGATCATGGCGGTGCCGGCGCACGATCAGCGGGACTTCGAGTTTGCGCGGGCCCAAAACCTGCCGATCCGCGTTGTCATCCAACCGGAGGGAATGGATGAGCCGCTGACCTCTGAGGCGCTGACGGAAGCCTATAACGGACCCGGCGTGATGGTCAACTCCGACGCGATGAATGGCAGCGTCAGCACCTATGCCAAAGGCAGAAAAAACCCGGCAATCAACCGCGTAATCGATTGGCTGGAAGAAACGGGCAAGGGCGAAGAGGCGGTCAACTACCGGCTGCGCGATTGGCTGATCAGCCGCCAGCGCTATTGGGGCAGCCCGATACCAATGATGTTTGAAGGCGGCGCCGTCGTTCCAGTGGCCGATGAAGATCTGCCGGTGCTGCTGCCCGAAGATGTCGACTTTGCGCCGACCGGCCGCAGTCCCTTGACCTATCACGAGCCCTTCTACAAAGTGAACGAGACGCTCCGCCGCGAAACCGACACCCTGGATACCTTTATGTGCTCGTCCTGGTATCAGTTGCGCTACCTGTCGCCGGAATGTGACAGCGCGCCTTTTGACGCCGAGGAAGCGGCTTATTGGCTGCCGGTTGATGTTTATACCGGCGGCGCCGAGCACGCGGTTATGCACTTGCTGTACACGCGCTTTTTCAGCAAAGCCTTGCGCGATATCGGTGTTTATGACGCGGCCGCTGAAGCCATGCGCCGCAACGGGCGCGATCCTGAAGGCGCCTTCGACGAACCGATGAACGTGCTGCGCAACCAAGGACAAGTGCTGGGCGGCGAGCGGCAGGGCGACTTTGTCTTGTGCAGCGGTCGCGTGATCGGCGAAAAAATGCTTGCGCAGCGCGTCGAGGTGGTTGATTGGAATCAGGTTCCGGCTGGCTTTGATGGCGTCTTCGGCGAGATCGCGCATCGAACGGAGGATGTCTTGCATGTCAATATGGCCGGTGTCACCCAATTCGTACAAGTCCTGCCCGATGCCGAAATAATCATTCCCGATATCCCGGGCGCCAACAACGTCAATCAGTTGCGCCATCATCTGGATATACAGCGCATGTCCAAAAGCAAGGGCAATGTGGTTAATCCGGATGAATTGGTCGAGACTTACGGCGCCGATGTCGTGCGCTGTTATCTGATGTTCAACTTTGATTGGCAGAAGGGCGGTCCCTGGAATGAGAACAACATCAAAGGTCCCCAGGGCTGGCTGCAAGATCTCTGGGAGATCGCAATGGCGGGCGCGCCTGACGCGCCGGGCGATCCGGCCGCCGAGCGCGATGTCGAACGCAAACTGCATCAAACCATCGCCGTCATCGATCGCGGACTGGAAGATTTCAGCTTCAATACCGCCATCGCCGAACAGATGAAATTCAAGAATGCGCTGAAAGCGGCCCTGCGCGCCGAAACGATCGGCGCTGACATGTGGCGCTCGGTGATGCGGGGGGCAGTTCGGCTGCTGGCGCCTTTCGCGCCGCATATCGCCGAAGAGATCTGGGCGCGCCTGGGCTGGGAGTACAGCGTCCATACGCAGACCTGGCCCGCATACGATGCGGATAAAGCGCGCGAGGAGATGGTCGATCTGGTGGTGATGATCAATGGCAAACCGCGGGAAACGATCACGGTCGCCGTCGATATCGAGCGGGAGCGGGCGCAGGAGCTGGCGCTGGGGAGCGGCGCAGCCCAGCGCGCGCTGGGCGGCAAGGCGCCCAAGCGCGCCATCTTCATCCCCGGGCGCAACGGCAGCGACCCCAAGGTCAACATCGTCGTATGATGCCACAGTAGAACCAAGCGTGTCGAGCCATTGAACAGCATTCGCGTAGCCTACATGTATGGCTTAAGCAGGTCTGGCGTCAGGCAGCCTCCCCGCATCTGAATGTAGACTGTAGTCTGCAAAACAAATGCAAAGAGTGCCGTGTAAAGGAGAGGCATGATGAAGGCCAGGTTGCTTCTGTTTATGTTGGTCTTTTTTCTCTCGGGGTTGATCGTCAGCGCGCAAGGTGACAACACAGCGCTTATCAACCAATTGCTGGTCTACCAAGGGGAAACACATCACGGCGATGCCCACGTCGAGCGCTGGACGCGCGCCCTGGCTGCGCTGGGGCATGGCACCCACGCCAACCCGCTGACGCTTAGCGAGGCTCAAGAGATGGCGGACCGGTTCTCCCGCGGGCGTTGGCAGCCAGTCGTGGATGCGCTGCAGGCGCTGCAGACGACGCCAGACCCAGAGACGCCGTCAAGCAATGGCGGCAATCCTTGGGATACTGAATATGGACCCAGCTGGGTGGATGGCACGAACTGTTTCTGGTGGGTCGATTCCGAGACGGTGCGGGTACGTGAATTCAGCACCTTCAATGATTGGATCGAAGTCACGGAAAATGGCGGGACGGCTCCGGCATGGGTGAGCGCCTATGGCAACTATGTCACCAGCAGCCGCGCGCCCATGCCACAGGTGGTCGAGTTCCAAATCGGGTCGGACGCGACCTATCGAGTGTCGCGATTCTTGTCAGGGGGGAATGCAGGCAGTATAATGGAACATGTAAACACCTACGCTGGTTTGTCGGTCATTTACGCGACCGATTCCGCCGCCTGTAATGTCGCTTCGCGCATTTTCACGCCGCAAGGCAACTTCAGGTAAAGGTGTTTATCATCCGACGAGGCAAGCAGGAAAGGAGTAGTCCCATGCAGCAAGGTGGAATAGAGATCGTCATCAAGTATTGCGCGACTTGAGGGCACCAACCAAATGCCGTCAGTTTGACGGACGAAATTTTGAACGAGCGCGAAATTGAATACTTCATCAGCAGTTGGAAGCTGATTCCGGCCACCGGTGGGGTATTTGATGTCTGGGCCAATGGCGAGTTGATCTTTTCCAAGAAAGAAGTCGGCCGTCACGCCGAACCCGGCGAAGTGCGGGCTGGCCTCTTGAAAGTCTTGGAGACTGTCAAAACCGCTGATGTCGAGTTGGCAGCCAAGTAACGCAATCGACGTTCCACGCAAGCCCAAGCAAGCCAAAACCGTTCCGTCAACGCGCAACCGACGGGGCGGTTTTTTCTATTCCTACACAGCTTTTTGACATAATTACATTTTTGTTGTTCAATGGGAGTAGGCTGTTATGCGGATAAGCGGCTGACTGGCAGCGCCTCCGCCTGGCAGTAAAACCATCATTCCGATTGGAGGGAGCGCAGAAATGAAACGCCTTGTAGTGTTTTCAATATTGTTGATGGCCATGTTCGTAATGAGTACTGGGCTTGCCGCCGCGCAGGACGGTCACATTGTTGAGCGGATTCGCGATCGCGGCGAGTTAATCTGCGGCGTCAACTCGGTGCTTCCGGGTTTCGGCACACAGAATGACGCCGGTGAATTTGAAGGCTTTGACGTTGATATTTGCCGCGCTGTTGCCGCTGCCATTCTCGGTGACGCGAATGCCATCGCCTTCCGTCCGTTGACGGCTGCTGAACGGCCTACTGCGCTCGCCGGTGGCGAGATTGATATGCTTAGCCGCAATACGACCTGGACGCTCAGCCGTGATACCGAATGGGGCGCCACCTTTGGTCCCACCACCTTCTATGACGGCCAGGGCATCATGGTCAAGGTTGAGTTCGGCGTGACCAATCTGGCCGAGCTCGGCGAAGAGAGCATCACCATGTGCGCCACCGCCGGCACAACCACCGAGTTGAATATTACCGACACGGCCGACAGGCTCAATGCGGACTGGGAATTGAGCACCTTCCAGGACTTTGACGCCATTATGGACGCCTACGAAGCCGGCGCCTGCGACGCCTTCACCAGCGATGTCAGCAGTCTGGTTTCCCGCAAGGCGACCTCGGCGGATCCCGCCGCGCATCTTATTCTGCCGGAAGTGATCAGCAAGGAACCGCTCGGTCCGGTCAGCCCGCAGAATGACGCGAACTTCGCCGATATCATTCGCTGGACCGTTTGGGGTCTTGTCACTGCGGAAGAATTCGGCATCACCAGCATGAACATCGGCGACTACATGGACAGCGAAGATGCCGGGGTCGGCCGTCTGCTCGGACTGGGCGATAACGTGGCCGGCGATTACCTGGGCATCAGCGATGGCTTCATGGTCGATGTGATCACGCAGTTGGGCAACTACGGCGAGATCTACGATCGCTGGCTCGGCCCGGATACCATCTTTGGGCTGGAGCGTGGCGTTAACGCGCTCTGGACGGATGGCGGTCTGCTCTACGCGGCGCCCTTCCGCTAAACCGGCGACAGAATACAGCTTTAACTCGGCGGGGCGTGTCACCAACCAGGTGGCGCGCCCCGTTTTGTGAATGCAGGGCATATCGCCAGCGTACAATGAGCGAACAACATTTGCTGCGAATCAAGCGGTTTACAGATTCCTCTTAAATCGATGCAGTAGAAAAAGTTGTCAGATACCAGCGCATTGCGTAAAATTGAGCCAGCCCGGTCGGGTTGAAGCCACCCTTGATGGATCATTCTTGAAGAGCGATTGATGCGGATGCAAAGCGAACAAGCCCAATATGGCAGCATATTGCCGGCGATCTTTCGCGACGGTCGCATCTTGCAGGGGATCGCTCAGATCATATTTGTCATGATCATCGTCGTGGTCATGAACGATTTGGGCACGCGCATCAATACCGCCCTGGATTCCACCAACCAGTCCCCGAATTTTGAGTTCCTTCAAAATCGAGCCGGATTCGACGTTGCCGATTCCGGCGACTATCAGTCGAGCGATCGTTATATCGACGCCTTTCGCGTCGGCTTCATCAACACACTGCGCGTTGTGCTGCTCGGCTTGATCGCCACGACTGTGATCGGGATCCTGGTGGGCATCTTCTTGCTCAGCCGCAACTTCCTGGTGCGGTCGATTTCGCGGGCTTATGTCGAAGTATTGCGGAACACGCCCGTTCTTCTGCAAATATTTGCCTGGTTCTTCATCGTTATATTCTCCCTGCCGCAGCAGCAGGATTCCTTCGCCTTCCCGCGGGAAGGCATCCGCAGTCTTCCGCTTCTTCAATATGCCTTGTCACTCATTGTCATTCTATTCATTTGGCAATATAGCGGGTCGCTGCGCCGTCCTGTCCGGCGGGCGGTTCTGCGCCAGGTGGGCATCGCCATTGTAGTCGCGGTTAACTTGTTTGGAATTGTGCTGGTCGGTTCTGGCTCGCCAATAGAATTCCTCCCCGGCATATACATCAGTATCAAGGGCGTCGCCATCTTTGAATTGATCCCGAGTTCGCTCTTCGGCGTTTGGATGGTCTTTGTGGTCATCGGGATCGTAATCGCGATGATTTTGTGGCGCTATTTCGGCTACATCACCGAATCGACCGGGCAGCCCTTCCCGCGTACGCGCTACGCGCTAGCGGCCTTCATCGGGTTCACTGCGCTGGGATGGCTGATTATCGGCATGCGTCCGACGCCGTCGCAGATTACGGTTTTTGACGAGGAGCGCGACGAATACATCGAATTGGACTATGACGACGCTTTTGAATCGGGCATGCTCAGCATCGAGCAGGAGCTTGAATTCACGCGCCAGCCCTTGCTTTATCGGCCGCCCGCCTTGGATCGCCGCGGGCGCAACATCGAAACCGGCATTGAAATCTCGCCTTCATATCTGGCTGTCTTCCTCGGTCTGGTGATTTACACGTCGGCCTTCATCGCGGAAATTGTGCGCGCCGGCATACAGGCCGTGCCAAAAGGGCAGTTGGAAGCCTCGCGCGCGCTCGGCTTGTCTCAAGGCGATATGCTGCGCTTGATCATTCTGCCACAGGCCCTGCGCGTTATCATTCCGCCCTTGGGCAATCAGTTTCTGAATCTATCGAAGAACTCCAGCCTGGCGATCGCCGTTTCTTATACGGACATTTTCCAAGTGACGAACACAATCATCAATCAGTCCGGGCAGTCCGTCACCGGCATCCTGATGATTCTGCTCGCTTATCTATTCATCAGTTTGTGCATCTCTTTGGCGATGAACATGGTTAATCAGCGCTTCCAATTGGTGACAAGGTAAAAGGCCGATGTCGGAGCCGGGCAAGGCTGACCCCAGTCAGTCATTCATCCACTATGACGATGAGCCGTCTCGACCGCCACCGAAGCTGGAGGTGGGGCTGGCCGGCTGGCTGCGGGGGAATCTCTTTGGTTCCCCCGCCGATATTGTCATTACGGTATTGGGCAGTTTGCTGATCCTTGTGCTGGTGCTGGGCTTTTTCAATTGGGCGGTGCGCACAGCCAATTGGTTTACCATCATCAACAATCAGCGCCTCTTCATGGTGCAATCCTTTGAACCGGAATTCGAGTGGCGCATAGCGCTCACTGTATTGCTAACGGCAATACTGACCGGCATAAGCCTGGCGGCCTGGGCGCGCCGCTCCGTCCCTTACCTGGCGGCTGTGGCGCTGGCCTTGATTTCCGCTACAGCGGTTTTGCCCCCTCTTATTGAAGCGACCATCCCGCAGCCGAGTTCGTACTTTACAGCCGGCAATGTGGATATCATCGACCGCGCCACAGCCTTGACGCCACAGAAGAATCTGGGCTTCATCGCGCAAGCCGGCGAAAGGGTCTCGGTCGCGCTGGCTTTGGACGAGGTCCGTGATATCGAGACGCTCAGCCGCATGTCCGGCTTTTCTGATCGGGCTGCCAATGCCCTGGCGAACGCGGCGCGCAATCGGCTGGAGCAGCGCGCCATAACCGGCCACAGCTTTGACGCCATGCTCAGCGGAGAAATGACCGAAGGGCTGGAAGAGCGCATGCGGCTCTCTATCCGCACATTCAGGCGAACGAACGACTTGCTGGCCTCCACCCGGGAATATGTCGCGCAATTGGATGCGCGCCTGGCTGGCGCCGATGCCACTGTCGCCGATATGCGCTTCTGGTTGACGCGGCTTGAAAGAGCGGCCAAGGGCCTGGACCCGCGCGAGGCGCCGATCCTGGAGGCGCTTGTCGCCGTGGAAGACAGCGCGATAAACCTCTCGATGACCGACGCCATTCCGCCGGCTGTGGCCGAGGCCCTCGCCAATCTGCACCGAGTTGCGCTGGCGAGCGAACAGCTGGAAGACCTGGGCGATCTGATGGTGGTGCAGGTCTCGGAAGACTTGATCGGCGAACCGGATCAAAGCGATGCCAATGAAGAACTGATTCGGCCTTTGCCGCGCGAAGCGGCCTTCCTGCGCGATCTGTTTGTGCGTCTGCTGACGCCGCAATCGGTTCTCGATCTATACGCGCTCGGCCAGACGCCAATCAAAGTTGCCATTCGCGACGCGGCGACGCTGGATGTCATGGCGGAGGGCGTCCTCGGCGGCGCGGGCGATGTCGTCTCTTATGAGATTTCCAAAGATGGCTGGTACATCTTGAGCAAGGACGCCATCGAAGGCAGCCAAGGCACGGCGATTCTGTCGGCGACCGGCATCCATCCGGTCGTGGAGCGGACGCTTAGCGCGACCGAGTCCCGCTTTGTGCGCTTGACGGACAACGAACTGGTCGTCACGGCGTCCCGGCCCCAAATTGATGGCAAGAACATCCCCTTTGTCGCGCTGATCGACAATCAGTTTCGTGGCTTGCGCGACCTTGACACCTACCTCGTGCATTTCATTCCGCCCTTTTTTGAGCAGGTCGAATCCCTGCTTCTGCCCTTTGTGCTGACGATCATCTGGGGTTATCTGCTGGGGCGCTGCGCCGCCCACCTGCTGGGCGAGAATACAGCCTTCCGTTCGCGCGACAGCCGCCTGGTCGTTCTGGCCTGGTCAATGTCGCCGCTCGTCCTGTTGCTGCTCTATTTTGCGCTGCTGGATCGTGGGGCCCTCATTGCCGGCCCGGCCGCTGAGGTTTTGAAAATCGCGCTGGCTTTTGGCGCCGCGCTGCTGGCGCGCGGCGTTGAGCGGCGGCTGAATATGAGGAATCGTGGCGAAGACGCCGAAGGCTCGCTTAACCGGCTGCTCGTTTATGGCTGGGGGCTCTTTCCCTTTGTCATGTATGTGATGGCTTCGGGCGTTGACGGTTTGTCAGGCGGGGCGCTTGGCAGCATCGTCGCCGGGCTGGTTTGGCTCTTGATCATGTACCTGATCGGGCTGAATTTTCACGGCGCTTTGGGTCATGCCTTGCTCATCGGAGGCTTTTTCTTGCAGATCGCGCAAGCATTTGTCGTCAATCTGGTCTGGCCGGGTTGGCATGAGGCCCCAAGCCATTCGCTCCTTTTCTGGCTGCTTCTTGCGATATTCGGCGTGGCCGCGGGCGCGCGCGGCGCTGCGCTAAGGAATTTGGACTTCGGCATTAAGCGCGCCGGTTATCTGCTATGCTGCCTCGTATTTATTTTTGTATTCATCAACACCAATCTGACAGAGCAAGATCCGACCGGCTCGCCGGCGCTCATGGCGGGTATTGCCTTCGCGCTCTGGCTGGGCTGGATGTTTTTCTCCGGCGCCGTGCAATTTAATTCCACCCGCATCATTATCGGTCTGCTTCTGATGACATTCATTTGGATGCAAACCTGGACTTCAATTGATCGCTGGTCAGTCCTCTATTATACGTTGTGGCTGGCGGCCGGGGCGCTCGCTTTCAAGCGAGGCGAAGGGGCGCAAGGCGATCAGCGCAAGTCGCAGGACGTGGCGCGCGCGGCCCTCATCCAGCGATATCCGCGGGAGAGCATGTACGCGGCCGCGATCGCCTGGCTCGCTGCCCTGCTCTTGATTCCCAGCGCCGTTAACGGCCTTGATGCGCAGGGCCTGCTGCAGACATCGCCCGGCGAGCTTTTGCCTGTATCCGACAAGCGGCTTTGGGGCGGCTTGATGCTGACGATGCAATTGACGATCCTGGGCATTGCCGCATCATTCCCGATTGGGCTGGCTCTGGCCATCGGACGGCGCAGCAATCTGCCGGTAGTCAAGTATGCCTGCATTTTATACATTGAAGTCCTGCGCGGCGTGCCCTTAATCACGGTTCTATTCTTGGCGACCTTGTTCGTGCCGCTGGTTGACCCGACCTTGGCGACTATCGAAAATGCCGTGCGCGCCTTGGTCGGCATCACGCTGTTCAGCGCCGCTTACCTGGCGGAAAATGTGCGTGGCGGCTTGCAATCCATCGATCGCGGCCAGACCGAGGCGGCGCAGGCAATCGGCCTGTCTGGCTGGCAGACGACGCTGCATATCTTGCTGCCGCAAGCTCTCCGCGCGGTGATCCCGGCTTTGGTCGGCCAATTTATCTCGCTGTTCAAGGACACTTCCCTGGTCTTTATCGTCGGGCTGGCCGAAATACTCGGCATTGCCGTTCGCGTGGTCGCCCAGCCCGAATTTTTGCAGAGGCGGCAGGAAACTTTCCTCTATGTCGCCATTATGTATTTTATCTTCAGCTACATCATGTCCTATATCAGCCGACGCATTGAAGAGACCGGATCGGGCGTGGTGCGGGCGCAGCAATTGTAGGGTCCCTGGCGGCCCGCTTGATCGCCTATGCGGCCGGCCGGCACAGTGGAAATCGCGGAGGGAGCAATGGAAAACAGCGCCAAGCAAGTGATGGCGGGCGACGAGCCGATCATTATCTGTCGCGAGATGAACAAGTGGTTTGGCGATTTTCACGTCCTGCGCAATATCTCCCTTGAGGTGATGCCGCAGGAAGTGCTCGTGATCATCGGACCATCGGGCTCGGGCAAATCCACTTTGATCCGCTGCATCAATCGCCTCGAAGAGCATCAAGACGGCACGATTGTCGTCAATGGAATTGAACTGAGCCATGATGTGCAGAATATCGCCGAGATCCGCCGCGAGACGGGTATGGTCTTCCAGCAATTCAATCTCTTCCCGCATTTGACCGTTATGGACAATATCACCCTGGCGCCGATGAAAGTGCGGCATTGGGCGCGCGACCGAGCCGAACAGCGAGCGATGGAATTGCTTGAGCGCGTTGAAATACCCGAACAGGCATTTAAGTATCCCGGCCAGCTATCGGGCGGGCAGCAGCAGCGCGTTGCCATCGCCCGCGCCCTGGCCATGGAACCGAAGATCATGCTTTTTGACGAGCCGACCTCGGCGTTGGATCCGGAGATGATCAAGGAAGTGCTGGATGTGATGAAGGAACTGGCGCGAACCGGTATGACCATGCTGGTTGTCACGCATGAGATGGGCTTCGCGCGCGAAGTGGCCGATCGCGTCATATTCATGGACATGGGCCGCATCGTCGAGGAGGGCCCGCCGGAGAACTTCTTCAGCCCCGAAATCGAGCACCACCCGCGCACGCAGGAATTTCTGGATCAGATTTTGTAGCGATAGCGCCGCGCAAAAACCGCAAGACAACACGACGGGCGACCCAATTGGTCGCCCTTGCGTTTTGAGACGGTCTATCCGTCCAGCTTGTCCAACTCAGCTTGAAGAAGCTCCCGCAGGAGATCGGGATTGGCCTTGTCCACAGGCGAACCGGCGATGACAAATGTTGGTGTGCTGCCTATCCCGAGCGCCAGGCCGCGTTCATGATCGAATCGCACGGTGCTGGCATGTCGTCCCGATTGGTAGCAAGCGCTCAGCGCTTCCGCGTCCAAGCCGACGTCGCCGCCCAGTTGAATGAGTTCCTGAGCGCTTGCGCGGCCTTGGTCGGCTCGGCTGAAGATCGCGTCGTGCATCTTCCAGAACTGCTCGTTGCCTTGGTCAAGCGCGCACTGGGCGACTTCGGCCGCCCGCTGGCTGTAGTCCGGCACGATGATCGGAATGTCGCGATAAGTGAAGTTCACCTCGCCGTCGAATTCCTCGAGGATGGCTTCGACAATGCCTTCCTCATGCCAATATTTGCAGGCATGGCAGCCGTAAGCGCCATATTCGACCAGCGTGACAGCGGCGTCGGGATTGCCCAGGATCGGGTCAAGCTCGTGGCGCGCGGTCGTTTCCGCCGTTGGCGGCTGAAAGCCGTAGACTTCGGTGTCCGGATAGAAGGCCGCCCAAGCGAACCAGAAGTGCGGGAACGCGTTTATCGACCGCAATTGCGCGCCGGCCAATTCACCCTCCGTGGCGCTTCCAAAGATGTTCCAAAGGCTGCTCGTTTCTTCGTCCATAATGGCGCCCTCTACGGCTTTGAAACTCAGCGTCCGCCCGTCCAGCTCGCGGGAGAAAAGAGCGGCCATGCCCACATCCCGCGATAGATCGATGCTGGCGGCATCCAGGGCGCTGAAAGAACCCGGCTGCCAGAGCGCCACGACATCGGCGCTGGCGATCGAATCGTTGATCACCCTTTCCTCCGCCAAGGTCCCGAAGGGGTAGGCGACGCTGACATCGCCGACCGTCGCGCCGAGAACGCGTTCAGTGGCGAAAAGACGCTCATCCGGCGTACCCATGAAGAGGAAGGGCCGCGGGCTGCTGTCGTAGTTGACGTAGGGATTGCTGCCATAGTGGCGGCTGCCCCGCGATAGCACTTCGCCATCGGGGTACTGCGTCTTAAAGGCGCCGTAGCCTACCAATTGCGATGGAACGATATCGAGCCAGACGCCGGTATGCGCGCCGACGATGCCTTCGCCCGTCAGTTGCTGCCAAAGGGATTGTGTCTTGTCGTCCCACATAATGAGATCGCTGTGGCGCAGCAAGCCGCTGACGCCGAAGCGCAGGGTCTCGCCCTGGACCCGCCGGTCAAAAACGATCGCGCTATTGCACAGCGGGCAGAAGGTGACGGCAATGGGACTGTCGCCGATGCTGTCATTAGCGATTTCATGTCGAGTCAGGATCGCCAGCGGATAGGCGCGCGCCTGGCCGCCGATTTCGACCGAGATGACGGGAGAGGCATCGGACAGCCATAGGTCAGCGGTGGCCAGATCGTCAAATTGCGGCGAATCGATAGGCGGAATGCCATCACGTCCGACGCCGCCGGAAATGATCTCAAGGAAGACACCTTCCTGGCTCTGGCATAGGTCCATCAGGTCCCAGACCCTCTGCCAGTTCTCCAATGTCCGCGCGTTGTCGAAGGGCGGTGGCGGCTCCGCGCAACTGAGCTGGGCCAGAGACGCCGCCGGCAACAGAGCGCTGAATACGAGTAAGAGGATGGTGAAGGTCACTTTCGTTCTTCGGTACATGGGAACTCCTTGATTATTGACGTTCGATAGATCTTTGCCGCGGCTATTGCTCTTGCGCATCTGGCCCCGGATCTTTCAATATGGTATCGGGATGGAAAGCCGCCCATGCAAACCAGAAATGCGCGGCGGCCTGAATTTGGCGGAGCGCCGCGCCTTGAAGCGGACCGGCGACCGCCTCCCCAAAGATATTCCAGCGGCTGCCCGTTTCATTATCCAGGAAACTGCCGTCCTGATGGCGGAAGGTCAAGCTGCGACCGTCATTCAGCCGACGCGAATACATCAGCGCCATGCCCACATCCCGTGAGGAATCGATATCTGTCCGGTCAAGGGCGCTGGCGGCCCCCGCCTGCCAGAAGACGACGATGTCTGTCGAATTGACGCTGTCGTTGATCACCGGCTCTTGGCGCAAGCGGGAGAACGGATAGGCGACATCCTCTTCGCCAACCTTGCCGGCGAGCGCACGCGCAGTCGGATGCAGACGTTCGTCCAAAGGCCCGGCAAATAGAAAAGGCGAGCTGTCGCTGTCGTATCCGCGATAGGGATTCTGTCCGTACATGCCCAATGGGCCGCGCAGCGCCAGCCCATCCGGATAGCGCTCTCGAAATACGCCAAAGCTGATCAATTGCGACGGCAGCATTTTCAGGCGATAGCCGCTGTAGGCGCCGACGATGGCCTCGCCCGTCATCTGCTGCCACCATGATTCGCTGCTGCTGTCCCACATAATCAGATCGCTATATCGCAGATTTCCCGAAACCCCAAATCGCAGCGCTTCGCCGTCGACTCGCCGGTCGTATACCAGGGCGCTGTTGCACAGCGGGCAAAATGTCACCGCGACGGGAATGCCAGCCACGATATCATTGACGATTTCGTGCCGAGTAAGGACTTCCAGCGGATACGCGCGGGCATCGCCTTCAAAGTTGACGGCAATAACGGGAGACTGCGCCGCCAGGTCTGTGACCTTCTGCGCCGCCAGGAATTGCGGGTCGTCAATCGGCGGGATGCCGTCCCGCGGCACGCCCCCGGACATCACTTCGTCCAGGTCGATGATCGCGCGGTCAAAGTCGGTATTCCAGCCCGACCGCGGTCCACCAAAGACGTCCCTCCCCAGCAGCGCAAGCGCCAGCGCGACAAGAGCCAGGGCGGCAAGTTTGCGCAAGTGTTTCTCTCCAAATCGCATCATTTGCATGTCCCGAGGCTAGTGGCGCGAATTCACGGTTTTTCGCGCTGCCGCTTGCGTCATCCGCCGGCCTTTTGCGCGCCGCCGTATAATTCCGTCTCCGGATGGAAAGCCGCCCAGGCAAACCAAAAATGCGGGAAGGCATCGAACCATTCGAGTTTCTTGCCCCGCAGCTCGCCAGCAATGGCTTCGCCGAATGCGTTCCAGGTGGAGCCCGTTTCTACATCGCTGAACCCCCCGTCCTCGTTCGTCCGGAAACTCAGCGCCGCGCCATCAAGTGTGGATCGATACATGCCGGCGCTGCCGATATCGCGGGCGTTATCAATGATGCGATCTCCCAAAGCGCTGGCGACGCCGCCCTGGAAAAATATGACAACCGGCGTTGCGCCGACGGCGTCATTCACGACGCGCTCGGCGCGCAGCGCTGAAAAAGGATAGGCCTTCGCAATGCCGTCAATTGTGGTTGCCAGCACATGGTCAACGGCGGATTCCAAACGGTTGTCAAGCTCGCCGCGGAACAGAAAAGGCTGCCCCGGTCGGCTGTCGTAATCGCTGTAGGGATTGATGCCGTATTGACGATTGCGCCCCGTATCCCTGGACATGACCAAGCCAGCCGGGTAGCGCCGCGCGAAACTGCCGAATCCGATTACCTGGGACGGCACGATGTCAAGCAGCTCGCCGGCATAGGCGCCGACGAGACCTTCGCCCGTCAATTGCTGCCACCAGGATTCCGTCCGACGGTCAAACATGATGAGATCGCTGTTGCGAAGCAAGCCACTCACGCCAAAGTCCAGAACGGCGTCATTCACACGGCGATCAAAACTTATGGCGCTGTTGCAAAGCGGGCAGAAGGTCACCGCTACCGGTATGCCAGCGATTTCGTCATTCGCGATCTCGTGCCACATCAGAATCGCCAGGGGATAGGCCCGAGCTTCACCGGCCAGCTCCAGCGCGATCACGGGCGAGCGTTCGCTCAACCAGTCCGATGCCGCATCAACGCTTTCCATGACCGGGTCGGTCAGCGCGGGAATGCCATTCTTGGTTGGGTTGCCGACGATGATTTCAGCGAAATCCACATTCGACTGGCAGAAGTCCGTCGACCAATTCGCTGTGCGCAGGCGCTGTGGGCTGCAAGACGATTCGTCTTGCAGCAGCGCCCGTCGCGCGTCGGTCGCCAGGAAGCCAACTACGACCAGTATCAAGATGCCGACCTTCCAAAGGCCCAGTTTATGTACCGACATGAACATAAGAGCAGTCCCGCTGAATTTACGATGCCCTATAAGCCTAAACCGCGCATATTACATAGACGTTACATGTAAGGGCGCGTTAATAGTTGGGGCCCCGGGTTGCGCGGGGACTCCTGGAATCCCGGGGTAAATCCGCGCCAATAATCGGCAGTCTCCAATTTTTCATAGCGAGCGAAGATTTGAAAGATTGCGACAACGTGACGCTGCCGTCTATTCAGGCGAATTTTGCGCGCGCCCACGTGTGGGCGCAGGTTTGGAACCTGTTGGCGTCCCTTCGCGATGAAGCCGGGCATTCCAGGATGTTGCCGCGCATGCGCAATCCCGTTATAGTGTTTGCGCTTGCGCGAGCAGCCAAGTAATCCGCGGGCGCCGGGCTAAGGCGAAATATGACCAAGATCAGAGCCATTGTCGTCATCGTATGTATTTCCCTGGCGACGCTGATTGCGCTGGAATTTTTGCTGACTTTCGCCGGAGCATCCACGTTTTACCCGACTTCCATGCCCCAATATGAAATCACTGAGTCACCTTGGTGGGCTTGCGACGAGATAGGCTGCCATTACGTCCAGGAGGCGGCAAGTGCCGCTTGTGAACTCGGCCAGCTTTCGGGCCGGCCCTGCTTGGTGAATCGACAGGGATTTTATGACACAGACGACTTCGAATCGGCTGACGCAATTCATAAAGGCGCCCGAATCCTCGTGCTCGGCGATTCTTTTACCTTCGGCATGTCGGCTGAACTCGGCAGATCTTATGTGGAAACCTTCGAAGCAGATCTGCCTGACGGCGTCGTCTGGAACGCCGGAATCCCCGGGACCGGGACGCAGCAGGCCCTGGTCTCCTTTGATGTTTTTGCTCCCAGGCTCAACCCGCAATTGACGATACTTGGTTTCTTCACGAATGATTTTGACGATAACCTGATGCCTTTGGATTCCTGGGTGAATGCGCTGGATGCCGGCGGCAAGGCGGTCATCGTCAGAAAGTACCGGATCGATAATTGGGAGAACCTCATCGCCTTGGACCTGCAGGCGATCCAACTGCTGACCGTTTATGGCAAGATCGCCCCCGCCAGCGCATTGGAAAAGCGGGTCGCTTCGACGCGGCTGGGTACGCTAGCCCTGCGCCTGGTCGAGACACTGCGCGAATCGAGCGCTACGGCAGAGCCGCTGAACCGCCGGATCGAGCTCACGCGGCGCTATCTTGCGGACTTGCGGGACGCCGTTTCGGCAAGGGCTTCGACGCTTTTGGTCTTGCTGATTCCGCGCCCGGAAGAGATTGCGAGTTCCAGCAGGCGCTTTGATACCGCGCTTAGGTTGATGGAGGAGCTCAAGATTGCCCACATAGACCTGCGACAAGTTCTGGATGCGGATTCAGATTATATTCCCCCGCCGGACTTTCACTGGAACTCGTCCGGACATCAGAAGGTCGGCCGCTTGCTCAGCGCTTGCGTCGCTTCATTCGTCGCCGACGGCGGCTGGTCAGATTGCGAGCATGTCCTTTTGCCTTAGAATTTAGACTGTATACAGTGCGCGCCAGCGAAATCTAACGGAATCATGTCAAAAACACGCAGCACCTTCATCTGCTCCCAGTGCGGCAAACGCAGCCCGATGCGATTCAAACTCTGCCCCCAATGCGGGAAGTTTGACACGATGGTTGAGCATGTTGAAGAACAGAGCCGGGCGCCGCGCGCGCGGCGTCGGCCGACCAGCGATGGCGTGGCCGCGCCCCAATCGCTTGGAGAAATCGACTTAAGCCAGAAAGCGCGGATCCCCGTGCCCATTGAAGAATTCAGCCGGGTATTAGGCGGCGGCTTTGTGCCGGGCAGTCTGGTCCTGCTCGGTGGCGAGCCCGGCATCGGCAAGTCGACGCTGGCTCTCGATCTGTCAGCGCAGTTGGCGCGTTCCGGCTGTCGCGCGCTTTACGTCAGCGGCGAAGAGAGCGCCCGGCAGATCAAGATGCGCGCCCAGCGGCTCGAAGCGGATGCCGCCGACCTGTTTGTGCTGGCTGAAACAGATCTGGAGACGGTCATTGGGCAAGTCAGTTCCCTGGATCCGCAACTGCTTGTGGTGGATTCCATTCAAACGACGCGCTGGGCCGAGCTTGATTCCACGCCGGGCATGCCGGCGCAAGTGAGAGAATGCGCGCTGCGCTTGCAAGAATTGGCAAAGACCAAAGGCGTCAGCATCCTGATGATTGGGCATGTGACAAAAGACGGAAACATCGCCGGCCCGCGCGTTCTGGAACATATTGTGGATGCCGTGCTCTATCTCGAAGGTGATCCCTTTCAGCAATATCGCTTGTTGCGCGGCGTCAAGAACCGCTTCGGCGCGACAAGCGAGGTCGGCGTTTTTGAGATGCGCGGCAGCGGCTTGCTTCAGGTGAAGAACCCTTCCGAAGCTTTGCTGGAGGAGCGGGTCATCAACGCGCCGGGCTCGGCTGTATCCATCACTGTGGAAGGCACGCGCCCACTGCTGGTCGAACTGCAAGCCTTGACCAGCCCATCCCCATTCGCCAATCCACGGCGCACGGCCAACGGCGTCGACATGCGCCGCCTGCTGCTCGTCAGCGCCGTCTTGAGCACGCGCATGGGACTCAAGCTCTTGGATCAGGATATCTTCGTCAATGTCATCGGCGGCTTGAAGATTTCGGAGCCGGCTTCGGATTTGGCGCTGGCGTTGGCGGTCGCCTCCAGCATTTATGATCGAGCGCTGCCGGCCGACCTGGCTATGGTCGGTGAAGTTGGCTTGAGCGGCGAGGTGCGTCGCGTGGGCCAATTGGCCGCGCGCATGAACGAAGCCAGGAAAATCGGTTTCAAGCGCGTCCTGGTTCCGCGTTTGCGCCGGCAATCGGAAGACCTGCCGGATGGAATCGAAGCGATTGAAGTTCGCAGCGTCGGCGATGCCATGCGCCTGGCATTGCCGGCGTGATGTCGCGCGGCCCCTAGGGATATTTGCGGTTGAGCAAGCGCGCGTAAGGTATCGTCTCGCGCACATGGTTCAGGCCGCAGATCCAAGCTACTGTCCGCTCGATGCCGATGCCGAAGCCGGCATGGGGCACAGTGCCATACTTCCGCAGGTCAAGATACCATTCATAAGCCTCGCGCCCCAAGCCCATCTCATCGATGTTCTTGGCGAGCAAATCGTGATCGTGTATGCGTTCGCTGCCCCCGATGATCTCCCCATAGCCTTCCGGCGCCAGCAGATCGACGCTGCGGCAGACTTCCGGCCGGCCGGCAACCGGCGTCATATAAAAGGCTTTTACAGCGGTCGGGTAGTGATAAACAAAGACCGGCCGGTCAAACATTTCCGCCAGCGCCGTCTCCTGGGGGCTGCCGAAATCCTCGCCCCATTCGATTGCGATTTCTTCTCGCGCAGGCAGGTCGTCAGCTTGCTGGCGCAGGCCCTGCAAGCGCGCCACGGCGTCATCGTAGCTGATGCGCGCGAAGGGCGCCTGGATGGCCTCCAGCTTTTGTACATCCCGCTCAATCATCTTCAGCTCTTGCTGATGTTTATCCAGCACTTGCCCAACGACATAAGTCACCAGGCCTTCCTCGATGTCCATCAACTCTTCGAGGCTGCAGAAGGCGATCTCGGGTTCCAGCATCCAGAATTCAATCAGGTGGCGGCGCGTCTTGGATTTCTCGGCGCGGAAGGTGGGGCCGAAGCAATAGACCTTTCCGAAGGCCATGCTGTTCGCTTCGTTGTAGAGTTGGCCCGTTTGCGCCAGAAAGGCCGCTTCACCGAAATAATCGACCTCAAAAAGCGTGGTGGTCTCTTCGCCGGCGGCCGGCGTGAAAATCGGCGTATCGACCAGCAGAAAGCCCTCGCTGTCCAGCCAGTCGCGCATGGCTTTGATGATCGTCGCCCGTATGCGCAGGATCGCCCATTGTCGGTTGCTGCGCAGCCATAGATGACGGTTGTTCATCAAGAATTCGGTGCCGTGCTCCTTGGGACTAATCGGGTATTCCAGCGCCTGCTGAACCAGTTCCAGGCTTTGAATGCCGATCTCGTAACCGCCGGGGATGCCCGGCGCGCGTTCATCGGCGCGGACGGCGCCGGTGATGATGACGGAAGATTCCTGAGTCAAGGCGCGGGCGGTTTCAAATTCGGCTGGGTCCATTTCGCGCTTGAAGGCCACGCACTGCGCCTGGCCGCTGCCGTCGCGCAACAGGATGAATTGCAGGCGGCCTTTGCCGGTGCGACTGTAGACCCAGCCGCGGACGCGGACCACCTGCCCGGCATAATCCGCGATATCCTTAATTTTTACGATTTTCGCCACAGCTTTGTCCTCGCGCATTTGCCATAGTGACTGGCGGCATTATATCACAGGCGCGGTCCGGCCCAGGTCAAAGCGCGTTCAAACCTGAAACCACAAGCTGCCGCCGCCATGACCATCGCTTCCCGCGTAAGCTCCCAGCATCAGATCGCGGTGATGCTCAATCATATATCGGTTGCCGAAGAGGATTTGCGCGCGCCGGTTCTGGATCAGATAGGCTTGCACCATATACTGTTCATTCCAAAACAGCCGTCGCTGTTCAAGCCAATGCCGCGGATATTCAAAGGGCAAAAATATGTCATGAAAGTGCACAATGACGCCCGGGCTTAATCGCGGCAGTACCTCCAGCACCAGGTAGGGCACGTCGCTGCCGGTATGCGCGACATGGGAACTGTCGATGAAAAGTATGTCCTTCGGACGCAGTCGCTCAAAGAAACTGACGCTTGTCTGCTGCGCGGTTTGTTTGATGTGCTGAATATCGCCGGCGAGGGAAGCCAGGAAATCGTTGGAATAGGGCTCGATGGCGGCGACTTTTGTCTCGCCATTGAGACCGGCGGCATTCGCCGCGACTTTGGTGGAAAAGCCGGCGCCGACTTCGACCACGGTCGCCGGCTTGAAATGCCTGATCATGCAGTGATAAACAAAGGGATCGTGGCCGATGAATTCCAGTGTCCGGCCGGCAAAGCGATGGTCAGCGCGGAAATCGCGGTAGAACTGACGGTATTCATCGGCGTACTGCGGGAAGACCTCGCGCAGCAGCCGCAACTGAACCGCTTCATTCCACTCGATCCCGGGCATTTCAGAAACGGGACGATAGACTTCATCAAGCGATTGCGTGTCGGGAATCGGCTGATAGAAATGCACAGGCGTCACATGGTAACCCTTAGATTCAACATAGCGCCATAATGCCGGATTGTGATAAATGAAACGCAGGCGCGGCGTCATCCATTTCACCAGAAGTCTGATCAGCCAGTTCTTCATGATCGCTTCACCCGGGCCTCGTCAAACCTCGACAAGCGAGCCGGCGGAGGCGCGCAGGAGGCGATCCCAGACTGCCAAACCCAAACCCTGCTTCTCCGGCGCGCGCGCCAGGATCAGCTCCACGCCGGCTTTGTCGAAGGCGCGCAGGGCCGTGAATAGACGCCGGGCGGCCTGTTCGGCGCCCGCCCCCAATCCAATGACGACCACATTGTCATCCTCAAATGCGCCGGCCTCGGCATCGCTGGTCAGAACGCCAACGCGCCTGTGCCGGGCAATCTGCTCGCGCATAGCAGCGTGTACCGCCCCGATATCGTCCCCTTGAAAAAGTATCACGCGGGCGCGCGGCGAATAGTGCTTCAGCATGCTGCCGGGCGCCGGAAGCGGCGATCCTTCGTCGAGCGTGAGCGGCGCATAGCGCGCGTCGGGGACGAGTTCGCGCAAGGCTTCGAAAGAAACGCCGCCCGGGCGCAACAGGCGCGCGGGCGCATCAACCAGGCTTAGAATCGTGGATTCCACGCCAATGGCCGTTCTGCCCGCATCCAGAACGATGTCAATCTTGTCAGCCAGATCTTCCAGGACGTGCTCGGCAATGGTAGGGCTCGGGCGGGAAAAGCGGTTTGCGCTAGGGGCGGCGATCGGCCGCCGCGCCGCATTCAGCAGCGCTGCCGCCACCGCATGATCGGGCATGCGCACGGCGACCGAATCCAGTCCAGCGGTGAGATTCGCCGGTATGCGCGCCGACTTTTTTAGCACGAGGGTTAAGGCGCCGGGCCAGAAGCGCCGCGCCAGCGCATGGGCCATCTCCGGGACTTCGCGCGCCACCGTCTCAAGCTGGTCGATATCAGCGATATGAACGATGAGGGGATCATTTGCCGGGCGGCCTTTGGCGCGGAAGATTTTAGCCACCGCGCTCTCCTCGAAGGCGTTGGCGCCGAGTCCGTAGACCGTCTCAGTTGGGAAGGCGACCAGACCGCCCGCTCGTATCGTCAGGGCGGCGCGCTCAATGGCTGACGCCGCCGGTCGCTCGGCATGAACGCGCATGATATGTGGTTTTTCAGTTGCAGTCACCGAGCTATCGCTCCGGCTTCTCCCGCGGAAATCGTAGTTTACTGTACATATCGACCTATTCTACCACGCGCTGCTGGCCCGGTTTTTCTGGCGGCGTAATACTTGTCCGACAATCGACTGATTGGCATATAATTGAAGTAAGGGAATCTCAGAAGGGGTGCAGCAATGACAGTTCTGGTGACGGGCGCCGCAGGCTATCTTGGCAATCAGACTGTTAAGAAACTGCTGGCCTTGGGGCGCCCGGTGCGGGCGTTGGCGCGCCGGCGCGCGAAAGCGGCCGAACGCTTGGGCGATGTCGCGGAGCAGATCGAGATCGTGGAGGGCGATGTTACGCTGCCTGCGAGCTTGAAGCCGGCCATGCAAAACGTCAGCGCGGTGATTCATTATGTCGCCATCGCCATGGAAAAAGGCGGGCAGACCTACGAAGAAGTCAACTATCAGGGCACGGTCAATGTGCTTCAGGCGGCGGAAGCGGCCGGTGTCAAACGCTTCATCAATATGAGCCAGAATGGCGCGCGCGCTGATCTGCCCTATCGTTTCCTCGCCAGCAAAGGGCGCGCCCAGGAGGTCGTGGCCTCGTCGAATCTGGCCTGGACAGCCTTGCGTCCCTCGGCCATCTTCGGCCCGCAGGATGAATTCTTCAACAGCTTCGCCCGTCTTCTCAAAGTCACGCCGCTTGTCTTTCCTTTGATTGGCGGGGGCCGGGCCTTATTTCAGCCGGTGTCAGTTTACGATGTCGTTGAAGCGGTGATCCGCTGCCTGGACGATGACAGCGCCGTCGGGAAAGAGCTGACGCTGGGCGGGCCCGAAGTCTTGACGCTGGGCGAAATCGAAAGGCGGATCATCAAGGCGATGAATACCTGGCGGCTCTTGCTGCCGGTACCGGTCGTCTGCTTGCGCCCGCCAGTTATGCTCATGCAGGCTCTGCTGCCCGGTTCGCCGGTCAGCACAAGTTTGCTCGATTTGCTGGACCTGCCGAATACCGTGACGGACAATGCGCTGGTCAATCACTTCGGCATGAAGCCGATTCCTTTCTCCGGCGAGCACATCGCCTATCTAAAGGACAATACGCTGGGCGACGCGCTGGCTAAATTCCTCCGCAACGCCACGATCAACTGAGGCGGAGCAGATCCTCAAAAATATCGGCATAAGCGGCGGCGGACGCGGCCACTGAAAACATCGATTCGACGCGCGCTCTGCCTGCCGCGCCCATGCGCGTCCGCAGGTCCCCATTCCGCAGCAATTTCAGCACATTTTCCGACAGCGCGTCAGCATCGCCGCTATCGACCAGGAAGCCGCTGACGCCATCGACGACCGTCTCGCTGGGTCCCCCGCGCCGCGCGCTGACTACCGGCTTGCCACAGGCCATCGCCTCCAGATTGGCTTTGCCAAAGCTCTCGAAGTCCGAAGGGCAAACGAAGACATCGGCCGCGGCATAGACCTGTTCGACATCGGCCCTAAAGCCGAGAAAATGAATACGGTCGCGCAGGGATGCGCTGGCTCGGGCGCGCCGGTGAATCTCAGCGCGATAGGCCTGGTCCGCCGCGACGCCGAAGGCATCGTCGCCGGCAACAATAAATTGCGTCTCCGGCAAATCCTTGAGGATTCGCTCGGCCATGTCCAGAAACTTGTGATGTCCCTTTACTGGCTGAAAGCGCGCCACCATCGCGACAACCTGCGCATCGTCGGCAATTCCAATTTCCCGGCGCAGAATACTCGCGTTGATTCCGGGATGAAAACTCTCTATGTCGATGCCTGAATAGATGACCGGCAAGCGATCTGCGGGCATAAAAGGGGGCGACCCCAGGTAGCCAGCGCGGATCGCTTGGGAGCGGGCGGCGGCGCGGATTCCGCGGAAAAAGGCGCGCTGCCAGAGCTTGGGCTTAAACCACCAGCCGTGAACGGTCCACATGACCGCGATGCCGGCGCGCCGGGCGGCGGGCGCAACCAGGGGCAAACTGTGATAGTCACAGTGTATGAGGTCTATTTCTTCACGGATGATCAGCTTTTCCAAGCGGCTGACGACCGGGAAGCGCGCCCAAATAGCCGGGACAAACAAGGTGGAGGCGCCGCGAAACGGGAGAATATGGCTGGCCCGCCCGCCCGCCCGCCAACGCCGCGCCAATGGGCCATCCGCCGGCGCGAGCAACTGGCATTCGAAGCGATCGGCGTCCAGCGAATCGGCCAGGGTCAACAGATCTGTTTCGCCCCCGCCCAGGCCGGTATACCACGACGCAAAAAGGATGCGAGCCATTTGAATTATTCGCAGAGGGGTACGACGAGATACTGCTCGCGCTCGGCGCAGGTGAGCTGTCGCGGCTGGGCGGCCGCTGCGATCCGCGCAAGCGTCTCTTCCGCTGTTTCGACCTGCCACAGCCGGGCTGTGGCGCTCGAATCCAGCGTCAGCAGCCGTCTGCCGTCAAGGCTATAGCTGAAGTCGAGAAGGGCATGTCTGTGCGAGAAGCGCTGATCCAACTCCCCGCTGGCTACATCCCAAACCTGCAAGTCCAATCCAACTGCCGCGATGAGCAAGCCGGGCTGCGGCAAATAAGCCAGCTTGCTCGCCGCCGGCCCGATTCCGGCCAGATCATGGGCGGGCGCGCCGCTCTCCGTTTCGATGATCAGGACGCCGCCATCGGCGCGGACCAACAAGAGGTATTGGCCATCGCCTGTGAATTCGCCGTGCGCAGCGTCAATGAAGGTATGGCGTCTGACCGAGTTTTCCTCCAGCTCAATCGCGGTCAATCCGGCCAGGGCGCCCTGCAGTTGCACAAAGAAGTAGAGCGTTTCCCCATCCGGGGCAAAGGCGGCTTTTAACTGGCTGCCCGGCGCCTGCCCAATGGGATAAGCGCCCAGCGCTTCGCCGCTTGCGCCGTCCCATAATATGGCAAGCTCGCGATGCAGCGTGAGGAATCGCGAGCCATCCGGCGCGAAGCTCGCCGCGGTCGGCGTACCGAGGCCGCCCGCGCTCAGCCTCCGCTCATCCTCGCTGACGCCATGTAGAAGCCGCAGGCTGTTCCCGTCCGACAGGATAACGGTCTCGCCATTCGGGGCTGGATAGATATCCCTTGCGCTTTCGCTAGCCTCCGGCCAATTCCACCGGGCTTCACCGCTTTCGGCATCGTAGACTGTGACGCCGTCCACCGCTAGCCGCGTGAAAGTTGAGCCGGATAGCTTGATCTGTCCCGCTCCGATCTGCGCCTTGCTGGCGCTTGCGTCAATATCCCGAAGGCTGACGCCACTGTCTTTGACAAGAATCAGGTTTTGACCGCTCGGGCTGAGGCCGGCGCCCAATTGGGCGTCGGACTGTGTCAACAGCGGTTTGACGGCGGATGGGTTCAGGCGCCATAGGTAAACGGCGCCGGCGGCCGTTCGCCCCAAAACGGCGCCGCCCTCGACGCTAACTTCAATCTGGGCGAGCGCCGCGGGCGCGCTGCCGATTTCTTGCATCATGTCTTCGTCTTCCAGCGACCAACGGAGCAGACGATTGTCGTCGGTGGCGGATAAAATTGACCCGTCGTTCAGAAACTCGGCTGTGTTCAGGCTGTTTATGTTCTCGTTTTCCCGGCTGAGCAGGACGACGCCGTCATGGATATCGACCAATATCACGCGCTGAGCCCCGTTGCTGCGGCGCACAAGCAGCAGCGCATCCTCAGCCTTAAAACTTATGTAGCGCAATTCGTCGGTGGCCGCGGTGAGGTCGCCGCCGCCAAGGAGGGACCAATTGAAGCCGTCCGTCATTCGCGCCAGTTCTTCGCCCCGGCCCAGGTCCCAGAATACAAGATCGCCCGTGCTGGGGTCGCCGGGGTAGGCGGGCAAACTCCGACCTCCGGTATAAGCAATTCTTCCAAGGTCATCTGTTCCGCGGTAGACGGGCGGCGTTGCCCCGACATCAAGTAACTCGAGGGTTTCCGCCGACCATTGAATGACGGAAGTTTCGCTGCCCTTGCGCGACCAGCCGATGATGCGGCCGCCGTCAGCGCTGATCGTCAATTCGCTGATTGCGCCAGCCCCGCTGGCGTCGCCTTCATAAACAGCCAGCTCCTCGCCTGTGTCCAAGCGCCAGGCGACCAACAGCGGCGAGGCGCCGGCGCTGACCAGCAGGTTTTGCGCCGAATGCGACGCCAATGCGCTGACCGGGCCATCATGCCGGCGCAGACGCTGCAAAGGCTCGCCCGTATCGCCGGCGCGAATGACAACTTCGCCATCGGCGGCGCCGGTAAACAGATGACTGCCATCGCGGCTGTATTCCGCGGCTGTCACGCGTTCTGTGTGATCGGTCGCTTCCTGCAGCAGCGCCCATGACCGGGCGCTGTAAATCTGGATGCTTGCCGACGACCCGCGCGCCAAAAAGAAGCGATCGCCCTGGGGCTGTAGACGCAGGATCGCGACATCGTCGATGGTCAGCGTGTTCCGCGTTTCGGTCGCGCGGCGCAAAAGCCGGATTGCCGGCAGCGGATCTTCGAGCCGGTCTTTGGCTTCCCAAGCCAGCGCAAGCGCCATTTCCATGTCGCCCGCAGCGAGCGAAACTTCCGCCCCTTGAACGAGGCGCTGCGCTCCTTCGGCGCGCGCCTCTTCGTAGATTTGCGTGGCGCGGGCCTGCGTCGCGCGCATGTCGGCGGCAAACTGCGCCGTCTGCGTGGCGCGCGACGCCCGTCGGGCCGCCGCCGCTTGAGCCTGCTCAGTCAAATTGACGGATTCCGCTATCCGGACACTGGTCGCCGCAATTTCGTCAAGCAAACCAAGAGCGCTGTCGCTGGCGGCGGTAGCGGCCGCGGCTGTAAAAGCGATCTGTTGCCCTGCCGCGCTGGTTTGCGCCGCCGCCGCTTGCGCCGTCTGATAACCGCTGATGGCCGCTCCCAGCAAGACAATGCCAACTGCGCCCAGGATGATCACGATGGCGGCCAGTCCAAGATAAGAGGTAAGCGGCCGGACTTTGAGCGGGCTTTGACGCCGACTGCTGTGAATGTATTCCACTTGCAATGGCGATGGCTTGGGCCGACGCACACCGGCCGCGGCCAGCCAGGCGCGGGCTTCTTTGATGCGCTCCGCCGGCAGCAGCAGGTCCGGGCTGCGGGCGCGCCGCTGCCAGCGATCGGCCGCGACAAGATAATCGGTGTGCTGCTTTGTGTCTTGGTCAACAATCAGATAGCGCCGCAGCTCTTCGACGCGCTCTGGGAAATCGTCCTGTTCGCGGAAAAACACAAAGGGGTTTTCCGCGATAGCCGGATGAACTTCCGAATCAATATCTTCATCAAGAACCAGCGTGATAAAACGCTTGCTGTGATTGACCCCGTGTTGAATGAGTTCGTTGCAGAGTTGGCTCTTGGCCGAAGATGGCGAAAGCACGATGCCGACAGTATAAGAACTCAGCAGATCGGATTGCAACTGGCGGATATCGACACCGCTTTTGCTGACGACCGTCTCGTCCAGGCGGCACTGAACCCCCAGAGCCCCCAACTGGGCGGCGGCGCGGCGCAAGAAGTCGATGTCGTCGGGATGATAAATGAAAAAGATGTCGTAGAAGCTGTCCGTTTCGCGCACGGTTAAGCTGGCTGTACCTGCCTCTGATAATGTCTACACCGAATATAGCATAGATGCATCAGAAACATGGCCGCGCTGACGATGTATCGGCGGTTCTGGCGCTACATTAAAGAAAAACCGCCGGCCGATGCCGACGGTTTTCCTCTTGCGAGGCTCTTCTGCTATCGGCGCAATTAGCGCTATTCCGCTGCCTGATGCGTGATGCGGCCCTGAGTCTCAATGCTGAGCGGGCTGTTGGCGGCAATGTAATCCGCCACGACCTGGTCCAATGGCCGTCCGAAATCGTAGGCATTCATAGCGTTGCTTACCAGGATAGAGTAGCCATCGCCGCCGGCGCGCATGTAGTCGTTGGTAGCGACTGTGTAGACCGCCTCCGGATCAAGCGGGCTGTAACCATCAGCCGTCATGACATCAACGCTGACGATGCGGCTGCCGGCTTCCTGTGTCGCATCAAAGACATAACGGATGCCGGCCACCTGCGGGAAGCGCCCGGACGCGCCGTCGACCACGGGGTTGTTGTTCTCGTCTACTTCAACCCGGTTGACGCCATTCTCGAGCGCGGCCACGAAATCTGCGCCCGTCATCTCTAAGGTGCTGATCAAGTTGCCAAAGGGCAATACCGTCAGGACATCGCCAAGGGTGACCTGGCCGGCTGCGATATTGGCGCGGATGCCGCCGCCGTTTTGAATCACGATATCAACACCGGTTTCTTCGAGCATGGCGTCCGTAATGACATTGCCCAGCAGGCATTCCTGAACGCGACAGAGGCGCGGGCTGGCGCCGGTGAGTTCAACCGCCGCTTCGCCGACGGGCTGCGCGCGCAGTTCGTCAATCGGTTCCACCAGGCCGGCGATCAAATCGCTGATTTCCGGATCCGGGCTGATGTAGCGGCTGAGCAAAATGGCATCGCCATCCCAATCGGTCACCAGGCCGGCGCTGTCAAATTCCACATCGAGCCGCCCGAGGTAAACCGTCTTGCTGTCGGCTTGCACGACCAGGATCGGCTCGCCACTGGGGCTTTCGAGGACAATCGGGTATTCGTCCAAAGCGTCCGCATAGCGGTTGCTCAAGAGAGTATGGGAGTGGCCGCCGACCACTATGTCTACACCGGTCACATTTCGCGCGACATCCAAATCGGCGCCATAACCGATATGCGTCAGCAGGATGATCTTGTTGACCCCCTGCGCCGTCAGTTGGTCAACGTGATTCTGCGTGATTTCGGCCAGGTTGTAATGGAAGACCAGGTCATCGCTCGGCTTCGCGAGGATTTCTGTTTCCGGCGCGGTCAGACCGATGATGCCGATCTGTTCGCCTCCGACCTCAAGTATAACCGTTGGATCGACCAGGCCCGCCAGCTGCGGATCTTCGCTGAAATCAATGTTGGCGCTGAGGGACGGTAAATTCAGCCCCTTGACGAAGTTGGCGAGCACTTCGCTGCCGTCGTCAAACTCGTGATTGCCGAGCGCAATAACATCGTAACCGATGGCGTTCATGATCTGTACGCTGTCCTGGCCGCGATATTGCACGTGGAAAAGCGTGCCCGTGAAGCGGTCGCCGGCATCCAGCAGCAAGTGATTGTCCACCTCGGCGCGGATTTGCTGCACAACCGTCGCTTGTCGCGCCGCGCCGCCATCTCCGTTCCTCTGCGGTTCGTGGTGGCCATGCACATCGTTGGTATGCATGATCGTAAGCGAGTAACTCTCGTCTTGGGCATAAGCGACGCCGCCCCATATCACAAGCAGGGCGAACAGCAGTAGCAACTTGCGATTCATGATTCTCTCCTTCTGCCGATATTATTTATCATTTATGTGGCCCATGTGACCCCGTGGATGTAGATCTCTATTCTACGATTCTTTGTTTGGTATTCAAACACTGCGTTTCGAAGCCCTTGCGATCTAATGAACGAAGGCCTGCCGACTGCGTCAAGCCGGCTGTTTTGCCTCGTCCAATGGTCGGGATTCACCCCGTCCGCCGGCCATCGCCTTTATCCAGGTTTATTCCGAGCTCGCGCGCGGGTTTTCCAGCAGGCCAAGGACCTGGAGCCAGGCCGGCTCGGGGCCGGGATTGCGATAAAGCCGCATGCCCAGCTTTTCCATGGTCCGCTGCGATGCGATGTTATCATGCTCGGTTGTGGCTACAACCTGCCGAATGCGCAGCTCGTCGAATAGAAAAGCGACGAGCGCTTGACCCGCTTCGCTGGCGTATCCGCGCCGTCGATATTCGGGCATGATTCCCCAGAACAACCCGACTTCCGGGTTGAGCAAGTCATCAGACGCGTCGCCCTTGAGCGCGCCCCAGGGCGCCGCAGTTGGCACGATTCCTGCTGAGCCAATGAATGCCCCGGTCCCGGATAATTCGACTGCATAGTCGGCGTAAGGCGGCTGGCCCAGTTGCGCCAATTCGCGGTAACTGTCGACCGTCCACTTCAACCAGCGCGCTGCTGCCGTTTCGTCCTCTTCCAAGCCGAAAACCTGCTGCCGAAACTGGATGCAGTGTTTGAGGTCCGCCTCTCTAAAGTGGCGAATGCGCAAGCGCGCCGTACGCAGATCAATGCCCTTTTTCATTGCTGGATACCGGCCCGCTCAACTGCGGAGATAGGAGGCGCCGTTGACATCGACAATGGCGCCGGTGCTGTATTCCGCGCCTTCCGAAGCCAGGAACATGGCGACGTAGGCCACATCTTCCGGTTTCGCCACGCGGTTGAGCGGAGATTGCGCGCGAATGGCGGTGCCATCCGGCTGCGCGAGCCGTTCCGCCGCCATGTCGGTTTCGACGAAACCCGGCGCCACCGTGCCGATGAAGATATTGCGCGGCGCGAGTAACTGCGCCAGAGATTGCCCCAGATTATTCATCCCGGCTTTACTGGCGCCATAAGCGGGCGCGGTCGGCTCCCCGCGGAAAGCGCCCCGCGAAGAGATGTTTACGATGCGCCCGCCGCCTTTGACGATCATATGCTGAGCAGCGCAATAGATGGCATTTGCCGCGCCCAGCAGATTGACATTTAAAATCCTTTGAAAGTAATCCACCCAGTCCTCATAGCTGGTTTCGGGCAAGGGGCGCTCTTCATAGATCCCCGCGTTGTTGACCAGAATGTCGAGCCCGCCCATGCGCTCGATGACCGTATCCACCATTCTTGCAACCGCCGCTGGATCGGCAACATCGGCTTGCAGAATAATATGGCCAGCGCCGTCCAGCAGCGCTTTTGTTGTCGCCGCCGCTTCCCGGTTGCTGCCGTAATGCACAGCGACGCGGGCGCCGCGCGCGGCAAAACCCAGCGCAATCGCGCGGCCAATCCCGCGAGAGCCGCCCGTGACCAGGACAGATTTGCCGTCAAATCTCATGCTTGGGCCGCTCTATCTCCGCTAGCTGCATCCTGTTTGTAGGGGCGTTTCGCTGAAACGCCCACAAATGAAGCGCCCACAATATGTAGATCATTTTCATCGGGCGTCTCACGAGACGCCCCTACATTTTGCATAGTCGTCGGAATGGCGCGGGGCCAAGAGCCGGCCGTGACTTGAAGAAGCCGGCCCCTGTCAGCACTTGTTGGATAGAGTCAGATAGGCCCTACTCAGCCAGCCTAAAACATTGTAATAGTCGACGCGGTACCAGTGGCCGGTCTTTTGGACCGCCTCAAGCGTGACATTGTTGAGCACATTTGCAAGTACCGCGCTGTTCGTGTTTGGCTCAGAGCGCAGATTTAAGATGTCGGTCGTTGTAACCCGGCAGCCCGTCAGATCCCAGGCGGGCATGCTTACCGCCCCCGATGTGAAGAACTCGAAGTTCATCAGCACCGCCGTGCCAGGCCGATCGACCTGGGCGCACTTCTTGTCGGATTCTAGCCAGGTTAAGAGCGGAATAATCGTGCGTGGCGACACCGCGGCATCCAGCAGGACAAAAGCGCCCGATCCGTGCTGTATGCACAGGGTGACCGGCGCTGGCAAATAGCCAAAGATATCAACCGCGTGGTACATGCCGGCGTCAATCAAGGTCTGATTGCCAACGCCGCTCTCATCCACGACCTTGCATTGGGTGCTGCTGGCGAAATCAGAAACGACGACATGCGGGGGCAAGCTTTGACAAGTCGATGGCACTTCAGTCGCTTCCGTTTCCGCTGCCGGTTCGGGCGTAGGCGCTGCGCTGCCGCCGGGATCAGGCGTGGCAAGCGTCGCAAGCGCGCTCTGAATCTGGAAGGTGAATATGCCGGCTTCATGCTCGGCGGCGCCAATGTCGCAAGTTTCCGCCAGGCGATTGATCCCGCGCTGATCCGTCGTTGTACAGTATTCGGGGATCGCCGCGTCGATGGCCGGGCTGCCGAGTTGCGGCAGGAAATAAGCCGGCGAACCGCCCAGCCGCAGCAGCATTGGATCTGCTTTAAGCCCGTCATGGTTGCAGGATCCGTCTCGTATGATATTGCCGAGGTTTGCATTCAGCGTACCGCCGCAATCCCCGCCTTCGTTGTCGCTGAGGATGCTGTTGTAGAGCAGCAGTGTCCCGCTGTCGTTGATGCCGCCGGCGCTGATTGACGCGTTGCCGATAACGGTGACATGCCTGAGGGCGCTGTGGCCGGCATTGTAGAGACCGCCACTGCTCGCGCCGGACTTGTTGGCGCTGATGGTGGAGTTGCTGATGACCGCGGAACCGCTTGCGATGTATAAGCCGCCGCCAATTTCGGGCGATTCGTTGTTATCGATTCCGCTCCTGTCGATGGTCAATGTGCTTGATTCGCCGGCGAAGTACAGGCCGCCTCCAGCCAGACCTTCGACTGCCGGCAGTTCAGCCTGGGCGACGGCATTGGCATCGCCCTCAACCAGAACATCTTCCACGCTGGCGTTGGTCAAACTGTCGCTGATGGCGCTGTCTACCAATGTGACATCGCTATTGCGCGCATAGACGCCGCCGCCCAAACCGCGCGCGCCACTGTTGCGGATAGCGCTGTTGTTTAGCGTCAGCGCCGCATCGGCAACGGCAATGGCGCCGCCGTTTGTCAGGCTGAAGCCGCTGAACAGCGTCAGGTTTTTCAAGGTGAGAGCGCCCGCCGTTACGTTGAAGATCTGATTGCCCGCGCCGTTGAGGCGGGTGCCTCGGCCCTCAATAACAATTGCCGAACGCACGGACAAGGTCCCATCCAGCGTGATCGTGCCGTTCGTAGCGCCGGTAACGTCGATCGTAATGGTATCCAATCCCTCGCTGGCGCCGGATTCGCATTCCGCCTGAGGCTCCAGCATCGTTTCGCCGTTGGCCGACAGGATAGCGTTCGCCAGGCTGCAATCCGCATCAACCGTGATATCAGCAGCAAGCGCCTGCCCGATTGGCAGCGTCAGCAGGAAGAGCAGCGCTGGAATGACGTACAAGATGAGCTTGAATCCTGGAATCTTCACGGCTCGTTCCCATCGTTAGATTTGGCCTATTGAGCTCAAGCGCTTGGCTTCCGCAGCCGATTAAGGCCTCGACGCCCAAGTAAGCTGTGAATAGCCCGGTAACGCTCGCCCCACAACGCCGGTCGCGAGAGGCCCAGACCAACTTCATTTAAATACGTTTCCGCCTATAGCACAAACGGTTACGCCACCTATTTGCCTGCCGCAGCGGCTGGCTTTGGCGCCAACGTCTTGGAAGCGCGGGACTTGCGGAGCAGGCAGTTTAGCTTGATTCGGCCATGCGCTGGACGAGAGCCAGCGTCATGCGGGCATCATCAAGCGCGTCATGCGCCCGGGCAATGTTTAGACCTTCCTGGCGGACGGCATTGCTCAGCCGGTGCCATACATAGTTTCGGCCGCTGTCTTTTCGCGCGCCTTTGAAGCGGGCGTACTGCTTCATGGCGCAGTCTCGTTTGCCGATGCGCAGTACCGGCAAACGATAACGTCCCGCCGTCTGTTCCAGCATCCGCCAATCAAATTCCATGTTGTAGGCGACAACAACCTGGCCCGCCAATAGCATGGACAGCTTGATGTAAATGTCCTTGAAGCTCGGCGCGGCTGCAACATCCTGGTCGGAGATGCCGTGTATGGACGAGGCGGAGTAGGGGATCGGAATGGTCGGTTTGATGAGTTGGTTGAACAGAACCGCTCCCGACATGTCAACGATTCCGATCTGCACGATTTCGTCCGTCTTGCCCAAGCCGGTTGTTTCAGTATCGAGCACGTAGAATGGATGCGCAAACAGGTTCCGCGCCCATTGAATGGCTTGCCGTCGGTGCGCCGGGTGGAAATGCTTTGTCACAGTCGTTCGTCCAGGTCCGGTGTTTCCGCGGATTATAGCATCGCCGCCTTTGCCTGGCATTCGCCGCGCCTGTCTCGGCCTGGTCAAACACAGAGCAATCGCGCCAATACACTAGGCGCCGATGGCCATAAAAAATGTAGGGGCGTCTCGTGAGACGCCCGCTGAAAAAGGTCTACAATTTCGGGCGTTTCACGAGACGCCCCTACTTGCCCTCGGCGGTCTGTTGTGTTATCCTTTCTCCATCTGTCGGTCGAGTAGGGGAGGTGATCAGAAATGTTAGGTTCCAAGGGGGCTACCCTCTAATCGATTCACACCTCTAGGGGTAACTCCATTAGGGGGTGAACCCGAAAACCGCTAGACTGTGAATGTAACAGTCGAAAGACCGCAGACTAATCCTCTGCGGTCTTTTCATTTGTTTGGTCTTTGGAGTCTTTGCCTTCGGCGTTGAAGTCCTCGCGCAAAATCGCGTGCCAGATGACATCCTTATACTGGTCGCGATGCAAGATGTATTGACGCCGCAGGCCTTCGCAGCGCATATTCGCCTTGAGCATCACCCGCCCCGAGGCCGGATTGTGATCGAAATGCCCGGCTTCGATCCGGTTCAGATTCAAAACGTCAAAGCCGAAACGAATCAGCAAACGCAGCGCCCCGGTTGCGACGCCTCTTCCCCAGTAGGGTTTGCCGACCCAGTACCCCACTTCGGCGCGATCATGCTCCAGCGCCGGATGCAAGCCCATGCAGCCGACGAAACGGCCGAGGTCTTTGTCGATAATGGCGAAGACATAAGCTTCATCGTATTGCCAGCGTTCGCGGGCGCGCTGGACGAATTCCACCGCGTCTTCCGCCGTATAGGGCCTCGGAACAAAGGTGTTTGCTGCGATTTCGGGCGCTTCGACCAAGCTCGGTATCTCGTCAATGTCGCCTGTTTCAAGCGGCCGCATCAACAAGGCGGCCGATTCCAGAATTGTCTTGTCCATCGTCGGCGCCCTATCCTGTAGCGCTGCAATCCAACAGGCGCTGATTACCGGCGACCGGGTGAGTTTGCAGCGTCAGCTTGACTTCAATGGTAAGTTTGTCGCGGATCGCCAATAGCTCGATCACGTCGCCCGGGCGCGTGTTTTGCACGAGGTAGGTCACCAGTTCATCGAGATCAGCAAAATGATAGTCGTTGATCGCCACGAGCAAGTCGCCGCCGGCGCAAACGCTTTCCCCGCGCACTTCCAGCAATCTGTCGCCGCCGCGCAAGCCGGCCGAATCCGCAGGAGAGCCTTCAATGACGCCGCGCAGCAGCACGCCTCGATCCACCGGCAAATCCAGCGCGCCGCTCAACCCGGCCACGCCGAAACCGCCGTCCTCCCGCATGACCGAGATGCCCATCCAAGAGTAATCGACGCGGCCCCGCTCAATCAGTTCCGGTATGACCCGGCGCATGGTATCGGCGGGCACAGCGAAGCCGATGCCTTGAAATTGGCCGCTGTTGGAGCGGATTGCGGTGGTGAGCCCGATCACGCGACCGCCCGAATCAAGCAATGGACCGCCCGAACTGCCTGGATTAATCGCGGCGTCGATCTGTATGATTGAGGGATTCTCGAAGCCGGGCATGCTTTCGCCATCCAACAGTTCCGCCGAGGGCAATGTCCGGCCCAGGCCGCTGACGATGCCGGTGGTCATCGAACTGCTCAGCCCAAAGGGATTGCTGATGACGATTGAGCGCTGCCCGACCTTGAGGCCGGCCGATTCGCCGATCCACAGCGGGTTCAAGCGCGCCGCGTCGGCGGCAACCTTGAGAACGGCCAAATCGCTGAAGCTGTCCGCTCCAAGCAATTGCGCGTCCACGACAACGGCGTTCTGCAAGGTGACGCGAATCTGAAAAGCATTGTTGACCAGGTGCGCATTGGTGATGATATGCCCCTGCTTGTCGTAGACAAATCCCGAGCCGCGCTGAGTCGAGATATCCCCCGAATCATTATTGATGCGCCCCGACTCAATGTTGACCACAGATGGGCTTGCGCGCTCATAGATATTGGCCAAAAGCGTATAGTCGGCGTCGGCTGTGGCAAGCAACTCGCCGGGCAGGGCTGTCGGTGTATGGGCGGCTGTCGCTGCCGCGCCCGCGCCGGCGGATTGCCGGCCCAGTTCCGCCGAACCGCCGATTTCAATACCGCAGGCGCTGAGCAGCAGTACGCAGGCGAACAAGCTGAGGCAAGGTAAAATATGCGGTTTTCTCAAAAGATGAATCGCGATACCGGGCAGCCGAGCCGGTTTAATTGTAGGTGGGAACATAGGTAACCCGAATGCGCTGCCGCCGAGCGGCTGGTCCATTTTGCATCCTCATTCTAACAGGCTTGCCACCGTCTATGAATCGGCGCTTGTCGCGAAGGCTTGCCGCATGTATGCCAGGACCTCCCGGCGATACCGAACCGGGTCCAACTCGTACAGGTTGCTGTGTCCCCCGCCGTCAAATACTGATAATTCAACATGATCGTTGGCGGCGGCCATTTGCCTGGCCTGCGATAATGGTATAGCGTCATCGTCGCTGCCATGCAGGAGCAAAACCGGACGCTCCACTTTGGCCAAGTCTTCCACGGGACGGATAGAGGCCGGATCGGAAGCGCTCAAGGCGCCGAACATTCGAATGAAGAGGAATTCAGCCAATGCGGCCGGATATCCAAGGCGCGCGGCGCGGGCGCGCGCCAGCGCCGCGAAGTCGCTGAATGCGGCGTCGGCGAAGAGACCGGCGGCATCGACTTCGCTCATCAGTTTGCAGGCGACAGCGCCACCCATTGAATGCCCCCATATCGCGACTGACTTGACCTCAGGGCGGGCGCGCAGAAAGGCGTAGGCGGCGCGCGCGTCTTTGATCTCATGGTAGCCCATTGAAGACAGGCTGCCGTCGGATTCGCCATGGTTGCGGAAATCGATGAGCAGGGCGCCGTAACCGGCTTCCAGCAGATAGGCGGCGTGTGGCAGCAGTTGATCGCGGTTGCCGCGCAGGCCGTGCAAGAGCAGCGCCGCCTGTCCCGCTGGCGACTCTGGCGGCGCGAACCAAGCGCTTATTGCCAGCCCGTCTTCCGTCGAAAACGATACGCGTTGGAATGCTGAATCAGCGCTCTGCGGCATGACAGGCGGCGATTGCGGGTACAGGTGGACGCGAACCTGCAGATAGGTGATCAGCAGGGCGATCGCGGCGCTGGAGGCGAGCAATGCGAGTAGGAAATACAGCATATTCTTGCGGCGCGCGCTTCGTATTCAGGACAGCAAAGACATCTACGGGAGCGCGGACAGCTAGTTGAGGCTGTCGCGCAGAGCTTCGGCCAATCCGCGCTGCTCCGCGTCCAGTTGCGTCGGGACGGTGATCATGACGCGCGCGTAAAGATCGCCGTAGGCATCGCCGCCGCGGAGAATGGGCATGCCTTTGCCGCTCAAACGGAGCTTTTGGCCCGATTGCGTGCCGGGCCGCAGCTTCATCTTGACCGGGCGCGTCAGGGTTGGCACTTCCACTTCGCCGCCCAGGATTGCGGTGAAGGCATCGACCTTGACATCGACGGTTAAGTCATCGCCTTGGCGCTCAAAACGCCTGTCCTCCGCGACGTGCACGCGCAAGTACAGGTGCCCGGACGGCCCGCCGTTGCTGCCTGGCTGGCCTTCGCCCGCCAAGCGCACCTTGGTTCCCGTTGCGGCGCCGCGTGGAATCTTTACGTTGATGTCCCGTCCTTCTTTGCTGATGATGCGCTCGGCGCCTTTATAAGCCTCACGCAGGCTGATATGGACATCGTGCTCGAAATCCCGTCCGGCGCGTGGCCCATTGAAACCGCCGTAGCCGCCCGCCTGGCGACGCCTGCCGCCTGCGCCGCCGAAGAAAGTCTCGAAGATATCCGATACGTCCCGGTATGAGGCGTCGCCGCCGGAATGGTGTGGATGCCCGCCGTTGAAAGCCTGGTATTGCTCCCAATTTGCGCCAAAGCGGTTGTAAGCGGCGCGTTTGTCCTCATCGCTTAGCACTTCGTAGGCTGCGTTGACTTCTTTGAAGCGGGCTTCCGCGGCCGGATCATCCGGATTGGCGTCGGGATGGAATTGTTTCGCCTTGCGGCGAAACGCTCTTTTGATTTCTTCATCGCCGGCGTCCCGCGTTACGCCGAGCACATCATAATAATCTCTGCTCATGCGCTTCTTCCGTTGCAATCTGCTTTCGGCGTTCACTGCCAATTGTAAGGCCTGCGCCCGCGGCGGTCAATTCATCCGCCGGGCGCGCTTTGACCGGGCGCCTGCGGCGGAGGCGGCTGACTGTTCGCAGCGATCAGCATTAGCATAACATTCATCTGTTAGATTGCCGTTGGTGTCACGCGCTGCGAAAGGCGGCGGCAATGCCGCAATGCGCCTGTGTTATGATATGTTTTGCTGGCTAGGTGAAACAGCGCTGAATCTTGGGCGCGGCATGGCTTCCGACCGCTATACCCACGCAGAGTCCGGTCATCGAGGCGAGGGAATGAATATGCGCAATCTCGTCGAGAGACAGTCGCAATCAGTAGAAGACTTCCTCAAGACGGTCTATAACTTGCAGCGCGAAACCGACCGTGTATCCACAAATGCCTTGGCCGAGGCCCTGGACATCAGCGCCCCGGCCGTGACTGACATGGCCCAACGTCTGGTGGAAGAGGGCACGGTGGATTACTTGAAATACCGCGGTGTGCGTTTGACCGACCTGGGCGAACAGGTGGCGCTGAAAATGCTGCGCCGGCATCGCCTGATAGAGGCCTATCTTGTTCAGGACTTGGGTTATGAGTTGCATGAAGTTCACGATGAGGCGGAAGCCTTGGAGCATACAGTGTCCGACCGCTTTGTCGAAGCGATTTCACGAAAACTGGGCGACCCCCTGTACGACCCGCATGGCGACCCCATTCCCGATCTTGACGGCATCATGCCCGAGCGCGACTTGCAGCCCCTGTCCGAACTGCCGCCCGGCAAACCGGCGCGTATCCGCCGTCTGACGATGGACGACCCGGCTATGCTGCAAAATACGCAGGAACGCGGGCTGCTGCTCGGCATGACCCTGGAGGTGGTGGAACGCGATCCCTTTGACGGCCACGTGGCCGTGCGCGTGGGCGCTGCCGACCTGCAGATCATCGGCTATGGCATGGCGTCGCGCATATTGGTTGATTTTGTTGACCGCCTGTGTTAACATCAACTCCCTTTTCACAATTCAATAATTCCAATGGCTCCCGGCGCGGTCGAGCGTCAAAGTCCGCCCCGAGATAACGGCAGCGCGACATTGCAAAGACTGAACTTTGCCGGACGACGGGACCTAAGTAAGAATTCCGCCGAGGCCGGGGTCTTCCGGAAGCGGCGGAAGCGGCGCGTGGTTTGAAAAGATGTTAGCCGAGATCAAACAGATAGGCGCAATTGATCAGCGCGTGCGGGCGATTCTTTTGACCGGGAATGATTCCGTCTTGCTGATCAAGCGCCTGAAACCGAATCAATCGGCGCCATTCTGGGTCGCGCCGGGCGGGGGCGTCGAAACCACGGACGCCGACCTGACGGCGACGCTGGAGCGCGAGCTTTATGAAGAGTTGGGCGCCGTCGCCACAGTTGTTGATACCGCTTTCATTCTCCGGCACGAGAAAGCGGGCAAGCGGCTGGAGGAGCACTTCTTCATCTGTCTGCTCCATAGCTACGATATCAGCAAACGCTACGGACCGGAATTCGACGATCCTTCGCGCGGCGAATTCATCCCGGAGGAGATCCCGCTGGATCGGGCCGCCTTGAGCCGCCTCAACCTCAAGACGCCTGAGTTGAGCGAGTGGATGTGCGGCCGGCTGGATTATTTGCGCAACCTGCAGCGGTTCCCCGCGCGCATATAGCATCCCAATAACTTTCTCATCAGAATCGACTTTGCTCGCCGCCGGCGCTGCCGAATCGCGCTGGCCCGGCGTCTGGCCTGAAACAAGCAAGTAGATAGTTTGCTAGGAACAATATAAATAGCAGTGTAAAGCATGGATTTAGTTTGACGTCCTGTATTGGCTAGTGTATATTTATTAGTTGTCAAATCTGTCGCTATCCTAGCAAAATAGCTATCATAGGTGCAGCGCTCGATGATAAAGTCTACTGTTTTGCTAATCGTCAAGGACGTCCGAGTTAGGACGAGCGTTGGCGGTTTTCTCGTCAACGCTGGCTACAGCGTTAGCGCGCATGGCGACCTGGCGAGCGCAATCAACCATATTCGGGAACGCGAGGTGCCGTATATTGCCTTAATCGCGGCGGAACTGACGGGCCTGCACGGCTTTGAAGTGGCGGAAAGGCTGAAGGCGGTAGCGGATCTGTCGATCATCTTCCTGATCACTTCCGAATATGAGCGGATTGATGTGGAAAGCATCATGAAGTATGGGGAAGACTTTGTGATCGACCCCTATACACTGGAGGAATTGGACGCGCGCATACAGATGGTCTTCGGTCGAATGCCTGCAATGGACTATTCCACCGACGCCATCATTCGCGTGGATGACTACTTGCACATTGATTTCGCCAACAGCCGCGTAATGGTCGGCGGCCGCCGGGATCATCTCACGGCGACGGAATCAAATTTGCTTTATGTTTTGCTGCGCCATGCGCCGCGGGTCGTGCAGAACGAGACCTTGCTGTCGCGCGTTTGGCCGGGCAGGAGCGTTTACGAGGATACCTTGCGCGTGCACATGCACCGTTTGCGTCGTAAGATTGAGGTGGATCCTCATCATCCGCGTTATATTCGCACCGAGCGCGGCATCGGCTACCGCTTCCGGCAGCGCCCGCCCGGCCTTTCCGAAGAGACCGAATGACGGCATGGCATCCAGTCCCAGGGAAAAACTAAATAAAGCGCCCATCAGCGAAGTCCTGCTGATGTTGCTCAGTCATCTGCGCGCCGCGCTCGCCGACGCCGGCTTGGCCTTGAGCGGCGACGCAAACCGTGAACTGGCGGGGGCCCTGGCCAGCGGGGACCCGCATCCAAGCCGGGAAGCGCTGATAACGCATTTAACGGCGCTGGTGGACGGCAGCTTAAATGCGCTGCAGGCGGGCCGGGACCTCGATTTCGCCGCTGCGCTCGGGGCGGAGGCCAGCGCTCTGGGCGCTTGGGAAACCACGGCTGAATACCTCGAACTGGCAAACAAGAAGGCTGAATTGGAAACGCGCATCGTGACCGGATCGGCCCTGCTGGTGGCGGCGGGCCGCGATGAATACGCCAGGTACCTGTGGGATGTCATTGCGCACGATGCCGGCGCGATGGATGTTGATGCCATGGTCGCCGGGCGCGTCCTCCAGCACATCGACGCCGCAGGCCCGGCCCCGCCCTCAAAAGCCTGAAACCAGTCGGCGCCGGCTAGCCGGCCGCATCTCAAGAATTGCCGCGCGCGCGGCGCTCGTTTATGATACGGCGAGGCAGCGGGCAGGGGAGGCGGCGCATGCGCATCAATGTCGGTCTGGCGCAGATTTACCCGAAACTGGGCGACCTCGAGCATAATCTCGCGGTTCATCTGGATTACGCTAGGCGGGCGCGCGAGGCGGGCGTCGACTTGCTCATCTTCCCCGAGCTGTCGTTGACCGGCTACCAGGTGCAGGACCTGGCGCCGGAGGTGGCGCTGGGCGCGCCGGGCGCCGATCCCGCCTTTGCTCAGCTGCTGGACGCCAGCCGCGACATCGACCTGGTCGTCGGTTTCGTGCATGAAGACAGCCGCAAGCGCTTCTACATCGCCAATGCCTATCTCGCTGGCGGCGCAGCGCTGCATATCCATCACAAGCTCTACTTGCCGACCTATGCCATGTTCGACGAATCGCGCTACTTCGCCCAAGGCAACAGCGTGCGCGCCTTCGACACGCGCTTCGGCCGCCTGGGCATGTTGATCTGCGAGGACTTCTGGCATGTTTCGCCGCCCTATCTGCTCTGGCTGGACGGCGCCGATATCTTGATCCTCAACAGCTCCAGCCCTTCGCGCGGCCTAAACGCGGACGACAGGATGATGGGCACGCGCTGGGTCGAGCACGTGAATCAGGCTTATGGCAGCATGTTCACGTCCTACATCTTGCATTGCAACCGCGTTGGCTACGAAGACGGCAAGAACTTCTGGGGCGGCTCGTCGGTGGTCGATCCCGATGGCGAGTTCATGACTCATGGGCTTTACTTCGACGAGGCGCTGATCATGCAAGAAATCGACTTGAATCAGCTGCATCGGACGCGGGCGCGTCTGCCGCTCTTGCGGGATGAGCGGCCGGGCTTGGTGCGGCGGGAGCTGGGGCGGATTTTGAGTGAGAGCTTGGGGTAGGGTGGGATGAGAGACGAATATGATATTTCGATAATTCATCGTGACTGTGCAGGAGAGTTCTTGGCGGAGCTAAACGAGTTGCATCCTAGGTGGTACAAAGGCACTTGGATTTTCCGTGGCCAAAACGATGTTAGTTGGAAGCTTCACCCAAAAGCCATGCGAAATGACAAAGTTCAAGAGCATGTGCGTAAACTCGCTGGCAAGATACTGCAAGGGATTTCTTCCGCATCGCAAACCAACGAAATTGCTAGCAGTCATGGACTTAGGTCAGAAGAGGAGCTTCGTCGCTTCTTATTTCAATACTTTCAAGCAGGAACTGAAAACAGTCTTGTGGCAGAGTTTGAGGATCTTTCTGATAGGGCGGGGTTGAGATTACCGGATGATTGGATTGAGAATCTAAAACGCATAGAGGAGCTAAACAATCCGGCTTCTAACTTGTCTGGAAGAGACATAAAGTTCAAATGGCGAGTTTATCCAATTCGCGTTGCTTTTGCGCTCGCACAACATAGTGGAATTGCAACACGATTGCTCGACTGGACCTTTCGTCCAATGGTGGCGGCATTTTTTGCTGCATATACTAAAGTTGAACACAAAATACAACCTGATCTCATGGTGGTGTGGGCAGTTGAACGATTTAGCTTGCAATGCACGACATTGTCTCCCGTTACACAATTACGTTCTAGAATTGGATTCTTGCAGGCACAGGATGGCTTGTTTCTCTATGATAAAGAGGCCGATGAGAAATACTTTCAGCATGGTTGCTGGCAGTCGTTCGAAGTCGAACTAAGGAAGTTAGCTGACGCTGGCCGTGTATACAAATTTACGCTCCCCTATTCTAAGCGTGTGGATCTACTGAAATTGCTGAGATTAAGGCATGTCTCAAAGTCAAATCTTATGCCTTCATTTGCACACACAGCTGAAGAAGTAATGAGCGGAGAAATCAACTGGCACGACATCAAATACAGAGGTGGCCAGTTTGAGGACATGTGAGTATTTTGCCTTTTGGATGCCTTTGCTTAGATAACTAATTGAGAAACTCATGACCCAACCCGCAACCCTCCTCCGCAACGGCACAATCTACGACGGCAGCGGCCGCCCGCCCGTCAGCGGCGACATCCTCATCCGCGGCGACCGCATCGCCGCCATCGGCGACCTGCGAGCCGAATCCGCCTCGCGCGCCATCGACCTCGACGGCCTCGCTGTCGCGCCCGGCTTCATCAACATGCTCAGCTGGGCGACTGAATCCCTTATCGAAGACGGCCGCTCAATGAGCGATATCAAGCAGGGCGTCACCCTCGAAGTCATGGGCGAGGGCACCTCGATGGGGCCCCTCAACGACGACATGAAGCGCAACCGCGATACCATCCTCTCCACCGCCGATATCCATTACGACATCGAATGGACCACCCTGGGCGAGTACCTCGAATTCCTGGAGCGCAAAGGCGTCGCGACCAACGTCGCCTCGTTCGTCGGCTCGGCCACCCTGCGCGTGCACGCCGCCGGCTATGACGACCGGCCCGTCAGCCCGGACGAGATGGCGGTGATGAAGGGCCTGTTGCATGAAGCCATGCGCGAAGGCGCTATGGGCATGTCCGCCGCCCTGATCTATCCGCCAGCGACCTATCAGAGCACCGAAGAATTGATCGAACTCTGCCGCGTGGTCGCCGAATACGATGGCATGTACATCACCCACCTGCGCAGCGAAGGCGCCCAATTCATGGAAGCGCTGGACGAACTGATTCGCATCATGCGAGCGACGGGCGTCAGCGGCGAAATCTATCATCTGAAAGCCTCCGGCGCGATGCATTGGGACAAGATGGACGAGGCGATCGCTCGGGTCGAAGCGGCGCGCGCCGACGGCCTGCCGCTGACCGCCGACATGTATACCTATCCCTATAGCGGCACCGGCCTGGCTTCCTGCATTCCCGCCTGGGCGCATGACGGCGGCTTCGAGCGCCTGATCGAAAGGCTGAAAGATCCGGACCAGCGCGAGCGAATCAAGGCCGACATGCGCGATCCATCCGGCCGTTGGGAGAATATGTTTTATGAGAACGGCGCCGACGGCATCATGCTGGCCGGTTTCGCCAAGCCGGAACTGCGCCGCTATCAGGGCAAGACCCTGCGCGAAGTGATGGCGGAGCGGGGCGCGACATCGGCCGCCGATACCGCCATCGACCTGCTGATTGAGGACAACAGCCGCATATTCTCGCTTTACTTCTGCATGTCCGAGGACAACCTGCGCAAACAGGCGCAGTTGCCCTGGGTCAGCTTCTGCTCCGATGCCGGCTCGATCGCGACTGAAGGCGCCTTCCTCAGCTATCACCCGCATCCGCGCGCCTACGGCAGCTTCGCGCGCGTCATCGGAAAATACGCGCGCGATGAAGCTTTGATCACGCTGGAAGATGCCGTGCGCCGCTTGTCCGGTTTCGCCGCCGACAACCTCAAACTCGTGGATCGCGGTTATCTCAAACCCGGCTGCTTCGCCGATATTGCCGTATTTGATCCGGCGCGCGTAAGGGATCATTCTGTCCCGGGCGATCCACACCACTACAGCGACGGCATGGCGCAGGTTTTCGTCAACGGCCTGCAAGTCCTGCGTGATGGCGAACATACCGGGAACATGCCCGGGCGCGTCGTACGCGGACCCGGCTGGGCCGGCGGGCGGGCTGCAAAAACTCGATAGCGTGGATCCGAAACCACCGGGCCTGCAACCCCGAAAATTGGGGAATCCGGGTGGCGGGCATGATATGGTATAATCAGTCCGAATAAAGGAAATTGCAGACGAAAACGCTGCAAAGGAGCAGTCATGAATTTTGGCGGTCTTTTGGGAATTATCGCGATACTCGCCTTCGGTGTTGGTATCTTGGGCGTCGCGTTTGCCTTCACCTTGGCGTCGCAAGGGCGCTCGGCCCGCGGCGGCTTCCTGCTCGCCGTGGTCGGTTTCGCCGCCGGTATCGTCCTCTTCATCGTCAGTTCCGGCATCTTGATTGTGCAGCCGGCGCGGGCGGCGGTGATCATCAACGTGCTCACCGGTGAACTGGAAGATCCGGCGCGGGCGCCCGGCACCTCGATCATCATCCCCGGCTTGCAGGAATACGTCATCTATCAGACCGATCAACGCGAATACACCATGTCCGGCACCAGCACCGAGGGGCGCTTGCAGGGCAATGACGCGGTGGAAGCGCTGACGGTTGATGGTCAGGAAGTACGGCTGGATATCACGGTGCTCTATCGCATTGCGCGGAATGACGTGAACCAGATTCACCTCAACTGGCAGAATCGCTACGAATCGGATTTCATTCGACCGACGGTGCGCGCGGTCACCCGTGATGTCGTTTCGCAATTCGCGGCTGAAGCCATCTACGGCTTGGAACGCGAGGCCCTTGGCGGGCGCATCGCTGAAGTCGTGACCAATCGGATGGCGTCCGAGGGCTTGACACTGACCTCGCTGCTAGTCCGGCATATCGACTTCAACGAAGCCTTTGCCCAGTCCATCGAAGAAAAGCAGATCGAGGAACAGCGGCTGCAGCGCGCGCGTACGGAAGCCGAGCGTGTGCAGACCGAGGCCAGCGGTCGCGCCGATGCCGCCGAGCAGGAAGCGCGCGGTCGCGCCAACGCTCGCTTGATCGAGGCGCAAGCGGAAGCGGAAGCGCTGCGTGTGATCAGCGACCAGATCGCCGCCAATCCCAACTTGATCCAGTATCTTTATGTCGCCAACCTGTCGGACAATGTTTCCTTCGCGCTGCTGCCCTCCGATTCGCCCTTCATCTTCAACGTGGATGACTTCGCTGATCTGGGCGCGGAATTCGAGGCGCCGGAAGTCACGCTCGAGACGGGCGGCTAGTTTCCAATCGCATCTCAAGGCAAACGGCGCTCTGGTTTCCAGAGCGCCGTTTCTTTTCTCAGTATCAGAAAGTTTCTTTGACAGAGATCTCGAGACTGGGCGACGCTACTCCCCGCCGGAACCGCATGGTCGCCCGGCGCGAACCGGCAAAGAGCAAGCCGACCGCGTTCAAGCTGCTGTCTTCAATAATCAGCGCGCCTTTGCGAGCAAACTCTCGCGCTGATTCCAGACCAATACCGCTATTGGCTCCCGTTACGATAATGACCTTTCCAGTCAAATCCGGGATATTAGCGGTTGTCCAATTCTGGGCTGACATTGATTCCTCTCTTTTTGGAACTTCTGGTTCCCAGTAAACGCAAGTAAGTAAATGGAAAAATGCGCATCGTCTTTCGCGACATACATGCGGGCGAGCCTTGGCTCGCCCCTACGGCATAAGAGGAGACTCGGTGTACGGGCGAGCCGGTGGCTCGCCCACTCTTGCTTCAAAATGCCCAGCATATTTTGCACGACTTACTTGCATTTACTCTTATGACCGCCTCTACCTGTCTTTTAACCCAACCAATCCATAACTCATCGCAACCAGTTTGCGCGCAGTGTCCATATTCTTGGCATTTGGATTTGGCGATTCCATGGGCCAACCGCCATCGCGCGTGCCCTTGTCACGATATAACACACTGCTCTGGCTGAAGTACGCGCCTGAGTGCTTTGGCGCATCATCAGAGAGCAAACAGTGCAATGATGTTTGGGCCGATTCTTCGTTACTGTCCGACATTAAGCGGGTTAAAGGTCGCGCCAGCCCCATAAGAACTTGCATCAAGAAGTTGCCGCCTGATCCGAAATTTGATCGCGCCCAACCAGGGTGTACCGAGAAAGCTGAGACACCAGTGCCTTCCAATCGTTCCGCAAGTTCCTTTGCATACAAAACGACTGCAACCTTCGCCTCGGCGTAAGCGGCAAAATTATTGAAATCCCTTGCCTTGTAATGCAAATCGTCTAGATGCACATCGGGGCGGTTATTTGGGTTTCCCGCATGGACAACCGAAGAAACAATCACCCACCTTGATGGCGCGCTTTCCTTCAGCGCATCAAGCAGCAGTTCCGTCAACAGGAAATGACCGAAGTAACTCGCCGCCATGGTGATTTCAAAGCCGTCTTTGGTGTACACGGGATTGGAGTTCATATTGACCATGCCCGCATTGCAAACAAGACCGTCTAGTCGGCCATAATTCTGCTTGAATTTCCTGGCAAAATCCCGCACAGTTTGCAAATCAGCAAGATCCAGCTTCAAGACTTCATGACTGCCTTTCAATCCATTGAAGCTCTGGACCGCTTCTTCTCCGGCATTTGTTCGTCGGCAAGCCATGACCACATGACCACCCTGCTTAACCAGTTGTCTGGTTGTTTCAAGACCGACTCCAGAATTGGCGCCAGTGACAATATAGACCTTGCCGCTAATGTCTTTAGAATGGGTCATTGCGTCTATCGCCAGTTTTCTTCTTCCCATTTCAAACGCCTCATCCTGTGTATTCTGTGCTTATAATCATTGTCAGATTACGACACTTGAAAACAAAACGCATTAGCAAGACGCGCCAATACCTGGTAGTGTATCAGAGTCGGTTGAATTTCCTCATATACCGACGATTTGGTAGGGGCGACTCGGTGAGTCGCCCAATTTCGATACTGTTTTACCCATCGGGCGATCCACCGGATCGCCCCTACCAGACTATTTCAACCGAAATTGATACATTACCCAATACCTTGTCATATCGCGCCTCATTTTGGCACTGCAAAGGAATAGCGCAGCCCGGCCAGTTATTCTAGGGCATTTCGGAACTGATGTCCGTCCTTGGGCTGATCATGCTGGTCAACTCGCATAAGTAGCGTGAGCGGACCAGAAAGAATTGCTGGACGGGCGTCTGGCTGCCGCTTTGACTTTACGCAGCGGCGCAGATGGGAAGTTCGGTGGCGCTCCGCGGCGCGCCTCACAGTTTGACATCCATCACATCCAGGACGGTCTGCATCGGCGTGAAGATGGTCGCCCGGCGCGAACCGGCAAAGAGCAAGCCAATCGCGTTCAAGCTGCCGGCTTCCATAATCAGCGCGCCCGAATCCCCGCCCTGGCTCATCGGCGTGGCGATCACTTGCCCGACGAAACGCGCTTTCAGATCTTCGCCGTAAGACACATCGACCGTCGCGTTCAAGAGCGTGATCCGACCTTCGGTATAACCGGTGGTGCGTCCCTGCTTGCGGATTTCCATGCCGAGCTGCGGTCGCTTGATGCCGTTGGGGCGGCCAATATCCGCGATCGTATGCTGAAAGAGCATCGGGTTGCTGGGGCGGGCAAGCGCCGCGTCTACCTGGTTGGGATAAATCGGAGGCGCATTCGTCTGGGCCTTGGGCGCAGGCACGCTGGTCAGGCGTTTGGTCGATCCGCTTATCTTGCTCAACACATTGCCCACCGAGACAAATAGCTCGACCAGGTCACAGCCGCCCGGCGGAAACAGCGGTGGCGATGTCCTCGGCGGCGCGAGCCCGGTCCCGGCGTCGCCGTAGAAGCGCAGCGTCTCGAAGCGGTGCAGCTTGCCAATCACATCGTCGGGCCGCATGCCGTGATCGGTTGGCCCCGGCTGCAGGATAGCGTCGCCGATCTCGGCGTCGTTGCTATTGGCTAGGACATGATTATTCGACAGAAGCAGGGGTTCGCCCGTATTGCGGTCGAGCACGACAGCCCCGAGCGTGCCCGCCGTCACCTTGTAATGGCCGATGCTGACGCCGCAAGGGATGTTTGGGCGAAAGCGGTCGCGCGGATTCACAAGCGCTTCCAGGCGGCCGATCTCAACAACATCGGTGCGCGCGCCGTTGACATCCGGCGGTATGAGATCTTCCGCGCTGAGCGCTTCGACCGGTTTCTTCTGTTCCACCAGCACCGCCACCGCCAGTTGGTCGGTGACTTGCTCCTTGTAATTGCGGAATCCAATGCCGATGCCGACGACGCCGCGCCGCTGCAGCAGGTCATCCTGCGCCAGGCGCTGCGCTTCGAGCAGCTGACGGAATAGATCCATCGACATGCAACCTTAACCTCAACCTCGAGCGTCCAGTGATTGCCAAGACATTATACGACAGAATGATGATCCGAGATATTTGCCGCGCCGACGGCTATATCGCCTTGAGGCCACTGCCGGTTAGCGCCAGGACGAGCTCGGCGTCTTCTCCGATGCGCGCGTGGATCTGTGGCAGCGCGGCCGCCGGCGCTGCGCTGGTCGCCTCAATGATGAAGCCCGCCGCGCGCAGCCGCTTCTGCGCCGCCAGTATCTGCTCGTCGCCAACGCGTAAGGCAAAGCCATCGGTCTCGTACAGCGCTTGCAGAATCTGCGCCCCGCGCGCGGGCGCGTCCACAAGAATGCCGTCGGCGACGCTGTGAGACGGCCTCACAGTCGCGACGGTTTGGGATTTCCTTTCCCAGGCGCGCGCGATGGGGTCAACGCCGGCCGATTGTACGGCGATCATTCGCGGCATCTTGTCGATCAATCCGGCCTCGCCCAGCGCCTTGAAACCGCGATACATGCCGAGGAACAGACCGCCGTGCCCAACCGGAGTCGCCAAAGCAGACGGCGCGCGCCCGCCGAGTTGTTCCCAAATCTCCCAGGCGGCGGTCTGCTGACCCAGAACAAAATAGGGATTCCAGGCATGGCTTGCGTAGGTCGTTTCTTCGGCGGCGCGGTAGACATCCGCCAGATAATCTTGCGATTCGACGATCGCTCCCCCAAATGCCCGGATCAGCCGTTTCTTGCTCTCGACCGCGGTCGCGGCCGGCACGTAGACGGTGGCGCGCAAGCCCGCGGCGCCGGCATAAGCGGCTAAAGACGCGCCGGCATTGCCCGACGAATTGTCGATCGCTGCGTCGACGCCGTGACTGGCGAGATGGTTCAGCATAACGGCGGTACCGCGATCTTTGAATGAGCCGGTCGGATTCAGGTATTCAAGCTTGGCCAGAAATGGACGGCCATTCCAGGTCGCCCGCGCCAGCGGCGTCATGCCTTCGCCGAGGCTGAAGCGCCGTGTTACGGGCAGCATGGCGGCATAACGCCAAAGGGAAAAGTCTCGCCGGTTGATGCGCGCCGGGTCAAAACGCGGCGGATCTAATAGATCGAGCGAGCCCTCACATGCGCTGCAGCGCCAAGCCAGCGGACCGGCCGCCGCGCCACATTCATTGCATTGGACATGCGCCATAATTTCCCCTCACATTTCGTAATCTGTAGGGCCGATTCGGTCGCCCGCCGACACAAGCGCGGATTTTCGGGCGACACACAGTGTCGCCCTACAGATCGACCTTATGCGGAATTTCGCATAAATTACTTGGTGAAGCTTCTGTGTCCTCTGTGCTCTCTGCATTCTCTATGTTCAATGATAATTTGATGCGATTGCCCTGCCGAGAATCCAATCTCTTACCTGATTCTAAGGGAAATTTGTTATACTTGCTGAGTCCGACGCTATTGCTGGCGCAGCGCTACCGCGCTTGTCAATTGCCAGGCGCCTCGCTAGACTAGTTCGGCCTATCGATTGAGTTGCCGATGAAATTGCTGGATCAATTTAACAGGCCCTTGCGCGACCTGCGCATTTCGGTGACGGACCGTTGTAATTTCCGCTGTCCCTACTGCATGCCGGCCGAGATCTTCGGCGAGCGCTATCAATTTTTGCCCAAACCGCAGCTGCTCACTTTTGAAGAAATCGCACGTTTGACGCGCATCATTGTCCGCCTCGGGGCTGTGAAAGTACGGCTCACCGGCGGCGAACCGCTGCTGCGGCAGGATATCGAAGAACTGGTCGCGATGCTGGACTCGGTTGATGGCGTCGAAGATCTGGCGATGACCACCAACGCCTATCTGCTGCCGGCAAAAATCGACGCGCTCAAGGCGGCTGGATTGAAACGCCTGACCATCAGCTTCGATAGCCTGGACGACGAAGTATTCCGCGTCATGAATGGCGGCCGCTCCGGCCTGAAAAAGGTCTTGGCCGGCCTGGAAGCGGCCGAAGCGGCCGGTTACTCGCCGCTCAAGATCAATGCGGTTGTGCAGCGCGGGGTCAACGATCACACGCTGGTCGATTTGGCGCGTTTCTTCCGGAATCGCGGTCATATTCTGCGCTTCATTGAATATATGGATGTGGGCAACAAGAATGGCTGGCAGATGAAGCAGGTCCTGCCGTCGGCCGATGTCGTCGAGATCATCAACGCCGAAATGCCGCTGGAGCCGGTCCCGGGCAATTATTTCGGCGAGGTGGCTCGGCGCTATCGTTATGCCGATGGCAGTGGCGAAATCGGCTTGATCAGTTCGGTGACGCAGCCCTTCTGTGGTTCCTGCACGCGCATGCGTCTTTCGCCTGAAGGGCGGATCTTCACTTGCCTCTTCGCCGTTGAAGGCGTCAGCCTGCGCGATCCGCTGCGCTCGGGCGCAACGGACGACGAACTGGAAGCGATCATTCGCGCCACCTGGGGCGACCGCAATGATCGCTACTCAGAGATACGCAGCTCGCTCACGCAGGAACTGCGCGAGCGCCGCAAGAAAGTGGAGATGTACCACATTGGCGGCTAGCGCCGATTAAAACCTCAGTTTTGGGTCGGCCCCCACTCTCGGCCCGTGCGCGGTAGTGTATCCATTTCGGTTGAAATAGTCTGGTAGGGGCGATCCGGCGGATCGCCCGATGGGTACGAACAGGATTGAAATTGGGCGACTCACCGGGGCGCGTGGACACAGCCCGTCAGTCGCCCCTACCAAATCGTCGGCATTTGAAGAAATTCAACCGCCTTTGATACAGTACCCCGGGCGCATAATCTTGCCAACGGACTGGCGGCTGTGGTATTGTCGCGGGCGAATTGGAAGCGGATTCTGACGACAAGGACAACTATGAGCAATTCCGACTTTGATCTCACCGGGCAGACGGCGCTGATCACGGGCGCGGCGCGCGGCATCGGCATGGCCACGGCGCGCCGCTTCGCCTCTGCCGGCGCCGATGTCATCATCGCCGACTTCATCGCGGATGTCGGACGCGAGGCAGCCGCCGAAATCGAAAGCATGGGACGCCGTTCGATGTTCATCGAGGTAGATGTGCGCCTGTCTGAAAGCGTCGATCGTATGGCGGCCGTCGCTCTGGAGAACTTCTCGCGGATTGATATTCTCGTCGCCAATGCCGGGATCGCCCAGGCTGTGGCGGCGGAAGAATGCAGCGACGAAGACTGGCTGAACATGATTGCCGTGAACCTCAACGGCGTGTTCTGGTGCTGCCGCGCCATCGGCCGGCACATGCTGGAACGGGGCAGCGGCGCCATCGTCAACACCGCGTCCATGTCCGGCATGATCTCCAATACGCCGCAGCCGCAGGCGCATTACAATGCCGCAAAAGCCGGTGTCATCCTGCTGACGAAGTCCCTGGCGGGCGAATGGGCCGATCGCGGCGTGCGTGTAAACTGCGTTTCGCCGGGTTACATCGGCACGGATATGACCCGGGAAGGCTTCAGCAATGATGATTGGCGGCCCACCTGGCTCGCAATGACGCCGCAAGGGCGGATCGGCGCGCCCGAAGACATTGCCGCCGCCATATATTATCTGGCTTCGCCGGCCGCCAAATTCGCCACCGGCGCCAATCTGGTTGTGGATGGGGGCTATACATCCTGGTAGGCCCGGCCCCAGTCCGCGCTAGATGCTGAAATCGCCGCTTTCGACGACATCAAGGACGATGCCTCCCAATTTGCGAGGCAGGACCGCATCGGCCGCGAGTTGCGTCGCCGGGATTTTCTGACTCACGAGCGCGACCAAACATAATTCCCCGGTTGGCTTTCCGGCAATCCGTCGGTAACCGATGCCGGTTCCGACCACATTTGGATAGGCCATCAAGCAGGAGTCGAATCGGGCTTGAATGGCGGCGATTTGCCTGGCGCGGTCTAATTCAGGATTTTGGCTGATCACGGACCCACTTTGCCACACCGGATTGGCTGAATCAGGGAACGGGCGGGCAGCGCGTTCCCGGGTCAACGTGCACGATGTCGCTGCGAATCCAGCCCTCCACCGACGCGTCATCCACGGTCACACTGATGAAATACCATACCGGTCCGGTCGGGTTGCGGTCTTCGCGCTGCTGCCGCAGCACCGGCGCGACCGAACCCGGCGCGAGCCAGCCAACAACGATCGAGCCTTCCGTTGTCGGCCGGGCGCGAACGCGAATCGAGTTGACGTTGATGACAACCACGCGGCAAAGCTCGCGCGGCGTCGCGGTCGGCGTCGGTGTTTGTGTCGCGGTCGGCGTCATGGATGGCGTCGGCGTGATGGTCGCGGTGAAGGTTGGCGTATAGGTGTAGGTCGGCGTGAATGTGTCCGTCGGCGTTAGCGTATCGGTTGGCGTGGCCGTATCGGTCGGTGTATCGGTGAAGGTGGGCGTAAAAGATGGCGTAAATGTCGCTGTCGCCGTCGGCGTTACGGTCGGGGTGAAGGTCGGCGTTGGCGTGTTGGTTGCGGTGGGAAAGAGGATCGCTTCCCATTGCGGCCGGGTCATGGCGGCAGCGACGCCGCCCAGGCCAACCAGAATGATGAAAATAAACAACATCACGAGGCGGCCGCGGTTGCGGCGGCCGCGGATAATGCCATCAATGCGTGAAATATCCGCGCGCCGGCCCAGGATACGGAAAGGATCATCGCGCATGGCTTCCAGCCAGGTCCGCGCCTCGCGCGTTTTGCCTTCACCCAGCGCTTCTTCCGCCCGCTCCAGGTAGCGCGTAAAGAGATCATTGACGGTGCTGCGGAAGCGCTCGTCCTGGGCGTAATCGCCCACCATTTCCGCCAGCATCTGCCGCGCTTGCGCCAGCTCAGCGTCGAAATTTTGCGAAACCAGCGCCTGCGCCCGCCGGATGGTTTGCTGCGCGCGCGTGATATCGGCCTGCAAATTGCGCGAGCGCATCAGCATTTCGGAGAATGTGCCATCGGTTGGGTCAAGCTCAAGACCCAATTCCATCAGTTTGATCGCGGCATTCATCAGCAGAATGCGTTCGTCAAGCGTCGTTGAATTATTGGCGTGGTTCAGAGACATCTGCGCCTGATCGTTGACTTGACTGCGAATGCTGGCGAGTTTGTTGTCGAGTTCCTGCTGCATCTGCGCCAGGCGCTGGCTGTTCGGCAGCATCTGGCGCGTATGCGAGAGCAAGCTGCTGACGCTGGCGATCTGGGCGACTTGCTCTTCCAGAGTCCCGCCGATGGTATTCATGTTCACCGCGACTTGATCGTAGTCGCGCTGGATCCGGCGGATCATTTCCAGGCGTTCTTCCGCTTGCGGATCATTGGGCACGACGCGCAGGGCGCCTTCGTATTTGCGCAATGCCTCCGACCAATTGTCGTTGGACATCAGGCGGTCGCCGTCCGTCAACAGTTCCCGGGCCAGCGCCAGGTCCTGAATATCCAGGAGCGCCTGCTCAACATCTTTCCAGGTCAGGATTCCGTCGCGCTCCGCCAGCTCACGCGCCTCGCGATACAAACCGGATGCTTGTTCGTAATTGCCGGCCCGCACAAGGGAATTGGCGCGGTTGTATGCCACGCGCGCTTCGAACGGAATCCGGTGGTCGGGTACGATGCCCCGAATCAAATTGTCTTCGGACTTCTCGCGGTATTCCAGCGCGGTCGGGTTATTCGCCTGGATCGCCAGAATGCGATTCGCGACATCGATCGTCTGTTGATATTCGCCCGAATAATAACTTTCAGTGAGGCGCGTCAACAATTCATCAATCGACGACGTTGACGGAAGCGCCCGCTCTTCTATGGGCGTTTCGGCCGATTGCATCAGCGCTGGACTGCTGACCGGCGGATCAGAGGCGCGGGGCGGGGCCGATTCTGCCGGCGCGGTCCTGGGCGGCGGCGCGGACTCGCGCGTTTCCGTCGATGGCGCCGAGCGCACCCCGTGCCGATTGAAAAGCTCTTGTACGCGCTGCCTGGCTTGGGCGCTGTGGGCGCCGGCTCGTTGCAAGAGATCGATGACATCGCTGCTTTGGGCATCCATGCGCAGGGCATCCGACAGGATATCGATCGCCTCGTCAATGTCGTCGTCGTCGCCGGCGATTTCTATGCGAATGCGGGCGCGCCGCACCAAACCGCGCAGCGCCGCCGTGTTCGGCCGCACCGTGGCCGTTTGATTGCCGGCGATCTCGGCGAATAGCGCCTGCGCCGTTTGTTCAAGCGGGGTGTTCTTGGCTTCGGTCAGAAGATCGCGGGCTTCCCGCTCCAGTTCACTTAGTGCCTGCGGGTCGGCTGTTCCCTGCGCGCGTTGGCGTAGTTCCTCAATTGCCCGTTGCAATTCCTGCATGAATGGATTCCTGTAATGGAGCGTCCGCCAAGGCTGTGGAGCAGGGGGCGCTCACGGCAGACGACTAGCGGGATAAGAGCCTTATCAGGCCGAGGCGTTCTATGATAGAGTAGTTCAGACCAAAATCCGACTGCGATCGACCAATTATGGCATCATTTCAGCACATCAGACCGCGCTACAAACTCATATTATTCTACAATATCAAAGTTGACAAACAAGACCAATACTATCGCTACATGTTGAGCAGCTTTGTTCCCGCGATACAGAAACTGGGCGTCTACATGCACATGGTCTGGCACGTCGCCTATGGCGATTATCCCATGCGCAAGATCGAATTCGTGACGGAAAGCGCCGATATTCTGCGCCAGCTCTTTCTGAGCGATGAATGGGACGATCTGGAAAACAAGCTGCAAAGCTATGTCGATGACTATGAGCGAAAAGTCGTCGACTATCGCAACGGATTCCAGCTTTAAACTGGCCCGCGCAATCAGTCTTCTTCAGTCTGAGGTCGAACCCCGCTGAACCGTCGGTTGATCGGCGCCTGTCTCGGCCTCGGCCCCTGCTTGCTTAAGCTGCCGCCCAAGGCGCGCTCCGCTTGCAAAACGACAAGTCAGTCGTAGAATGGAAGCTGTCCAATGGCAATGATTCCCGAAGGCTTCCTTGGCATATGAACCCGATTGACCTTAGTCCCTTGCTGCAAGGCCAGCCGGAATTTGTGCAGCTCATCGTCATCGAGCTTTTCCCGTTTCTCCTGGCTTTGATCGTTATACTTTTGCTGCGCTGGCTGCTGACGCTCATCATGCTGCGGCCCTTGCGCGCCATGGTCCGGCGCACCGAGAGCGAGTTCGATGACGCTCTGCTGGAAGCCAGCCTCACGCCTATTCGCATTGCCATCGTCGGTTTTTCGCTGCTGCTGGTCACTGTGGTCTTCAGCTTCGACGCCGAAGTCATCAAGATCGCGCAAGCCGTCGGCCGCTCGCTTCTCATCGCCTCGGTATTTTACGGCCTGGCCAAATTGCTTGATGTCGTATCGCTGCGACCGGCGGCCGTTCAACATATCACCGGCCTTACGATTCCCGAGCGCCTGCTGCCATTTCTAAATTCGCTCATCAAAGTTCTGATTCTGGCCCTGGGCGCAATTTTCATCTTGCAAGAGTTCAGCTTTGATGTCGCCGCCTTGATCGCGTCTCTCGGCGTCGTCGGCCTGGGCATTTCGCTGGCGTCACAAGACACAGTCAGCAATATGTTCGGCTTCGCCGCCATCGTCTCCGACAATCCATTCAAAGTCGGCGACTACATCAAGACACCGGCGGTCACCGGCGTCGTCGAATCGGTGGGCGTCCGCTCGACGCGTGTCCGACAATTGGACCAGGCTCTGGTGACGGTGCCGAACAATCTCTTGACCAATGCCGTCGTCTTGAACTGGGCGCGCCTGGAAAAGCGGCGACTCGATGTGACCTTGAACTTCACATACAGCACGAGCGCCGACCAGATGAGGGCAGTCGTCGCCGGCATTCGCGAGTTGCTGGAAAACACTCAAGGCATCGACCGGGAAACTGTCATCGTGCATTTCATCAATTTCAGCGCAAGCTCGCTTGATGTCCGGGTCATTTGCCAAGTCTTGCTGACTGATTGGCGTGAATTCACCGCGCTCAAGGAAGCGCTATTCCTGGATATAATGGGCATCGTCGAGGGCTTGGGCATAGACTTCGCTTTTCCCAGCCAATCGGTCTATGTGGAGTCGATGCCGGCGGGCGGCGGACCGGCGCTGCAGCCACCGGAGGGAACGGAACCCTGATGGCGGATGTGGGGGCGCTGATGAAGGCGCTGCATTTTACGGACGCGGATCTGCGGGAAAACCGCACTGGCAATCTCAGTCTGGCGCAGATGGCAGGCATCCGGGCGAAGCGCCGCCGCTACAGCGGGGCGGCTGCGATCGGCTTTGTGACCTTGGTTATCGCCGCGACCATGTTGATATTCTTGGGTCAGCGCAACGGCAATCTTATCCTCCAGGCCGCGGGCATGCTTCTGGTCCTGATCAACGCCATTCTGGTTGGCTTCACTGGCCGGGCCTATATGCGCGTCGCCGGCGACCTGCGAACGGGCAAAGTGGAGACGCTGAAGGGCGAGGTCGAGCGGGTCCTGCGCCGCGGACGGGGCGGGGAGAGCTATCTGCTTCGAATCGACGGTGTGGATTTGCAGGTCAGCCGGTCGGTATTTATCGGCTTCGAGCATGAAGCCCCTTATCAGGTCTATCGGACAGCCCACGCCGGCCTGTTGCTTTCCGCCGAGCGTCTGAGCTGAGCGCCAAGGCGGCCGGCTTGGCTTGCCGGTTCGGCTCGCGCCCGGCGCGGCTTACTGACATGTGACAGATTGTTGAAGGCGATAAGTTGTTGAGTCGAATCCGCTACCAGCGCCTGGTTATAATCATTTCCTATCTGCTGGCCGCCTTGTATCTGACTGCGCCGCTGTACAGTTCCTTTTCCACACGAATCCTCGGCGGAGAAACGGGCGAGGCTTATGAAACCGCTCGGCATATTTGGTGGTTCACGACGGCGCTCCGACAGGGGCACAATGTTTTTGATCATGCCCTGCTCGGTTACCCGGCCGGCTATCCCGTCGTTCAGCTCTGGGCGCATCCCTTGCAATTCTTCCCGGCCTGGCTCTTTGCCTTTGTCCTGCCGCTGGCGGCCGCCTACAACGCAACCATCCTGTTTACGCTGGCGCTGAATGCCTGGGCCATGTATTTGCTTGCGCGCCGGCGCTTGCTTAGTTCACATGTTTTCCCGGCCTTTACCGCCGGATTGGTCTTCATGGTGTTTCCGGCGGCGCAGGGGCATCTTGTCGCCGGGCAGGCCGGTCTGCTGGTTTTGTGGCCCCTTCCTCTATTCATTATCTGCCTGTTCGATTATGCCGATGATGGCGGGTCTCGGCGCTATCTGAGCGCGCTGCTCTTTTTTCTGTTGTCGGCGATGGGAAACACTCTGCAAATTGTCTATGTGCTGGTTCCGCTCGCCGCGCTCTTTCTTCTGGCGCGCATTTATCGGCGTGACCAGGTTGGCGCTATCCGGCTCCTGGCTGTGGTCTTGGTCGGCTGCTTCTTGCTATTCCTCTTTGTATCGCCGGTATTGGGCGATATCCGCGGCCATCCGGCCTACAGCGACGACAGCGGCGTCCTGCGAGACAGTGTTGATCTCCTGGCTATAGTTACGCCTTCGAGCTCCAATCCCTTTTTGCCGGATAGGGTCGCGCCGGCCGCCCGTGCCATGCCCAACGGCATGGTATCCGGCCAGAGTTATATCGGGCTGCTTGGCGGGCTCCTGGCGCTATTGGGCATTATGTCGCGTCGTGAAACGCGCTGGTGGCTGCTGGTGGCCTTGGTCGCCTGGCTCTTGGCGCTTGGCCCGATACTCAAGGTCTCTCAGCAGGCGCTTACGGCATCGATAGCGGGTTACGATGCGGTAGTGCCATTGCCGCTCGCCCTTTTGCTTAACCTGCCGGTGTATGAGTTTGCGCTAACGCCGATCCGCTTCATGTTGCTTTTCGCCCTGGTATTTGCCTTGCTGGCCGGCTTCGGCATGTCCGCCCTGTGGTCCAGCCGCTTCGCGCGCAGGCGGCATCGCTACGCGCAATATGTTCTGGCGTTTCTGCTCGCGCTTTGGCTGTTGGAAGATTATAAGTTGTATCCCGGCTTCCCCACTATACCGGCCGAGATCCCGAATGGCATCCACGCCCTGAAGCGGCGGCGGGATATCCGGGCGATATACAACGCGCCTTATGACGATTTGCCGGCGGCCAGGCAAGCGATGTATCTGCAGACCGCGCACGGCAAGGCCATTATCGCCGGGCACGATGCCGTCGCTACCACAGCGGATCCGGCGCGGCTGGAACTTCTCCAGAGTTTTCAGCCCGCGCTGTTGGCGGAAGCCGGCGCAGATGTCGTGATCATCAACAAAGTGCGCGCTATGCAGACCGGCCAACTCGATCTCTTGCATTGGCGGGCGCAAACTTTGCTGGGGGAGCCCTTTTATGACGATCAGCGCTTCTCCCTTTATGAAACGCCTTTCATCCGAGATGCGCCCTCCGCCGTCCTCGCGACTACAACGAATTCGCAATCGCATATCACATACATATATAAGGCGCAGCCTGGCTGGCTGGAATTCAGCGCTATTTTGGAAGCCGAGAATCGAATGGCGCATCTTTCCCTGAACGACACGCCCCTGGAGACTTTGAATGTTAATGGGCGGATTCCGCTCTCCATCCCGTTGCCAATTGCGCGGCGCGGATACCATATTCTCCAGATTGCCCAGGATCCGCCTTGCCCGGAGCGCATTGATACGACCTTGCTCATTTGCCAACGGGTCAGCGTCGAAGATGTCGACATCAAGGTTTTGTCCAGCGGCGCCATCTACGATCCAATACGCATGGAAGGCGGGATTGTCCTGGCCGGTTACTTCTTGCCGCAGACGGCATCGGATGACGCGTCGATCCGGCTCTGGTGGCAATTTGAAGGGGATCGCTCGGCAAATGATGTGCGCTTCGTGCATATTCTCGACGCTAATGGCTTGCCCGTGCCGGAGCGTCCGGCGGATCGCTCTTTTGGGGAGATCGCAATGGGCACGGAATTGACCGAGACGGTCACGCTTGAAGCGGGCCAGTTGGCCGCGGGCGAATACAGCGTCTTGACCGGATGGTATGCCTTGCCCGATGCCATCCGCTACGACGTGCTGACCAATGTCGACGGCGCCCAAAACGATACGATTGTATTGGGCAGCATTCGCGTCTCCAAATAAGGCGTCGGCTCAGTTCCATTCATCAATTGCTTCGTCCGCGGGAATCTCTCCGTAAGATTTAAGCGCTATGATTTTGGCAGGTCAGGGAAATACGGGGAGGCGGATTGATGAACGTTTTTGTGAAAGGAATCGTCGCGCTCTGTCTTACCGGGCTATTTGTCTTGCCGGCCCTGGGGCTGGATTATGATACGTCCAACTATCGCAAGACGATGATCCAACTGCTGGCGGCGACGCACGATTTCTCTCGCGGCCGCGCCACGGACCTTGATGTATATGACGCTGTCGCCGCCTCTGGCGATCCCCTGTATATTGCGCCCCTGATTGATATCGCCTATTTTGCGCGCTCGCCCGAGTTGGGCGACCGCGTCCTTGACGTCCTCAGCAGCTTGACCGGCCGCGATATGGGCTGGCAGGGTCATTTTGAATGGGCAAGCGAACACGATATTGTTTTGCCGCCGCATTACGACGAGTTTAAGGGGCAGCTGCTCGCGGCATTTGTCGATGCCGAATTCACGCGCTTTTTCCAACCCGGCGCGATGGACCGCGCAAACATCAATCTGATCGAAGCGGTATGGGGCGGCGTCACCGTGGACGGCATACCCTCGCTGGTCAACGCGCGTCAGATTAACCCGGTCGAGGCTCGGGATGAGGGGCATCGATTCGTCGACTTTTGCCGCGATGGCGATTGCAGCTATCCTGCGGCCGACGAACTGGTCTTCGGCCTCAGCTTTGATGGCGACAGCCGCGCTTATCCATTGCGTCTGCTGAACTGGCATGAAATGTTCAACGATGTAATCGGCCATGCGCCACTCTTCGCGGCGCCAGATGGCGAGCAGGTCTGTAATTTCCGCGCGCCCAGATCTTTTGAGGCGCTTGCCCGCTCCGGCGAAGGCTGGGTGATGATTGAGGGGCGTTCGGCCGGCTGCCCGCGCGAGGGCTGGCTGCGCGTCGAAGATATCCTGTGGCGCGATGGCGAGGCGCCGGCGGGAATCCCGGCACTGCCTGATATCACGGCCGGCGAAAGCAAGTTGGAGGCCAGCGGCGTCAGCGGGCAAGTGGACGGCCGTCCGGTCATGCTGGCCTACTGCACCTTATGCGGCGCGGGCGTCCTCTACGATGTCAGCGTTCCGGACCTGTCCTACACCGATTTCAATGGAGACGCCGTTAGCTTGGGCGACACAGTCCTGGAATTCGGCTCCACGGGCATGCTGATGCGCTCGAACAAGCTGATGTACGACCGCAACACCGACACCGTCTGGAATGCGCTAACCGGCGAACCCGCTTTCGGCCTGCTGGCGACCAGTGGAATCGCGCTTGATGTTTTGCCGGTAGTGGTGACAGATTGGGCCAGCTGGCTGGAGGAGCATCCCGATACCAGCGTACTCAGCCTGGACACCGGCTTCCGCCGCAATTACACAAATGGCGCGGCCTACAGCGACTACTTCAACAGCGTCGATTTGATGTTCCCCTCCTGGCAGCAAGATACCGCGCTGATCGAAAACAAGGATATGGTCTTCGCCTTGCGCCTGGGCGGGCAGCCCAAAGCCTATCCACTGGCGGCGATCATTCCGGAGCGTGTCATCAACGATGAATTGGCCGGGCGCGGGTTGGTGATCGTCGCCGAGGCAACGCCGGAGCGCGATTTCTTTGAACCGGGCGGGGCGGCTGTGCGCGCATACGATAGTGGCGGCAACCTGTTCAGCGCGGGGGACGACGACTTGACCCTCGTCAGCGCTGACGGCCGCGCCTGGCGGATCACCGAAGAAGCGCTGATCGGCGCCGACGGCGCGCGTCTGGAGCGCATCGGCGGGCATCTGGCTTTCTGGTTCGGCTGGTTCGGCTTCTATCCGGAAACGCTGGTCTACGGCGAATAGGCGCTACTTGGGCTTGGAGCGGTCGGCGCTTCCCAACCGCTCGATCTTCTCTTCAAGTATTTGCGGACTGAGGGAATCACGGTAAGCCTCGCGCACTAAAAATCGGCGAGCGGTGGTGGTGAGATTGCTATCGTGGATGCCGGCCGCTTCGAGCTCAAAGGCGGGTCCTGAGGTGCCATGATGTCTTCGCGCGGCGATAAGCGCGCCGACGCTGCCCCCGAGAATGCCGCCCATGATCGCGCCTTCGGGTAACCCGTCGGTGAAGACGAATACGCTGATAGCGCCTATGATGGTGCCGAGAAGAGGGGACGTGAAGTAAGATATACTCGCTATCATTTTGTGGTTTTTGCGGCTGGAATTATCGAATGAAGGTTTCAAAATCTGTCCATTTGGCTAGCGAATGCGGCGCATACGCAGTCGGCTTCGGTAACGGGCAATAGCAATCTCTACCGCCGCACTTACTTGTGACCGCAATTGGCTACGGACCGCGTACTCTACCTCGTTCCGAAAACCTATGTTGTCATATCGTCCACATTCGATACTGATAATGTCGTAGAAATCGTCCTCAATTTGTTCCTCTATGTCATATTCATTTTGGTAGTCAGCCACGCCTTTGTTTGCACTTGCAACTGCACTCTCCACTGCGTCGTCAATATTGCTTTCGAGGTTGACATCAAGTTCAAAATGAACGGCTTCGATAACTTCGTCGATAGTGGCCTGGAGATCATATGATTCATTTTCATAGCTATTGAGGACGCGAGTCTCAGATGTTGGAATCGAATCTGTACGGTATTGTGTAACGTCGTTAGTACTGTCACGTTGTATTTCATGTTTTCCAAAAAACACATAAATTGGCGTTCCTATTGCGCCGAAGAATGCCCCCACCATTGCCCCTAAAATAGCAGCTTCTGCTAAGTCTGCTCCGACTAGAATTCCCCCAATTGCGAACAGTGCGGCACCGCCTATCGCACCTCCAATGGCGCCAATGAAAGCTACTAAGGCAATCATGCCTACAACTAAAACAATCGCACCGGCGATTGCTATAGCAACTATTCCTAACACAACCGTTACAACAGTCTCCACCTGGCGAACTCCTGACATCACAACCGATATAACGACTCAAAAGGTAGTATAGCCTTTAGTGTCTCCCATTGCGAAAGTCACACTGTGCCCCGCCGCGAGAAGAAAGCCTGCATGATTCCCCGCACCTCATCCGAGACCAGGCGCTGCCCGATCATCTCCAACTCGATGTCTATCGTGTCTTCGACCACCAGCGCCTTTCCCCGCCGCAGCAGCATCTTCGTCTGACGCAGCGCTTCGGGCGGCTTGGCCGCCAACTGCTCCGCCTTGGACCAGGCCAGCGCCTCCAAGTCTTCCGGGTCCAGCACTTGATTGACGATGCCGCAATCGTGTGCTTTCTCGGCGCTGAAGGCTTCGCCCAGCATCAGCAATTCCGCCGCCCGGACGTATCCCAGCATGCGCGGCAGCAGATAGGTCGATGCCGCCTCCGGCAAGAGCCCGAGGTCGATGAAGGCGAAATTGAACTTTGCGCCCGCGGCCGCGTAGACGAGATCGCAGTGCAGGAGCATGGTCACGCCCACGCCCACCGCCACGCCGTTGACCGCCGCCACGATCGGGACTTTAGCCGCGGCGATCGCGCGGATGAATTGCGCCGCGGCCGACGATTCGGGCTCCAGCAGGAAGCTGCTCAGGTCGTTGCCGGCGCAGAAGCTGTCTTCGCTGCCGGTGAGGAAGATGGCGTGGATGTCGCTGTCCGCATTAGCGCTTTCGATGGCTTCGCGCAGGGCATCGTACATGGCCGGGGTCAGCGCGTTTTTCTTCTGTGGCCGATTGATCTGGATGCGCAGGATGTGGTCGCTGAGGCTGGTGAGGATGTCCGACATTGCGCTTTCTCCTTGCATTGGCAACGACTGCATTTTAACGCGGACTTCTTGAAGATGCAGATTAGGGGGATACGTGACAGCCCCCTCTAATTCCTCTAATGGCTGCAAGCTGCCGCCACTTGCGCGGGATTCAGCTTGAACCACTCACGCCCGACTCCTGTATTCGGCAGGTTTTGGCTGGCATACGTGGCATGCATGGAAACTTCCAACGCTTTCATGTTGTAAGTTGGGATGGTACAGACGATCTTCGGCTTGGCTCCGGACGGGCTTTTGATTTCTCCGAGACGTCGCTTGGGGTCTACGGACAAGCCTATCTTTTGCGCGCCAGAACCTGCATCGTCCAAAATGTAGATATAGCCGGTGGACCGTGTGGTCTTGGGCAAAAGCCTTCGGACCGGAGTCGGCAATCCCCTCTTAACGCTTCTTAGCGCGGAAATACCGGCTTTTTCAATCGACATTGTTGTCGCATGTACACTGTTCCCAACCTGTTTCACCACCGGTCCCGCTACATCGTCGACCGCGCTGACGACGGGTTTTGCCACGTCGTCTATAACGTGGATGACCGGTTGCGCTATGTCATCGACCAGTTGCACCGCCGGCGCGATGACCGGCCCAACAATTAGACCGACTGGTCCAAATATGCCACCGAAAACTGCTCCATCCTTACCGCCATTTAAGGCGCCATTCGCGGCATCTTCCAATACCGCTCTGTTTAATTCACCTTGTTCATGCGCGCTTTGAACGCCTTCTACGACGGCGCCTAGGCCTGCGCCGGTCGCCGCCCCGATCACTGCGCCTACAGCTATTGCCTGGATGGCTTGCTGCACGAGGACGCCAATTGCCGGAATCGCGATAATCATCTAAGGTATCCTTTCAGAACTATTTGTACTTGTTCCGATTGTATTCGCAGAGATGACAGATAAATGCCCCAATAATCGGGGGACTACACCTCCCCCAGCAGCCCCTCCACCGCCTCCAGCCTCTGGTCCACGCGATGATTCGCCAGCGCATGCGCCCGAGCCGCCGCGGCAATCCGCAGCCGCTCGTCGTCATGCGCCAGGTAATATCGCGCCTTCTCTCGCAGGTCGTCCGCATCGCTGAAGGTGACCAAATGCTCGCCATCGCGGAACCACTCATGCACGCCCGGCCGATCATCGACGATCTGAAAAGCGCCCAGCGCCGCGCTCTCGAAGAGGCGCATATTGCCGCCGTAGCGCATAAAATCGCCATGGACGTTGATGCTGATCTTCACGGAAGACAGGACCTGCAGCATCCGCAGGCCCAAGGCGCCGCCGCGATGAAAGGGCTTGAGCGAGTCCGGCGCCTCATGCACGCTCCAGATGCCGAGGTCGAATTCGCGCAGGCTCTCCAGCGCCGCGACGCGCTCACTGTAGAGATTGTCTGGCATGAGCGTGCCGACGAATCCCACATCGCAGAGGTATTCATTCGGCACATCGGTGATCGGCTGCGGCACATGCAACTCGGGGTCGATGCCGACATAAGGCAGGCATTCCACCCGCGGCGCGCCCAACTCCCGCCATTGCGTCCCGTGATAATAATCGTTGACCAGCACCAGGTCGTAGAGTGGCGCGGCCGTCCGCTCAATCGGATGGGAAAAGACGATGGGCGAAACGCCGCTGACATAGATGATCTTGCAACTATGCGCGCGTTTCAGGCGCGCCAGTGTCTCCGGCAGGATGACGCGGTTGTCGCCCGAGAGCCAGATGAGATCGGGCTGGAAGCGCGCGGCTTGCGCGAGCAGAAGCTGATTGCGCCGGCGCAGGTCGGGATGCAGATGCGGCGGCAGGCGGCGCATCAAAGCGGCCATGGCTTTGCGCGGCGTCAAGCCGGCGCGATGCGCTTCCTGGCTTAGGTGGCTGATGTCGCGCGCGCCGTAACCAGGCAGATTGCGCCAGAATACGTCCAGGGCGTACCCGGCCTTGCGCAGCGCTCGCTCCCAGGCATGTTGTCCCATGCTGCGGGGGAAGAGCGGCGGGTCGCCCTCGGCGGGCGCGGCGTCGATGTCGCGCAGCAATTCTTCCGGGTGATGGAGGGTGGCGATGAATAAGACGCGGCGGGGCATAGAAGGCAAGCTAATAGGCTTCTGCCCAGTAGTTCTGCCATAGGGCTTCGGGGCCAATGTCGGAGATCCGCCGAATCGCAGCCCACGTTAAGTTTCCGTCAAACTGGCCGGGCGAATCTCGAAAAAGCTTGCCATGGTTTTCAATAATGTATTTGTATAGACCTACAATTTCATCTTTTGCATTGGTATCTCCTCGCTGCCAATTTTCGTGCAGGAGTGAATCTTCAAATTTAGGCTGATGCAGCAGCCAATACAGTGTCAGAGATAGAACTGCGGCGTCATCGACCAAGCTTCGTGGATGACGGACGTCTTCTGCCACCAAATCCTTGGTGCTGAAAACATAGTTCTCCGCCAACATGAGCCTTGTCTTGTATTCGTATCCGACGCGCTTGTCGCTAATCAATCGCTCAACAACTTCTAGTAGCGGAAACAACTTAATCAACAGCTTGGTCTCCGGTGATACTCTATTTTGCACGGTCCAATAATTGATCCTGTCTCCCCATGTTTGGCGCCAAGCCATCCTTCCTCTGTTTTTGGTTGAGCGAATTCCAACCTCATCAAGCAACTCATTCAGATAGGCAACAATTTCGCGCGCAGTTTCAGGCAGCGCTTCATGTTCGTCGTGCTTGCACCTGTTCCATTCATTTAGAACTTTGCGAATCCTTCCGTCATTGAAGCATTCTGACTTGTAGCTAAAGGCATCTCTTAAGCTGAATGGAATTTGGTATTCCGTGTAAAACTCACTCCAAACTCCCAATCCCCATTTACGAATATCACCTTTCTCAAATTCAAAGCCCTTGAGGTCGGACTTCAGTTTTTCAGCGCTATTCGGATTATTGGCAACCAAAATGCGGAGTAAGTCCCCGACCAGGCACTCCAAGAGAAGTTCGACGCCGCTCCCGGCTACCAACGTAGCAGCATGGTACAGCCTGTAGTGCATACACGCGTTGGCTTCTTCTCGGCGCAGATTGACAAGTTCGCGGTCGATTTCGCGAGGCATCATGATATTTTATCGCCTCCTAAACCCCACCCAAATCCAACAGACGAAGCGGATTCTCAATCAGTTCGCGCAGGTGGTTCATGAAGGCCGCGCCCTCGGCGCCGTTGCTGACGCGGTGGTCGACGCTCAGCGTCATGTTCATCCGCGTGCCCACGCCCAGACTGCCATCGTCCAGCACAACCGGCACGCGCCGCGACGAAGAAACGGCGAGGATGCCCGCCTCCGGCGAACTGATAATGGCGGAAAAGTCCTTGACATTGAAGGGCCCCAGGTTGCTGATGGTGAAGGTGGCGCCGCGGATATCGTCCGGCTTGATGCGGCCCACGCGCGCGCGCTCGTACATCGCCAGGTTGTTGACCGCCATTTCGCTCAGTCGGATGGTATCGGCGTCATGACAGACGACGTTGACCAAGCCGTTATCCGGCAAGGCGACGGCGATGCCGATATTGATGCGGCTGTGCTTCACGAAGCGGTCGCCGTAATAATGTGTATTCAGGTTCGGGAATTCCCGCAGCGCCAGCGCCAGCGCCTTGATCAGCATGTCGTTGACGCTAAGCTTGACGCCCCGTTCGGCCAAGGCGCCGTTGATTTCCGCCCGCAGCGCCAGCAGCGGCGCCACATTGGCTTCGACCGTGACGTAAAAATGGGGTGTATTGCTCTTGCTGCGCACTGTGCCGTCGGCGATTGCGCGGCGCATTCGCGAAAGCGGGATCTCTTCGACATCGGCTTCCGGCGCCTTGCCCCAGGTGGCCTGGCCGGCGGTCGCGGCAGCCGTGACCGGCGCGGGCGGCAGCATCGGCGTCGCCGACAGATCTTCGACATCGGCTTTCACGATTCGCCCGCCGGGCCCAGAGCCTTTCACGCGACTTAGGTCGATGCCTTTGTCGGCGGCGATCCGGCGCGCCAAGGGAGACGCTTTGATGTGCCCGTCGGCGGGCATCGCCCCGCCATTGGCGTCGGCCGGCGCCTCCGGCTCGCGCGCTGCGTCGGCTTGCGCCTTCTCCGCGGCTGGGGCCGAGGAATCACCCGCCGCGCCGATGACTGCAATGACGGCGCCTTCGCCCAACTCGTCGCCGGGTTCCGCGCGCAATTCCAGCAGTTGGCCGCTGCTGCTGGCTTCGATTTCCACCGTCGCCTTGTCCGCCTCGAACTCGGCGATAATATCGCCCGCGCTGACGGTATCGCCGATATCCTTCAGCCAATTGATCAGCAAGCCGTCCGTCGTGAGCTTGACTTCGTGCGCCATCTACACAATCTCCTTGACCGCATCCGCGACCTTTTGCGCATTGGGCAGCGCCAGCAATTCGATCTCTTTCGAATAGGGCAGGGGGACATCTTCGGCGGCGACCCGCTTGATGGGCGCATCCATATAGTCGAACATATTCTCTTGCAGCAGCGCCGCGATTTCAGAGCCGAAACTGTACATGGGCAGCGATTCTTCGACGATCACGCAGCGGTTCGTCTTTTTGAAGCTGCTGTACACCAGGTCCATATCCAGCGGGCGCAGCCAGCGCAGATCCACAACTTCCGCCTCGACGCCATCGCGCGCCAATTGCCGGGCCGCCTGCAGCGCCCAGTCGACGCCGCGGGCATAAGCCACCAGCGTGACATCGCCGCCCTCGCGCTTGATATCGCCTTTGCCGATGGGAATCAGGTAATCCCCGTCCAGATCATCGGGCATGGGGCTTGGTTTGGGATAAAGGGCGATGCTCTCGGTGAAGAGCACCGGGTTATCGTCGCGGATGGAGGCCTTCAACATGCCGTAGGCGTCCAATGAATTTGACGGGCAACCGACATAAATGCCCGGGAAATGCGCGAATATCGGTTCCGGCGCGTGCGAATGCGATGCGGTCGCCTGGTTGCCCCAGCCGCTGGCCGCCCGATACACCAACGGCGCCTTGAACATGCCGTCAAAAAAGTAGCGCACTTTGGCGGCGTGGTTGGCGATGGCGTCCAGCGCCAGGAAGGCGAAGTTGATGGTCATGAATTCCGCCACCGGCCGCAAACCGGCCAGCGCCGCGCCAACGGCAACCCCGCCGATCGCCATCTCGCTGATGGGCGTATCGCGGACGCGCCGCTCACCGAATTCTTCGAGGAAGCCCCGCGTGACCCGGTGTGTGCCTTGCCAATAGGCTACCTCTTCGCCCATGACGAAGACGTTTTCGTCACGGCGCATTTCTTCTCGCAGCGCCCGGCGGATGGCTTCCCGCATGGCGACATTTCTAGCTGCCATTGTTCCTACCTTGTCCGCTGCGCCTCGGATAACGAGTCTCTTGGCGAATTGGACCGGCCCGATGCACGCGCGCGGTTTCAGTCAATGCCGGCGCCGACGGAACCCTCGCTCTTGTGCACCAGGTCGGAAGCGACATAAGCATTCCGCATCAAGTCTTCATAAGTCGCGGGCAGCTCGCTCGCTTCCGCGAATTTCACCGACTCGGCGACAATGCGTGCCGCATCGGCTTCATGGCCGGCGAGGATTGCCGCGACATCGCCGTATGCGCTCTCGATGCAATCGCGCAGGATCTTGATCGGCTCGCGCGTGGCCATCCATTCTTGCAGTTCCGCCGACATATCGTCGCGCGCGTCATATTGCTTGTCCGACACGCCGTGCCCGCGATAGCGATAGGTCACATGCTCAATGACGGCCGGGCCCTTCCGCCGCGCGTATTCCACCGCTTTGGACGCGACCGCATAAACTTCCAGCGCGTTCTGCGCATCCACGCGGCCAAAGCTCTTGATGCCGTAAGCCTCGGCTTTACGATGCAGCTCGACCTGTCCGCTGGCGCGCGCGACCTCTGTGCCCATGCCATAGCCGTTGTTCTCGATGATCCAAACCACCGGCAAATCCCAAATGGCGCTCATATTCAGCGATTCATGGAAGTAGCCATTGTTGGTTGCGCCATCGCCGACGTAGGTCATGGTCACGTCGTCCTCGCCGCGATACTTGCTGGCCAGCGCGATGCCCGCCGCCAGGGGCAAGTGCCCGCCGACGATGGCATAGCCGCCCCAGAAGTTATGTTCGGCGGAAGCCAGGTGCATGGAGCCGCCTTTGCCGCCGCTGGATCCGGTTTTCTTGCCCATCATCTCCGCCATGACCGCCTTGGGGTCCATGCCCAGGATGAGACCAATGCCGTGATCGCGGTAGGCGGTAATGACATGATCGGTCTTGCGCAGAGCCGCCATAGAGCCGACGCCGCTGGCTTCGTGGCCGCTGTAAAGGTGGAGGTAGACGCCGGTGATGCGCTTCTCTTCGTAGAGCCGGTGGCAGGTCTCTTCGAACTCGCGAATCAGCACCATCTGCCGATACCAGTCGAGGAGCATCTCCTTCGTTGGCGCCGCCATCGCGTTTCCTTCGTCGATGATTGTTGTTTGTCGTTCCATATCAGTCGGCAAGTATAACATAGATGATTCGAGTTTTTGTATTGCGGCTTTATGGCGCGGCTTGACAGGCAGGCAAATTGATCATATAGATCAAGTGTGCGGATGCCTAATTGCCGGTGGCCGAGAATGCTCCAAGCGCGCTTACCCGAATTCCACAACGCGAAGCCCTTCGTCAAATGGGTGGGCGGGAAGCGCAGCCTCTTGCCCGAGCTGCTGAAGCGCCTTCCGGCGTCATTCAACAATTATTACGAGCCCTTTGTCGGCGGCGGCGCCCTCTTCTTCGCCTTAAAAAATGAGCGTAGGCTTGATTTTGCGGGGGGGGGGGGCAGGCGTTCTTAAGTGATGTCAATTTCGATCTCATCAACACCTACCAGGTTATCAAGCGCGATGCCGAGCCCCTCATCGCCCGGCTTAAGCAACACGCCCGCAAGCACAGCAAAGACTATTTCTACAAGATTCGAAGCCAGCACCAACTCGACGACCGCATCGAGATTGCGGCGCGTTTCATCTATCTCAACAAGACCTGCTACAACGGCCTTTGGCGCGTCAATTCCAAAGGCGAATTCAATGTACCGATTGGAGACTACAAGAATCCCGCAATTTGCCAGGCAGAGCTGCTCCGCGCTTGTCATGCGTCGCTGCAAGGCGTCGATGTCAGGCTGCGGGACTTCCGCGAACTGGATGCCGCCGCGGGTGACTTCGTCTACTTCGACCCGCCGTATCGGCCTCTGGACAAGACCTCGTTTACACGTTACGCCAAGGCTGACTTTGGCGAGGCCGAACAAGAAGCCCTGAGGGATCTTTGCCTGGCGCTGCATGAGCGCGGGGCGAAGTTCATGCTGTCCAACAGCGATACATCGACACCGCTATATCAGGATCCGATTTTCAATGTCAAACCCGTGACCGCGCCGCGTCTAGTCAACTCCAAGGCAGATAGTCGCGGCAACGTGAAAGAGTTATTGATTACGAATTACTAGGGGGAAGCGTGGCAAAATCGCAAGGGGCGCAAGCCAACCTCACGGGCAACCGTTTGGAAAGATTCATTGAGAACAATTTGATCGACTGCGGATTTGCGAAAGTCGCTGATAAAATAGCGCTGTCAAACGCAATGCACCGCTTCAGCAAGCCAAGTTATGCCTCTCAAGTAATCATCGGACAAACGATTTACGGCACAGACCTAGTGTGTGATTTTCTTCTGTATCACCCGCAGAAGTGGCCGGAAGGTTTGGTCATAGAGGCAAAATGGCAACAGGTGGGTGGCACAGTCGACGAGAAATATCCCTATTTCGTCCTGAATATTTGGTCATCTGAATACGCAACGGTTTTCGTCCTTGATGGCGGCGGATATCGCCCAGGCGCCGAGCAATGGGTTCGTGGGATGCGTAAAGACAATCTGCTCCAAGTTTTCAATATGGCGGAATTTCAGATTTGGGTCAACCAGGGCAATCTTTAGCTTTTCTCAGTGTCATCAGGAGTATGAAGCTAGTCTCGCATAAGATCGCGTTGCTAGTTGCGACAGACAATCGGGCGACCCGCCGGGTCGCCCCTACCATGTCCTCACAGAATGGGGCAGTAAGTGGCTGACCTGTCGCGTTCGTCCATTGCAATACAATACCTGTGAATTCTCACTACATGATTGAAATTGCCTCTGCGCTCCTGTGGCAGATCAGGACTCGCTGCCGTCCTCCGCGCCCAACAGCCCAGCCGCCACCACGACAATCGCCGCGCCCAGCGCCCCGACCAGAATCCCGCCCACAAAGGGCAGCTTGACCAGACCGGTCATGCCGAAAATCGTCACCAGCACCGAGCCGACGAAACCGCCCACCAGACCCAGCAGTATGTTGCCCAGCAAGCCATAACCCTCGCCGCGCAGCAGCTTGCCCGCCAGGTAGCCGCTGGCGCCCCAAACCAGAAGCGATAGCGCCAGGCCGATCACCTTGCCCAGCATGCCGGGCAAAATCAATAGCGCCAAAAGAAGCAGTATTGCCAAACCGATACCGATATTGAACTTCATGCCTGCCCGCCTCCGCGATTCGCCTACGACCATTATACGCGATAGCGGCGCTTGCGGTTGCAGGCATGTCGGGCGGCCGCGGCCCTTTCGCAATTTCATTGGGCATATTGTATGATGTTGGAAACAGGCTTGGCTGGATTCACCTGCGAAAGTGAGCGGTGACATGAATGAGGCCGGGGAGACTCACGCGCCGGAGCTTACGCCGGAAACTTTTATCAATCGCGAGCTCAGCACGATTGAGTTTCAGAAGCGCGTGCTGGCGCTGGCGGAGGACGAAACCACACCGCTGCTGGAACGTGTGAAATTCATCGCCATCGTCGGCAATAACCTGGACGAATTCTATATGGTCCGGGTCGGCGCCTATTTCCAGCGTCTGCAACTCAACAACCCCAGGATGCGCCCGGACGGCACGACGGCGGCGCAACTGCTGCGGCGCGTCCATGAAGAAGTCTCCGCCTTGATCGCCCGGCAACGCCGCATCCGGCGGGAAGTTTTTGAATTGCTGGCGGATGAGGGCGTGTATTTCATCACCACCGCCGATCTTGGCGAAAGCGAACGCGATGCCATCACGACCTATTTTCGCGCGGAGGTTTTTCCCCTCCTGACGCCGCTTGCGGTCGATCATGCGCGCCCGTTTCCGCACATTTCCAATCTCAGCATGAACCTCGGCGTGTATTTGGAGCGGGACAATGGCGATATGGCGACCGGCATCGACTTCGCCCGCATCAAGGTGCCCGTCGATATCCTGCCGCGGATCGTCCGCCTCGAGACGATCATGAGCAACTACACCGGGCAAGAGCAGGACGGCTATCACTTCCTGTGGATGGAAGACATCATCGCCGATTACCTTTCCGACCTCTTCCCGGGTATGCAGATTCGCGAAGCCTTTCCCTTTCGGATTCTGCGCAATGCCGATATCGATTATGAACACGAGCAGGATGAAGACCTGCTTGATGTCAAATCGATTATTGAGCAAGGCGTGCGCGAACGCCGCTTTGGTTCGGTCGTGCGTTTGAGCGTGCCGGCCGGCATCAGCGAGCGCATGCTCAATCGCCTGGCGAGTTCGCTTGAGGTGCCTTCCACGCGCGAAGTCTTCCGCATCAACGGAAAACTGGGCTCGGCCGATCTCTTTGAAGTGCTGCAAGTGGACCGGCCCGACCTGAAAGACCCGGCTTACACGCCGCGCTTGCCAACCCCCTTCGCCCGTACGGCGGATTATTTTGAAGTCATCCGCAAGCAAGATGTCATCGTGCACCTCCCCTACGATTCTTTTACGCCGGTTGAGGACTTCTTCAAAACTGCGGCGCGCGACCCCGATGTGCTGGCGATCAAAACGACGCTGTACCGCGTCGGCAAGAATTCCCCGGTTGTCAACGCCTTGATGGACGCCCGCGACAATGAAAAACAGGTCACTGTTCTGGTGGAGCTCAAAGCGCGCTTCGATGAAGAGAACAATCTGGAATGGGTGAAGGCGCTGGAAGAAAAAGGCGTGCATGTCATCTACGGCGTTGAGGAGCTGCCGGTCAAGACGCATGCCAAGATTTCATTGATCGTGCGCCGGGAGCGCGACGGGCTGCGGCGTTATGTGCATCTGGGCACCGGCAATTACAACGCGGCCACGGCCCGTCTCTACGCGGATATTGGCCTGTTCACCTGTAACGAGCAAATCGCCGATGACGCCTCGCGCCTTTTCAATCGCCTGACCGGATACGCGCCCGATACCAGTTACAATCACTTGTTGGTTGCTCCCGAATACCTGCAAGACGCTTTGATTGCGCTGATCGACAATGAGATTGAGGCGGCGCGGCGCGGTGAAGACGCCCGCCTGATCTTCAAAATGAATCAGCTGGAAGAAGAAGAAATGATACGCAAGTTGTATCAGGCTTCGCAGGCGGGCGTGAAAATTGACCTGATTGTGCGCGGCTTGTGCTGTTTGCGCCCGGGCCTGCCCGGCGTCAGCGACAACATCAGAGTCAAAAGCATCGTCGGCCGCTACCTCGAACATAGCCGCATCTACTATTTTCGCAACGCGCCCGAGCGGCAGCAGCTTTATATGGGCAGCGCCGACTTGATGCGCCGCAACCTGCTCAACCGCGTGGAAGTGGTATTCCCGGTCTTGGATCCCCGCATTCAGTGGCGCGTCCTGCGCATATTGTCGACAGATCTGCAAGACATCAAGAATTCCTGGCTGCTCAAGGGCGACCGGACTTATGAGCGGCTCTGGGATGCCCGGGACGCCAAAGCTTTTGACTCGCATGCGCAGTTTATGCAAAACAGCTTCGGCCTCTGCGAGACGCCGGATTGACTTATTTTGCGTCATTCGCCAAATCTCGGCGAAAGCATGTCTGCAATGAACAAGCAAGGGCGACTCTGTGAGCCGCCCTTACGCTGGAAACACGCTGATGTGGCTTGGCGCCGCTGTCTTGGGCGCGCCTAGCGGTTGGCGGGGAAGCGGTACTGCGCCGTGTAGGTCAATACCTCTTCCGCTCCCGGCTCTATGCTGACGCGAAACTCAATCGTCGAGTCGTTGAGCTTCTTGAAGGGCGCCGAGCTTTCCAGAATCTGCCAATCGCTCCAACGGTAGAGCCGTTCCGGCACGCGAATCTCAACTGATTCAACTTCTTTACGGCTGCGCAGTTTAATCTCGAAACTTTCGCATATCACATTGCGGGATACCGTCTCAAAATCGGTCTGGTTTCTCTCGCCAACCAGGTCAAAGACCTTACCCAGCGGGATATGCAAATCTTCGCCTTGGGGCGTATGCTGAATGCGGTTCTCCCCGATCAGCAAGCCGGCGCCATCGACATCGGTCTGATAGACGCGGACGCGACCTGCCGGCAGGCGCGCGCCGAGCCCGCTCTCTTCACCGGTGTTGAATTGCAGCATAGCGCTGACAGCGCCGCCGCCCGAACCGTAGCCTTCGGGGTAGTCGATTGGCGAGTAATAGCCGTCAAACTGCGGAGAGCTATCGAAGACAAAGTAAGTCGTCGCCGCGATGTCCCCGCCACGGACAAATTCGATCTGCTTGGTCTCCTTGTCCTGGATGGATACCGGACGCTTGATTTCGTAAAGCTGATACTCGAACAGGTCCCGTTGCGCGGCGCCCGCGGCCGCCTCTTCCCGCATATCAAGCGCCATCATGCGCGACTCGGCAAGGACCGCCTGTGGCTGGACACGCTGCACAGCGCCCGCCACCAGTTTCAAGGCGGCATCGTCAAAGCGGCGGCCGCTGCTGTTGCTCAGCGTGATCCAGCCCTTGAGGTCAAGCGCGGTATTGTCTTGCGTCAGCAAGAGATTGTAATCGGCGGTCCAATTTATGCCTCCGGCCAGATATGACAGCAGCGCTTCCTGCTCGCCCGCGACGTCGGTCTGCAGCAACAGGCGCAATTCCGGCCCGGGGCTGAATTCAAGCGATGGCGCGGGAAGCTTGATGCCGCGGATTTCGCGCAGGGGGATGAAGGCGACTTCGCTGGCGTCGGTTTGCAGGACCGCCATGTCATCCTGCAAGCGAAGCAATTCGCCGCTGTACTGCGCATCGCCAATGGTGATTTCAACGCTGCGGGCGAGGTACGGGCCCAGCAGCGTGTAGGCATCAAGACTGTTCGGTCGGAAGCTCTGCTCCAGGACATCAGTCCCGGCCGGGTCGCTCAGAGAATGAAAGCTGACCGATGTCGGGTCTATAGTTGCGGCGATGTCATGGATCGCAACAACATTGATGCCCGGCTCGAGGGTCAGGGTCCGCTGCTCGCGGATCAAAGCCCGGCCTTCATTGTAGACCGTTATTGCGATGGCGCGGTCTTGCGCGCTAAGCGCGGCCGGCCAGATGACATATAGAAACGCGACGATCGCGAACAAGCGCGTTCTCATGCGACTGCTCCTCTAGATGTCCAGTTGCTGGCTGTGTGAATTCACGGCAATGCTATAGCTGCCCTTTTCGAAGCGGCCATCAAGCTGGATCCGGCCCTTGTAGGGACGGAGGATCATCGGGCAAATCACATCGGCGGGCACTTCACGGTAGATCTCCACGTTGATTCTGTTTCCCGCTCGCGTTTGATCCACCAGCACGGGAAAGTCACAGCCGTCGGGATGCTCGCCTTCAACCTCCAGGCTGACGCGCGCCGGCCGCGCGGCGCCCACATGGATATCGACGCGCATGATATTGGTCAATACCTTGTCGCTATCGCTCACTGTTTCAGCCTCCGTCTCGATTATCTCATAGGCATTCACAGACAGTAACGCAGAGACGGACATTTCGGTTGCGGCCAACTCGACCGTTTCGTCGATTTCCACCAATACTGTCGGGCAGAACGTTTCGGGGTCGATTGCATTGTATACGCCGAGCATGGCGCCTTCTTGCGTCTCGCGCCAGGCAAAGAGCAAAGGCAAGTCGCAGCCGACCGCCTGGCTGCCAAGAATGCGAAGCGCGCGCTCGCCGCTTTGCGCATCCGGCTTGGAAAGGGTCGCGCGGTCGACAAAGATCGGCGCCAGGCTCAGTTCCTGGTAAAGCCACTCATTATCGTACCTGGCCCGCGCCCAGACTTGATCGTTGACGATGATATAGGTCCACTCCGCCCCAGGCTCCGGGTTCAGATCAATGGTGAAGGGCTCTCGCCGCTCTTCGCAGTTGGCCGCGGCCGGAATATCGCGATACACCTGAGCATCAATATTGTCGGGAAAATATCTCAGTTCTGTTTGAATGGGAGCCGCGCAAGTTTGGTCCGCCCAGGCGTGAATGCGAAGCTGCGCGGCTGATGAACCGTCCGCTGCGCCCGGCGCAAATGCGATCTCCTCAATTTGCGGCCAGCTGCGCTGGTAGCTGGTCTCGTCCTTTCGATGCGCGGCCAATGGCGTCAGCGCGAGCGCCAGCAAGAGAAGCAAGATATCAATTCTGGGCATGCCGCCTCCTCAATTACGGCCGTTGCGCAAGGAAATGACGGCGGCCGCGCCGGCGCGGGTTCAGCTCAAGGCCGTCCATTCGCCTTCCCGCAGCTGCCAGACTTCAGGCCGCTCGTCGCTCCGGTCCCACTCCGACGGATGCGGGATCAGCGCCAGATGCTGGGCGCCAGAGCCAGCGGCAAATGGCGCCGCAAGCGTGTTCAAGTAGCTGTCGCGCCCGCTCTCAAGCTGCGCGGCGATCAAGAGCTTGTTAGCCGCGGCGCCTTCGTTGAGCCGATTTATCGCTGCCAGCGCGCGCTGCCATTGACATGAGAAATCGAATTCCACTTGCCAAATCAGGGCGGCGATGTAGACGAAGCGCTCCGGCTTTCGCTCAGCGGTTTCGCCCTGGGCGATGCGACAGACGGTCATGTCATGCAGCAGCGTCTCCGTTCCGAATTCGGCGCGGTTGCCGCGTCCATAGATTGAAAAGACGCGGACGTCCTCATCGGCGAAGACAGCTTGCATTTGCTCGGCCAGCGACTTGTGAAAGGCGCGCTCACGCGCTCGGTTGAGCGTCGCCGGCGATGTTCCCATGACCAAAGCTCGGGTTGCCTCGTCAAAACTGTCGTCGATCATGCGTCGGATGTTCATGTCCATATTATACTCGCCAGACCGGTCCGGGCGGGCCGTTGGACACGGGACTCGGCCGCCCGGAAAAAGCGAAGCGTATGACAGTTGTCTTCCGGCCGGCGCCAAATAGATGCTAGAATTGAGCGAGTGGAGATTGCCCGCTTGAGCGCCTGAAAGCGCCGGAACTGGAGGGAATGACTTGAAAAGCCTGCCGCCGGCCGACTACGAGTCTATGCCAACGCTTTCCGCGCCGGCGGGTTACATCCTGGTGATTCGCGATGTCGATGGCGACCGCTATCGCATCGACTCGACGCAGCATCCCAAGACTTACCTGGATGAATTGCGCAGCGAGGGCGATCGTCGTTACGGCTTCGAGTTGATCGCGGTCGCGGAAACGGCTGACCTCGCCGCGAGCGAAGCAGAACTCTATGATCGGCATCTGGCGACGCTAAGCAGCGCCTGGCTGCAATTGGACAGCCAACAACTGCGGGAGCTGCGCCAGTTGATGCTGCAAACTGGCGCATTCCGCAGCTGCTACGTTAGCCCACGACCGAAACGTCGAGCCGATTCAGCTTCTATGCCGCTCAACGCGCAGGCGACTTCAACCCCATTGCCCGGCGACAGATCTTCAAGAGCTGGACCGCGGACTAGACCGACTCCGCCTTCAAACCCGGTCTTTGTGCGATATGGAACGAGGGCACTGGACAGGCAACGGGCGCAATCGGATGCGGAATGCGACAGCCGCCCTGTTTCCATCAGCCAGGCAGTGGGGCATTTCGTAGACGATCTCTGGACGAGGCATCCCGGCAAACTTTTAGCCGTCATCGTCGTCATCGCTCTCATTTGTCTTTTGTCTTTGGATGGGTCTCCCTACCCCTATTAGGCTGAATGCCCACCGCCACATCGGCCGGCGCCTGTCATCACCGGTCAAATGAGGCGGTGGAAATTCGCTGCGCTTTTGCTCCACGGCCTTCTCGTACTCGCGCGCCCGGCTATCGCCGCTACGCCAATTCACTGCGGCGCTATCGCGAAGAACAGACCACAGAGCGCCGCGCGGATCCCGATGACCTCGTCGCCTGGTTGATGTATTGGTGACGGCGCAGCGACGAATCCTTCACGACCTCTTGGGCAAGGTTTTGAAGTTTGTCCTGGCGCTCTTGCTGGCAATTTTTCTCTACGCGCCGGGTTGGGAGCTTTCACGGGGCTTCCGGCGCAAGCAAAATTGATTCTCGTCGAGATCAAACATCCAGCGTCAGACTGATGGGGCAGTGGTCGCTGCCCATCACATCGGCGTGAATCTCCGCCGCGGCCAGCTTGTCGAGCAAGTCGGAGGAGATGAAAAAGTAATCAATCCGCCAGCCCACATTCTTTTGGCGCGCGCCACTGCGCATCGACCACCAGGAATAAGCGCCTTCCTTATCCGGATTCAGATGGCGGAAGGAATCGATGTAACCTTGCTCGGCAACTTTGTCCATCCAGTCGCGCTCGATGCGCAGGAAGCCCGAATACTTGGCGTTCGGCTTGGGATGCGTCAGGTCAATTTCATTATGGGCGGTGTTGATGTCGCCGCAGAACACCACTGACCGGCCCGCCGCCCGCAGGCTGTTGGCGTAATCGAGAAAGGCTTCTTTGTACTCCATCTTGTAGCTCAGACGCTCGGCGCTGGCCTTGCCATTGGGCAAATAAGTGCTCATCAGGACGAAAGCGCCAAAGTCGGCGATGATCGTGCGGCCTTCGCTGTCAAACTTCTCAATGCCCAAGCCCAACTTCACATCGTTTGGTTCGGTCTTGCTGAAAAAACCGACGCCGCTGTAGCCCTTGCGCTCGGCGCTGGCCCAGTAGCTGTAGTAGCCTTCCGGCTGTCGCAATTCGGGATCAAGCTGCTCAGGTTGGGCTTTAGTCTCCTGGATGGTTAATACATCGGGCTGCGCGCTGTGCAGCCAATCGAGGAAACCTTTCTTTTGCACGGCCCGGACACCGTTGACGTTCCAGGAATAGAGTTTCATGCGGTACTCCAATAAATCTTCGGGATGCCGGGGCATTATAATCGAGCGTAGATTTGGCGGTAAGGCGCAATCGGCGAGGGGCAATGCTCATCCGCAGGCATCGGCTGTCGCCGCAAGCGCCGAAAACATGCGGGATCTTGCTCTGACGCGCGCGCAATGCTGATAAACTGAGAGAGAATGTAAGATTTTGAGCGGCATCTTGTGCCCGGCCGCCGCAGTTAATGCGGCTGGCGGCAACGCGATTGGCAGCATACATCCAGAGAGATGAAGCGATGATCAAAATCAACGAAAACCGACTGCTGCAAGATTTAAGCGAACTTGGGCGCATCGGCGCGACCGCGGATGGCGGCGTCAATCGCCCTGCCTTGACGCTTGCCGATATTGAAGCTAGGGCCTGGTATCAGCGCGCCATCGCTGAAGCCGGGTTGAGTTACGCCATCGACGGCGCCGGCAACCAGTCCGCCATTCTATACAGCGACCCGCCCAGCCCCAAGCGCATCCTTGCCGGCTCGCACCTGGACAGCGTGCCCGAGGGCGGTCGCTATGACGGCGCGCTGGGTGTGCTGGCAGCCTTGGAAGCGCTGCGCGTCATGCGCGAGAATTCGCTTAAGCCCAGCATTACACTTGAAGCGGTCAACTTCACGGACGAAGAAGGCGCCATCATGGGCCTGCTGGGCAGCCGCGCTCTTTGCGGGCAGCTCTCGGCTGAAGACTTTGGGCGCAGCAAGCTGGAAGCGGCGGCGCTTAATCGCCGTTTGTCAGCTGTCGGCATCAGTCAAGAGACCATGCTCGCGGCCCGACGCGATGATGCGCTGGCCTGGGTGGAGCTGCATATTGAACAGGGAGGGCGCCTGGAATCAAGCGGAATAGATATTGGCGTGGTCGACGCGATTGTCGGCATTCGTTCGCTGCATGTCCGCCTGTCGGGAGAGGCGGCCCATGCGGGAACGAAACCGATGTCGCAACGCCGCGATGCTTTATGGGGCGCATCCCAGTTTATATTGAGAGCTCGGCAATGGGTGATGGATCGACATAGTCCGGGCGTCTGTAATGTTGGCATGATTGACGCGAAGCCGGGCGCCTTTAATATTGTGCCGGCCCAAGTCGACTTCGCCTTGGAATTCCGTCACGGCTCGGAGGCCGCGCTGGACGCTATGCAAGCGGATCTCGTCGCGCTGCTGGAAGAATGCGCCGCTGAATTTGATCTGGGCGTTGAATACGAGGCGACGCCTCCGGCGCATCCCGCCCAAATGAGCGAATCGGTGATGAACGCCATCGAGAGCGCAGCCGACAGGCTCGGCCTGTCCCATCAGCGCATGCTGAGCTTCGCCGGGCACGACACCCAGAATATGGCTCGAATCGCAGCTGCCGCTATGTATTTTGTTCCTTCGGTCAATGGCGTCAGCCACAACCCCGGCGAATGCACAAGCGCTGCCGACTGCGTCAATGGCGCGAATCTGATGCTGCATACGCTGCTGGAATTGTTGAAGACCTTAGATTAGGCGCCAGTCGGCGCCCAGATATTCTTGATCTGGATCGCCTCGCGCAAGAATTCGGGCCCGGCGCCTTGGTCCGGATCGCGCCAGTCGCGGTCCAAGCCATAGCTGACCCAAGCGCGTTTGACGTTGTGCGCGGAACGGGCCTCAACTTGCCGGCTGCCTTCGGCATCGCCGAAATACCAGACGCTGTCCACATCGTCATGCTCAACCAGGGTCTTGGTCAAGTGGTCGCGATCGCCGCTGACAATGTTCACCACACCCGCCGGCAGGTCCGATGTATCCAGGACCTGGTAGAGATCGGTCGCGCTCAGCGGATAGGGCGGGGATGGGATGCAGACGACCGTATTGCCGCGCGAGATGGCGGGCGCAACGAGCGAGACAAACGCCAGCAGCGGCGAGGCGTCCGGGCAGGCGATGCCGATGACACCCACTGGCTCATGGATGGCGGCGACCAGACCGCGCAGGGTCGTCTCCTGCACGGTTCCGCCCGATTTGTCGGCGAAGGCGGCCCAATGAAACAGCCGCTCGACAGCCGTATCGACTTCGCGCAAGGCGTCGTCTTCCGCTGTCTGGGTCATCGCGACGAGGCGTCCGGCAAACTCCCCGCGCCGGGCGGTAAGATTTTCTGCGATGTAGAAGAGGATCTGGGCCCGACTATGCGGCGCGTAATAAGCCCAGTTTCTGGCTTTATGCGCGGCTTCCACGGCGTCGCGTATGTCCTTGCGGTTGCCATCGCCGGCTTGTCCCGCGAGCGCGCCCGTGGGACTGAGGACCGGCCGCGTATAGTTCCCGTCCGGGCGCTTCTGCGCGCCCCCGATGTACAGCTTCGCCGTGCGGTCGACGTCCGATGCGGCCGGCGCCGCGCCCAAGGGCATTGGCGTCGGCGGGACATGCGCCCCCCAATCGGCCGGCGGCGCGCCCAGTTGCGGGCGCGCGCGTTGCAGCCAGCGCGGACGCAGATAAGCGAACAAGCCTTCTTTGCCGCCTTCGCGGCCATAGCCGCTTTCGCGATAGCCGCCGAAACCAGCGGCGGCATCGAACAGGTTTGTGCTGTTGATCCAGATGCTGCCCGCCTTGATCTTCCGCGCCGTCTCCAGCGCCAGGTTGATGTTTTCGCTCCAGATCGACGCGGCCAAGCCATAACGCGTGTTGTTCGCCAATTGGACCGCTTCGTCCGGTGTGCGAAAGCTCATAGCCACCAAGACGGGACCGAAGATCTCTTGCTGCGCGACCGCGGCCGATGCCTCCAGATTGGTCAGGAGCGTTGGCGGATAAAAGCAGCCGGCCGCCGGCAAGTCTAACTCGGGTTGATAGACATCCGCGCCTTCGCTGATTCCGCGCTGGACCCACCTGTCAATCGCATCGTATTGAACGGGATCAATCACCGAGCCGATGTCAATGCCTTTGTCGAGCGCATCGCCCAGGCGCAACTGCGACATGCGCGTCTTCAAGCGGGCGATGAAGGCGTCGGCGATATTCTCCTGCGTCAGCAAGCGCGAGCCGGCGCAGCAGACCTCGCCCTGATTGAAGAAGATCGCGTCGACCAAGCCTTCGATTGCGCCCTCGAGGTCGGCGTCGTCGTAGACGATAAAGGGCGATTTGCCGCCCAGCTCCAACGTCAGCTTAACGCCGGCGCCGGCGGTGGCCTGCCGGATATGTCGCCCGACGGCGGTCGAGCCGGTGAAGGCGATCTTGTCCAGGTCGCCATGAGCCACCAGCGCCGCGCCTGCTTCATCGCCGCCGGTCACGATATTGACCACGCCTGGCGGCAAACCAGCTTCGGCGATGATCTCGGCGAATAGCAGTGCGCTCAAGGGTGTGTAGGGCGCGGGTTTGATGACTACTGTGTTGCCGGTGGCCAGGGCGGGCGCGATCTTCCAAGCCAGCATCAAGAGCGGGAAATTCCAGGGGATCACCTGGCCGACCACGCCGAGCGGGACATAATCCGCCAGTTCCGTTTCCATCAGTTGCGCCCAGCCGGCATGATAATAAAAATGGCGCGCGACCAACGGGATGTCGATATCGCGTGATTCGCGGATGGGCTTGCCATTGTCGAGGCTTTCGACCACTGCCAGCAAGCGCGCGTGCTTCTGGATATTGCGGGCGATGGCATAGAGGTGGCGCGCGCGCTGATGCGGGCTGTGGGCGGACCAGGCCGCCTGCGCGCCGCGGGCGGCGGCTACGGCGGCGTCGATGTCGGCGGCGCCGGCATCGGCAACCTGCGCCAAGGTTTCGCCGCGGGCCGGGTTGCTGACGGAGAGCCTGTTGCCCTCGACTGGCGGCGTCCACTGGTTGTTGATGAAGAGATCGAATTGGCGGCTGTGCGCGTCGAGCCAGGCGACCGCGGCGGCGTCGGACTCCGGCGCGGGTCCGTAGGTCATGCTGTGGAAGAGTTCGGCTATCTGGGGCATGGCATTTTGTCCCCTCGCGAAACTTTACCGTGGATTCTGCATATCACTTTTAGAATTAAGTCTTGTGCAGTCGGGTCATCAGTTTTGGTCACACTGGAATCCTGAAGTTCAGCTCGCGAATCAAGCGAAAAGTATTCAGGTGCTGAATGCCTAACAGGTCGCAAACGAGAGTAATCTTGCGGTTTTCAGGCTTTGGCAGTGTATTTCCTTTAGTTTGAACACTTTCCATTGTCACGACACTCCGGCTGTCTGGACTTGCAAGAGCGTAAGCAATCAGAAATGGATCCGCGGGCTCAGAAAAGAGACCGGAGAGACGAACATCGTTTATCGGCGTGCCATACCCTTGGTCGTAAGTTCGTATCAGGTTATCGTGGCCAAGCTCTTCAGGTAGCTCCAGAGTAGTCCTGTTTAGTGCCACCCATTCCGCTAAATCATCTAGAGGTATGTCATCGGGAGTATCGCGTCCCAAGACCTCTTCTATTACTTGTGGTGGCAACTTTAAGTTGCCTGCTTGAGAGTGAAAAAGAAGCCATCTCCAGAATTGGGGTATACGGTCTATCGGATAATACTTGTTTTTTGCGTCAATGAGGACACTGGTGTCTAACAAGAATAGCAAAGCCGTAATCCTCAAACTTGATCCGGGTGTAGTAGCGCATGGACACGTGTCGGTGCTACGCCGAGGACCAACGCCGCTCGAGAAGGTGTCAAATGACCCGAATCCACAAATTGCTTAGTGACTTTGAGGAGCGCCTTGCCTAGCTGGAAGCGGCGCATAACGTAGTAATTTGGCCCACCGCCTTTTGCTTGCTTTACATCGCGACCGTTTTTCGATCCGGCTAGCTTATTGTGATCGAATACCGAGTTTAGCTTTTGCCAAAGCTGGAGATCAATCTTTTGAGCCTGATAAAGTGAATACGCCGCCATTGATCTATTGAGCTTCTTGCAATTAGCAATGCTGTCAAGCTGGTCTGTCAGCTTCATGATATTGTTGTTGGGATCTAACTCTATCGTCTCTATTTCGTGCGCTGGGAATAGAATCTCCCTCGCTACCCCGCCGCAAAAAGTTTCGATTCGCTGTTCGCCCCCATAACCGGAGATGCCACTTGAGCCCATCCAAAGATGCGCCACTTCATGCAAGGCCGTAAAGCTCCAAGCGGAAACAGCGTCATTGCGGTTGATAACGATGAAGGGCGCCAAATCATCAGAATAGATGAAGCCGCGAAATACGTCAGTGGATATGGTTGTGTGATGACTCCCCAAGTCGCTCAAGAGTAGGAGAAAGATGCGGCAGTTTTCCATTCGTTCCCGCAAGTATGCAAAGGCTTGTTGAAATGAATTTGCCTTGCGAAACGTCTCAATATCGAATGCCAATGTCTTCCGTATATTGTTTGCCACTTCATTTACGCCCATCGACAAGGTCGCCGAATTTACGAAGTCCAGGGGCTCAACGTGTTCTTCATCCATTGCGTCCCTTATCAAGTTCTGAGCCACCCTTACATTTCGCATCAAGAGCTTCAAATGAGCTTCACCCTTTGCGTCTGCGGTCCGTCGTGGAGAAATCCTGAAGTCCTCGCCCTGATCAACTTCAGCCGGAGGTTGGTTTAAGTAGAAGACTAGCGGCGGTTGGTAATAGGCCTTAGCCATTCTAGTCAGTTGCGATGTGGTAGGCATGACGACCCCGGCCTCCAGCAAGCGCAGTTTTTCCGCAGCTGTCCGCCGTTTTGTATCGCGGAAGCCAAGTTTGTGCGCCGCTTCGTCGATGGTCAAAGCCGCATTTTCGCGCGCCCAAGTTAGTATTTCCGGATTGACCGCAATCATTTGCTTGGTCCTCACCTACTGCAACAAATTATAGTACCCCAATACTCTCTTGCCAACGAAGACAAGCAATTACGTACTGTCCGTGCCCAAGTTTGTCTGATACTGTCAGCCGAGATTCTTGTCAGACTCTAGGAGCCAGCCCATGCCCAAGCAATACAGCGGCGCGCCCGCCATGCAGATCGACGACAAGAAGACATACCGCGCCGTCATGAACACCAGCAAAGGCGCCATCAATATAGACCTCTTCGCCGACCGCGCGCCGGTCACCGTCAACAACTTCGTATTCCTGGCCCGGGACGGCTTTTACGACGGCGTCATCTTCCACCGCGTCCTGGAGGGATTCATGGCCCAAGGCGGCGACCCCACCGGCAGCGGACGGGGCGGACCCGGCTATCGCTGGGATGACGAGGCCTCCGCCTTGGCTATCCGGCACGACGCGCCGGGCAGTCTTAGCATGGCGAATGCCGGGCCCGATACCAATGGCTCGCAGTTTTTCATCACCTTTGTGCCCACGCCGCACTTGGATGGCCGCCACGCCGTCTTTGGTCGAGTTGCCGACGCGGCCAGCTTGCAGGTGCTGAACACTCTGCAACGGGTTGATCCGCAGCGCCCGGACCCGGCCATAGCGCCCGATTCCATCATGTCGATCACTGTGACTGAAGAATAGGGCGACCAGCTCTTCCATCCGGTGACACAGAATTGTCAGACCGTCGATCGCAGGGCGCGATTGCCAAGCTGAATTGATGTTGAAAACCCGTGTCACAGCAGCGGCATGCAGCCCAAAGGGCCTTGTCGAATCGCTCGCCCCGCCTGAGGCGCCGCCGCGCTCGCGGCCGACGGCTGACCGGTTGCCACTGCGGGCAGCGTCTTCATTTAGGGCAGTCAGACCTGGCGCGCCCGGATCAAAGGCTGACAGTCTGCGATGAGATTCAGCTAATTTCTTCGTTAGAAAATATCATAATAAGACGTTGTATATTTCCGAAAACTGCGTTAACATGCGTTTTCCATCGATAATATTCATCCGGTGCCTGGACCAACGTGATAGCAGGTAACATTACTCAGAAGCCCTCTGGAACACAGGCTTGGCGTTGCCCTTGTGATATGATGCGCGTGGAAAGGTATCGGTATGTTGTCGCATGAAGTCACGAGTGTCTCATTCGAGTCATTCAGAGCGTCTTCCGCGGGCAAGAAGGTTGTCCTGCTCTATCCCTGGGCGAATTTCCGCAATGTCTTCTTGAGCTACTTTCTGAATGATTTGGCGGAAGGCCTCCTCTATTACAGGATTACCGAACACAACCCGGTCATGCGCGATTGGCTGCGGGGATTGCTCGAAGAGATCCGTCTGGTGAGCACGGACTTCGGTAAAGAATTAAGCGCTGCTCTGCCGGAGGGGACCGCGGGGGATTGCGGCAAGGCTTTAGCTGCGGATATGGCCGGGCTGGAGTTTGAACGGGTGGTTTTGTTCCTGGACGAGTTGGATCGTGTCGCGCAGGATGAAGACTTTCGCCAATTCATAAACGCGCTGGTGGACAATCTGCCAGACAACGCGCTGTTGACGGTGAATTCGCGCCATCTGACCTACGAACCCTGGATTAACTGGGTGAACCGCGACGAGGTGGCGGTCCTGGGCGTCGCTCACCGGAGCAGCGATCTGCTCTTTACTAAAGAAACGACTTTGAAGCCGCAACTGGAGATATACGCCTTTGGCCGCGGGCACGCTGTCTCCAACGGCCGGGAAATCGGCAGTTGGGATGGCGCCTTGCCCCGCAATCTCTTTTTCTACTTCATTGACAATCCCTTGGTCACTCGCGACCAGATTTTTGAAGTATTCTGGCCCAAGTTGTCGGTCCGCGACGCGACAAATGTATTTCATGTGACGAAGCGCAAAATCACCGAGCGCATTTCAATGCATGTGGGCGATGGTCAGAATTATGAGTTGACCAACTACTCGACGGGTTTCTATGTGCCCAGCGCCAAGATCGCGCGTCACTATGATGTGGCCGATTTTGAGAGGGCGATGGAAGGCGCCATGCTGTCGAACGATCAGCATGAGCGCGAGTTGCTGTACAGGCATGCAATCGACATTTACAAGGCGCCTTTTCTGCACCCGGTCACGCTGCCCTGGGTCGTCGCCAGGCGCAAGCAATTGCAGTCGATGTACGCTGAAGCGCTAATTGGAATGGCGCGCGTCAAGCGGGATGCGGAAGCTTGGGAGGCGGCTCTGGGCTACTTCGCGCGCGCCTTGAAAGAGGCGCCGCATCGCGAAGATATACATCGCGGCGCGATGCAAATGTACATCAACCTCGGCCGCAACGCCGACGCCGTCCAACAATACCGGCACCTTGAACGGCTGCTCAAGCGCAAACTCGGTGTTAAGCCAGCGCGGGAGACGCAGGATTTGCTCAATCAGATACAATAATCTGTGCATGCTATTCCGATTCGCAATATGAACGGATGCAACCCAGTCTCTTGACCATCTCGAGATGATACAATGCCTTGCCCGGGCGAAGCCTATATCAGTTGGACGGCGGATGATGCGGATGCCATTTAACCAAGCTTTCGGACCGCGGCGGCAGGAAAGGCAAATCCTGTCGGCGCCGGGAAATACGGGCGAATATCGCGGCGTAATGCTGGCTTCCTTGCTCATGTTCGTGGTCGGGTGGGGCGGGTTGATTTACCTCATCGTGAATACCCGTCCGCGAATCGGCGGCGAGATCTGGCTCTTTTTTATTCTTCTGCAAATTGCGATGACCGGTTCGGCGATCCCCTTCGTTCGCTTGTTTTGCGCGCGGCGGACAAGCAGCCCGGATGAGCAGCCCTTAACCGGCATTGTCGTGCGGCGCAGCGTTTGGATCGGCATCATCGTCGTCACCTGCGCCTGGCTGATGATCCCGCGTTACCTGACCCTGCCTATCTTCTTAATTGTGAGTCTGCTCTTTGTCGTGATTGAGATTTTTCTGCGCAACCGCGAGTTAGCGCATGAACGGTAGAGAAGCCTTGCTGCGCAGCCTGCCTTCAGTCAGTTCCTTGCTCGCGAAAAAGCCCGTTCAAAAGCTCATAGTGGATTACAGCCGCGAATCGGTCGTCGAGGCCATTCGTATGAAGCTCGATCAGGCGCGCGAAACGATCTTGCAGTCGCAGCCCGTCAACCTTGACGCAAGCGCTTTTATCGCCGATGTCGAAAACCTGTTGCGCGCTCAGCAGCGGCCGAGCTTGAAGCCGGTCATCAACGCAACCGGCGTCATTATTCACACGAACCTGGGCCGGGCCCTGCTTTCGAAATCGGCGCAAGCGGCCATGACGCAAGCCGCCGCCGCTTACAACACTCTCGAGTTTGACCTCGAGAGCGGGAGGCGCGGCAGCCGGCTCTTGCATGCCCGGCAGCTTCTGCGCGAGCTCACCGGGGCCGAGGATGCCTTGGTCGTCAACAACAACGCCTCCGCCCTGATCATGATTTTGAGCGCCTTGGCAAAGGGCCGCCATGTCATTATTTCGCGCGGGCAACTGGTGGAGATCGGCGGCGGCTTCCGCATTCCGGCGATCATGCGGGAGAGCGGCGCGCAGCTCCTGGAAGTCGGCACAACCAATCGTACGCGCATCGCAGACTATGCGGAGGCAATCGGCGATGACGCGGCTATGCTGCTGCGCATACATGCCTCCAACTTCAAGCAAATTGGCTTTGTGGAGCAGCCGCCGCTTGCGGCGCTGGCCGATCTGGCGCATCGCCAGGGCATCCTCGCGGTAGATGACTTGGGAAGCGGGACGCTTCTCGATACGGCGCCCTTCGGGCTCGACCATGAGCCGACCATTCAGGAAAGCGTCGTCGCCGGCGCGGACCTGGTCTGCTTCAGCGGCGATAAACTGCTGGGCGGGCCGCAAGCCGGCATCATTGTCGGCAAGAGGACGGCGATAGACAAGCTCAAACGGCATCCATTGGCGCGGGCGCTGCGCGTTGACAAGCTGACCTATGCGGCTTTGATCGCCACGCTCGATCATTACCGCCGAAACGAAGCGCCGGAGCAGGTACCGGTCTGGCGGATGATTGCTTTGAATCCGGATACAATCGCGCGCCGCGCGCAAGCCTGGTCGCAGAGAGTTGGAGGCGCCGTGATCGGCGGCGAATCGACCGTGGGCGGCGGCAGTTTGCCCGGCGCGACCTTGCCGACGGCATTGCTCGCTTTCGAAACGGAACGGCCGGACCAATTGATGGCGCAGCTGCGTCAAGCGGACCCGGCCGTGATCGCGCGGATCGCGGATGGGCGCGTTCTGCTTGACCCGCGCACGGTGCTGCCGGAGCAAGACGGCGACCTGCTCAAGGTCTTGGCAAGTGTAGACCTCTGATTGAGCCGGCGGGCTGTCGCTATTGGCCGCGCCGGCATTCGTATATTGTTCTAGGCGGAGAATGAAGAGATGAAAGCGGATCTTGATCGACTGATGTTGGACCGCGAGCTAGATGCATTTGTCGTCACCGGCGGCGAAGAATTCAACACAGCCCGTTATTACCTGTCTAACGGCGCAAACATCACGCATGGCTCTATCTTCAAAGTGAGGGACAAGCCGCCCTTGCTCGTATGCAATCGTATGGAATTGGAAGAGGCTGCCAAGAGCGGCCTCGATGTCATGACGGATGTCGAGCTAGGCTACTACGATCGACTCAAGGAGGCGGAGAGCGACGGCTTACAGGCGACTGTTCTGCACTGGGCCGATGTATTCAAGCGTCTGGGGCTCGAAGCCGGGCGCGTTGGTCTCTATGGAACCTGGCAGGTCAACCGGACGATCGCGCTATATCAACTGCTATGCGCGGAACTGAAATCTTATGAGTTCGTCACGGAAGCGAAAGCGAACCTAATCGAAGCCGCGATGCTGACCAAAGACGCGGAGGAGATTCGCCGTTTGAAGTCTGTGGCGCGGCGGACGAACGAAGTCATGGAAATCGCTTGGAATTTCATTGCGGAGTTGTGCGCGGAGGGCGAATTCTTGCTGGATGAAGACGAGCGCCGGGTGACCATCGGCGCTGTGAAAGACTTGGTCCGCCGCGAATTGATGGCGCGCGGTCTCGAAGATACCAATATGATTTTCGCGCAAGGCCGCGATGCCGGCTTTCCCCATAGCCGGGGCGAGGCGGAGATGCCGCTGCAAATCGGCCAGGCGATCGTTTTTGATCTGTTTCCGCGCGAGTTGGGCGGCGGTTATCACCATGATATGACTCGAACATGGTGCATCGGCTATGCCCCGCCGGAAGTGCAAAAAGCCTACGACACCGTCATGGAAGCCTTCGACATTTCCGTTGAAGCCTTTGGCATTAACAAACCGACTCACCTGGCGCAAGAGGCGGCGCAGGACCATTTCGAAGCGGCTGGCCACCGGACCACTCGTTCTGATCCGCGCGCGATGGATGGCTACATTCATACCCTCGGTCATGGCGTTGGCATTGATATTCACGAAGCGCCTTCGATCAGCCACTTGAACCAGGACGATGTCTTTCAAATCGGGAATGTCTTGACCATTGAACCCGGCTTGTATTATCCTGAACGGGGCTACGGCGTCAGGATTGAAGACTTGTTCGTGGTCGAAGAGGGTGGCGAGCTGGTTTCGCTGACGCCCTTCCGCAAAGACTTGGTCATCCCGCTTAGTGGCGACGAGTAATCTGCATGGGCAAAATCGCAAAGGAAGCTGACAAGGCGCGGGTGGCGATTATCGGTTCCGGGCCCTCGGGCTTTTATGCCGCTGATCATTTGCTGAAACAGGACGATCCGCAAATTCATGTGGATATGTACGAGCGGCTGCCGACTCCCTTTGGATTGGTGCGCGGGGGCGTGGCGCCGGATCACGAGAAGATCAAATCTGTCACCAAGCTTTATAGCCGCATCGCTGCGCATGAACGCTTCAGTTTTTTCGGCAATTTAGAATTTGGCAGCGACATCCGGCGCGACGAACTCGGCAAGCATTACCATGCCATCATCTATGCGGTTGGCGCGCAGACCGACAGAAAGCTGGGCATTGAGGGCGAAGACCTGCGCAACAGCTATGCCGCCACCGAGTTTGTTGGTTGGTACAACGGCCATCCGGATTATCAGCAATATCGCTTCGACTTGAGCGGCATCAAACGCGTCGCGGTGATCGGCGTTGGCAATGTCGCGATGGATGTCGCCCGGATCCTCGCGCGCACACCTGAAGAGCTTTATGGCACGGACATCGCCGATTACGCGCTGGAGACCCTCAAAACAAGCGAAGTGGAAGAGATTTACATCCTCGGGCGGCGCGGGCCGGCCCAAGCCGCCTTCACCAACCCGGAAATCAAGGAACTGGGCGAGATGGCGGATGCCGATATCGTCGTCGAATGCGAAGACGCGTCGCTGGACGAAATGAGCGCGACCCATCTCAAAAAAAGCCGTGACCGCGCCGCCATCCGCAATGTCAAGATTCTCCAGTCCTATGTCGATCGCGGTTTGCTGGGCAAGTCGCGCCGCATCATCATGCGCTTCCTGGTTTCTCCCGTCGCGATCATCGGCGCGGAAAAAGTTGAAGCGATGAGGGTCGTCAAGAATGAACTCTACTTGGACGAACGCGGATCCCTGCGCCCGCGCGCAACCGGCCAGCATGAAATCCTGCCCGTGGATATGGTCTTTCGCTCAGTCGGATATCGTGGCGTGCCTTTGCCGGATGTCCCATTTTATGACCGCTGGGGCACCATACCTAACGATCGCGGCCGCGTTCTCACCCGGCACGAAGGTAAGGAGCGCTTGACCGGCAACTATGTCGTCGGCTGGATAAAACGCGGTCCCAGTGGAATCATCGGCACCAATAAACCCGATGCCATCGAAACGGCGGCCTGCCTTTTGGAAGACCTGCGGGCGCATGAGGTCTTGCAGCCAAAGGACACGAGCCAACGCGCCATCGTCGACTTGGTCCGTTCACGCAAGCCGACCTATACCACCTTTGACGATTGGGAAGTCCTGGACGAGATTGAGCGGAAGCGCGGCGCGGAAACTGGCCGCAGCCGCGTCAAATTCACCACCGTCGAAGAAATGCTGGAAGCCCTGGGTAAAACGACCGAAATCGTCGGCGCGGGAAAGTAATTGCGCGCGCAGTGGATAAATTTGTTGCCAGTTTGAGTTATTGTTTGAAATATGTATATTACGGATGGAATTTACTAAGATTTCTTGACATTCTGGCTTGAAAAGCGCTAAGTTATGTATAGAAGTTTATGGTTATTTTATACAGATTTCTTCCATCCCCCCAACGCCCCGCGCCCTGCGGGGTGTTCTGTTTTATGGCATTAGCGCGACTATAGTTCACCTGCGCCGAACCTCCATGCCTTCAGATGCAACCGGGGGCGCCGGCCCGTCTTCTCTTTTAATTCGCTGGCGAATGCGCTAATCTCGGCGCGGACGAAAACACGTGCGCAAGCGAGGGAAGCCGATGGACGCCCAAGAGAGCATCCTGGAATACATTCGCGAGAATGACGAAGAGTTGAGCTTTATCGCCAAAGAAATCTGGGATCACCCACAGGTCGCGCTGCAGGAAAGTTTCGCGTCCCGGCTGCTCGGGGAGAAACTGGCGGCCGAGGGTTTCTCGCTTGACTGGGGCGCGGGCGGCATGCCAACCGCCTTCATCGCCGAGTGGGGCGCGGGCGCGCCGATCATCGGTTTCCTCGGCGAGTATGACGCGCTGCCCGGCTTGTCACAGGCGCTGTCAAGCGAGAAAACGCCGATCGAAGCGGGCGGTCCCGGGCATGGTTGTGGGCACAACCTCTTCGGCACGGCCTGCATGGCATCGGTCATGGCGCTAAAGAAAGTGATGGAAAGGGACGGCATCGGCGGAACGATCCGCTTTTATGGCTGCCCGGCGGAAGAGACGCTGGTGGGTAAAACCTTTATGGCGCGCGCCGGTGTCTTTGACGATCTGGACGCCGCGATCAGTTGGCATCCGGGCGACAGCAACATCACCTGGAACGGATCGTCGCTGGCGATGAATTCATTCAAGGTGAACTTTCACGGCATCGCCGCGCACGCTGGCGGCTCGCCCTGGCTCGGTCGCAGCGCCCTGGACGGCGTGATGCTCATGGACGCCGGTGTCAATTACATGCGCGAGCACGTTCCGCCAGATACCCGCATCCACAGCGTGGTCACCAGTGGCGGCCAGGCGCCGAATGTGGTGCCGGCCTTTGCCCAGGTCTGGTATTTCCTGCGGGCGCCACGTCGCGCCCAGGTCGAAGAGATGTTTCAGTGGATGAGCGATATCGCGCAGGGCGCGGCCTTGATGAGCGGCACGCGCCATGAAATCGAGTTCATCACCGGCTGTTATGAATTGCTTCCGAACAACGCGCTGTCGGATCTGCTTTATGAAAAGATGGCGGCTGTGGACGACATGAGCTTTACGGACCAGGAGCGCGAATTTGGCGCGGCATTGCAGGCGACCTTTCCCGAAGGCTCCGTGCAGCGCGGTTACGACTGGCTGCAGTTGTCCACAAGCGCAGCGCTAGATCCGGCGGCGATGGACGACCCGCTGTGGGAAGGCGTCTATCCGCATTCGCCGACGCCGCCGCTGATGGGCGGTTCGACCGAAGTCGCCGATGTCAGTTGGATCACCGCCACTGGGCAGATCTCAACCACCTGCTGGCCCTTGGGCACGCCCGGGCATAGCTGGCAGACGGTGGCTTCTTCCGGATCCAGCATCGGCGCCAAAGGCATGGTCTTCGCAGCCAAGGCGATGGCGCTCGCCGGTTTCGACCTGTTGACCAAGCCGGATCTGCTGGCTGCCGCGCAAGCCGAGTTTGATCGGGCTCGCGCTGGCAGAACCTATGCGACGCCCTTGCCGCCAGAAGCCAGACCGCAATAAATGTTCGCCTCCACTATGCCACAAGGCGTCGTCGCCGGCAGCATCCCGCTCTTCGCCGGGCACCCGGCGCATGACTTGCTTCCGATTGAGGCGGTGAGAGCGGTTGTCGACGCCGCCTGGCCCGCCCCAAACGTCACCCGTTTATTCAACTACGGCGATGAACGCGGCAATCCGGAGCTGATCAGCTTCCTGGTGGATCGTCTCAATCGAGAGGAAAAGTTGGGCATCACGCGCGAAAACCTGATGATCATCGGCGGCTCGACCTGGGGCGTCGACATGGCCGCCAAGCAGCTCGCCAAGCCGGGCGACGCTGTATTGGCGGACGCGCCCTCCTATCGCGATGCCCTGCACATTTTCCGCGATCATCAGCTTGATCTGTTCGCCGTGCCCATAGACGCCGGCGGGGCGATCGTGGAAAAAATGGCGGAGTCGCTTAAGGCGCTGGCAGCCCAGGGCCGATCGCCCAAGTTCTATTATGTCGTGCCGAATTTCCAAAACCCATCCGGCGTTACCATGCCGGAGGCGCGACGGCGCGCCATCATCCAGCTTGCTCGGCGCTATGGCTTCGTCATCCTGGAGGATGATGTCTACCATGACATCCGCTTTGAAGAGGAATTGCCACCGAGCTTCTTCCAATTGGCCGAAGGAAAGAACGTGCTGCGCTTGGGAACATTCTCCAAAACGCTGGCGCCCGGCCTGCGCATCGGCTGGCTGATCGGTTCCTCGGACCGCATCGCCAGCTTTGCCGGCAGCGGCAAATTAGTCATGGGCGGAGGCGCCAACCCGTTCAGCGCGGCCATCGTCGCCGACTTCTGCGGGAGCGGCGCCTGGGAAAAGCATCTGCGCTGGCTGCGCGGACAATACCGCATGCGGCGCGACCTTGCCTTAGGCGCATTGCAAGTTTCCATGCCGGCGGCGGTCGAGTGGACGCGGCCCGACGGCGGCTACTTCATCTGGCTGCGTCTGCCGCGGTCGGTGAATGTAGACGACTTGGCGCAACTGGCGCAAGCGCGAGGCATATATTTCGCCTCCGGCCGCGGCTTCTTTGCGCATCCAGCCGACGGCGCGCATCATTTGCGGCTGTCATTCAGTTACGTTCCGCTGGACGATCTCCAATACGGGATCAAAGCGCTGGGTCAATTGATCGGGCGAATGCTGGCAGAGCGAGCCTGATGCAAATCAGGACGGCGCGCGACATCAAAGGTGATATGGAACAACGCGGTTACAGCCTGATGCGGGCGGCCGAGCTCCACATGAGCGACGAGATGATGCAGGACTGGTTAAGTCTGTCCATCGACTTTTCCAGTCTGCCGCCGGCTGAACATTCGCCGGGAGGGGGAGAGTATCTCTTTCGCCGTTTTGGGCGTTTGCGCTACTCGCCGGTAAGCGGCGAACTGTGGCGCCTGCCTCGGCAAGATTATTCTGTGGGCGCCGATATCAGCCTGGCTGGCGGCAATAGTCCGAAGCTCCCGCCGCCGCTGCTGGATACGACCGTTGACAACCCATTCCTAGGGGCTTTGATCCGCTTCGATTTTGCTTGCTTCCCCTTGGACGGTCCCATGCTCCGGGAACCATGGGAGGCGCATATCCATTTGCTTCGCGTCAAGGCCGGCCGGGACGAGCCGGCACCGGAAAGCATCCATCGCTCCGGTGCCCGATTTCTGAGCGTGTATTTGGCGGAGCTGGTCAATGCGCCGGGCGGCGAGGTCTCGATCTATGGCGATAATCGGCAATTGCTCGCTCAGTTTCGTTTGGAGCGAGTCCTTGACAGTTATCGCCTGGACGCATCCAGATTGGGGCAAGCCGCCGGTCCGGTACGGTCGATTGATCCGGCGCATGGGGCGATGCGCAGCATTCTGGCTTTGGCTTATCACTTTCCCGCGAGCGACGCCTTTTCCTCAGGCGATTGAATGCTCAAAGCGACAAAGTCCGCGGCGGCGGACTTTGCTTGTCATGCTTGCAGGGAAGAAAGGACTCGAACCTTTAACCTTGTGCTCCAAAGGCACCTGCTCTGCCGATTGAGCTACTTCCCTAATCCTGTCGAGTATTGTAGCAAAACGCGCGCGAACCTCAAGCGCGAAACCGACGCGAGCGAGCGCCAGAGCCTGACGTTCACGAAACTAATTTGCAAGTCGCCGCTTCTGCGGTATATTCTCCTCCGTATTCGTCACGGCGGGAGATAATCTATGCGAACCAAGTGTCTCGCAATTCTGATCGCGTTCTGTCTGCTCATCGCCCTTGCGTCGGCGCAGCCTTATTCCATCCGCGCGAACCGGGGGCTGAACTTGAGAACGGAACCAAGCCTCAATGCCAGTATCGCGGAGACGGTCCATTCGGGCACGGTCCTGCAAGTGGTCGGCGAGTTGAATCGCTGGCTGAAGATCGACCGCAATGGAAGGGAAGTTTGGCTGGCGGATTGGGTCAATTTCAGCCGCGTCGACAGCGGCGAGCCAAGCGGATCTCAGCAGCCGACAGCGCAAATCGACAACTGCTGTTTCGTCAACCGGCAATGCGCGACGAATCAGGAATGGACTGACGGCTATTGGGCCTTCCAGCGGAACGAATGCCCCAGCGGCCAGCCGGCTGCCCCGGTATCCGCGCCTGCGCAGCCCGCCAGCGGCGCGCCAGCGAACGTGGATAACTGCTGCTTCGTTGATCGGCAGTGCCAGAGCGATCAGGAATGGCTCGACGGCTACTGGGCCTATCAGAACGGGCAATGCGCCGCGTCCAGCCAGTTTCAGTCAGTGACGCCCGCTCTGCCCACTGCCAGTGAACTGGCGACGGCAGGCAATTGCTGCTCCATAAATTGGAACTGCTGGGGACACGATGACAGGGTGTACGGCTATTACGCTTATAAGCTCAATCAGTGCGCTGGTCCCCGGCAGACTTCCGCGATCACGCTTACTGGACCCGTGCCCAGGATAGAGGGTTCGGATCAATTTGTTCAACACATTACTGCGACGCTTAAATTGATGAAGGGCCTAGCGCCGGCCTGGTACAACTATGCGATAACCGGCATAGACTTGATCGTTGAAATCCCCGTCCCCTATACGAGTTATGAACAAAGCTGCACCGCGCGCGCTTATAGCAGCGAAAGAAAAGTCACCGTGGAGTCTTGCTGGGTAGATCCTACGGAAACATTTGTATACATGGAGCAAGGACTAGGTTATACGGCTGCGATGCTTGCCCATGAGGCTTGCCATATACATACGTATGAAGAGGGGAAGCACTTTGCGACGCACGATGACGAGGAAGCGGAGTGCAGGAAATTCGGAACGGGCGGATCGGTACTCATTTACAGCGAGCTTGCAATTAGTCTTAACCCGAGTCTTGGGACGGTATACTTCAATAAAGACGTAGCGTTGAGACATCTCAGACAATTCTGCTCGCAAGGGTATAGAGCCGATCTATTTTGTCCGACGCTTCAAGAGTTTGAAAGCAGATGGCTAAATGTGCCCTACGCGGTCTTTCCACCCGGGGGGCCTGAGGATTGAGCTTTAGCCGTCCCCGCTCTCGGGCTGGCGGACGCCAATCGCCTCATCCAGCGGCACGACGAAAGCGACGCCGTGGTTCGGTTCCAGCAGGTCGCCCATGACGGTCCGCGCCTCGTCCAGCAAAGTCGGCACCAGTTCTTTTGGCGCCACCGACAGCAGCACGTGATTCGTATGGTCCATCTCGCGCAGCACATAAGCCATCGTACTGGTCATTGAACTGGCGACATGCAGCGGCACTTCCAGCGAATCGCGCATGATCTTGCGCTGCAAGCTGTGGAGACCGACGCTCTTGAGCACGGTCACGCCGGGCGCGCCCGCTTCTTGCCAGCGCATCGCGACATCAAAACCGTTTTCGATATTGGATGTGATCAGGATGATTAATTTCATCTTTAGTCTCCCCTGGAGGTGGCGACGAGAATTGGGTTGCCGCCGGCTTCGGTATTCGGGCCGCCGAAGACCCAGCGCACCAGCGGCGGCGTCAGGACCGTCGTGAGCAGGATCACCATGAATAGCGCGGCGTAAAGTTCGCTGCCGCTGTCCAGAATGCCGCTCGTCAGGCCGATTGAAATGATGATTAGACCGACTTCTCCGCGCGACACCATGCAGACGCCGACGCAGAGCGATTCGCGCAGGTTGAAGCCGCCCATGCGCGCGCCCAAGCCGGCGCCAAATACCTTGCTAATCACCGCCATCAGCAGCAGCAAGAGCATGAAGGGCAGGGCATCAAGCGGAAAAGCGCTGAGATCCGTTTCCAAACCAACATCGACGAAGAAGATCGGCACGAGGAAGACGTAAGCGAGATGGCTGGTGCTCTGCTCAATCTCGTGTTTCATCTCTTGTGAAGACAGCTTGCTCAAGCCGACGCCGGCGATGAAGGCGCCGGTGATTGCCGCCACGCCGCCCAGGTACTCCGCCGACCAGCCGAAAAGCAAGGCGCTGATAAGGGCGAAGATCGGAACGCCATAAGACTGCGACAAGGGCGGCTGTTCCCGTATCCAGCGCATCAGCGGCGGCAGCGCGTACCAGGCCAGCGCGAAGGCGATGACAATATAGCCCGCCATCTGCGCGACTATGACCAGCAGCTGGCTGAAGTCAGCGCCTTCCTCCGCGCTTCCAGCGCCCGCCAGCACCAGCGTCAAGGAAACGAAGAGGATGGCGAGCACGTCGTCGATCAATGCCGTAGCCAGCAAGGCGTTGCCTTCCTTGGTGCGCAGGTAACCCAGCTCCAGCAAGACTTGCGCGGATATGCTGACGGATGTCGCCGCCAGGGTCACGCCGGCGAAGAGCGCCGGAATCATGTCATAACCGGCCGGGAGCGCAACCAGCAAAGTCAAGGCGACCGGCGCGACCACACCCAGCACACCGGCGAAAACCGCAACTTTGCCGACTTTCATCAATTCGCTGACGTGCACCTCCAGGCCGATGTTGAACATCAGCAGCAGCACGCCCAGCTCGGCAAACTCTTTGATCGTATGTTGCAGATCGACCCCCTGCAAAATCCCCCAATGCAGCATATCGAGCACTGTCGGGCCCAGCAGGATGCCAACGATCAACTGTCCAAGCACGCGTGGTTGATTGAGGCGGCGGGCGATGGCGCCGCCGGCGCGCGATGCCAGCAAGATGACGCCCAGGGCGAACATAAGCGGGATAAAGGGATTGACCGCCGCCGCGTTGTCGTCCGTCGTCGCCGCCAGGACTGAAGCGTTGCCAATGACGAATAGCAACGCCAGTGGCAGGGCGAGAAAGAAGGGGCGCCGCGGCAGCAGCCGGCTCAATCGTTTCAAAGCGAAGGCCTTTCTCCAGCGGATTGGAATGTCCCTATCCAAGAATTATAATCGATGACTCAAATATAGATAATCGATCCGGAAGGCGTCTCCATGAAGATCAGGCAGCTTGAACTGTTCACGGTTCCGCCACGCTGGCTCTTCCTGAAGATCTCCACTGACGAGGGCTATGTGGGCTGGGGAGAACCGATCGTTGAGGGGCAGGCGGGCACGGTGCGCGGCGCGGTGCAAGATATGAGCGATTATCTCTTGGGCCGGGATCCCTTAAATATCGAGGATATCTGGCAATCGCTATTCCGCGCTCGCTTCTATCGAGGCGGCCCGGTGATGATGAGCGCGATCGCCGGCGTCAATCAGGCGCTTTGGGACATAAAAGGCAGATATTTTGGCGTCCCCATTTATGAGCTATTGGGCGGCAAAGTTCGGGAGAGAATGCAGGTTTACGCGGGCATCGGCGGGGACCGTCCCGCCGACGTTGCGCGGCAGGCGCAGCAGCGCAAAGACGAAGGCTTGCGGGCGGTGAAAATGGGCGCGGTCAATGAAGTCCACTTCATGGACACATACGCGCATATCGACGCGGCGGTCGCGCGAGTGGCCTCCGTACGCCAGCAAGTGGGCAATGACTTCAGCATCGCCGTTGATTTTCACGGACGCGTGCATAAGCCGATGGCCAAAATGCTGATCAAGGAATTGGAGCCCTATCACTTGATGTTCGTCGAAGAACCGATTCTGCCGATGCACAACGAATCCTTGCTGGATCTCAAACGCTCGACTTCGATACCGATCGCCACCGGCGAGCGCATGTACTCCCGCTGGGACTTCAAAACCATTCTGTCGGAAGGCAGCGTCGATATCATTCAGCCCGATCTTTCGCACGCCGGCGGCATCTCCGAAGTATTCCGGATCGCAGCGATGGCGGAAGCCTATGATGTCGCGCTGGCGCCGCATTGCCCGCTTGGGCCGATCGCCCTGGCCGCCTGCTTGCAGGTCGACGCGGTGGCCTACAACGCCTTGATTCAGGAGCAGAGCCTCGGCATACATTACAATCGCGAGGCAGACCTCCTGGACTACCTGGCTGATGCATCTGTGTTCGACTATCGGGACGGTTATGTCACGCTGCCGACGGCGCCCGGGCTCGGCATCGAAATTGACGAGAAAAAGGTTCGCGCCGCGTCCGACCAGGACCTGCGCTGGCGCAACCCGCGCTGGCGCCGGCCCGATGGTTCGGTCGCGGAGTGGTAGCCGTTCATTTACCTTCCTCTCCGTAATGTATTGCACAACTTTGCTTGCCGCATAATCTAGGCAAATTCAGAATTCCAAAGCATCGGGGAAGGGTGACTTTACAGAAGCAACTCCACTAAAGTAATGCAGCAATCTGAAGAACGGTGCAGGGGCGATTGACGGTCAGTGTCTACGCGCGGCGGTGAATCGCCCGCCGACACAAGCGCGGATTTTCGGGCGACACACAGCCGCGCGTAGACACTGACCGCCAATCGCCCCTACATATTGACCTAATACTGAATTTCGCATGACTTGCTTGGCGTTACTGAGAAGCTGTCAAGTTGCTCTTGAAACCGCCAGATAACAACAAATAACGACAAGCTCATTCAGCGCGCTCCCTCTCCCCGGCGCTTCGGATGCTTAGATTCCGGAACCCGCCCCCGGCATGACGCGCTTGCCGGTAAAGCGCTTCTTAATGTTTCTCTCATGCAAGCCGCTTATGATGAAGGTACAGGATAATGTCATGGGAGGAAACATGACGCGAGCACGCATTCTAATCATCGAAGACGAGTCGCGGATTGCGCAATTGCTGGATCGCGGGCTGAAATGCGAAGGCTTTCAAACCAGCATAGCGCCGGACGGCCGCGCAGGCCTTGCCAGCGCCCGCGAAAACCCGCCGGACCTGGTCATTTTGGACTGGATGCTGCCGGGGATTGATGGATTGGAAGTGTGCCGGAATCTCAAAGCGGTCGGAGATGCGGCAATACTGATGTTGACTGCCAGGAATGACATCCAGTATCGCGTCAATGGCCTGGAAGCCGGCGCGGATGACTATCTCGTCAAACCCTTTTCAATTGATGAATTGATAGCCCGTGTGCGCGCATTGCTGCGCCGCGCGGCGCCCATCTCGCATCCGGAGGTTCTTCGCTTTAGCGATATCGCATTGGATACCGGCACGCGTCGCGCGTATCGTGGCGCCGTTGCTATTGATCTGACCGCCAAGGAGTACCAATTGCTCGAACTGTTCATGCGCAATCCGCGGCAGGTGCTGACCCGCGATGTGATTTACGATCGCGTCTGGGGTTACAACTTCGGTGGCGCAAGCAACATTATCGAGGTCTACGTGCGCTACTTGCGGAAAAAGACAGAAGTCCAAGGCGGCAGCCGCTTGATCCACACCGTGCGCGGCATGGGCTACGTCCTGCGCGAAGACTAGGCCGAGCGCTACGCTCTAGTCAAACCGGGATACGTCCACGGCGCCCGCGCCTACACCGTTGAGCAGTTTGTCCACGGCGCGCTCGGCCGTGGCGGCCGCCAGCGCCAAGCCATGCCCGGTGAAACCCACGGCGAAGCCCACGCGCGGTCTGCCCGGCAGCGTGCCGACCAGCGGTAGTCCGTCCAGGCTGAAGCCCATGATGCCGCTCCAGCGCTGGGCGACCGGCGCCGTCACATCGGGGAAGTACTTGGCCAGGTAGCTATCCAGGAAGCCTTGCACATTGGTGTTGAGCCGATCTTCGGTCGTATCCTGTTCTTCTTCGGGGAAGAATTGACGGCCGCCGCCCAACAGGAAGCGACCGTCGAAAGTGCTGCGGTAGTACATATAGCCATAATCGCTGTAGCCGCAGTAGGGGACGGGCACATGGTCGATTGGCTCGGTGACCAGGCATTGGGCGCGCGTCGGCGCTACCTTGCCTTGGAAATAGGGGTCGATCAGGGGCGAGTAGGCATTGGTGCAGAGCATGACGTATTGCGCCTCGAAGATCGCTTTGCGCGTATAAACGCGGACCCGCTCCCCCGTTTGCTCAAAGCGGTATAGTTCATTGTTGGCGATCATCTCGGCGCCGCTCTGCGCCATGACGGTCTTCGCCAGCAGATAGGGCTGCACGCCGGCGTCAAGCGGCTGCTCAATGGCGGCGCAATAACCGCGCCCGAGCGGATCGCGGCTGTAATACTTGATTTCGATTTTGTCGGCGGACAGGGCGCGCGCCGCAAGCTCCAATTCCCGAGCTTCCTCCGGGCTCTCCGCAAGCAGAAGCGACCCGCTGTTGTCGAGCGGCACTTCAAAGTCGCTGCCCTCGATGAAGGCGCGCCAATGGGAAAAGCTGCGCGCGGACATGCCCCAAACCTCGCGCGCGATCTGATGCCCGTACTGTTCGATGGCGCGGTGATAAAAGGTATCCAGGCCGCTGATCATGAAGCCGGCGTTGCGGCCGCTGGCGCCAAGCGCGATATCGCGCGCATCGGTCACCACAACATCGCGCTTGTGCAAATGCTTGGCGAAATATGCGGCGGCGCCGCCAGCCAGGCCAGCGCCAACAACGAGGAAGTCGACTTCACGCTCTTCTTGCTCGGCTTGTTGCCAGTGCGAGACGGTCATATCAGTTTTGGCAGCTCCATCAACCTGCTTGAGAAAAGAACCGGTCCATTTTCAGCGGCAGCGAGGGCTTCCGCGGCGCTTCGACCTTTAGCCGCCTCCGTTCGTCGGCGGGCCTCATTGCATTGATGATATGCGGCAAATCGGAATTGTCAAATCCCGCGACTGCTAGGTCGCGCGCTGAATAAGTGTTAGAATAATCTTGTCATCCTAAATCAATAGCGCCGCCAAGGCGCTGTCACTGGAGGCCACAAATGCAAACTCTTAAGAAAGCATCCATTCTGTTTCTATTGTTGCTTGCTGCGTTATCGTTTTCGGTTGTGCTGGCGGATGGTCACTTGCCCGATCTGGGCGGGCGGACCGTGGTCGTCGCCGTGGATAACGCCTACATCCCCTTCAGTTTCATCGACGAAAGCGGTGAAGCCATGGGCTGGGATTATGATGTCCTGGGCGAAATCTGCGCGCGGCTCAACTGCGTCACGGAGTGGATCGAAACCGGTTGGGAAGGTTTGATTGTCGCCGTTTCGCTCGGCGAATATGATGTTTCGGCCGGCGGCATCACCATCACTGAAGAGCGCAAAGAGATTGTCGCCTTCTCCGATGGTTATATGAGTACGATACAGCGGCTTATGGTGCGGCTGGATGAGGATCGCTTCGCTTCTGCGGCTGACTTCGCCATGGGCGACTTTGTCATCGGCGTGCAAGTCGCGACAACTAATCATGAGGCCGCCGTAGATCTGGTCGGCGAAGACCGCGTCGTCCCCTACGATTCCTTCGGCTTCGCTGTGCAGGCCTTGATCGCCGGCGATGTTGACGGCGTCGTTCTGGATGATGTCGCCGGGCAAGGTTATGTGGGTGTCAACTCTGGCGATATCAAGCTGCTGGACGACGAACTCGTCTCGGACGAGCTCGGCTTCATTTACGCGCAAGATTCCGAGTTGATCGAGCCCTTCAACCAGGCGCTGGCCAGCATGCGCGAGGATGGCGCGCTGGACGCCATCAACGCCAAGTGGTTCCCGCCGGACGACGCCGAGTCGATGGCGCTGCCGGACTTGGGCGGTCGCACAGTGACAGTGGCGGTGGAGAATGCCTATCCGCCCTTTAACGTGCTTAATGAAGAAACCGGCGAGGGCGAAGGCTGGGACTATGACACCCTGGGAGAGATCTGCGCCCGCTTGAATTGTGTGCCCGAATACATTGAGACCAGTTGGGAAGGTCTGATTGTGGCGGTCTCCAACGGCGAATACGATATGGCGGCTGATGGCATCACCATTACCGAGGAGCGCGCCCAGATCGTCGATTACTCCGAAGGTTATATTGATGTGATCCAGCGCATGATGGTGCGTGTTGGCGAAGACCGCTTCAGCAATGCTGATGATTTTGTCGCTGGCGATTTTGTAATCGGCGTGCAGGTGGCCACCACCAACTATATCGCTGCCTCAGAGTTGTTGGGCGGCGATGAAGAGCGCATCGTCGGCTACGGCGAGTTTGGCTTGGCGGTTCAGGCGCTGATCACGGGCGACATAGACGCGGTTGTGATCGACGATGTCGCCGGACAAGGCTATACCGGCCTGAATGCTGACAAGATTAAACTTCTGCCGGATGACTTGATCAAGCAGCAATTGGGCTTCATCTACCCGCAGGGCTCCGAATTGGTCGAACCCTTCAATATGGCGCTGGACGCCATGCGCGAGGATGGCGCGCTGGCTGCCATCAATGCCAAGTGGCTGGGCGGCGACGAATAGCTGCCGGAATTCATCGAAACCGGTTGGGAAGGCATGATTGCCGCCGTCGCCATCGGCGAATGCGATTTGCCCGCCGATGGCGTCGCTTTAGGCGCGATCACTGACATAAGGTCCGGTCGGGAGGCGGCATAGGCGCCAATTCAGACAACTGCCGGAAATGGGACGGGGAAGGCCCTGTCCCATTTCCTGTTTGATGCGCTGCAGGCAGGAGTTGACGGGGAAACTGCATGGATCGAACATCGCGGCAATCCGGCGACAGCCGTGCCGGGCATGAGCCGGATCTGGCGCAGGTCGCCGCCGAGTCGCGCGGCCGGGCCATGCGCCTGGATCGCTTCTACACCTTGCCCTACTGGATCGTTTTTCTGGTGATTCTTGGCATTCTGCTGGCGATCAGCATCATCACAGACAGCGTCTATTCGAACATTTTCACGCAACTGATGGACGGCGTGGGCATGACGCTTTTCGTCAGCATCGTTTCTTATCTCTGCGCGCTGTGTACAGCCATTGTTGTGGGCATAGTCCGCTCGAACCCGCCGTCCCCGCCACAATCTCGGGAGACCTTGCGCCGCGGCGTCATGCGGGTATTGCGCATCGCCGCCTACAATGTCTGTACGGTCTATGTCAGCGTTATGCGCGGCATTCCGATCTTGGTGGTGCTGCTTGTCACGGGCTTTATCATCGTGCCCGCCTTGCGCGGCGCCATCAATGAAGTTGTCGTCGACGGCGTCCGCGACCTGGTCAATAACCAGGACATTCCCGATCTGATATGGCGCGGAAGTTCGGCCGGCACGGCGATCGTCGCCCTGGCGATCACTTATGGCGCCTATATGTCGGAAACGGTGCGCGCCGGCATTCAATCGATTCCCAAGGGCCAATTCGAGGCGGCATACTCGGTCGGCATGACCTATTGGCAGACCATGCGCTCGATCGTGCTGCCGCAAGCATTTCGCAATGTGCTGCCGCCCCTGGGCAATGACTTCGTGGCGATGATCAAGGATTCGTCGCTGTTGGCTTTCCTGGGCATACGCGATGTCACGCAGATCGCCAAGACCAGCTCCGGGCGCTCATTCCGCTATGTCGAGACCTACGCCGTGGTCGCCTACATTTATTTGACCCTGGTCATCCTGGCGACAACGCTGGTCAACCTGATCGAGGATACAATCAGTATCGAGCGCGAGACACCGGCTCTGATTCAGCGTTTGCTCGGTTTGGTTCAGCGTTTGCTCGGTTTGGTTCCCGGAAAGAAGAAACGCGAGCCAATCGCCGAGTCCTTTGATTAGCGCTCACTCTTCGGAGTAGAAACCAACCTTATTGCCTTCCGTGTCCTTCACCCAGGCGACGAAACCGCCGCCGGCATTTTCGCCCAATTCCGTTTTAGGCAGAAGCACCTCGCCGCCGGCATCCGGCACGCGCGCCAGCGCGTCATCAAGATCGCCGCTGATGTTGAAGTAAACCAGCGTACCCTCTGTCGAGGGCGCATAGCCAAATTGGGGATTGTGAACCAGGCAGCCGCCCACGCGCCCATCGTGCGCGAATACCCCGAGCATGCTGCCCATCGTCTCGCGCATATCGCTGACATGGATCTTCCGGCCTGTGACGACTCGATAGAAGTTGAGCGCTCGCTCGAAATCAGCCACGGGAACTTCAAACCAGTTTATCACGGACATTAGGACTTCCTCGTCTTGGGCAAGCGATTCGATATTGAAATTATCTCCGTAAGCAAAGATAAAGCCTTTGCGCCTGGGCTGTAAGGGTTGAATTGGGGAGAGGGCGAGGCGGCTGAAGCCTCAGCCTATGTTGCGCTGCTGCCGCGCTTCATCGTTCGCGGCGAGGACCATGTCTTCAATCTCGTCTTCAATCTCGTCTTCGGTCGCCGCGCTCAAACGCTGCTGCTTAATGCGCTCAACTTCTTCTGCCTCGGCGCTGTCCAACTCGCTGATCGCCTGTCTGAAATTGTCATTCAGGTTTTGACCATGAAAATGCACTTCGTCCATGGCGTCTATGGTGTCTTGCAGTTTGTCAATTTCGTCCTGGATTTCCACGCTCAGCCGCTGACCTCGAGCGCTGTTGGCGTCCTTTGTGCCGAGAAGCGACATCTGCGCGTAAACCGTTCCCAGGGCGGACAGGGTGCTTTCCAACTGGATTTCGGCGCGTTTGATCGTGCTGGCGCTCGCCTCCAGGCTGATTAATTGCCGCCGCAGCATTTGCAGTTGCCCTTGCAGGTCGCGCCGCGTGTGCTCGTCCTTCACTTGCGTAACGCGATGTTTGACCTGCTGGATCTTACGCGGCACCAACTGCAAATCACGGGCTGCCAGATCGTTGTTTTCGAAGTGATCGATTCGGTTCGCCAGATTGTACATATGGGCGATCCAGTCATTGATGCCGCTGATGAGATTGCGTTGGCGCGTCCGCATGGCTCCGCGCGCGACATCCGCCAGCTTGAGCATGTTGCGGCGGTACTCAAAAGCGTCGCGCAACCGCTCGCGCGAGACGCGATTGCGTATATTGCGCAGGTCGTATTCGCGTTCGAAATCTTCCGCAAGCGCTTGTTCAGTCGCCTCCGGGTCGCTCAAGGTGGAGGCGACCAGCACCGACTCCGCCAAGCCACCCAGCACCAGCCAGAACCAAGGCTGCCATTCTATGAAGGGCAGGCTGACGTCGCGAACGAAGAGAAAGAGGATGGCGGTGACCATGACGGTCACCAAGGTTTCCCAACGCAGCAGGGCGCTTGCCAAAAGCGCGCCGAAGACTTTCTGACGCGCCTCACTGTTCACTGTCATCAGCGTCCTGAGCCCCCTGGTCGTTTCTGCGCTAATGAATTCAGCATATCCGTCATGGCGAAATCCCAGCCGAGCGCTGAGCAGCTAATCAACCCGGCTTGGCTCAACTGTCGCCCAGCAGCCGCTGCCGGCGCTCTTCCAACTGCAATTCCACCTGGCCGATGCCAACGGTGTCCTCGATTTGATCGGTGAGTTTGCGGCTGGCCAATTCGGCGCGGGCGTCTTCTTCGTCGATCTGCGAATAAATGGAGTCGAGCAGGCTGTCGATCTCTTGATCCCCCGACGTATCAAGCTTGTCCATGCTCTTGAGCGTCTTGGTCATGACTTTCTTGGTCTCTGCCAATTCGAGCAGGGAACGCATCTTTTCCCGTTCCTGCTTGATCGTGGTCAGGCGCCCATCCAATTTCAGGCGCATATTCAACATGCCTTGATATTGCTCTTCCTGCGATTGCCACTGTTCGTAATATTCTTGCGCCAGTTCCTGCTTGGTATTCAACTCAGCCTGGGCCGCCGCCGCCAAATCGTCTTTGCCGCGCAAGATCAAAGTGTCGATATCGCGATCCAGCTTGTCAGACTGGTTGGAGAACTCCTCATACTTGCGTTTAAGCGTGCGCACGGAACCGCCGACGGTCGCCGCCGAATCTTCGAGCGCTTCCAGATTTCGCTCGACCTGGCGGATGTATTCGTCCATCACTCTAAGTGAATTGGTCTCCAGCGCGCGGTCGATCATGCCGTGCATGTTGGCGCTGAATAGAGTTTGGACTTTCTGTAATATGGAAGGCATATTCGGATTATCCCCTTACTGAGCCGGGCTCCCACTGGCTACGAATTGTAGCCAGTATAGCATAGGTGCGAACGGCTAATCAAAAGTGCAGCGTCCTTACATTAGATGTTTACGCATTATTTACATGCCCGTTTCGCTGCCGCCTATTGTGAACTCGAGATCGCCAGCAAGTCGGTCAAAATGGCGCTGCCTGTCGCGAGCTTGCCAGCGCCCGCGCCGATCAACGTGACCGCGCCGAGAAGGTCCGTCTCCAGGGTAATCGCATTTGTCGCGCCGCCGACGCTGGCGAGCGGGTCGCTCAGCGGAATTCGGCGCGCGCGCACTTCACCGCCGTCGGGCGCCGCCTGCGCGATCAGCTTGTAGCGCTCGCCGGCCGACTGGGCCTCTGCAATGTCGGCCGAGTCGATCGCGCTAATGCCGCTGACATCGAGGTCGTCCATGCGCATCGGCCTGCCGAACAGAGACTGGCAGAGGATCAAGACTTTGGCGGCCGCGTCCCAGCCTTCGACATCGCCCGACGGGTCGCTTTCGGCGAAGCCGAGAGCCTGGGCCTGCGCCAAAGCCTCGCTGTATGACATGCCGCCTTCCATCTGCGTCAGGATGTAATTCGTGGTGCCATTCAAGATGCCGCGGGCGGAGCGAATCTCGCAGCCGGCCAGGGCGTCTCCCGCCAGGCTTATGACCGGCGTGCCGGCCATCACCGTAGCTTCGTAGCGCATTTGCAAATTGTATTCGGTCGCCTTTGCGTTCAGGCTGGCATAATCGAGGGCGACCGGACCCTTATTGGCCAGGACGAGATGCATGCCGTTTTCGAGGGCCAAATGGCAGAAGGAAAGGGCCGGTTCCGCCGTATCCAGGTCCGTCGGGCTCACTTCGACCAGGGCATCGGCGGCGCGCCCTTCGATCATGGCGTCGGCGGACAAATCGCGCTTGAGACCCTTCTGTTCAGGATACGACGCGAAGCTGCCGCTTTCAGCCGCCCCGAGCAGGGCGTCGATATCGAGACCCTCTGGCCGGTAGAGCGTCCCTTTGGATGCAGTTACTACGCCGATGATTTGCGCGGAAAAGCCCTGTTCCTGCGTCAGTTGCGCCGCTTTGTCGCGCAAGATCTCAGCAAAGCCTTGACCGACGACGCCGAATCCAATCAGGATAAGTCTCATGTTCTTTTCCATGCTCCGGTCCTTCAATGGCGGCGTTATGATACAGCCGTCCCTCGCTGACGGGCTAGTCCGATTAAAGTCGCCGGAACGCGGAATCCTAATCAGGCGTCAGCGCGGGGCGCCTCGGGCAGCCCTTCCACCGCCGCCAAGGCCTTGCGCGCGCTTTCTTTGGGGCGGACGCCAATCTGTTGATCCACCAAGATGCCATTCTCGTCGATGACCCAGTAAGAACGGGTGGCGGAGATCGGCAGCTTCAGGATGAATATGCTGAAGCCCCAAGCATCCCAGGCATCCAACATCTTGTGATCTGGATCGGAAAGCAAGTCGTATTGCAGCCGCTGACGTCGTTTCCAGCCGGATAGAACCTCGACGCTGTCCGAGCTGACGCCGAGCACGACGGCGTTCTGCGCTTCGATCTGTGGAAAGGCATCGCGAAAAGAGCAAGCTTGATTGTTGCAGCCCATCGTATTGGCTTTTGGAAAGGCGAAGATGATGACGCGCCGGCCGCGATAATCGCTGAGCTTGACGGCGTCGCCATCCTGATTCCGCAACTCAAAATCCGGCGCTGCTTTTCCGAGAGTTGGCATGGGCCGGCGCTCCTGTGATCTCGGCTTGCATTGCTTTTAATTATAGCGCCTTTGGCCTGGCGTCTAACGCGCCGCTCAGGCGGATCCGCGCCGGTCGCGCTAGCTAATGACTGATTATGCCGCGTTCGGCATCTTCCGCGCGGGCGACACGCTGCCCTTCGGCAATGTCGACGCGGCTGAGCAAATAGCCGCCGAGGACAAACAGCGCAATCAGGCTGAGAATGGCCGGGCGGCTGCTTCCCAGTGCGATGCCGGCAAAGGCGAATATCAGCGGCCCGATGATGGAAGCGAACTTCTCCATGATGCTGTAGAAGCCGAAGAATTCGCCGCTTTTCGCGGTCGGGCACAAACTGGCGTACAAGCTGCGACTGAGCGCCTGGCTGCCGCCTTGCACCATGGCTACCATCAGCGCCAGCATCCAAAACTCCAGCGTCGAGTTGAGGAAGTAGCCCCAGTAAGCGACGATGCAATAGACAAACAAGGAAAGCAGAATGCTGCGGCGGGTGTCCAACCAATTCGAAAGGACGACGAAGCGCGCGCGCAGCGCCCAGGCCAGGAGTAAAGCGGCGACCTCAAATGCCAGAATGATCGCGATAATCGTCGGCAAGCTGCTGGCGCGGGACGGTGGCAAAACCTCGACCTGTGAAATCGCTATCCTATTGCCCATCGCATCAGCCTGTTGCGAGGAAATATTGATGATTTCCAGGTCGTGCAAGCCGGCGCTTGCCAGGCTGATGGTAGCGGTTTCGCCGTAGCGGACGGTTTTGCCAAATGTATCGGTGATGATGGGCTCGCCATCGTCGTCGACCAATGTTTCGCCATCGACGATAAAACCGATCATACCGCCATCCGGGGATTGGCGATATGTGAGTTCAAGCGTACGGCCGTTGAAGGCGAAGGTCGCTGCCGCGCCATCTTGCGCCGTCTCGAAGTAGACTTGTTCGTCCGGGCGCCCGACCAACAGCGCGGTCAGTTGGCCCAGGAAGTCTTGGCCAATGAGTTCGTCGGCGGGCACAAGCGTTTCCGTCCAGTCGCCGCCCGGCGTAAAGGCGCCCGCGCCGACTTCATAAACGCCCTCGCCGACGTAAGCGCCTTCACGCCGATATGGCTCCGGCGCCGCGCCGCTAACATTTTGGGGCAGAGCATTGACCAGGTTGATGCCGAGAAAGGGCAGCGCTATGGCGTTGATTAGAATGAAGGCCAGATAGAATGGCGCGCGCTTGTCGTTGTGGGCGGGCAGTCGCCCGAAAATGATGCTGAATGGAATGCCGGCGAATTGCACGAGCAGAATCGCCAACACCAGTTCTTCCAGGCCAAAACCCAGCTCGGCGCCATATATCGCCGCCACGGCGATGATCGTTCCGATGGCGTCGTTGTAGACCAGGAAGGCAACCAGGTACTTGAAAAGCTCGCGGTATTTCTGGATATTGCCGAAGGTTTGGCGCAGGCGTCTGAAGCTGACGCCAAGGACGGTCTCGCCGCGCGCCAGCGTCACCGTATCCGACGGCGGTTCCGGAACATGGCGCAGGATCGGCAAGGAAAAGACAAGCCACCAGATGGCGACGCTCAAGAAGGACAGGCGAATACCGGCGTTTTCGAAGACACTGTCCGGAATGAAGAGGAACATAGCCACGTTGATCGCCAACAGGATGCCGCCGCCCAGATAACCCAGGGCATAGCCCCGCGACGAGACCCAGTCGCGGTCTTCTTTGCGCGCGACATGGGGGAGCAGGGCGTCATAAAAGATGATTGAACCGCCGAAACCGATGCGCCCCAGGACGAAGACAAGCGATGCCAGCAGCCAATCGTCCGTGCTCACGAAGATGAGCAAACCGGCGCCGATGACGCCGGCGCCGATGAACAGCGACAGAAAGCGCTTTTTGCTGCGCATGACATCGGAGATCGTGCCCAGGATCGGTGAAAAGATCGCCAGAATAAATAGCGAAAAGCTGATCGTCAACGACCAGTAAGCGGTGGCGGTGGCTTCGCTTGGCAGGGTGCTGCCGGCGACGCTGCTGTAGTAGATGGGCAGGAGGCTGGCGAGAATGGTCGTGGCAAAGGCCGAGTTCGCCCAATCATACATCGCCCAAGCGTTGATGCGCCTTTTATACGAGGCTTCGTCCGCTGGTCGCGCATTGGCCATTATTACGTCCCTTCATGTCGGCATTTTGGCCTGCAATAAAGATACATCGAAAGCTGCTGCTTGGCACAATCGTAATAGGGCGATTGGCTGGTTGGCGAGCACATAAATTGATTGACATCTTGCCTCGCTGTATACTCATGCCTTAACTCCCGCTTCAGCGGCGTCGGCGCCTCGCATGCCGCGCCGGAAGCGCAGATACGCTTGGATTGCGCCGGGCGCGCGAAACTGAATTGAGGATGAAAAGTCAAATCCGGCTTGACCCCGGCCTGGCCTTGGTATTGTTGTTGAGCTTGTTCTCCGCCTGGCCGCTCGCTCTGAAACCGGGCTTGCCAGCCGGTGTTGAACTGGCTGCTCATAGCGCGCTGGCCACCGAGTTGGCGCAGAACTTGTCGGGGGCGTCTCTCTTTGCCGCTGACATCGGCCTCGCTCACATTTTGGGCGGCTCGCTGACTCTGCTCCTCGGCTTCGGCATGCTGGAGGCCTGGCGTTGCCTGATCCTGTTGAGTATCCTCGGCAGCAGCGGCGGAATGTACCTTTTCAGCAGAAGGCGCAGCGGCCGGCTCGGCGCTGTCATCGCCGGCTTGCTATTCGTTAGCAGCCCGGGACTAATGTATAACCTGGCTTACGCCCGCGGCGCTTATCCGGAATTGCTGGCCCTGGCAGTATTTCCAATGGCGCTCTGGCGCCTGGATGCCCTGCGCGACAAACCCGGCGCCGCCAACTTCCTTCTGGCCGTCGCCATGCAAGCTCTCTTGTTTGCAAGCGACAACATACTGGCGCCGGGATTGGCGTTTATCGCACTTGTCTGGATCATCGCAGAGTCCTTGATTCAATTCGTCAACCGCGAATCGAGCCGTATTGATTCCCGTTCAGATGGATTGACGCTGCTGGCCATATTGCTGGGCGTTGCGGCGGCCGCCATTTTCTGGGCGCCGACCCCGGCCGAAGGCGAAGCGAAGCCCTTATTCGTCGATGAAAGCGCCCTGCGCGGCGACGCCGGCCGCAGCCTCGAGGATTTGCTGGCGCCGCCGCCGCTTCAAGATGCCGGCGCCAGCAATGGCCTGCGCGAATTTCATGCGCTGGGCCTGGCGCAGACGGGGCTCGCTTTGCTTGGCATAGCCGCCGCCGCGCTGATCTATACACGCGGCTATCGGACCCGTCATCCGGGCGCTATGCTCGGCACGCTATTGTATGCGCTGATTGCCCTGGGCCTCATCGGCCTGACCGTTTCCTCCGCGCAAGGCTGGTGGGGCGACTTTTTCCTCTGGCGATATTTTCAGTATTCGCCCGGTCTTCTGGCTGTAATTGCCGCTTGCCTGGCGATTGTGGCTGGCGCGAATGGCTTATGGCTGGAGCGCCTCGAGGCGCGCTTTCAGATCAGCCTGGTCGCCCTGCTGGTGGCGCTGCCCATGTTGACGGCGATTCCCCGCTTGTACGTGCCGGAATGGCGCTATGAGACGGCTGACGCCATCATCGCCTTGCCGCCGTTCCAGGACCTTTCGGCGATTCAGTCGGGCGCGACCGGCGCGCTGCTCAGCGCTGCGTCGCTGCTTGCTGCCGGCGCCATCGCCTGGACAATGCGGAAACGCCCGCTCACGCCGCGCCCCTATTGGACGACTCCAGCGCTCGCGCGACCGGCCCTGATCGGGATCGTCCTGGGCGCGCTGACGACCGGCCTGATTTTTCTGGTCGCTTTTCGCGAAGGCGTCGCCTGGCTCAACTCGCCGCCGGGTCAAGCGCTGCCGGCGCAGGTCCAACTGGACTATACACTTGATGGGGTGATTAAGCTGTTGGGTTATGACCTTGATGCGGAGCGGATAAAGGCGGGTGAGAGCCTCGTCTTGAGGGCATATTGGTATGCGCCAGAGGCGACGCCGGCCCGCTATGCCAGCTTCTTGCATCTTCATGGCGATGGTCTGGCGCAAATGCATGTCATCAATGCGCAGCCGGGCGATGGCGCCGCGGCCGCGGGCTGGCGCCCGGATGGCTACATTCTTGACCGCCTCGTCTTGCAAGCGCCTGCCGACATGCCGCCGGGCGAATACGAACTTGCTATCGGCTTGTTTCTTTGCGCTGCCGCGCCGCCCGACGGCTGCGATTATCGCAAGCGGGCAAGTGTGACGGACGCGCTAGGCCAGCAGATCGGCGACAGCATCAAGCTGACGATTATTACTGTGAACGGGCCTTAGTATCCGCCTTTGGGATTGGGATAAGCGTGGCCCCCGCCATAGCTGAAGGACGGCGTCGGTGTGGCGCGCGGCGGCAAGGGGACGCTATAGTCGATGGGCAGAGAGCTTATCACCGACCGGGTCTTCAGTGTGAAAAGCGCCATCCAGCCGATGTCGCCGTCGGCCTCGACCTGCACCCAGGGACTATAGGGGCTGCGGGCGAGCAGCTTCACCTCCAGGCCGAAAGGCAGCGTTCGCTTGATGCGGAAGGCGGTATCCGGCGCTTCCCGCAGGTTGCCGCCCGCGGCGACATCTACAGTCGCGTGGTTGGCATGAAGCCCCAATCGCTGCGGCGGCGCCGGCGTCAGGTCGTAAACCTTTGTGATGTCGCCGAGATTCCGCACCAGCAGTTCGGCGCTCATCCAGCCGGTTTCGCCATTGCCAAAACGGATATGCAGCCATTCATTGTCGCGGCTGATGCCAAGCACACCCATTGTTTGGCCCTTGGGCGCCTGGAAAAGCAGGCGGGATTCAATATCGGGCGCCGCGCGCATATTGACGCCGCCCTGGGTCTGTGCGAAGCCGGGCTGCGGGATCGGCACCGGGCGATGAAAGAGCGCTACCGGCATATCTTTGATCAAGTCGAATTCGAGACGGTCCGGCGCGCCCGGCAGGGCGACGGGCCGCGTCCAATCCCCTTCCGCATATTCGAGGTCCAACTGCTGCCCTACATGGAGCCTTTGAGAAGCGCCTTGAAGGTTGAGCCGGATTTGACCCTCGATGGCAATGAAGCTGGTTGTGTGGCCCTGCGTCAGCACGATCAGCGTGCCATTGATATCGGCCGCTAGGCCGTTGAGCGTCAGGCCCGCGCTTAATCCGTACAGACTTTGAACCACTAATGCGCCGACCGCGGGCGCCGTTGGGCAATCGCTTTCCGAAGTCCCGCTTTCGACGATCAATGAGCGCCATCTGTCCGCGCTTTCCCTTCCAGAATCGGCAGGCCGGATGCGGACATCGCCGACCAAAAGCGCGTCCATGCGCAGATGCTCTTCCAGCCGCAGCCAGACAAGGCCGCCGCCGTCGCCTGAAAATGGCTGGCCTTCCAGGCTATCGATGCGGGAAGCGTCAATCCTGGCACCAGCGGCATCCAAACGCGCGCTCGGCGGCTCTATATCGGGCGGGGACCCGCCGCTGCAGAAAAAGCCGGAGGGCCCGTCCAGGCACAAGTCGCCGGCGGCCGCATACTGCCGCCGAAGCCAGTCATCGCAGGTGGCCGGGTCAAAGGCAAGGGCAACCTCGGTCGCGATTTGCGGCGTATCGGAAGCGACAAAGCGCACCGCGGTGGGTACGAATGTCGGCCTGGGCGTCGGCGTGACATAAACGATCTCGGCAGTGGGCTTTAGATTTGCGGTGAGCGGTTGTGGGGCCGCCGCTCTCGCCGAGCAGCCGACGAGGCAGGCAATCGTCAGTAGCCCCGCGGTCACCTGCGTTTTCATAGCGATTGATCCAAGCCGATTTGCCCTTGAAAACGCGGTTATTGTACCAGAAGCGAAGCGCGCGCTACTTTACGTTATGCCGTTGTCTGTCCTACTGAAAGCGGCTGCCGAATTGCTTGAATCGGATATGCCCGCCTCCAAGCCGAAACCGATGCGCATGGGCCTTAGCGCTGTCGCCGCGCTGAGGGCCGCCCGATCAAGCCGAAAATGCGCCGGGCCTGCGCAACTGCCGCCTTCTTATGTGCCGGCGTTACCGCCTGAAAAGGCCGAATTCAGCCGCGCGCCAGAAACTTGAGCGCCTTTTCGATGCTCTTTTTTGGGCTGATTTTGAGTTGTTCGTCCAGCACTGTGCCATCTTCGCTGATTATCCAATGCGAGCGAATCACTCCCATGTACTTTTTCCCATACATCGACTTCTCGCCCCAGGCGCTCCAGGCTTCGAGGACCTTGTGCTCCGGATCGGACAGCAAATCGTAACCCAGGTTTTCTTTGTCGATCCACTTGGCCAGGGCGGCCGGCTCATCCGGGCTCAGCCCCAAGACCACGGCGTCCGCTGTTTCGATCTGGGCGAAGCTATCGCGGAAGCCGCAGGCTTGCATCGTGCATCCGGAGGTTCCCGCTTTGGGATAGGCGAAGAGCAATACTTTTTTGCCGCGGAAGTCGCTCAGCTTGACCGGCGCCTCGTCTTGATTCAACAGCTCAAAGTCAGGCGCGACTTTTCCGATACTGGGCATATTCATTTCCTTTCATGTTATCCACATGCTGTGTTGGCTCTTGCCGCCTGATTCTAACGCATGGCCTTGGCAGATGTGTAGCTGCTTTGCTCAATCTCGCGGCGCGCCAGGTCAATGCCGAGCCACATGGTCGCCGTCGCCTGGGCCGGCATTTGCAGATGCAAATTCGCCGGAAAATGCGCCAGGAAATCTTCGTCGCTTCTGATGGGCGCGGTCACTATGCTTTCGGCTTCGGTTTCGTCGGCGATCGCAAAGGGCATATCGCTGTCGGCGGCCCGGATGCGCGTATACCAATCGGGATCGTGTATCAGCAGCAGCGTGCCGACCTCGGGCCGCAGCGTAAGGAGGTTGACAATGACGCCGGTCGCGCAGAGCTGGGCCGCGCCCGTCTCCATGAGGCGCAGCAGATGACGCAAAGCCGGGTGCTCATAGAAATAATCCCAGCGGTCGGCCTGCCGCTGTTCCGGCAGATTGAACATCTCTTCCAGAACTTCACGCAGAATCTGGTGTTTCAGGCTCCATTCCCGCGCATCGGCGAAGCCCGCGGTTGTTGGCCCAAACATCATGGCGGGCAAAACGTGAAACAACCCGCTATCGAAGGCGGTCGCAGCGGAGCGCCGCGCCAGAATCGCTTTGTAGACGCCGTTGTCATTGAAAACGGTGAGTGTTCCGATGCCGATCGCGGCGCTGCGTTTCCGCCCGTAGCGCAGAGCCTCGGGCGGTGGCGCCAGACGATGGTAGGCCAAGCGCGCGGGCGCGCGCAGCCAGCCCTTGGCGGCCGCATGGCGCAACTCGCGCTCCAGGGCCGCGCAAGTCGCCAGCATATCGAAATAAGAGCCAATTGACCCGCGCAGGCGCAGCGGATTCTGGCGGATTTCCTTGAGAGTGAAGGTCGCGCCGTTGTAAAGCGCGGGCTTGGAATTCTGCAGATTGTGCAAGTAGCCGTAGTCGTAAATGGCGAAATCTCGTGTTTCGGGCCTCGGCAGTGTTTGCTCGAGCAGGCTGTCGACATCATAGATCTGCGCGGGCTCCGGATAGTGGACGATGACCGGATGCGCGATGCCACTGCGCGCGAAAGGCTGGCGCTGATACAGACGCCGCAGGTGATCGGTAATGGTTCGGTAGTCGCGGCTGTTCCCGGTCATATCGAGCCGCCGCCGTTCCGCGTTCTCACGCTAACCGCGGATTTCGGCGAGGCTTTCGGCCAGCCTCATCATGGCATCGGCGCCGATGCCAAATAAGAAGAGCAGCGCAGCCAAGGCAAAGCTGATGTTGGACCCATGGGGCAGACGCTGCCAGATCTCGCCGAGGCTGCCCAGTTGCGCCAGCATCAGCGCCCAATCCCCGAAACCGGTATAAGCGAGCAGCAGCAGGTATTCGACGTCCGTTGATACCTCGGCATCGCCGCGAAAGATGCTGGCGATGGCCAGGGCGGCGGCCGCGACAAATACGAGTTTAACGGCGACGATGATCAGTTGAATCAGCACGGTGTAGATGCGCTCTCTGATTGAAACCGTAAGCAGGATCCCGGTTACGGCAGCCAAAGCGATAGCCACAAGCGGCTGGAGCAAGCTCACAGTCATGGTCAGCGTAATGTGCAGCAGTCCCAAGCGTGGATCGGGCAGAGGGGGCCTGGCTTGGGCGCCCAGCATTTCGACGTACAGACCGCCGAAAGCCGTCATTTCAGCGAGCGCGCCCACAAGGAAGAGGAGCCTTACAAGCGCAATGGCGGCTATCGGCGCGCGCAGTTTATACAGAATGCCCAGCCAACGCGCGCGCAGCGCTTGCCCGGCGCCGGCCTCCGTCACACGAAGGTTATCCCAGGTCTTGCGGCTGCGCTCGCCTTCGACGGATCCGGCGCCGAGTGAAAGCGCCAGTATGAAACTGATCAGTTGCAGGGCCAGAGTTGGAAAATAAAGGCTTTGCCAGACGACGGCGGAGACGTTGCTCCCCGCCAGTGGCAAGCCTGTAGCGACGGCGTAAGCCACTGCAGCGCCTGCCAGGAGCAGCAAGAGCGCCGCCAGTTGAAAGAAGAAGGCGCGGCGCGAATGTCCGGTGCGGTGATGTGACAATTCGTATTGGATAAGTGGATGATCGGGCCGCGCCCATTCCGGCAGGAGCCATCTGAGCAATCTAGCTATCATGAGCTGTCGCCTCAGCAATGGCCGGTTCCAGCTCTTCGAGCTCGGCCAGGCAGTCGCGGCTGGAGAGCGCGATGGTTTTATTGGCGCGCAGGTAATGCACATAGGCTAGCGGGGCGCGTTCCAGTTTCAGCGCCTCTTGCGCCGCTGCCGCGTATGCGCCCATCTGCAGGCGATATCGCTGGGCATGATCTTTACAGTCTTCGCCGCTGACTGCGCCTGTTTTGTGGTCGATGATCCGCCAATTGCCGTCCGATCCCATCAGCAAGACGTCAATCACGCCATGGATGACACGCCTTTTCCTGCGAAAGACGAAGGGCAATTCGGTGTAGACGGGCCGCCCGTCCGCGCGCGCGTCTGTGATCGACTGATGCGCCGCGCTGCGCGAATACAGGGCCAGCAGGGCGCGCGCCTCGTTTACGACGCGCTGCAGCGCGCCGGGATTGGTCAAGCCATGGCCCCAAGCGATCGACTTGATCATATCGTCGCTGCTGTGGGAGAGCGGCAGGAAGTTCTCATATTGCAAGATCGCATGAACAACCGCGCCGATCAATCGCGGCGAATCTCCTCGGCGCTGAATGCTCAGGTCAGGGGCCGGTTCGGCAAGACCCAGCCGGGCGCTATCACGAAATTGCCGCAAGGCAACCCGGCGATCGCTGCCGCCGCGACGGTATTCGCCGAGCTGGGCAATCTGCGTGGCGGTAATATGGCTGCTCGAATCGGATGAATAACGCGGCAAGGGCTCCAGCAGCGGCGGCGAGGCGGCTCTGCGCTCGTCGACCGCGATGTCTGGATCCCGCATGTCGCCCGCGGATTGTGTCGCAGTCAAACGGCTATCGAGGCCGGGCGGCTGCAGCGGCATCCGCACTGATATGGCTGCCCCGGCAAACTGCCGGGTCTGCCAGACGTCGGAAGGCAAGTCGGCCAAATCAAGCGCGGCGATGAGTTGGCCGAGCCAGCCATCAGCCGACCAGCGGTCCGCCTTGTTGCGCTTCACCTGACCGCTCGCCAGCAGGTAGTCTTGCGCCCGCGTGGCCGCGACATAAAGCAGTCGCTTGCGTTCGGCCGCTTCTCTATGCGCTTGCAGTTTGAGGTTGCGGCGATGCGCGAAACCGTTTTCATATTTGTTCGCATCCGGGTCGTAGACCTGGCAGCTTAATCCGTGGGCTGGATCCGCGAGTATGGTCGCCGCGCCACTGCCGCGCCGCGTCCAGGAAGCATCGGCCAGGATCACGAGCGGAAACTCCAGCCCTTTGCTCGCATGGACCGTCATCAGGCGGAGGGCGTCCCCCGCCTCCACATGCGCTTCGCCTTCCCGCGCTTCGCGCGCCGTCAGGTCTTGCAGGTATACCGTGAATTTCTCCAAGGTGACTTTGCCGCTGTTTTCCGCCAGATCCAGCAACTTCTCGATGTTGCCGCGCCGCCGGTCGCCGTCGGGCAGGCCGGTCAAAATCGCCAAATAATCGGTCTGAGCCAGGGCCCGCCGCAGCAATTCAGAAATGGTCAGACGCCCGGCGACGCGCCGCAGATCGGTCAAGGTTTCCTGCGCTCGCTGCAGCAACGGGCGATCGCCCTCGGTCATACCGGGGGAAAGATGGCGCGCCGCCAGCGACAGCGCATGCGCGAGAGGGACGGGCGCCGCCCCATCCTCATCAACGATGAGACGCAGGGCAAAGAGCAGATCGTCGCTGAAGGCGAAGAGCGGGGAACGCAAGACCGTCGCCAGGGACAGGTCATCGGCGGGATTGTGGAGAAATCGTAGTAGCGCAAGCACATCCCATACTTCCTGGCGATCAAAATAGCCGCGGCCGGCGATGGTCAAGAAGGGGATTTCGCGGGTCTTGAGCGCCTCCTCATAGAGGCTGACATTCGACATCGCCTGAAACAGGACCGCGATGTCGCCGAACCTGATGACGCGCCATTGACCTGTCTCCTTGTCATATACCGGCCGCCTTTCCTCAACCCAGGCAGCGACCCGATTGACAATCTCATGCGCTTCCCAGCGGCGCATGTCGGCGGCGCTTCCATCGCAGCGGTCTTTGTCCAGCAGCAAAAGCTCCAGCGCCGGTTCCCGCGGGGACTCCGGTCTAAAGGCTTGCATTGGCGCGCCGAATGCGATCTCGTATTCCGGCGCGAGGCTGTCTTCATCCGGGGTCAAAAGAATTTCAAACAAGTTGTTGAATAACTGGACCAAATTGGGATGGCTGCGGAAAGATGTGCTCAGGTTGAGCGCGCAGCCGCCGGCGCGCCAGGCGATCTCTTGGCGGGCGCGGCCGAAGGCGCTGACATCCGCGCCGCGAAACTGGTAGATGCTCTGCTTGGGATCGCCAACGGCAAACAGCGAACCGCCACGGTTCAGGTCGGCCAGCGCTTTGATGATTTTCCATTGCGATTTGTTGGTGTCCTGAAATTCATCGACCAAAAGATGCTTGAACTCGATGTTGCGATAGCGAGCCCGCACCGCTGGCGCTTCAAGCGCCTCGGCCGCCAGGCGCTCCAGGTCGTCAAAGTCGAGCCGTGCCTCCGCGTCCTTGCGCGCGCAGTATGTTTCCCGCACATTGCCCAGCAATTGAAGCCAGAGCGGCAGCATTTGCGCCGCCAAGCGGTCGATCGCGCCCGGCATTTCGCCGAGCTCTTTCAGCATGTCGGCAATGCCAGCGCGCAGATCTCTCAGCAAGCTCGCGACTTTCGCTTTTGATTCGGCGCTGCCCCAGCTCTTGGCCGAGCCCTTGTTGCCGACGGCGCCGTCGCGGCAGCAAGATTCAAGCATGCGGCAGATATCGCGGGCATCATCGGCTTGAACGACTTGGCGCATATAAGACTGATATTGCTTGACCAGCGCGCTCATTTTGTCGCCGGCGGGCAGGTGGACCATACCGGCGAGCGCAGCCGCTTCCGCGGACGCCATCAGCCTCTCCCGCGCCGCGAATACCGTCTGCGACCACTCTTGCAGCCAAGCTTGAAACAGGTCGTCGGCATCATCCGGCTGGGGAGGAGGCCCGCCGCCGACGAGATCCATGCGATTGAGCGCTGTGATTATTCGGTCGGCATCATAGTGGGCGAAGAGCTGGTCATGCGGCGCTTCGATCGTGGCCAGGACATCATCGACCGACTCGCCAAGCATGATGGCGGCGTCCGTCTCGTCCAGCGCTTCAAACTTCGGGTCAAGGCCGGCATGCGCCGCGTTGGCGCGCAGAATATCCGCGCAGAGACCATGTATTGTGTCAATGCGCGCGCTATCCATCCGGACGAGATGGCGCGCCCAATGCGAGCCCGGGTTCTTGCGCGCGCGCTTTTCCAGTTCCTGGCGCAGGCGCTGCCTCATCTCATAAGCTGCTTCACGCGAGAAGGTGATCGCTACCAAGGCGTTGAGCGGCCAATCGGGATTGTCTTCCAGCAATTGCAGGAAGCGATCCACCAGGACGCGCGTTTTGCCCGAGCCGGCGCCCGCCACGACGATCAAGTTCCGGTCGTGAATCTGAATGGCCTCCCGCTGTTCCGGCGTATGCTCCATTGCTGAATCCTCTTGCGCGCTCAAGGCGGTGGCGCTTTGTAGCGGTTGGTGACCTGCATGCGGCAGAAGCGAGAAAACTCGCAATAGCGAGCGCATTTGCCGCTTTCCACATTATTGGGCTGGACCGGGAATTGCCCGGCGCGCCCCATCTGTAGATTGCGGGCGATATGTTCGCGCGCCCGTTCCAGCGCGGCGATGTCCTCGTCGTTGCTGCTATCAAAGAGGCCGCTGGGTTTGAGATCACGAATATGCCAGAACATTCCGCCGACAGCAGCGCCGAGTTCGTCGCTCATGCTTTCCAGCGCCGTCGAATAAGCCAGCATCTGAAAATCGCGGCCTTCTTCCATGTCACGCCGGTTGATGCGCGTTGTGCCAGTTTTGTAATCCACAAGAACGAGGAGCTTGTCATCGACAAGGTCAATCCGATCGATGATTCCGCGCATGCGGATCGCGCCCGCGCCATCGGGCAATTCCAGCATGATGTCGCTAAAATCTTGCTCCAAACGCTCAACCTGTCGGATGCCGCCAAAGTGGTTCAAGGGGCTGGCCGGGGAGAAATCCAGCTTCACAAGCGCCCGGAGCCGCTTGAAGATGATCTGCTTTTCTTGCTCCCAGGTTGCGGTCGCGCGGAAGTTGAATTCGTCGGGCGCTCGCTCAAATAGCTCCTCAGCCACATCGGCAAGAATCGCCAGCGCTTTATCGACATGCTGCTCCTGGATGGGAAGCCCGAGCGCGCGGATTCGCCGATAGGTCTCTTCCAGGATTCGGTGATTGAGCGAGCCCAGCTGCAGCGCGTCGACGCCCGCTTCCGGTTCGGCCGCTTCTTCCAGTTTCAGAAGCCGCTTGGCAAAAAATCGGAAGGCGCAGAGGCCGTAGTCTTTTAGGCTCGTTGCGCTCCAGGAACGCCCCGCGCCCAGACTGCGCGCTGCTATGGCCCGCAATTCCTGATGCGAGAGAACACCGCTGTAATGGTCGAAGGGCGCAATAGAAAGCCGAGCGGATTCCACGTCGCGCCCACGCAGAACGCGCAACCACTGGGCCTTGCGCTCCGGCTGCGCGCGCAGCCAACGCAAACCCGACAAGAAGCCTTCGGATGCGGTCGCGTCGCCCCGGGATTGTTGATCGGCCAGGGCCAGCATCAACTCGTTCACGTTGGCGGCTTCCATAGGATCGATCACGGCGCCCGCCGGACGACGGTGGACGGGCTGCGCAGGAAAGACTTGCCTCACCGCCCGCCAAAAGTGGCTCTCAATCCAGACCTTGCCCGCCGTGAATGCCGGGCGCGACAGGGTCAGCGATTGTCGCGGCAAGCCGATCAATTCATAGAACAGGCCTTGATCGTCGGCGCGCTCGGCCTGCGACACCAGCGGGATGCCGCGCGCCTGCAAGGCCTTCCGCTCGGAATCGAGATAAAGCGGGTCGGCGCCGGCTTCGGCCGGGAAGATGCCTTCCGACAAACCAAGAATGTATACATGGGCGTGGGGCAGGCCGCGCGCGACAACCGCTGTGGTCACCAGAACTTGCCCCTGACGAGCCAGACTGCCGCCATCGTCCGAGGCGGATTCCAGGGCAAAGCGCAGGTCGGAAGCGAATCGCTCCCATTTCTGGCTGGCGGATTGCCCGAAAGTCTCCCGCAAAGTGTCATCGCTGGCCAGCATGTCGCGCAAGATCTGCGACAGTCCGTATAGCGCCCGGATGTCTCGGTTGACAATGGCGGGATTGAAACCGGCCTGGGCTTGTACGTTTGCGCCGATGTTCAAGGAATAGAGGGACGGCTGCGGCTCTGCGGCGTCGAGGGCTGGGGCGACGCCCAGCAAGGCGCTGAGCCAGTGAATGAATTCCGAGATGGTCGCTTCTTGCGGCGGCGTAACGGCGTCCATAAAGGCGGACAGTCGCGCGTTCAATCTTTCCGCCTCTTCCGATGTCAAATCGCTGGTTCCGTCAATCGCGGCCGCTTGCTCAGATCGCCGGCGCGCCAGTCGGATCGTCTCCAGCCAGGCTTCTTTGCTTCCACCGGTAAACTGCTGCTCTCGGCTGATTTTGTCCAGCAGGTCGATTAGCTCGGCATTTAACCCGGCGTCAATGTATGGCGATCGCAAGACATCTAATAAGTCAAGCCGACGAAAGCGCGGCGCCAAACGAAGCAGGTCCAGGATGGCGGCGATCAGGGGCGTGCCCGCGAAAGCCGGCTGATCATGGAACAGAAGCGGCAAATCATATTCCGCCTTGCCCATTTCAAGGTAGCTGGCATAGCGGCCCCAATCCCGTATGGCGATGAGAATGTCGTCCGGCTTTGCCTCAGCGAGCAGTTGCGCTTTGACCGCGCGCAAGACGGCGCGCGCTTCTTCCGTCTCGTTGGGCATGGCGATCAAGCGGATGGCGTCGCTCGCGCCTTCCGCTGGCTCGCCGCTGAAGACCACTTGCGCCAGACGCAGGAGGTCGGCATGCTGCTCGCCTTCTTTCGCGGCGACTTGCCGCGTGACCAGATTGACGCCGGCGTCTGCAAAGGCATCCGCCAAGGCTTTTCGCGCCAATTCGCTGCGGCCGAGCGCAGCGCCGGCCAGGTCAAATGCCGGCGCGCTCAGGTTGCAATGGACGCTCTTGACGCTGCGGGAAAGCTCCGCCAGCAGTTGCGCCTGAACGGGTGTGAACTGATCGTAACCATCGACCAGCAGCAGGTCGACAGACGCGGCGATATCGGGGCGCCGCCGCAGAGTCGCCAGGGCCAGCCAGCCTTCGCCCTCGACATCAGCCAATTCGCTTTGGCGCAGCGTATCCTGATAACGACGATAGATTGTCGCGATGTCCCGATCTTTGGCGTTTTCGGCGGCCGCGGCGAAATCCTCCACGTCAATGTGGTTCTGTTTGAGCTCGTTAATCAGATCGGCGAGCACAGCGATGAAACCCGGTTTTTCGGCGATGCGCTGGAAGAAGCGCAGTTCGCCATCCGCCGCCAATTGCGCCAGAAGGGCGCGCAAAAGCGCAAAGCGCGTCTGTTTGTTCAGGCGGCGAACAGGCGTGCCCGCAAGCTGCAACAACTTGGCGTTTAAGGCGTAGAAATTGAAAATCTCGATGTTGAAATAGGCAATTGTATCTTCGGCGCTTGCGATCAGGCGATCGCGGAAGTTGAGTTCCTGGCGCCGTGTGGCGGTTAGCGCCCATATTTTCGGGAAGCGGGCGCCGGCCGACTGCGTCGCCGCCTTGAGCAGCGCCAGGGTCAGCCCGGTCTTGTCTTGGCCGACCGGCGCGAGATGCAGTGTGGCGGACAAGGTCCCCTCCTAATGGAACAGCAAGTTGACAACTTCCTGCACGGTCGCCGCATCAAGGCGTTTTTCAGCGAAGTAGCTTTCGCGCAGACCATCAATGAATTCCCCGGCATAGACCACCGGCACAGCCGGGCGCCGCAGCTCCAGTTGGACATCGCTCGCTTCCCGGACGAATACGACCGCCGCGAAGACCGGCACATCCGCAAGCTCAAAGTCGCGCAAGAATCGTTTGATGCGCTTGGCGTCGCCGACAACTTCGCGCGTCGGATTCCAGCGCATCAGGCGCCAGTTGCCGTTTCGCCGCCGCCGCAGCCACTGGCCGCCTTCGTTGAAGAATTGGCCCTTGCGTCGCGTCACACGCAGCACCAAGACGCCATGTTTGCTCACCAGCGCGGCATCGACATAGCCGAGGGCGCGCCGGCTGATGTTGCGGATGAAGACAAAGCGCTGATCGAGTTGCGGCGTCAACAGCTGTCCGAGCTGGCGCGCGCCGGGGTGATCGGTTTTCCAGGTGACCGCGCGCAGCGCCATTATAATGGCCACAAGCGCGAGCCCCATTCCCAGCAATATCAGAGCTTTACGCGTGAAGTCATAAATGTCGTAGCCGCGGTTATAGGGCACGACCAGGCTCAGGACGTGCAAGCCAATACCGGCGACGGCCAGAGCCGCGCCGCACAGGAATACCAGCGCGGCTGACAGAAGGAAATCGCGAGAGCGCTTGTTCAGGCGCTGTGAAGGCGCTACGTTCTGCATCATTCAGCTTGAATTCGGCTCAGCTTGCTGCCGTCTTCTACGATGATAGCCCATCCTTCGGCGCTCGCAATCTGCGCCCGCTTCAGTTCGCGGGGGATACTGACTTTAACTATAATCAAGCCTTAGAGCGGCCCGACCCATCGGTAGCCGGTTCAAGCCGAGCAAGTCTTAACGATGACAAGAGCCATAGCGCCTAGCCAGTTGGTTTGAATTCATGAACGCAATGCCACCAGAACCGAGAGAGGGCTCGGCCGGGCTGGGCGAGGTTCACCGTTTGGGCGCCGCGGGCGAGTCGCTGTTCAGCCGCTTGTATCGCAGCCTCAGCCGTCGGCAGCAGCTTGAAGACGAGTTGCTGCGTCAGCAATCTCGGCTGCAAGAAGCGTCCGCGCAGCGGGAAGAAATGCAGCGCCAGGTAGAGAGACTGCGCGGCCAGCAGCGGCAGCGCGGCGACGAGCAAGCGCGCCTCCAGGCGGTGTTAGGCAGCCTTGAAGACGGCATTATTGTTCAAGATCCCAACGGCAAAGTGACCATGATGAACGGGGCGGCGGAGGCGATGCTGGGCGGCAAACGCGCCTTCTGGGATAGCGCGCTTGGCACGCTTTTTGAACAGCATCGGTCTGTGCATGAGACGGAAGCTGACTTGACGCCGCTGGCCGAATCTGACGAAATGGCCTTGAATAACCGCATCCTGCGCGCGCAGTTGATCGCGATTGGCGCTGACAGCGGGCGGCGGATCGGCACGGTGATAATCCTGCGCGATGTCACCTATGACGCTTTGGCCGAGCGGCTCAAGAACGGCTATGTAAGCTATATCGCCGAGGATATGAAGCGGCCCGTCGGCGTTATCAAGCTGGCGAGCGAGTTGATGAGCGCGCAGCCCGAAGATGCCGCCGTCAACCGCCGGCTTCTGGAAAAGCTGGCGCAGAATGTGGATTTGCTCGATCAGTTGGCGCTGGAGCTGCTCGATATCGCCCGGTTGAATGCCGGGACCTTTGATGTCGCGCGCGAGCCGGTGGATGCGGAAACAGTTATCTGGTCGGTTGTCAACGGCATAGAGGACGAAGTGAAGAGCCGCGGCGTCGATCTGCTGGTGATGACGCGCGGGCTGAGCGATGTTTTACTCCGCGGCGATGCGACGCGTTTGCAATGGGCGCTTGGGCATCTCATACGCAACGGGGCCGAATTCAACGCTGAAGGCGGTTATGTGGCGCTGGCGGCCCGGCCCGAGACGCGCAATCGCAAGCGCTACGCGCTCATTAGCGTCAGCGACAACGGCATAGGCATTCGCGGGGAAGACTTGCCGCATATCTTCGAACGTTTCTATCGCGGCGGTATCGCAAGTGAAAACCAGCGTCAAAGCGCGCCGCGCGGGTTGGGGCAGGGCTTGTATGTGGCGCGGGCGATTTGCGAGGCGCATGGCGGTTACCTGCATGTGCAAAGCCGTGAGCGCGTGGGCAGCATCTTCACCATGGCCGTTCCCGTGTCGCTGAACCGGCAAATGAAAACGGCTGACGCGGAAACGTCTTGACTCGGCCGCCGCTGGATGATGCGCCGCGAGCCATCGCGGCGTACACGCAAGAATAGAGACGCCTTCCATGCCATTTCTAATTGACGGACACAATCTCATCGCGGCTTTGCCCGACATTGACCTCGCCGACGAGGACGACGAAGCCCAACTGGTGATAAAGCTCAGGGGATTCGCCGCCAGGACGGGCAAAAAATGCACGGTCATATTTGATGGCGGCTTGCCCGGCGGCGCTTCGAAACTGTCCACAAGTGGTGTCCAGGTGGTCTTCGCCGCGTCCCAGCACAGCAGCGCCGACAGCTTGATCATGCGCCGCATCGGCAATACCGCGGATGCGCCGAATTGGACGGTCGTATCGTCCGATCGGGAGATTAGAAATTTTGCCGGCAGCCGCCGCATGAAGACGCTGACATCGCAGGAGTTCGCGCGGCGCTTGCGGCGCGATCGGCGGCGGCAAGACCTGCGGGGCGAAGAATTGCATCCAAAGCTGGCGCCGGATGAAGTCGACGCCTGGTTAAAAGAATTCGAAGGCGGCAAAGGCGACGGCCCGATCGGAAAGGATGAGGCGGGCCCGGGCGGTTAGATCTTGACTTTACTTTGTCGCGCGCAGGCGCTAGAATGCGAGGTCGTTCGGGGCGTGGCGCAGCCCGGTAGCGCGCACGGTTTGGGTCCGTGAGGCCCCCGGTTCGAATCCGGGCGCCCCGACATCCGGTCCAGACCAAGGCTGCGGGTATGGTGTAACGGTAGCACTCCACCCTTCCAAGGTGTCAGTACGGGTTCGAATCCCGTTACCCGCTCTTTCACAGCAATTTCGGCGACATATTTTCGGACGATGTTTGCGGGTCCATAGCTCAATGGTCAGAGCAGTCGGCTCATAACCGATTGGTTCCAGGTTCGAGTCCTGGTGGACCCACCTGCCTCAGGGTTTTCAGCGCGGATATTTGCCGTGCCCGCTTGTTATTCAGTTGAAAATGCGGATTTGGAGTCCAGCTCGCGCCCGGCGCCGGCATGGAACCGGCTGCGCTCAACTCCAGCGGCGATGAGACTTGATCCGGTCGTAAGCCGATTTCACCTCTTTGAAGCGCTTTTCGGCTTCGCATTTTTCATGCGCGCTGACATCGGGATGATACTGACGCGCGAGCTTGCGAAAAGCTTCCTTGACCGCTTCTTGCCCGGCGCCAACTTCAATTTCCAGCGCCAGGTATGCGGCATTGATCTGCTCGGCCGGTGGCACATCGAGCTTTTGTGTCCCTCGCGTTCGATAATGAAATCGCTGGCGCGCCCGCTCCTCGCTGATGCGGCGTTTGAAGGTCGGCGAGGCAATGTCGCCGATATACCAACTTCCGCGCAGATTGGTCCGATACTCGCGGCGGCGCACGGCCAGGGTGTCAAAGGGAAAATCGATCGTATGCCAGACGGCGAAATGATTGCGCTGCGTCGTCTCTTCCAGGTTGACGTGAATCAATTGGAGGCCGTCGCTATTCATCTTGTGGGCGTAGATCGCGCCCATATTCATCACGCGCAGGTCGTCCTGCCAATCCCTCAGCTTCCCGCAGTAACCGTCTTCCGGCAACAGGGCGGCGTCAACCATGAAGAGCGTGCCGATGCTGGCGCTGGTGTTTTGCTTGAGGATGGACTTGAGCGCGCGCGATTTTGGTGGGCGACCATAGAGGTAGACGCAGAGGCGAGTATTCATCCAGGTTTCGACCACGATATCCGGTTCCCGGCCGCGCTGCGTGACGGCCGCATCGGGGACTGCGCTCGCAAATTTGACATCCTGAATCTCAAGAAAGCGCAAGCGGAGTTGGGCCGCAACTCTTGATGCCACGATGGGTCTCTTCCCTGTCGAATGGGCTGCACCATAATAAGGCGTCGGCCTCGGCTTTGTCAAATCTGTCCCGGCGCTTGCAATAGGCAACGGACGCGATATACTTAAATTTAGGCAAAGGGCCGTTAGCTCAACTGGCAGAGCGCCTCGTTGACGTCGAGGAGGTTACAGGTTCGAGTCCTGTACAGCCCAATAAAGCAATTGCGAACCGACAGCGATGTCGGTTCGTTGTTCTTTTGGGAGCGGTGAATCGTGTCCATCGTTCAAACATGATTGTTTGCGTGGGCGAGCGGCGGTCAGTTTCGGCGGTCAGTGTCTACGCGACCTACGCGACCCGCTGAAACGCCACAATTTTCGACGGGCGTCTCACGAGACGCCCCTACATGTTCACAATTTTCGGGGCGAATGGATCATTATGATTTTAGGCGATTGCCCCGCCTCCGCTTTTCAGATTTTTGACATTTGTACCTGGCATATCTATACTTCATGCATCTGTTTATGTGGAGCGAAACAAAGGGGTGAAGTATCGCAAATTTGCAGCTCGTTCACTTTATTGACAAATTGTATTGTTGAAAGGATCTAGACATGAGCAACAAGTTAAGCAGACGCGAGTTTCTCAAGGCCGCGGCCAGCGCTGGTACTGTCTTTGCCGCGGCGGCCAGCAATATCAACCATTTGCCGGTTTTGGCGCAGAGCGATTATCAAGGCGATTTCGTCGTCATGAGCGCCGGCGAGGCCACCCAGCAAGAGGAATTCATTGCCAGCATCGAGGCCGAGTTCCCCGGTGTTAATGTGGTATGGCGCAGCTTGACCAGCGAACGCTATACCGAACTTTTCGCCGCGGCAGAAATCGCGGGCGATCAAATTGACATCATGGATCTCAACGGACAGGATTTGCGGCGTTATGCCGTAGGCGGCCGCTTGAAGGACCTGACCGACGTGGATTATCTCGATCGCTTCCGTCCCATCGGCCTCGAGACCTATTCCATTGGCGGCAGCCTTTGGGCGATACCGAACGGCGGCATCAGCGGCTTCCCCTTCTTCTACAATCAGAAGGCCCTGGACGCGGTCGGTTTCGAAGGCGAGCCGGAGTCCTATGCCGAAATCCGTGATCTGGCGCCTGAATTGAAGGCGGCCGGCTACGCGCCATTTACGCATTCCGGCCTGAACATTTATTTGTGGCCGGTATGGCAGTTCTGGGCATACGCGCAGACCTCCGGCAATCGGCCGGTCGAGGGCACATTCGATGTCTTGACGGGCAACACCAAATTCACCGATCCAGAGCATCTGGCCGGATTGGAGATTTTGCAGGCCTACACCGACGACGGCATGTTTGTGGATGGTGTCAACAGTATGGATGTGCCAGCGGCGGAGTTGTCTCTGACCTCGGGCACTGCCGCTTTCTGGTATCACTGGGGCGGCTGGGTCGGCACCTATAGATCAGGCGATTTCCCCGATCTGGATCTGTCCTTTGTCAATCCCTTGCGCTCCGTGGATGACGATATGGTGAAACGCCAGCTGCCAGGCGGCACCGGTTGGGCAACGGGTATCTATTCGCGGATCGCGCCTGAACGGGAAGAGTTGGCTTATTCCATCCTGGACTTCTGGACGACCGACGACATGGTCGCGTTGCGCAATGCCGTCTACGCCGACGCGGTCTCGACCAACATTGGCGTTCAGCCGAGCGATGATCCATTGTCGATTCGCTACGGTGAAATCTCGGCGCCCAATCAATTTGTCTATCTCGATTGGTACTGGCCGCCGGAAATCACGCGCGCCTTCCAGGAACAGCAGCAGGGGATTGTCGCCAAGACTGTCACCGCGAGCGAAGCCGCCGATAACATCCAGGCTGTGTTGGATGAATTGTACGCCGACGGCTACGAATTCGAATTTTAGTCAAACATAGTCTGTTCAAGGGGGTAAGGGCGAAATCTCTTGCCCCATTCGCGCTATGCCCCCATTCCCCGCTCCTTCGCCATCTCTATGGCGAAGCATCCCCAAAATGAGGGAAGGGGAGTATCAAAACATCACGGCGATTTATGCAATTCATTGGAACTACTGAGGATTAAGGCGCGCGCCTGTGACTTCACAGCCGATGAACAGTCCGGCCAAGACGCTGGCAAGGCGCTTTTCCAAACTGTCGCCCTACCTGTGGATCTTGCCGGCATTAACGGTATACGCCATCTTCAAACTGTATCCCCTGGTCAGCGGCCTGCAGATGTCCCTCCTGCGCTGGGACGGCATTGAAGATCCCAAATATATCGGTCTGCGCAATTTTGAGAAAATCTTGAGCGATCCGATGACGGGCACGGTGTTGCTGAACAACGCGCATTATGCGGTGGGGACGGTGGTCGGCAAGATCGTCCTGTCTTTGTTTTTGGCGATTCTTCTGCATCAGGCGCTAAAAGGGCGGACTTTTTATCGAACCAGCCTGTTCATGCCGGTAGTAATGTCCTTTGTAGTCGTGGGCGTTTTGTGGTCCTGGCTGTTCAATCCGCAATTCGGCTTGATTAACAGCTTCCTGCGCGGATTAGGCTTGGATTTCCTGGTGCAGGATTGGCTTGGCGATGCGGCGGTGGCGCTGAATTCCTTGATCCTGGTCGACATTTGGAAGTGGTACGGTTTCCATATGGTGATTTTCCTCGCCGGCCTGCAATCGATTCCCGACGAACTTTATGAAGCGGCGCGAATCGATGGCGCGTCGGTTTGGCAGCAGTTCCTGCACGTCACCTTGCCAATGCTCCAGCCGGTTATGATTGTCAATGTTACGATCTCGGTCATGGGCGCATTCAACGTCTTTGATATTCCATTTATTATGACGGCCGGCGGACCGGCCAATGCCACGAATGTCATGGCCCTGCACATCTATATTCGCGGATTCAAGTTCTATCGCTTCGGCTTTTCAGCCGCCCTGTCTTACGTCCTGCTTGTCATCGTCACGCTGGTAGCGGCAATCCAACTCAAACTGATGACCAGCGGCGACAATAATGACTGAAAGACGAATCGCATGAGCGCAGCGCGATCCAACGATCAGCAGCCGACGAAACCGGGCATACATTGGCGTCCCATTCTGGTGACGCTGTTCAACCATTCGATACTCATATTGTTCACCGTAATCATCGTCTACCCGGTCCTGTGGATGATTTTGGCGTCGTTCAAAACCCCGGGCGAGCTTGTCTCCAATACCTGGGGCTTCCCATCCAGTCCGGCCTATGAGAATTATGCCGTCGCCTGGGATAAGGCGAAGCTCGGGCGTGCGCTGTTGAACAGCGGCATCGTGTCCATTGGCGCCGTCCTGGTTGTCGTCTGTCTGTCGTCAATTGCCGGCTACGCCTTCGCCAAGTTCTCGTTTCGCTTCGGCACCGTTATCCTGCTGATCTTCGTTTTCACCATGCAAGCGCCGGTGCCCATTATTCCCTTCTATGTTTTGTTTGTACGGCTGAAATTGACCGATAGTTACCTGGGTCTCATCCTGGCGATTGCCTCCGGTACGATTCCTCTATCGATCTTCATATTTCAAGCCTTTTTCCGTTCCATTCCGGGTGAGCTGCGGGAAGCGGCGAAGATTGACGGCTGTTCCGAGTTCATGGCTTTTCTGCGCGTTGTCATGCCGATTTCTGGTCCGGCCGTGGCGACGGTATCCATTTTGACATTCGTCGGCGCCTGGAATGAATATTTTATGCCCCTGCTGCTGATTCGCTCGGACGAGCTTCGCCCCCTGACCTTGACGATCCAGGTATTCTTCCTCCAGTTTGGACGGGCGGAATGGAATGTCATTTTCGCGACCTTGAGCATCGCCAGCATTCCCATGATCGTGATCTACGTCTTCTTGCAGCGCTGGTTCATCCGCGGGCTGACATCAGGATCAATTAAAGGCTGAGGGGGAAACCGATGGCCAACATCGTTTTGGAAAACGAATCGCTTCGCTTGGTATTCCGGCGGGACAATGGCGCCATGGTCGGCTTCACCGCCAAGGACAGCGGCTGGGAAGTGTTGAATCGCCCGCATCTCGGGCTCTCCTTTCAGTTGATGGTCCCTCTGCCCGGGCGGCGCAACAATCCGGTCAACGGCGAAGAGCAGCCGGTCGCATCCGCCGAAGTTGCCGCCGACGGATGCAGTGTTGCTTTCACCTGGGACGGTGTGAAGTCGGCCTATGGCGGCGATCACCAGATCTCGCTCCGGCTCGCCGTCGCACTGGAGGGACCGCAGGTTAGATTCGCGCTTGATGTCGACAATCAATCGGAACATGTCGTTGAATTGGCGCATTGTCCATTCTTTGGCGACGTCCAGCCGCCTCCCGGCGCCACAGATTTCGAGATCTTTCATTATGGCTATGCCACAGCGGAACAGCGCAGCCTTTACCCGGTATTTGAGAACACCTTGGGCTACTACGGCTTTGATTATCCGGTGCAGTACGGGCCGGATACCTGGCGCAGTGGCGCGCCGATGGTGCCTTACGTATTGCTGCGCAACGCCGACCAAGGGCTTTATGTGGGCGTCGGCGACAAAAGCTCGGAACTCGTCGCCTGGTACAATGAACTGCGACCGGGCTATGACAGCGCGATCGATTCTCGTGTTCCGGAAGCGCCCGCCATCGGCGGCTTGGATGTGGCATCGCGTTTTGCCGCCATACACTTGCCATTCATTCAGCCGGGCGAGACACGCGCTCTAACGCCAATTGTCGCGCAGCCCTACATAGGCGGCTGGCAGCAGGGCGTCGATGTCTACAAGCGCTGGCGGGAAAGCTGGATGAAGACGCCGGCTTTGCCCGAATGGACGCGCCATCCACATGCCTGGTGGCAGTTGCACATCAATTCCCCGGAAGACGAGCTGCGCATTCCCTTCAGGGAACTGGGCAAAATCGGCGCGGAGGCGGCGCGCCACGGCGTGAAGGCGATCCAATTGGTCGGTTGGAATGACGGCGGACAAGATCAGGGCAATCCATCGCACGATCCCGATCCGCGCCTCGGTACATTCGAAGAATTGCGGGCGGCGATTGCCGAAATACAGTCGCAGGGCGTCAAGCTGATCATCTTCGCCAAATTCACCTGGGCCGATCGCGCGACCGAATGGTTCCGCGACGAATTGCACCGGATGGCAATCAAGGACCCCTACGGCGATTATTATGTTTACGTCGGTTATCACTACCAGACGGCGACACAGGCGCTCGACATCAATACAAAACGTCTGGTCCCCATGTGCTTCGGCAGCCCGGAGTATCAGCAAGTGTGCGCGCGGGAATTCCAGAAAGTGCTGGATCTGGGCGCTGACGGCATCCTCTACGATGAGAACCAGCACCATTCACCGGCTCTGCTCTGTTTTGATGAGAGCCATGGGCACCGCTTGGGTTTTCCGGTCTATTCGCAGGATAACGAATTCCAGGCGAACCTTGAGCGTTTAAGCCGTCCGGTCAACAGCGAGTTTCTGTTCGCCGGTGAAGGCTGTTACGATTGGCAGTTCGCGGCATACCACCTTTCCTACCATCGCAGTTGGGACAAGCGGCATGTGCCTCTCTCGCGCTACATGCTGCCGCAGATCCCTCTGATGACGTCGATTAGCGGCTTCAACGACCGGAATATGGTCAACCAGTGCCTGCTCTACCGTTACATTATGAGCTACGAGCCATACAACTTCAAAGGGCATCTGGATGATTTCCCGCTGACGATGGATTATGGCAAGCGCATGGACAGCCTGCGAACGGAACTGCGAGACTATTTCTGGGACGGCGAGTTTCGCCATGAAGACGGCGCATCCGTGACGACCGCCACGGGCGAAGCGCACCATCCTTATGCCGTGTTCATCAGCAAAACGGAAAGCCGGCCGGGCGTCGCCATCGCCAATTATGAAGACGAAGCTGTGACGGTTCAGGTCGCGTTGGACGGGGACAGGGAACTGAGCCGCTGCCGCCTGGTCGATGAAGACATCTGGCGCTCAATTTCGGGCGGGCTCCACATTCCGGCGCGTTCAGCCGCGGTTGTCATTTGACGACGGCCATAGGCAAGCGCGCGGCCGCCAGACTGCGGCCCCCCGTTAGAACTCGATGCCGGCCCGCGCTTTCCGGCCCGCGTCAAAGGCATGTTTGACTTTTACCATCTCCGTCACGGTATCGGCGTACTCGATCAAGGCGTCCGGCGCATCTCGGCCGGTGATCAGCAGATGCTGCCGCGCCGGTTTCTGCGCAATCAACCAGTCGATGACGGCGCGCGTATCCAGCCAACCGAAGGCCAGCAGGTATGTGAATTCATCAAGCGCGACCAGGTCGTATTCGTCCGATGTGATAACGCGTTGCGCAACCGACCAGCCCTGCAAAGCCCGCGCTTGTGTCTCGTCCAGATCTTTGCTTGTCCAGGTCCAGCCATCGCCGGTTTTGATCGGCTCCACACCGAGCTCCCGCAGGGCTCGCACTTCGCCCCAACTGCCGCCCTCATGTTTGAGAAACTGGATCAGCGCCACCTTCTTTTTGCGCCCCAACATACGCAGTATCACACCGAATGCCGACGTGGATTTGCCGCGCCCTTCGCCGGTATTCACAATGACCAAGCCCGGGAGGGGCCGGCGCTGCGTCGTCATTTCTTTTGACCTTCCAGCGCGTCCAGGACATCTTGAATCAAGCGATGGCTGCTGCTGCCGCCATTGATTTTTAATTGCCAGGTTGCGACCTTGCCATTGGGCCGCAGGCTTATATTGACCGCGGCTGCGCCGTTGCCGACGGTGTAACCGCTGCGTTCGAGGGCGCGGCGCATCCAAATCAGGGGCGTTCCCTCGCCACTGAGGGAGACAGCCGGCCCAGGCGGCGGATCCGGGGCGAAAGTGCCGCGAAGCTGGTTGAAGTGTATGCCGTCGGCTTGGAATGTCGCGCCGAGGCGGCCGTCCAGCGCCAAATCTTCAGGCGCGCCGGCCGCGATTCCCTCCTCGCTCATCAGCCAGAGGCGGTTGCAACTGCGCAGCGCCAGATCGAGTTCGTGGGTTGAAACGAGGATGGCGCGCCCGGCGCTATGCGCAATCCGCTTGAGAAGCTGCATAGTTTCCACACGGCGGGGCAGATCGAGATAGGCGGTCGGCTCATCAAGCAGCATGATCGCGCTTTCTTGCGCCAACGCGCGCGCAATCATGAGCTTTTGCCGCTGCCCGTCGCTGAGTTCCGCCACTGGCCGCTCCGCCAGATCCTGGGCGCCGACCGCGGCCAGGGCCCGGACAATCGCCGCGCGGTCCTGATGTCGCAGTCGTCCAATCCAGTCCGTATGCGGATGTCGTCCCAAAGCGACGAGCGCGTAGCCATTCATCAGGTTCGGTTGCGCCGCCGCCGTGAGCACCAGGCTGAGTCGTCGCGCCAGCTCACCTGGACTGAAGGCCGCTATTTCGGCGTCCCCCAGGAGGACCTGGCCTGAAATCGGCTTGCGCATGCCCGCCAGCGTGCGCAGAAGCGTTGATTTGCCGATGCCGTTCGGACCCAGCAGGCCGATCAATTGCCCGCGCCACAAGCTCAGATTCAGCTCGCGCGCGAGTATGTTGTCGGGTCGGCCACGGCGCTGGTAACCGATCGCGAGCGCCCGAGTCTCAAGCGCTGGACCCGTCATGAGATCCCCCGGACTTTGCGCAGGACGACGAGCATCACCACCGGCGCGCCCAGCAAGGCGGTGACGACGTTGAGCGGAAGCACCAGGTTGTTGCCGGGCATCTCGGCGATGATCGAAGCGCATAAGGCGATGCAAGCGCCCGTCAGCATCGTGCCGGGCAGCAGCAGCCGATGATCGGCGCTGCCGAGCAATCCGCGGCAGAGATGTGGCACAGCGATGCCAAGAAAGGCGATTGGCCCGCAGAAGGCCGTGACCGCGCTGACCAGCAGGGCGGTCGCCAACACGATGCCGAAGCGCGTCAGGCTGGGACGCATGCCCAGGCTCAGCGCGTACTCCTCACCCAAGAGGAGGGCGTTCAGCGGTTTCACAAGCGCCGCCGACAGCAGCAGACCGGCGGCGACAATGAGCGCCAGGATCGGCAATTGCTCAGTTGTCACGCCGCTGAAGCTTCCGAATGTCCAGTTGATGTAAGCTTGTATCCGTTCCGGAATTGCAAAATAGAGCAGCAAGCTGACCAGCGCCGCCACCAGATAACCGAACATCAGGCCGAGGATGAGCAATGTCACGCTGCTTTGCACGCGCAGGGCGACCATCATGACCAGAATCATCGTACAGGCCGCGCCCAAGCCGGCGGCCACAGTCAGCAGCAGATCGCCCGCCAATCCCAAACCAGCAAGCAGCGCGCCGCCGACCCCGCCGGCAGTCAAAACGACAAGCGCGACCCCGAGGCTGGCGCCGGAGGATACGCCCAGGACAAATGGCTCCGCCAGCGGATTGCGAAAATAGGTTTGCATCAGCAAGCCGCTGACGCCCAGCGCCATGCCCGCCAGTATAGCCGTGACTGTCTTTGGCAGGCGGAACTTGAGCACGATATTGGTCCAGGCGATTTGATCCGCTTTCCCGTCCAGCAGCACGCTCAGGATCTGATCCAGAGGAATGGAGGCGGAGCCGAGCGCAAGGCTCAGAAGCAGCAGCAGAAGCAGGAGGAAAGGCAGGAAGAGCAAGAGAATCGGCCGGGCGCCGGCGAATTCACGCCGATCCAGAATTTGACGCCAGGCGATCAGGCCTAAAATCGCGTCCGCGAACGCCGGCCCAGCGGCTGCGTCGGCTCGGGCGCGGTCGCGAAGGGCCGGGCGCCCGGCGCTCTGCCCGGTCAATTCCGTCATCCTACTCACCGTTCAACCGTTGATAGAAGGCGAATTCATGCGCCGGCTGCAACTGCGGGTGAAAGATGGCGAGCAGGTCCGCCAGCACCAGATGCGGATTGGTCACGCCCCATTCATAATAGTTGTTGCCGCCATTGGCATTCTCGTCGCGGTTATTGTTCCAGACAGCGCCCGTCTGAAAGGCCGTGAAATCCCCGAAGCGATTGTCCAGCGCCAGCAAATCGGCCGCGGAGGCGACCCCGAAAGTCTCGACCAGCCAGATATCGGCATCCAGGCCGGCTTCGTAAACAGCCTCGAAGCTCAGACCTTGGCTTGCAGCGGAGCCTTCCTCGGCCAGGAGCAGCTCGCCACCGGCATCGCGGATCAGGCGACCAACGTAAGTTTCCTCGCCGGGGATAAACCAGGCATCGGCGTAGCCGAGAAATGAATTGAGCAAAACCTCGGGGCGCTCTTCCGCCGGGATGCCGACGCCCATCGCCCTGGCTGCTTCATATTGCTCGGCGATTTCCGCATAGATGGCGTTGGCCAGTTCCTCCTGGTTGTAGAACAGGGCTGTGAATTTCAGCCATTCCGCCCGGCCCAGCGGCGAAAGCTCGCGCCAGCTGGCGTCCAAAGCGGTGAAGATGCCGGCCTCCAGCAGAACGGGATGGGCGTCCGTCGCCGGGTTGTAACCATAGGTCATCACCAGGTCGGGACCGATCTCAAGCACGCGCTCAATGTTGATTTCGGCGCCGAAACCGACTTCGGCAACCGTGCCGGCGGCGATCCGGTCCAGCGCTTCCGTTGTGCTGATGTAGAAGCCGCTGTCGACGCCGACCAAATGGTCAAGCAGTCCTAACTGCGTCAGGGCCGGCAGTTGTGTCGTGGACAGGGTGATGAGTTCGCCCGCCGGCGTCTCCAGGAATTGCGCGTCTGCCGGGAAGTCGGCGCTGTCCGGCATAGGCGTACCGCATTGATAGAGCACGTAGGTGAAGTCCCGCGCGCCATCAAAGGCATCGGCGACGCTCACCACCTTGTAATGCTTGAAGTATTCGACGCTGAATTTTACGGCGTCGACGATCTCGGCCTTATGCGGAAAATAATCGACATCGACGGCATATTCGCTAGCGCAGCTATCTGTCAAATTGCCGCCCTGCGCGCCGACGGGCGAAAAGCCGGCCAGCAGTACAACCATAATCACTGCAAGTGTTTTCATCATGTCCCTCCTGTGGACTGAGGAGGAAACGAATCTGGAGAGGGTTCCCACAAAAAATGCCCGCGAGGCGGGCGGGCACGGGTTGCTTCTGCCATGCTCGTCTCCCTTTTGACGCGAAAGATTCACGAGCTAAGTTCCAGGCAGGTATTCGGGCTTCTGGCTTGGCGCCAGTTACCGCTGCGCGACAGCGCCGGACTTTCACCGGCTTTCCCTTTATGCGTCGAACATCCGGGTTCGGACGCGCCTGAGTCTTAGAATATGTAGATGAGCGGAGCTTAACACAGCCCGGCCGGGCTGTCAAATATAGGCGAAGAGAGGTACTGTATCAAAGTCGGTTGAATTTCTTCAAATACCGACGATTTGGTAGGGGCGACTCGGTGAGTCGCCCAATATCGATCCTGTTCGTACCCATCGGGCGATCCACCGGATCGCCCCTACCAGACTATTTCAACCGAAATGGATACACTA
>JAJDUC010000029.1 GCA_022826865.1 Anaerolineae bacterium
AACACGTATAATGCGGTGAAGAAGGTGTCTAAATCCACGAGTAAGCTCCTTACCTGGCAGTTTGGCACTTACTCTAAATTAGCACCTTCTTTCATTTTCCGTTCATCTATGCCAACCCAGTACCGGACAAGCCTTGTAGGGGCGTCTCGTGAGACGCCCGTTGAAAATGGCCTGCAAATTGCGGGCGTTTCAGCGAAACGCCCCTACAGATTACGAAAACTGAGGCGAAATTGTCATTTGTCAGCGCAATTTCAATTTGATGCGATTGCCCTGGTCTTCGCCCGCTTCGACACCTGCCTCACGCTACTTTCTCCACAAATATGCGTATACTGAAGTGGGAAAACGCCTTTATTTTTGATGCCGAATTATCCAAATAATACAGCGGACCGAGGTGAATAGATGCGCGTGATTGTGCATACGGGCAAGGGCGGGGTTGGCAAGACGAGCATTTCGGCGGCGACTGCTTTGCGCTGCGCCGAGCTGGGTATGAAGACGATAGTGGTCAGCACCGATACGGCGCACAGCCTTGGCGACGCCCTTGATGTCGAGGTCGGCCCCGAACCCATGCAAGTCGCCGATAATCTCTGGGCGCAAGAGCTCGATACGCGTTACTCCATGCAAAAATATTGGGGCAAGATACAGGAATACCTCGGCGCCTTTTTCAATCGCGAAGGCATCGCCAAAGTCAACGCCGCCGAAGTCACCATCATCCCCGGACTGGAGGAGGGCGCGCAGCTTCTGTGGATCAGCGAGTATTTTCAGGCGGATGAATACGATGTGCTCATCGTGGACGCGGCGCCTACGGCCGAAACCATCCGTCTGCTCAGCCTGCCGGATGTGACGCGCTGGTGGGTCGAACGTTTGATGCGCATCGCCCGCGGACTTGACAGCGTCATCCGCCCGGTGCAGAAGCTCTTCGCCCGGGGCAAGAAGAATGACATCGGCATTGATATTGCGGAAAACGCCTGGGATCAGGTGCAGTTGCTCTTCGATACGCTGGACGGCGTGCGCGAGCTGCTCACCGACCCCGAGCACGCCAGCATTCGCCTGGTCGTAAACCCGGAGCGCATGGTCATCCGCGAAACCCAGCGCACCTACACCTACCTCAATCTATACGACTACGCTACCGATGCCATTCTCGTCAACCGCCTCGTTCCCGACGCTGTGGCCGATCCCTTCTTCGATACCTGGAAGGAGCGCCAGGCGCGCAATATCGAGTTCATCGGCGAAGCTTTCGGCAGCCTGCCCCTGCTCAAAGCGCCCCTTTTCGGCGAAGAAGTGGGCGGGCTGGAGACGCTGCGCCGCCTCGCCGATGCCTTGTACGGCGACCGCAACCCGGCCGAGCGCATGTTCGACGGCGTCGTGCACCGCCTCGAACAAGTTGATGGCGACTCATCCTGGATGCTGCGCGTGCCGATTGGATTCGCCCGCAAAGAACAACTCGATCTTTATCGATCGCGCGAGGAGATAACCTTGAGCGTCGGCCCCTATCGCCGCAATATCGTTTTGCCGGCCGAACTGCAGCACCTGGAAATCACCAGCGCCAAATTCGAGGAAAGATTCCTAAACATTCGCTTCGAGGAACAAACGTCTTAGGCGCCCGTCACCACTCTGGTCAAGTCTGGAAATACAACGGGGTAGGGCGAGCGTAAATGGCCCGCCCCAGGATATGACGCGCTCAGTCGTCAAATTCGACTTCGATTTTGCGGCGCTCCCCGCCGCCGGTGTCTTCGTCTTCATCGTCCGCCGACAGATTGGCGCTCGCTTGGCGCTCGTCTTCCGCCGCCTGCCGCGCCTCGGGATCTTCCATCTCGCTCGCCTTCTTGATTTCATCAATGGCAGCGTCTATCAAAACGCGGAACCCGGTGGCGAATTCATTGCCCGCCGCTTGCGTATGCTCCCGGAATCCCGGCGGCAACAAGGACTCCATAGCCTTGCCGAATTCCTCCAGCCCGCGGCGCTGATGAAAAATGAACTGCTCGAGCGGGGTCTGCTCCTCGTCCTGGGCCGGCTCTTCCGGTAGCGGATTCATCTCCTCACTCATCGAAACTGTCCTCGGCTGCGTTTCCTCACTGCTTCTCTATACGCCCGCGCCCGGCATTGGTTGCGCATTCGCTCGCTGAATTGCGCTGCAGGTTGGCCGGAAGGCCCGGTTGCATCGACCGGGCTGACGCGGAGGCCGCCGCGCGCGCAAAATACAACTTGCCGCCAACCTGGAACAGGACCAGTTCCTTTGATGGGGGGGGAATTTGCGGAGTGTCGTCGAGGAACGCCCTATAGGGTCGGATGTTGACGTTTGTTCCCGGCCGTCCCTCTTGCCCGGTCCAATTAAGCGGTAGTTTGGCTGCCGCCCCTTATTCGTCCACGCGCGCCAATTCATCCAGGAGCGCCAGATCTTTCTGTATACCGCGCGCCCGCCAGCGAAAACTGAAGACCAGCGTCCCCAGGATCACAAAGACGACAAACAATCCCAAAGCCAAATAAATCCGGTTGTCGGGCGTGACGAAAAAGCCCAGCAGCGTCCGGTTCCAGGCATCGGCCAGCGTTTCCAGGTCGCCGATTTCGCCTTCTTGCAGCGCGATAAAACTGTCGTTGCCGAAGACCATGCCCATGGCCAATTGCCGCTCTCTGGAATAAGTCGCCCATTCGCCGCTCGGCAGCTCGACGACGGCGCCCGCGTCTAACGCGCTGAAGTCGGCGGCGTTTAGCGCAGCCACAGCGTATGCGACTTCCGCGCCGGCGTCTTCGCGCGCCGCTTCATCCCGCGCGACCGCAAGCATAACTGTTCGCGCGGCCGGATCCCGCTCGAGAAAACTGATGACCACGAACTGTCCCTCAGCACGACGCGTCATGATGGAGGCGGTAGACGTCGCGTCGATGTCGTATATCAGAACCGACCAGGTGCCATCGGCCAGGTTGACCTTGCCCTGATAGACCGGCTGCCCAACTTCGACGCCGAGCCAGCTCGATAGCTCCGCTTCAGCAGCTGCAATTGGGCCGTCGGCATCTGCCAGCGCCGTGCGGATGGTCGCAGCGGCTGCAGGCTGCTGGAATTGCGCCACCTGATCCCGGCTTTGATCTTCCCAGCCCGAAAGCACAGGCGCGTTAAAGGCCGCCGTTTGAAAATAGGCGAGCTTATTCTCGTCGTCTTGGGAGGAAACAATCGCCCCGCTCAGAAGCGCCAGCAGCAGCGCTAGCCTCAATGTTGTGTTCATAGGCATTTACTCGTTCAGCGCGCGAATCTTTTGAAGACTTAAGGCTTCCAAGCGGATCTCCAGCCGAACGCGATGCCATATCAGCGTAATCGGCATGAGCGTCAGCCAAAGCAGCAGGCTCGGCACAAGCGCCAGCACCACGCCGCTGGTCGCCTCAAAGCCGCCCTGCGCGTTCTGCGGGCTGGCGCCGACGATGACAGGATGGATCGTCTCCGGCACAATGCGGATGATGAACAGCGTAATCAAGACGCTCACGAAGGCGAAGATCCCATAGACGGACATAAAGGCGCGCCGCCGATTCGGATCTTCTATGCCCGCGCGAAGCATCAGATAAGCGGCATAGGTCAGGCACATAATCGCCGCTGAGGTCAAACGCGGATCCCAGGTCCACCAGGTATTCCAGATGGGCCGCGCCCACACCGCGCCCGTGAGCAGATTGATAAGCGCGAATGCCAAGCCAACTTCGACCCCGGCCAGCGCTATCTGGTCCCAGGTCTCGCTTCGGCGCGCCAAATACAAAATGCCCCCGACGACCGTCGCGCCAAACGCGGTGAAGGCGCCGAAGAAGGACGGCATGTGGATATAAAAGATGCGCTGCACTTCGCCCTGCTGGATATCCGTCCCCGCCACGAACAATCCCAGGATCAGCGTCGCGGCGAAACCCAGGACAGTCAGGATTGTCAGGATGCGCAAGAGCCGCGGCTGCGCGCCCGGCTCCATCGGATTTTCCAGCGCATTGCTGCTGCTTATATCTGTCATTCCCGGCATCCAATCTTGGTAAAATCTACATAATTCTACCAACGAATACGATAAATGACAGGGTATGAAACCGGCCGATTGCAGATTTCCATATCCGCTTCCGCAGCTCCCTCATTCTTCCGCGACGAATTCAAACAAGAGCATGCAGAGCACAAAATATATCAGTCCGATGCCCGCCAAGAGCTGCAGCCAGACTTGCCATTCGGACTGCGGCTCGCCGCCCAGGACCCCCTTCGTCGCCCGCACAGCCGTCAACAGAAAGGGCAGGGCCACAGGCAGCAGCGCAATCGGCAGAAGCGCCTCGCGCGCCCGCGTCTGGGCGGTCATGGTCGCCAAGAGCGTGCCTATCGTTGAAAAACCGCCTACGCCGAGCAGCGTCGTCAAGAGAACCCAGCCATCCAGCAAATTCAACCCATATAGCACGGTCATCAGTGGCAGCAGCGCCAAGCCGACGCAGAGTGTAAAACAGCAATTGCCGACCAGCTTGCCGACAAATATAGCCGAGCGCGAAATCGGCGCGAGGCGCAGCGCATCGAAATTGCCCGCATCCTGCTCATTTGCCATACTGCGATTGAAACCCAGGATGCTCGCGAAGATCAGCGTCACCCAGAGCACACCGCTTATCGCTTCGCCGCGCGCCGCCCGATCCAACTCCAGTGCGAAGCTGAATACCAGGACGCTCAGCAGGGCAAAAAGCGCCATCGCCATCAGCACTTCCCGCGAGCGTAACTCGGCTCTGAGATCTTTGCCCGCGATAGCCAAAACAGCGGCGGCGAAGGACGTCTTCATAAGCCGGGCGCGTCGCCGGCCCGCCGAAAGGCGGCGCTGATTTCGGAGGCGCTGCCGGGACCGTCAAAGCTGATTCGCCCGCGGGACAAGATCAAGGCGCGTTCGGCAAACTGGGCGCCGCGCTCCAACTGATGTGTGCTCATTATGATGGTTTGACCCTGCGACCTGGCTGCCAAAAGCAATTCATCAAGCAGTTCACCCGCCTTTTGGTCCAAGCCGCTGTATGGTTCGTCAAGCAGCAGTAAATCCGGTTGATGCAGCATCGCCCGCGCCAGGCTCAACCGTTGTTTCATTCCTCGGGAAAATGTCCGGACCAGGCTCTCCGCTCGTTTATGCAGGTCGACGCTTCGCAGCAACTCAGCGCTGCGCCGCTCTCGCTCTGCCCGGTTGATGGCGTAGAGTACACCAAAGAAGTGAAGATTCTCCCGCGCGCTCAAGTTTTCGTAAAGCAGTGGCTGATGCGCGACCAAGCCGATCTGCGCCCGCAGCTGTGCCGCTTCCTTCGGCATCTCCCAGCCGCCGACGCGGATCCGCCCGCTGCTCGGCTTGCTTAAGCCGGCCAGCGCGCGCAGCAGCGTAGACTTGCCGCTGCCGTTTGCGCCGAGCAGCCGGACGCATTCTCCCCGTCCGACACAGAAGCTCACATCGCGCAGCGCCGGCAGCAGACCGTAGGCCTTGCTTAGCGCCTCAACTTCAATGATGGGGCGTTCCCCGCTCATGATCGCTTAGTCATCCACGCCCATTAAATCGGCCAGCCGCGCCTTGAGCTCACGCCGCTTCTGGCGCCACAAATCATGATTGAGCCGTCCCTGATCGTGGTCATCATCCAGCCGCGCCAGCTCCCGCGTCAGTTGATCAATTTCTGCGGCTGAAGTCGGCCTGTGTCGACGCCGCAATGCGAATGCGCCGGCGAAAGCGAGGCCGACGCCGCTTGCGCCCAGCAGGAGAATTGCCAGTTGATCTTGGGTGACGATCGCGTCGCCGCGCCCGAAGGGATCGCTGCTGATGACGAAGCTGAGCCGGGGATCGCTCTGCTCGCTCAAGCGTCCGGAATAGACGCGCGGCTCAGCGCGGTTCTGCCTCTGTTCTTCCAGCGTCATGAAGTCGCTTTCCGCCTTCAAGCCCGGCGCAAGGGTCAACTGAACGTCGGCATCAACCAAATTGTTGAACTCCTGTATAAATTCAACCGAGCCTTCCAGCGGCAGGAAGTATTCCAAAATCACCTGATGCACCTCCCCGGGCGGCGCCGGGCTGGTATCGATCACAGAATCCGGCAGGTTTTCGATGTCCTCGATAAGAACGTATCGTCCGCCTTGATCATCGGTCAGCGGCCGCGCGCCCGGCGGGAATTGCAGCAGAAAGACTGCCTCCCGGCCGTCGTCAAACTGGCGACCGCTTGTGAAGATGCGGTCGCTCTTGTTGTGAAAGATTATCAACTGCCGAATGAATAATCCGCTTCCCAAATCAGCCAGTTGGACCGCCTCGATGAAGAGATCAATTCTTGCGATGCTGACGACGCCCGCATCATGCGTCACATCGAATAGCGTGAGGGTCAGGTCATCAGCTTCATCCGCCGCAAATTGCCGGCTGAAGAGACGGCCCTGATAGACCACAGCTATTGCATAGTTGGAATGGCTCGCCAGCGGCACATCGTCGAAAGTGAAGCGCTGGCCTTCCGCAAGCGCCGTCTCCAGCAGCTTGAAGCCTGCCTCGGCGCTGCCGTATTGCAACTGCACAACCGTATCCGCTGGCACAACTCCGCCGCTGCTGCCATGCGCCACCCGCCCGCTTACCGGGCCCACAAGAGTAGCAGGCTCGCCGCGCTCGACCTCAGCGAGCGATTTCATGCGCGCATAAGCAACGGCTGCGGCGCGCTCTTCCAGCATCAACTCGCCGGCAAAGAACTCGCGATTCAAGCGCGCGCCATATTCTTCATCACTGAATACCGGCGGGATCGCGCCCGGCAGCGCACAGCCGGCGCAGCTTTCTTTCCAAACCCGCTCGCCCAGCTTGAGCAGCGCCTCATCGTAGGCAAGCGTATAGCTGTAGAGCGCGACATTCCAGCGCTCTTGTTCGCTGAGCGCGTTCTCCCAAGGCGGCATCAGCTTTTCGATCCTGCCCTCGCTGATGATCTCGTGCCATTCCAAGGGCGACTTGGCCGCGACCGCAGCGCGATCGGTCATGTCCAGCGGCCGGGCGACGCTGCCGGAGAGAACGAGATCGCCCCGGCCATCACCGCTGCTGCCATGGCATTCTGCGCAGCGTTCAGCGAAAATCGCCGCTCCATTTTTAATGTTCGGCTGCCAAGCGCTCGCCGGGCTGGTCGACTCGACCTCGGACCGCTCTGGCGGGTGCGTGGCCACGATCTCCGGTTCCCCGCTCAATCCCGCGCAGGCGCTGGATATTAGCGCCAGCAGGAGCGGCAGCAGTGTCCGCCGCACGATCAGCCCTCTTCCTCGCCGGCCGGCGCCTGGACGCCTGACCATGTCCCTTCGCGGTAAGCGCTCACGGCCGCCTCAATGGCGCGGTCGATGCGCTCGGCATCTGGCTCGGTCCGCGCCTCCGTCTGCTGCAGATCCAGTTGGTCTTGTACGCGCAGCAGTCGAATCCCTCGCTCCACCCAGACTTCGCGTTCACTCCGGTAATCTTCCGGCCCGATCTTGCCCGTGGTGAAATCTTCATCCAGGTCGCGGATATTCGTCAAGACACGCGCGTAATAGCTGCTCAGCCGCTCTCGCTGCATGGCCAGGCTGCCCCCGCTCAGTCGATCTTCCCGCGCCGGCCGCAGCAGCGGCTTGAGTACAAACGCCAGCGTCAGCAGCGTCAGAACGCATGCAATCAGCAAGCCGGCGATACTCATGCAGTCTCCGCAAGCAAGTCTTCTATCGCCGCGCTTAGGCCGTCGTAGTTGACGCTGCCATAATAGAACCTGCGCACGCGGCCGCGCTGGTCGATCAGAAAGCTCTCCGGCGGTCCTTGAACGCGGTAAAGCTTAGTCACTCTTTGCTCTCGATCCTCGCCGTTGGGATAAGTGATTCCGAACTCGTCGATGAAGGCCCGCGCCTTTTGCGGCGAACTCTCCAGCATGTTGACGCCGATTATCGTAAAACCCGCTTCCCGATAATCTGCGTACAAAGCCTGCAGGTCCGGCGCTTCCACGCGGCAAGGCGGGCACCAGCTCGCCCAGAAATTGATCAAGACTACCTGGCCGCGAAGATCGGACAGCTTCAAATCTCCGCCATTTAACAACCCAAGCGAGAAATCCGGCGCCGGGCCGCGTGTCGGTTGCGTCGCATTCTGCCGCGCCAACTGCAGACCGAGCGCGAGCGCCGTCAGCAGCACAGCGGCGAGCAGCGCCATCGAGCCGAGCGTGAAACCCTTGCGCCCCGCCTTCGTCCGGCCCCCGGGCAAAAACTCAAGCTCGTCAATGCCTTTCATCGCCGCGCCCGCAGATCTTCTTCAAGTCGCTGTCGATAGACCTCGTCAGTTTGTTCGCCTGCCGCGTCCCCAAAGTTCGGGCTTAACGCAGGCCGCCGGCTGAAGCGCCTGAAAGTGATGACGCCGAGGCCCAGCGCAGTCGCCGTCGCCAGCAACGGCGCAATGAAGGCCAGCGCCCGCAGCAGCGGATCTTGCGGCAGTCCAACGACATGATCCCCGAAGCGCGCGACAAAACTGTCGATCACCTCCTGCGGCCCGCGCCCGGCGGCCAGCTGCGCGCGAATCTCCTCTTTCCAATCCTGGCAGGCAGTCGTCTGACATTCATCCAGGGGAATGTTCTCGCAAACCGGGCAATACATCCGCTCCGCGACCTGAATCACATCGTTGTCCGTCACCTCGACGCCCTGCGCTCGCGCCAGCATGGCCGTCCAGCCCAGCGCGAGGCACAGAATCAGAAGACGAGCCGTCTTGGGCCAGGTTATTTTCCAGCTTGCAAAGGGACTTGTTGGCGCTGGATTGCCTCTTTCCGCTGGGAATACAATCTGTTCCAGGTATTCAGACAAAGCCGTCCGCTTTTGCCCGGCCGCTTCCGGGAGTGGCTGATCCGAATGGTGAAGGGCTTGACATCGCATCAGCTTGCCTCGCGCTTCCGTTGCGGCCGCTCCGGCAGAACTTTCGGATAAGCCGCGATTGCCGTGCCAATGATTAAGAGGATGCCGCCCCACCAGACCAGGTTCACCAGCGGATTGATGTAAATCCGGAAGGTGGCGCGCTCGCGGCCGCCGCTAATCAACAGCACATAAAAGTCATTCTCCAGCGTGCTGTGCGCGCCCGCGATCGTCATAGGCATTTGCGGGAACTCATCCACGCGCGGTCGGATGCGCGCGATCTCGGCGCCGTCGCGCAGCACCGTGACATCGCTGATGCTCATCATTCGACCGTCGACAGCCTGCGCCCGCGTGAATTCATCATAGCGGAGAGCATAAGCGCCGACCGCGACCGTTTCGCCCCGCGCCAGGGTATGCTGAACTTCCGTCTGAAAAACGGTGCTGCCGATGACCCCAATGCCGATCACCGTCACGCCTAGATGCACAATATAACCGCCGTAACGCCGCTGATTGCGCCCAAACAGCGCGGCCAGCGCCCGCAGCGGGCTTTCACCCAGGGAGCGGCGGCGCGCCCCCGCCCCGCGATAAATCTCGTACAGCGCGACAAAGCCGGCGAAGAGCACAACGCCGTAGCCAAAAGAGGCGACTGCCGCGTTCGTTCCAATCAAGATCAAGGCGGCGATGCTCAACAGGCTCAGCATTAATGGCAGCTTCAGCGCCCCGCCCAAACGCGCCGCCGACATCCGGCCCCAAGCCGAAAGCGGCGCGACGCCCATCAGGATGTACATAGCGATGAACAGCGGCACGACATAGAACTCGAAAGTCTCAGGGCCGATCGTCACCTCTTTGCCGAGGAAAAGCTCCGACGCGATTGGCAATGCAAAACTGCCCCAGAAGATGGCGATGAATAGCGCCACGAAGACGACATTATTCAAGACGAACATCGACTCGCGGCTGAGGAAATTGGCGAATTGCTGCTCATCCCGCAGCTCGCCGCGGTTCCAGCGCCAAAGCAGCGCTCCCAGCGCAATCAGCGTCATCGCCGCCCAAAAAGCCAGCATCGGGAATCCCACTTCGCTGCGCGCGAAACTGTGTACGCTGTCGATCACGCCGCTGCGCGTGGCGAAGGCGCCGAACATCACGGCGGAGAAGGTGGCGATCACCAAGAACATATTCCATAACTTCAGCATGCCGCGCTTTTCCTGGATCATGGCGCTGTGGATGAATGCTGTGCCCATCAGCCAGGGCAGAAATGCCGCATTCTCGACCGGATCCCAACCCCAGTAACCGCCCCAGCCCAGCACATCATAAGCCCAGCGCCCGCCCAGAATCAGGCCGATGCTGAGGAAAATCCAGGCGATAAGCGACCAGCGCCGCGTCACCCGCAGCCAACCGCTTGACAGATCGCCCGATGCCAGCGCCGCCAGCGCGAAGGCGAAAGGAATGGTGAATCCCACAAATCCCAAATACAGCATGGGAGGATGTATGGCCATGCCAAAGTGCCGCAGCAAGGGGTTCAAGCCCTCGGCGCCCGCCCGCAGGCTGGCCTCGGTCGGCGCCGTCGCCCCCGCCGGAATCAGCGCCCGCGCAACCGCCTGCCCATCGGCGCTGATCCACCAGCGTTCAAAGGGATTCTCCAATATCAAGGACATGCCGAGGAAGAATGCCAACGTCGCCATCATGCAAGCGATCGCGTAAGGCATCAGCCGCCGCTCGCTCCGCCAGTTCAGGCTGATGGCGCCGAAGGTGAAGGCGCTCAGCAGCAGGGACCAGAACAGCAGCGATCCGCGCTGCGAACCCCAAAGCGCCGTGAAGCGATAGAAGGGCGGCGTCCGCGGATCTGTAACCTCGTAGACGTATGTCAACTGGTACTGCTCTGTCATCAGCGCGATGATCAACATGCCGGCCGCCAAGAGCAATGCGGGAAATGTCAGCAGGGCGGCGCGGCGGCCGCTCTCCCGCCAACGCGCTGCATGGGCGCGGGCGCCGGCAAGCGACGCGAATGTGGCGTATATCGTCAGCAGAAAGGCCAGAGCAAGCGCCGCCAGTCCGATCTCCGCCAGCATTATAGGTGTTCCGGGATCTGGCTTAAGCCTTCAGGGGCGGTGCTTTCTTCAAAGCGGCTGGGGCATTTCAATAGCAGTTCGGTCGCCTGGAATACGCCGTCTCGCTGGAGCGCGCCGGTAAGGATGGCTTGGGCCTCGTGTTGCAGAAGGTCAGGGATCGCCGCGTCTTCCACCAGCACTTGCAAGCGCGCCGCCAGTGGATCCTGCACGGCTTGATGAAGCGCGCTCGCCAAATCATCATATTGACTTGGGATATTCACGATTTCGAAACGGATGATGGCCTGCTCGCTGTCATAATCGATGCTCTCGCCGATGACCGCGCCCGATATGCGCACCGTCCGTTCCAAATAAGACGGATCTTCAAGCAGATCGGCAACGGTGATGAAATAGCGGGCGCCCTGCAGAGTACCGGAAACCAGGAGGTAAAGGACCGAGACCAGGATTACGACACCCGCGCTGATGAACTTGAGGCGCTCTCTTCGCTTCGGTTTCTCGGGATTCTTTGGTTTTTCCCAATTGACGTCCGCCATATTTGCTCCGGCTGAGTCACAGATTTCCTAACCTGATTATACTGGCTTTGTGATTTCTGTCACTAGCGGGGCGGCCCGCTCCATCAGCCTTCGCGCGGATCCAGCAGCGCCAGCAAACCCATCAAAATCGTGGTTCTTTCGGGGAATCGAGGTGGGATATAGGTATTATGTAGGAATTAGAACAGTGATTTTCCAGGTAAAATCGTCAGGCGAAAGGGCAGCGCGGCAATTTTGGATGGTCTCTCCCGCGACCACAGTTCCACTTGTACCATGCTATTCCTGCTCGTCTTCGCCCGTCGATTGGCTCCAGCGGATGACGAAGACGCCGATGATGCCGGCCAGGCCCAGAAACAGCACCAGCATCGCCAAGCCGGCCGGGGACGAAGACTCGCCGTCCTGCGCAAATGCCACGCCCACTTGAGCGGCGGCCAGAAGCAGAGTATAGAAAAACGTTAGCAATTGGATTGATCTCGCTGAACTCATTGCTGCGTCTCCAGGTTGATCTCAGGCGCTCGCTCTCATCATAAAGAGGCTAAGCGGCGCTCATCTTCAAGATGTCGTTGATGGTAAAGGCGACCAGCAGAATCAGCGCCGCCGCCGCTACGGCAAGGTATCGCCAGCGATACTTGTAGCCCACCGACCAAAAGCGCCGCAAACTAAAGAAAATGGACAGCATGGCGATCAAATTGATAAGCAGCAGGATTGGCGCGGCAGCGTCGGCGGCGACGCCCACAATCGGCAGGGCAAAAGGCAGCAAGGCATATTGAAGCAGGCAGCGGATACCCGAGAAAACAAGGGAAAACGTGAGCGCATTCTCCGCGCCTCGCGTCGCGGCCGCCCCTCCGCCGGCGCTATTATGCGCGGTTTTGACGTGGAGAAGCCTTGTCATGAAGCTGTCCGCCCGACTTGCTGTCATATTGTCTCTTCTTCCGAATCTGATGCGCCTGCGTTGTCAGTCCAATATAGCCAAGTCATTATGCCAGCATGCGGATTCTACCACAGCTGTGGACGCCAATACAGAGAGGGCCTCAGCTTGGCAGGGCAATCGCATCAAATTGAAACTGCGCTGATAAATGATAATTCCCCTCACATTTCGTAATCTGTAGGGCGTTGCAGCGGGCGCGCAGGTCGCGTAGACGCTGACCGACAAAAGCCCGCCGACAAGGGACAGTTCCCAAAGTTAGAATCAGTGGAGCCAATCTCCGCTGGAGAAACGCGCCTCGATATTCTCTGGATGCTAATTGGGTGTGGTGAATATCGTGGATATAATTCTCTTAGCGGACACGGCACAGGTTTTTTCACCACAGAGAACATAGAAGTAGAATCAAGTTAGTCATGCGAAATTCAGCATAAGGTCGATAGGTAGGGGCGACACTGTGTGTCGCCCGAGAATTCGCGCTTTTGTTGGTGGGCGATTCACAGAATCGCCCCTACACCGTTCTTCAGATTGTTGCATTAATTTCCTGATGTTACTGAGGGCACAGAGTTATCTTGTTGCTCGGCGCAGTTTGTAATAACCGCCTATTCACCACTCCCGCTAATTTGCGCCATGGAAAAGGCTCGGTAGGTGTATAGCAGTCTTCAAAGTACTTGATGGTGAAACTAGCGGATTTATTCCTCTTCCAGCAACTGATCCTGGCTTTCGAGAAAAGCCACCAGGTCGGCCAGGTGCTGCGCCGTCATCTGCCCGCCGTAGAACTCGGGCATCAGCCCGGTATAGTCCGGCGTGATGTAGGCCATCGGCTCTACAATGCTCTCCACTAGGTATTGCCGCAAACTGTAATCCGCGAATTGCGGCAAGCCCAGGCGGATGTCATTAACCCGCGTCCAGGTGCCGGCGGTTAAGGGCGCCGCCGCCGCGTTCTCGTGGCAGCCGGAACAGCCCAGCGCTACCCCGCCGAGCGCTGGCTCTATGCCGTTGTAGAGCGCCTGCCCGTTCAAAGGATCGCCATAAAGCGCATCCAGCTCAAGCAGAATCGCCTCGACATCTTGGCCGACCGACTGCGCGATCAGCAGATCGTCGACTGAAACGAATGCCAGGGTCTGCGCGAGCATCCGCTCGACTTCGGCTGCGTTGGGTTCATAGCCGCATTCAAGCGCCAGGCTCTGATACAGAATACCCAAACGGAACAGATTAGCCAGCGCCAGCTCAGGGTTATTCTCAAAGTCTACAGTCAAGTATTGCGCCAGCGCGCCTTGCCGCGATGACAATTCTGCCGGCGCGCAACCGGCTGCGGCATCGTCTTGCGCGGCAACCGCCATAGCGCATGCGATCAGAAAGAAGAGGATGGTGATCGCTCTGGGCACGTTTCGCTCCGCGAAAATGAAAAAGCCCCCGATTTCGAGGGCTGCTTATCTCTTCTGCGTCCGATATTACTCCTGCGTCAGCAAATAGGCGACGATATCCGCCAATTGCTGATCGGTCATGCGCACGCCGAAGTTGGAAGGCATCAAGCCGGAACTGTAACCGTCAACCACATAGTCGCCCGGCCGTGTGATGCTCTCGACAATATATTGCTCGATCGTGTATCCGGCGAATTGCGGCAGTGTAAGTCGCTCGTTTCGGATGCGCGTGGCGGTGCCGACCGTGTCCGGCGCAGATGCCCCGTTGCGGTGGCAATCGGTGCAGCCGTATTCGGCATCGTAGAGCAGCTCCCCGCTTACGGCGCTGCCCACAATTTCAGTTGCCTGCCAACGCGCCAGAATCCCCAGCACATCGTCGCCGGCCGGCGGCGGCGGCGGTTCGCTGGGCAAGGAGCCGTCAGCCAGCGGCTTGCCATATTGCTGCACCGCGATGAAGTCTTCCGCCGTCCAAGCCCCCCCCTTGTCCCAATTGAGAATGTAGTTGGCCAAATCTTCGATCTGGTCTTGACGCAGCGGTCCGCCGGCCGTCTGTGACCAGGCGGCCATGCCCGTTCCGTTGGGATAGACATTGGCGCTTCCCGGCCGACCATGAATCAATGTCGTCACGACGTAACCGTGCAGATCCCCGGCCCAGCCCACTTGCGCCAGCCGCGTGCCGTTGGCATTGAAAAAGACCTCGACCTCGTTGGCGCCGGTTGTTTCAATGTCGACAACCGTATCCCAAAGCGGGAAAAGGCCGTTTTCCACCGCCGTGTCCAGGGTGGCAAGGATATCCGCTCGCTCCACTACGGCGGCTTCGATCACGGCTTGCTGCTCCGCAATTTGCTCTTCCAGGGCGGCGATGGCGGCCAGGATTTCGTTCTGCCGCTCTTCCGACGGCGGGTTTTCCGCGTCCGTCTGCTCCGCTAGAAGGTTAGAGAGGTCTTGGTTGAAGCGCACCAAGGCGCGGTTGGCGGTGGTGATGGCGACTGTCTGCAGGCCGACCGGGTCGTAACCGAACAAATGCGGGTTATTCAACCCCGGCGCCCGGTCGCCTTGCCCATAACCCTCTTCGCCATGGCACTCGGAACAGAGCGACGCAAATAGCTCCGCCCCGCGCTCGACCGACCGGCCCGTGTGCTGCCGCACAAAGGACTGCATCCGCGCTTCTTCGTTGATGGCGACCCAGCCGACCAGGATCATCATGCCAACGAACATCGTGATGCCGGCAAGGATGCGACCTTCGATTGACCTTATGAACAGTAGTCGACCCATGTAAATTTCCCGTATCTGATTCGCTCAGCGACGCGGCGCAATCCGCCTAGTCAAAATACGCCGAAGCCCTGTGGATGAAGAGATGATCACTGTAAATCCGCCGCACCGGCACTGGATTGCCCTCGGCGTCAAGCTGTTCGGAATATACCAGGATCGGCTCGCCCTCTTCATCAAACTGGACTTCACCGCCTTGAATCAAGACGCTGTCCCAACTCACAACCCAGTCCAGCCGCTTCAGGCCGGCTTGGTTATCGGTAATGACCAAGGCGCCCCAGACGCCGGGCAACTCGTCCGGCGCCAAATCCAGATGATGCGCAAACTCTTCCATCACAATCGCCAGCTTCGGCGCTTCATCGGCCGGAATACTGCGGAAGCGCAGCGGCAGTTGATTCGCGCCCACATGCTGATCCTTGAGTTCCTGGATCATCTGGTCGAATTGACCGTTGGCCATCACCTCGGCATTGAAGCCCGCAATCATGTCGTTCGCCGACATCTCATCGGCCCCATGCATCTGCGCCGTCGTATAAGCGCCCACAATCATCTGGTCAAAGGGGATCGTCCGCCCGACGCCGACCTTGCTATGTGCCGGCTCAAACGTGAGCTCATGCACAATTTCAGTTTCGGCCGAGGTCTGCACAGCGAACTTGGCCAAGCCCATGTAGCTCAATATGGTCGTCACCGAAATCAGCAGCATCGCAATCGTCAGCATAAAGCGTCGATGCGCATAGCGCCGGCTCGGGGTTACGTCCATATAAGGCAGCATTGCCAAGCCGCCCAGCGCGACCGTCGGGAAGGCCACACCCCAGATGAACTTGTCGCCCAACTTGAGCGCGCCCTGAATCCACAAGAAATACCAGGGCGCGGTCGTCCCCAATGGCGTCACCTGCGGATCAGCGTGATTCTCCAGCGGCGCGTGATAGAACCAGATGCAAAGCACCGTGATGATGAAGGTGGTTGCGCCCAGCCAAAACATCTCATATGTCAGCATGTCCGGGATGAAGTAGACGCGCTTGTCGAGCGGGACGCGCTTGGCCGTGTCCTCGCCGATGTTTTCCTTCTGCGGCGGCAAGCTATGCCCGTGGATCACGACCTTGTAATAGTGCACGCCGAAGAATACAAAGAGCAGCGCCGGCAAAGCAAGAACATGCAGCAAATAAAAGCGCAGCAGACCATTCGCGCCCAACTCCGGCGCGCCGCGCAGCAGAAGATTGACCTGATCGCCCACCACCGGCGTCGCCTCAGCCATTGAAGCGCCGATCGTCACCGCCCAAAGCGACAACTGATCCCAAGGCAGCAAATATCCGGAAAAACTGAGGAAGCCCGTAATCACCAGCAAAAGCAAACCGCTGAACCAGGTGAACTGCCGCGGCTTCTTGTAACTGCCCGTGATCCAGGTGCGCATCATGTGCATCGCCACCACCGCCACCATGAACTCGGCGCCCAGGCGGTGCATATCGCGCATCAACTGGCCCAGCGGCACATTGCTCAAAATCGTCAGCATATCGCCATAAGCGATCTCGGGCGACGGGGTATACCAGAGCATCAAGAGGATGCCTGTGATCGTCTCGAACCAGACGAAATAGGACGAGAGCCAACCCAAGCGCATGGTTGGGTACATGCCCGTCACATCGCGATTGAAATAAGAAGGCCGCATGTGCAGCCAGAAGCCGTCGGCATGCGGCGTCAAACGCGGATTCGGCCGCCGGCTCGCGCTATCCCCGCGGAAGGCTTCGCGCATATCCTGCACGTTCAGGCCGGCGGTCAGGCGCTCGACCGAATCGTCTATGCCTTCAAAGATCGCTTTCTTGAAGCCTTTTTCCTTGACGTCATCGAGGAAGGAGGGGAAGGGGAGGATGCTCATGGAAACTCCTCGTCTTTAGCCTGCGCGCCTAAGGGTGCAGCTCGCCGATGATGCGCGCGCCGGTGTCAATCTGGATGCTCGTGATCTGCCGGTTCAGGTCCAGCGGGATCGCGCCGCCCTCAGCCGGCGTCTCGACCGTTGTGCCGTCGGCATAGGTCACCGTCGCGATGAAGAGGTCCAGATTGCGCGGCGCCGGCCCCTCGATCCAATTTCCGCTCAAGTGGAATTTGGAGCCGTGGCAGGGGCACTCGAAGCGGCCGTTTGTCGGCACCCACTTGGGCAGACAGCCCAGATGCGTACAGACGCCATAGAGCGCGCGCAAGCCCTCAGTCGTCAGCGTCACATGGAAGCGACCGGCCGGCACTGATGTCGGCGCCGCGCCCACGCTCGGCAGCTCTTCGGGATTGAAAGCGAAGGTGCCCCCGAACTCGCCCTCCTTGAAGCGCGGGAAGGCGAACCAAGTCAATGCCGCCCCGGTTTCGCCCAAGGCTAGGAGTGTTGACGCCGCCCAGATGTAGTACAGGAACTCGCGCCGGCTTGGCGCCGCGACCTGGACGTTGGGCCGCGCCGCCGCCCGCGCGACCGGGGCGCTCAACGCTGTTGGATTTGTGGATTCTGCCGTTGCCATAAGCTGTCGTCGTCCTTCCATCACAAGAGGACTTCAAGCGTCATTTCGCCAGCAAATTATGTTGAGTGCATGTTCTGTTTTTCCGATAGTTAAATATATCACAATCGAAGCGGGGTATACAAGTAAAAAGTTTTTGGGATTCACGGTAGAATGTCGCATAGCACATACTAAAGGACAGCATACCCGATGGCGCGGATTACCATCCAGCCGAACGACCGGCATATATCCAAATACTACGACACAATCACGGAACTGCGCGGGACCAAGCAGGATCTGACAGAAGGCAACACCCGCCGCGCTTTTGGCGCCCTGCTCGCCGGTCTCGGGCGCAAGCGCAAGCTCACCCTCATTGAAGAACGCCCGATGCGCTCCAAGACCACCGGCGGCAGCATCCGCACCGACGGCTCGCTCGTCGACTCATTTGATCGCCCCTATGCCCACTGGGAAGCCAAAGACAGCGCCGCCAATCTCGACGCCGAAATCAAGAACAAGATTACTGTGGGTTATCCGGACGACAACATCATCTTTGAAGACACTGTCACCGCCGTCCTCTATCAAGACGGTTATGAGGCCCGCCGCACCAACATTAGAGAGAAGAAGAATTTTGCGGCGCTCTTGACGCAATACCTGAATTACAAGGCGGAGCGCTTTGAAAACTTCAGAGAAGCCGTGACATCTTATGGCGAGCAGATCCGCGAAATCGCCACTCAACTCAAAGACAAGATCGACGCCGCCCACCGAGACAACGCCGCCTTCCAGCGGAAGTTCGAAGAATTCATGGAGCTCTGCCGCCGCTCGCTCAACCCCAACATCAGCATCGAAGCCGTTGATGAAATGCTCATCCAGCATCTGATGACCGAGCCCATCATTCGCCGTGTCTTTGATGTCCCGCACTTTGCCCAAACAAACGTTATCGCCGCCAAGATCGAAGAGGTGATACGGTCGCTGACGAGCGCATACTTCAATCGAAGCGACTTTTACGGCGGCCCGCTCGACAAATTCCACCGCGCCATCGAGGAAGCCTCGGAAGACCTCGATTTCAGCGACAAGCAGACCTTCATCAACTCCGTCTACGAGCGCTTCTTCCAGGGCTACAGCGTCAAAGTCGCCGACACCCACGGCATCGTCTACACGCCCCAGGAAATCGTCGACTTCATGTGCGCCGCCGTCGAAGAGGCGCTGGAAAGCGAGTTCGGAAAGAAACTCGGCGACGAAGGCGTCGTCATCATCGACCCGGCCACCGGCACAGGCAACTTCGTCGTCAACCTTCTGCGCCGCGCGCATAAACGGAATCTGCGCCAATTCGAGGACTTCTACCGCGAACGACTCTTCGCCAACGAAGTCATGCTGATGCCGTATTACATCGCCTCGCTCAATATCGAGCGCGAATACTACGATCTCACGGGTCGCGCCGCGCCCTTTGAGGGACTCTGCTTTGTTGATACGCTCGACCTCGCCCGCGAGCGCCAGATGACATTCCTGACCGAAGCCAATACCGAGCGCGTCGAACGCCAGAAAGCGGCCGATATCAATGTCATCATCGGCAACCCGCCTTACAACGTGGGCCAGCTCAACGAGAACGACAACAACAAGAATCGCAAATACGATGTCATTGACCGGCGCATTCGGGAGACTTACGCCAAAGATTCGAAAGCGACGCTCAAGAATCAGCTATACGACGCCTACGTGCGCTTTTGGCGCTGGGCGACCGATCGGCTGGATGGACGCCCCGGAATCGTCTGCTACGTCAGCAACAACAGCTTCGTTGATCAATACGCGTTTGACGGCATGCGCAAGCATCTGTTGCAGGATTTTGACCAAATCTACCATTTGGACCTGCATGGCAACGTGCGCCAGAATCCCAAAATCAGCGGCACGACGCACAACGTCTTCGGCATACAGGTGGGTGTCGGCGTGACGGTGGCGATACGCGGCGGTCAGGATTCGCCAGGTTGACTAGCCGGTGACTGTGGTATACTTAGCGCGCATAACGTTGCAGATCATAATGAGAGGCAAACATGGCGGCACAAGCAGTCGCGGAACGAGTCGAAACGACTCCAACGCCACATTCCAACAGCGAGCGCATCACCGCGATTGAAGCGATCTTGCCTCATCTCGCCACCAAAGCGGATTTGGTGCGCCATACCAGGCTTCTCATAATGTGGTACGTCGGAACGCAAATCGCCTTATTTGCCGCCTTATTGTATGTCTTGGGCGGAGTCATTTAGGCTTCTGACAGATCCGCCTTTGACAATCGAGACGGCATTACTCAGGCGATTGTCAATTTGAGTACTCGAAGACAGTCTGCCCGACCTAATGTGATAAAATGGCATGATATACGAAGGAGACTGATGTGGTGGCTCACGCGTCAACTGAGCGAGTAGAAACGAATCAAACGGTACGAACGAATAGCGAGCGCCTTGTGGCTATCGAGACGCTCTTGCCTACTCTGGCGACCAAAACCGATATTGAAAAACTAAAAGCCGATTTGACTTGGCGCATTATTATTGCAATGGGGGCGCTGACCGCTATTTTCACCGCAGTAATCACGCTGTCCAATCGCTAACTTGAGCGCAAAAGCGGCACGGCATGAAGGAAAATAGGCAAGTCCGCCTTTATTACCACCGCCTCCCTGAATTCTGGCGCAAAGAAAATAAACTTGACTTCCTGGGCGAAAACAACCTCAATAGCGTCGACTGGCAGCGCTTAGTCCCCAACCGAAAACACACCTGGCGCCGCACCGACACCGAAGACGAATTTGACGACTACATTGCTATCGGCAACAAAGCAGCTAAACGCGCCGCTCCCGACAAAGTTGAAGCAATATTTGTCGATTTTGGGCCAGCCGTTCTAACAAGTCGAGATGTCTATGTCTTCGACTATAGCTTTACGATGTTAACACAACGAATGAAACAACTTGTACGGGATTACAACATACAGGTCGCCGAATATAAACTACTAGCGATCAAACCGGATGTGGACGACTTTGTTGATGTTAAGAGGATTAAGTGGAGCGCAACCCTCAAGCAACAACTAAAGAGAGGCAACGTTGCTAAGTTTTCTACTGACAGAGTGAGAGTCAGTCTCTACCGTCCCTTTTCAAAGAAGTATCTGTACTACGATGCGCCTTTTGTAGACCGTCCAGGTCGATTCAAGTTCTTCGTACCTGATGAGAGTGTAACGTCTGAAAATCGAGTTCTTATATTTACAGATGTTGCATATCGAAGCGCTTCTGTGTCTACGATGATAGTAAACGCAATACCTAGTCTAAGCCTTCTCTCTACAACAGATAGCCACCAATGCTTCCCCTTCTACACATACGACGAAGATGGCTCCAACCGTACCGAAAACATCACAGACTGGGCCCTCGAGCAATTCCGCAGCCACTACGACGACCCGGCAATCTCCAAGTGGGACATCTTCTACTATGTCTACGGCCTGCTGCATCACCCCGGCTACCGCGCGCGTTACGCCCTCGATCTCAAGCGCAACCTGCCGCGCATTCCGTTTGCGCCAAGCCCCCACCCCAAACCCCTCCCCCATAAAGAGCTGAGGAGGGGACATGTTTGTGGCGATTTGAATAGCGCGATTTGTGAAGTAAGTGAAAGATTCATCAGTAACACATCTAACCCAGCAAGGAAAGAGGGTGAAACTGATGAATCACAAGGTATTTTACCATTGGGAGCGTCAGATTGCGAAGCATTTCCCAAAACTCAATAGCTGGCAAGCGATGAATCTGGCTTTGTTTAGCTTCGCCTTGGCGCTGGCTTGCA
>JAJDUC010000103.1 GCA_022826865.1 Anaerolineae bacterium
CTGGCGGCGCAAGTGGAGCCTCTTCAAAGAGGGGCTACAGTTCTTTCACGATCAAGTCATCAGGCGCGGACTCTGGATACCCATTACACTGATTGCTGACAAACGATTATGTTGAAACATAAACGTGTCCCCTCGTCAGCCGCTGCCATTGGGGAGACTTACTGGCTTCTTTGTACAGTCACCCTGCCCCAATGCTTTGGGATGCTCGCCATAGAGATGGCGAGAGGGGCCGGGGATGGGGTAGAAAATTGTCCGCTCCTCAGAGACGCATCAGGGCGGCGGCTGTGCTTGAAATGACCGCATGAAGTCCATGGACAGTCCCGTGCTTTCGGGCGCCTTGGCAGGTCTGGCGCGCGCGCTTCTGCGCCAGCCGCAATCCGGTTTGGGCGCGACCCTTGTGCTTTTCTTTCTTTTCTTGGCGCTCTTCGGCGCGCGGCTGGCGCCATATCCCAACCCGAATGATCAAAGACACGACCCTCGTGTCGCGCCGACCCTGGATATCGCCGCCTTGCATCTGGGCGAGCACCCCTTCGGTACCGACCGTCTCGGCCGCGATGTCTACAGCCGCGTCATTCTCGGGGCCGGCAGCATCTTCCGCATCGCCGGGCTGGGGACGCTGGTCAGCGTCGCCCTGGGTTCGGCGCTGGGCTTGTTCATGGGGTATCAAGGCGGCTGGCTGGATGAACTGCTGGGCCGCGTCATTGACGCCCTGCTGGCAGTGCCGGCTCTGCTGCTCGCTCTGGTGCTGGTCGGCATCATTCGCAATCTGGATTTTGAGATTGGCGCCTGGCAAGCGGAATTGGCGGATAATGTCGTCCTGCTGGTGATCGCCCTGCTCTATATTCCTATCGTCGCCCGCGTCGCCCGAAGCGCGACCCTCGATATCAAAACGCGCGAATTTGTGGAAGCGGCTGAAATCCGCGGAGAAAGCAAGCTCTACATCATCTTTCGCGAGATCCTGCCGTCTGTCATTCCAGCTCTGGTTGTGGAGGCGTCGCTGCGCTTTTCTTACGCCATCTTTCTGGTGGCCTCGCTGGGTTTCCTCGGTTTTGGCGCCCGCCCGCCGTCGCCCGATTGGGGGCTGATGGTCAATGAAAATCGCGGCGGCTTTTATCAACTGACGCCTTGGGCGCTGGAGTTTCCCGCGCTTGCCATCGCCATTCTGGTCATCGCCGTCAATCTCTTGTCGGACGGCGTTCGCCGCGCCGCGCAGAAAGGCGCCTAGCTGTGGCCGCCCGGCAAAGCCCTTTGCTTGATGTTGAGAACTTGACCATCAGCTACCGGGTGGGAAAACACTGGATCCCGGCGGTGCGGGATTTCCGGCTGCAACTGGAACCGGGCCATATCTGCGGATTGGTCGGCGAATCCGGCTCGGGCAAGTCGACCGTCGCCCTGGCGCTGATGCGCTATCTGAGCGGCAACGGACGCGTCGACGCCGGCAGCAGGCTCAGGTTCGCCGGTGAAGACCTGCTGGCCAACTCGGATGCCGATATGCGCCGGCTCTGGGCCGGGCGGATCAAGCTCGTGCCGCAGAACGCCGCCGCCGCTCTGAATCCGTCGATCAAGATCGGCCGCCAGGTGATCGAGGCGCTGAAGGCGGCCGAGGGCGCCGGCGAGGCGGCCGCTTACGCGGAGATGCTGCGCGTCTTTCACGATGTCAATCTGGTCGATCCGGAGCGGGTGGCCGAACGTTATCCGCATGAACTCAGCGGGGGCATGCAGCAGCGCGTCGCCATCGCCATGGCGCTGATCTGCAATCCCGAATTGTTGATCATGGACGAGCCGACGACCGGCCTTGATGTCACCACCGAGGCAGTCATTCTGGATCTCCTGCGTCGGCTGATCGCCAAGCGCGATACCAGTGTCCTGTATATCACGCACAACCTCGGCGTCGTCGCCCAACTGTGCGAGCGCGTGCTGGTGCTTTACGCCGGCGAAATCATGGAGGACGCCGCCGTCGACGATCTTTTCGCCGATGCGCGCCATCCTTATACCTTGGGCTTGATCAGCAGCGTGCCGAAACCGGGCCAAAGCAAACGCCGGGCGCGCCTGAATTCCATCGGCGGCAATCCACCCGCGCTTGCGCAGCGACCGCCAGGCTGCGTCTTCGCCGAGCGTTGCCCGCTTGTGATTGACCGCTGCCGCGAAGACAAGCCGCCGCTGGAAGTTCTGGCGGGCGGGCGCCTGGCACGCTGCCACCGCTGGGAGGAGGTCAGCCCCACGCTGAATACCGACTCCATAAAGCGGGAGGGACTTCATCCCGGCAAGGCGCCCCTTCCAGTTTTGAACGGGTGGACCGAGGGGAGGCCAGAGGATGACGGGGCCCAGCGCAGTCTCATGCAAGTCAGGAACCTGAGCAAGCACTTCCCGGCGCCGCGCAGCCTGCAGGATTTGCTCCAGCGCCGGCGGCCAACGCCGATTCGCGCGGTTGACGGCGTCGATCTGCAGCTTCGCGCCGGGCGAACGCTCGGTCTGGTCGGCGAGAGCGGCAGCGGCAAGACTACCTTGGCCCGTGTCATCATCGGCCTGGAGGAACGCAGCAGCGGAGAACTGAATTTGCTTGGCCTGGATGTGCGCAACAGCGTGCGCGCGCGCAGTCCTGATGTGCTCTCGAAGCTGCAAATGGTCTTTCAGAATCCACAGAACTCTTTGAATCCCTACCTCACCGTGCGGCAGACGCTGCGCCGCCCTCTGATCAAACTTCGCGGCCTTTCAGCCGCCGCCGCCGATGCCGAAGCGCTGCAGCTGCTCCAGCGCGTCAGCCTGCGCGCGGAATACGCCGAGCGCTACCCGGATGAATTGAGCGGGGGCGAAAAACAGCGCGTCGCCATCGCCCGCGCCTTCGCTGCCGAACCGGATCTCATCATCTGCGACGAGCCCGTATCCGCGCTGGATGTGTCGATTCAATCCGCGGTCTTGAATCTGCTTGCGGACTTGCAGGATGAACATGGCAGCAGCTACCTGTTCATCTCTCACAACTTGTCGGCGGTCGGCTATTTGGCCGACAGAATCGCCGTGATGTATCTCGGGCAGTTGTTTGAAATCGGCGACGCCGCCGAATTGTTTCAGCTGCCATACCACCCCTACACCGAAGCGCTGGTCTCGGCGATACCGGTGGCCGATCCGCAGCGCCGAACCGAACGCATCCTGCTCAGTGACGACCTGCCTTCCGCGCAGAACCTGCCAAGCGGCTGCCGCTTTCATACGCGCTGCCCGCGCAAGATTGGCGAGATCTGCGCCGCTGAGGAGCCACCCTGGCGCGAAGGCGAGTCGGGCCATTTCATTCGCTGTCATATTCCGCTGGACGAATTGTCCGACCTGCAAAGCGGGATGTCTTTACCGGAGAAAACGGACTAGCGGTTATGTTTCATTTCTTGCGCCGCCGTTTCGCCTTTTTCTTCTTCACCTATCTGCTTAGCTCTCTGATTGTGTTTCTTTTGCTGCGGGTCCTGCCGGGCGATCCGGCCCGTGTCATCGCCGGCGGGCGCGAAGCCACCGAAGACCAGGTTGCGGAAATCCGCGATCAATTAGGCTTGAATGCCCCGTTGCCGGCGCAGTACCTCACTTGGCTGCGCGATTTCCTGGCTGGCGAGTGGGGGGAGACGATCGCCTTTCGCGGCGCGGACAACCGCGATCTCATCGTCGAGCGCAGCATCAATTCGGCGCGTCTGGCGCTGGTGGCGCTGCTGCTTTCCGTGCCGATTTCGGTGGCGCTGGGCGTCATCGCCGGCCTCAGCGAAAACAAGCTGCCCGATATCCTGATTTCCCTGCTGACGCTGTCGGTTGTGAGCTTGCCCGAATTCGTGACCGGATTGTTCTTGATCAACATCGTCGCCTTGGGCTGGGGCAGAAGCGAACTGGCGCAGGCCCTGGGCTGGTGGTTCCCGTCGAGTTCCGCCGTGCCCGCGAACGCCTCCTTTGCTGAAATGCTGCCCGCCCTCTGGCTGCCCGCCATCGCCGCCACCCTGGTCATGCTCGCTTACATCTCCCGCTTGACCCGCGCCGGCGTGATCGAAGAGCTGAAGCGCGATTATGTGCGGACCGCGGTTCTAAAAGGCATCCCCTGGCGCGCGGTCGTCGGGCGGCACGTGCTGCGCAACGCCCTGCTGCCCACCATCACCGTCATCGCGCTCAGCATTACCTGGCTGGTTAGCGGTCTTGTTGTAATCGAATTTGTCTTTGGCTTCCCCGGCCTGGGCAGCTTGCTGATCGCCGCTATCGAGCGCCGCGACCTGCTGTTGGCGCAAGCGATTGTGATGGTCACCGTGACCATCATCCTCTTCGCCAACCTCTTCGCCGATATGGCTTATGCCTGGCTGAATCCCCGAATCGAACTGGACTAAGGCTTGCCGCTGCGCTACTACATCCCCACCCCCGGCCCCACGCCAAGCCCTAGTTGTGTAGGGCCGAGCGCGATTCAGCGATTCGGCGGCTAAAATTTGGCCGCCAATCCCTAGTCGTGTAGGGGCGAGCCCGTGGCTCGCCCTCTTGTCGCCGGGGAAATTTAGAGGCCTTGCTAGGCCGCCACATCTACGAACTGGCGCTCATAGAGTTCGTGGTAAAGCCCGCGCCGCGACAAAAGTTCGCGATGCGTCCCCATCTCGCAAATGCGGCCGCCGTCGACGACGCAGATGAGGTCGGCGTTTACGATCGTGCTGAGGCGATGCGCGATCACGATGGCGCTCCGTTCGGAAAGCAGCTTGCGCAGCGCGTCTTGAATCAGCGCTTCGGTGACCATGTCGACGCTCGATGTGGCTTCGTCCATGATCAAGATGCGGGGATCAGCCAGGATCGCGCGCGCGATCGAAATCAACTGCCGCTGCCCGACTGAAAGATTGGCGCCGTCTTCATAGATCTCCGTTTCATAGCCCAGCGGCATATCGCCGACAAAGGCGGAGACGTTGGCCAATTCGCCGGCGGCCAGCACATCAGCCATGGTCGCTTCCGGTTTGCCGAAGCGGATGTTGTCGGCGATCGTGCCGGCGAAGATAAACGGGTCCTGCGAGACCAGCCCCATCTGCTCCCGCATCGACCGCTGTTTCACCTCGCGGATATCCATGCCGTCAATGCGCACGTCGCCCTCGCTGACATCGTAGAAGCGCGCGATCAGGTTGGCGATGGAGGTCTTGCCGGCGCCGGTCGGTCCCACGAGCGCCACCATAGCGCCGGCCGGGAAATCCAGATTGATGTCGCGCAGCACCGGCAAAGATTCGCGATAGCCAAAGTGCACGGCGCGAAACTCGATCCGCCCCTTGATCGGCGGCATCGCGCGCGCTTCTTCGCTGTCTTGGATATCCGGCTCGGTATTCAGGAGGTTGATGACGCGCTCGCCCCCGGCCATCGCGGTCTGCATCGTGGCGTACAACTGGCTCAGTTCCTGCACGGGCACGAAGAAGCGATTGACATAAGCGAGGAACGCAATCACCGTGCCCAGGGTCAAGCTGCCCTGGGCGATGCTCAGTCCGCCGAAAAGCAAGACGATGCCGATTGCTACAATGCTGAGAAACTCCACCGTCGGCAGGAAGACAAATGAAAGCGACATGGCTTCGATATGCGCGTCGCGATTGGCTTGGTTGACCTCGTCAAATTTCTCATAAGTCGAGTCTTCATTGGCGAAGGCTTGTATCACACGCATGCCGCTCAGGTTTTCCGCCAGATCGCCGATCATATTGGCGTTGCGCGCGCGCGTATTGCGGAAGGCCAGTTTTGCCCGCCGCGCGAATATCATGGTCGCCAGCACGATCAAAGGAATGATCGAGAAAGTCACCAGGGCCAATTGCGCATTAAGCGAGAGCATCACAATGATGATGCCCGCCAGCAGCAGCGTATCGCCGGTCAGCGTGATCAAACCCTGAGACAGCAACTGATTGATCACGCCAACATCGCTGATCACACGGGAAATCGTGACGCCAATGATGTGATTGTCGTGGTAGGACAGAGGCAATTCCTGCAGCTTGCGGAAGAGCGCCGAGCGTAAATCGGCCAGTACTTTCTGCCCGACCCAACTCAGCAGGTAGCGCTGCGCCATCGACGACAGATACAAGCCGATAAGGGCGAGCAGCATCACAAGCACGACTTCGTTCAGCCCGGCTATATCGCCCGTGGCGATCGGCCCGTCAATCGCCACTTTAATCAGGAAGGGCGTTAGCAGGGTCAAGCCGGAGACGCTGAGCATGGCGAGGAATGCGCCGAGCATGCGGACCGCGTATGGGCGCAGGAAGACGAGCAGGTACCAAAGGACGCGCAGGTTGAAAGAACGCCCTTCAACCTGGTCAGCGAAGCCCCGAAGCGTACCAGCCGGTCCGCTCATCTTGACGCCGGCAGTGCCTAGAGAAAATCCCATGAGACCAGCTTTCCGTACCTTATTCGCGCAAGTTCCGATAATAGATTTCGGCATAGAGCCCGGATCTGTGAAGCAGTTCCTCATGCCGGCCGGCGGCGGCGATGCGTCCGTCCTGCAAAACGAGAACCTTGTCCGCCATGCGCACGGTGCTCAAGCGCTGGGCGATGATGAAGGACGTGCGCCCGACCATCAAGCGCTCAAGCGCGATTTGGATCAAGCGCTCGGTTTCCGTGTCGACGCTCGAAGTGGCGTCATCAAGCAGCAGGATGCGCGGGTCTTTGAGCAGGGCGCGGGCAATGGCGATCCGCTGCTTCTGCCCGCCGGAGAGCGTCACGCCGCGTTCGCCGACATTGGTGTCGTATCCATCCGGCATGGCCGCGATGAAGTCATGCGCCTGCGCCGCTTTGGCCGCCTCGACCACATCCTCATTGGATACGCCGTTGAGGCCGAAGGCGATGTTCTCGCGGATTGTCGCCGCGAATAGAACCGTCTCCTGCAAGACAATGCCAATCTGGTCCCGCAGCGAATTCTGCGTGACGGCGCGCACATCATAGTCATCGACCAGGATGCGTCCGCCGCTGACATCGTAAAAACGGGGAATCAGATTGATTATAGTTGATTTTCCGGAGCCGGTCGCGCCGAGCAGGGCAACCACTTCGCCGACTTCCGCCTCGAAGTTGAGCTTGTCCAACACTTGCCGCTGGTTCTGATCAAAGTAAGAGAAGGAGACATCTTGAAATCGAACCCGCCCCTGTATCGGCGGCAGCGCGATCGCGTCCGGCGCGTCGGTCACTTCCGACTCCGCGTCAAGGATGGTAAAGACGCGTTCGCCGGCGGCCGATGCCATTGCAACGGCCGGGATGATCACCCCCAGCCGCCGCACGGGCGAAATCAGTTGCCCAAGGTAAGTGGTGAAAGCGACAAGCTCGCCGAAAGTCAGGCTGTTCTCGATGACGAGCCGGCCGCCGAGCCAGATGATGGCGACCGTGCTCAAACTGGCTATGAAATCAAGCAGGGGAATGTGCGTCGTCTGTGTATGCACTTGCTTCTGCGCCAGGCCGAACCAGGCGCGGTTTTCCGCCTCGAAGCGCTCTATCTCGGCATCCTCCTGGGCAAAAGCTTTGACGATCTTGGCGCCGCGCAGGTTCTGCTCCAGAACGGTGGTCATCTCCGCCAGTTTGTGCTGCAAATCAAGGGACAAGGGGCGGTAGATGCGCCCGAAGCGGAAAGCGACATAGGCCATTAACGGCATCAGCATCATGGAGAGCAGCGCCAGCTGCGCATTCATCAATAGCAGGGCGACAAAGGTCAAGATCAAGAGCGCTGAATGTTGATACAGGCGCAGGAGCGCCCGCCCGGTCAAGAAACGCACCCGCTCCACATCGGAAATGGACCGAGCCAGCAATTGCCCGGTCTGCGCGCTGTCATGGTAGGAGAAAGAAAGCGAGCTCAGCTTTTCGTAAATGGCGTTGCGGATATCGTATGCCACGCCTTGCGACGCCACCTCGGTCCCGCGCCCGAGGGCAAAATCGACCAGGCCTTTCACAACCGTCAGCATGAGCAGGCCCAACAGCGAAGCGAGCAAGATATTTATGTTTTGCTGGACGATGCCGGCGTCCACGATCCAGCGGATGGTCTGCGGTATCAGGACTGCCAGGCCGTTGGTCACAGTAGCGAGCGCAAAAACGCCAATAGCGATGTACCGGTATTTCTTGAGGAATGAAAAACTGCGCAGGATGGGACTGGCGGGGGCGGCTTTCTTGGATAAAGGGCTGTCTATAGCGATTTTTGCCATAAGCGGGACGAATGAAGCGGCGCTCTCCTTTCGCTTATTTTGCGGCTCGCTTATTACCATAACGCCGCAGCCGCAGGCGATAAAGCCTGAATATCATGGCAAGCGCTTCAAATTTTTCTTTACCGCCGAGAATACAGAAGCAAGCGCAAGCAAGTCATGCAAAATCTGAAGAAAGGTGTAGGGGCGATTCTGTGAATCGCCCACCGACACAAGCGCGGATTTTCGGGCGACACACAGTGTCGCCCCTACATATCGACCTTATGCTGAATTTCGCATTAATTACTTGCGTTTACTGAGAACACCGAGTAAAGCGTTAAGTGATTGTATGCCAGCGACCGTTTTCAAATTGATGGCCGGCTCAGCTTTCGGAGCAAATTTACTTTGGGGCTTACATTTTTTTGTGCGGGCTGGATAATCAAACTTCCATTAGATTATGAAGTATTACTCACCCCGCTGTTAAGGGAAAACCGTGTACCGGATCATACTCGTCTCCTTGCTGTTGGCATTTTGCGCGGTTTCCCCTGCGCTCGCCCAAACCAACCCGCCTGTCGCCGCTTGCGGCTTGCCGGCGGAAGGCAACATCTTCGCCTCAGTGACGTACACCCTCAGCGCCGACTGCGTACAGACGGGCAGACTCGCCATCGCCAGCGGAAATCCGAAAAATTCTGTGACCGTCAATGGCAACGGGCATACGATCACTGGCGGCGCTTTTCTTCTCTTCTTTGGCAATAGCGCTGCCTTAAATCTCAATAACGTCACCATAGCTGGCGCGACCGGCGATGTAATCCAAGTAGAGACGCTCAACGCCAGCAACACAACATTTACTGGCATCATCGGCGTCGCCGTGTCCGCCCAGCAATCCAACCTGAATAATGTGCTCTTCAGCAGGAATTCATCCAATTCATTCCAGTTAGGCGGAAATGCCGTTTCTCTCAATGTTAGAAACACCACCAGCCATACCTTGACCAACGTTGTTTTCCGCAACAATATCGGCAACGGCGGCGCGGCTGTAGTGCATAGCGGCGGCACGCTGACTACAAATGGCTGCCTGACTCTTTCCGGCAACGCGCCTTATGATGTCTATGTCATAGAAGGCGGAACCTGGACGGACAATAGCACGGGACCCTGCAGCGGCACGATTGGCAATGGCGGCCAAGCCGCCATTCCGCCACCGCAGCTGATGGCTTGCGGCTTTCCCGCGCCCGGCAACCTGGACGTCTCCGCGACCTATACATTAACCGCCGATTGCGACCTGAACGGCGTGTATTATATTTCGGAAGACGTCAGCATTAACATCGGGGGCAATGGGCGCGCGCTCCGCAGCAGCCGAACCAATTACAGCTTCTACATCTCCGCCACCAGCAGTTTGCGCCTGGAGAACATCGCGTTGGAGGGCGTCCGCATTTTGAATTATGGCGATTTCAAAGCTGAGCGAATAAAGATATCCGCTGTCGTCGATGGAATGGCCAATGTGGGCGAAGCACGCTTCACGAACGCGCTCTTCGAGGGAAATAGAGCTAACAGCCCGAGCAGCAGGTCGGTCGCCCTGGCCTACAAGGCTTGTCCGGTACTGGGTTGGCATAGATGAACGGAAAATGAAAGAAGGTGCTAATTTAGAGTAAGTGCCAAACTGCCAGGTAAGGAGCTTACTCGTGGATTTAGACACCTTCTTCACCGCATTATACGTGTTAGTGGA
>JAJDUC010000080.1 GCA_022826865.1 Anaerolineae bacterium
TGCAAATAGGCGATGAAGATAGGACCCAGCGTGACCATGGCCGGAACTGCCATGCTGGCGACCAGCAAGCCGTACATCAGCGTCCGGCCGCGGAAGGTCCCGCGGCTGAAAGCGTAGGCCGCCATCGCGCCCAGCACGGTAGCGGCCAGGCCTGAACCGCCGGCCAGGAAGACAGTGTTGCGCAGGGTCAGCGGGAAATCCCAAGCCCGCGCCATGAAAGGGTAGTTCTCCAATGTCGGGTAGCGGGGAATAATGGTCGGCGGGATGAGGTTGACCTCGTTGACGGATTTCATCGAGGTGAATGCCATGAAGAGGACGGGGAAGACCAGGCCCAGCAGAATGACAGCGAGTAAGGCGTATAGCAAGGCATTTCGCAGACGCCGCCGTTGATGGATCATCAGATCTCCCGCGAACGATACAAGAGCCAGGCGAATATGCCGCCGATGGCGATGGTCAGCAAAAGCAGCACCATATTGACCGCCGAGCCGTAGCCATAACGAAACTGCTGGAAGAAGCGCTCGAAGGCGTAAAGCGCCAGCGTCTTGGTGGCGCTGCCGGGTCCGCCGCGCGTCAAGCCATAAATCTGCTCGAAGGTCTGCACCTCTGCCATGGCTCGCAGCAGCAGCACCAGGTAGATGGCGGGCTTGAGCAAGGGCAGCGTCACATACCAGAAGCGCTGCAGGGTATTGGCGCCATCCACGGCGGCCGCTTCCAACACTTCTTTCGAAAGCGAGCCGATCGCCGCCATGAAAATCAGCGCCACCCAGCTTACGTTCTTCCACACCGTCATGACAATCACGGAGAAGCGCGCCGTTTCGGCATTGCTGAGCCAGCGCACGGCGGCGTTGCCAAAGCCAAGCTCCTGCAGAATCGCGTTCAGGATGCCGCCGTCTTCAAAGAAAAGGATCTGAAAAGCGACCGCAGCCAGCATCGGCGCGACCACCCAGGGCAGCAGCATGATGAAATTGCTCAGCCAGCGCAGGCGCAGGTTCTGCATCAAGAGCACGGCGATGCCCAAGCCAATCACCGTCTCAGCCACGGCCGACACGCCAGTGTAGAGCAGCGTCCAGCCCAGGCTGCCGATCAGCGTGGCGTCACGTACTAGAACTTCGTAATTGCGCAGCCCGACGTACTGCCCGCCCAGGATAGTGCGATTGGTGAAGCTGATGAGCACCGTCTGGACGATGGGGATGATGGAATAGACCATGCGCAGCAGAAATGCCGGCAGCACCAACACGTAGAAGACGGCATATCTGCTGGAGAATATGTCTTGCAGACGGCTCTGCGCCGGCGGCGTCGCTGCGGCTTGCGCCATCAGGATTCATCCATATCGGGCGTTTCACGAAACGCCCCTACAAATTCACTATCCGGCGGGACCTGTAGGGGCGAGACTGGTCTCGCCCATCGATATGATGTCGCTTCGCAGTGGGCGTATCGCGAAACGCCCCAAGAAAATCCCAATCCTGTAGGGGCGACTTATCAAGTCGCCCGTTTACGATATTGGAATATCCAAACAAGGGCGGGCGATCTGGTAGATCGCCCCTACACCATTGCATAGTAGCAAAGTTTCTACGCTTCCCTAATACGCCAACCGGATGATCGTGTACTCATCCTGCGCCCACTGGAAGGCTTCGTCCACATTGCGTTCGCCGGAGAGGATCATCTCGCCCAGTTGATCGAACATCGACCAGAGCTGCGATACCTGCCGGTGGTTCACAATCGGGTAGCGGAACTGCGCGCCCTCCGTAATTTCCGCCCAAGACGGGCCCGTCAAGCTCAGGATTGGAATCTGGGCGACCACCTCTTCGTCTTCAAAGAGCGACTTCAAGCCGGGCACGACATTGTTCAGCGCGACAGTTCTCAGTTGGTCGTAATGCCCCAGGTACTCAAGCACTTCTCTCGCCTGCTCATGCTTGGACGAGGCAGTGGGAATCGAATAACCCCAGCCATGCGTCAGCAGGCTATCGTTGGCGGGCCCCATCGGGAAGCGCCCCCAGCCGAGATTGTCCTCGGTCACTGCGGTATCAACTGTCGAGATGATGTTGCCATACATCCCCTCGTAACCCCAAACCATGCCAGCTTTGCCGCCGGCCATCAGCCCGATGACCTCGGACCAGCCTTCGTTGATGGTTGAGGGCGGCGTGATTTCGTAGTCGTTCACCCAGTCGTACATCCATTGCAGCGCGGCTCGGGTGGCGTCGTCATTCAGCGTCTCCAGATCGGCGCCGGTATGATGCAGCGCCAGCAGCATGGTATTGAAGGCGTGGCCCTGGCCGCCCAGTGGACGCCAGCCCCATACGCCCGCTTCCTGGTCGGTGGCGGCCAAGCCGGCGGAGACGAAGTCATCCCAGGTCGAGGGATGCTCCGGCACCAGGTCGGTGTTGTAGAAGAATGGCGTTGCGCCCATGAAGTAGAAGAGCCGGAAAACGCCGCCCATGGCGCTGTCGAGCTGGTGCACGGGCCCGGTTATGTCTTCGCTGTTGTCGTTATAGGCATTCAGATCGCTCAGATCCAGCGCCCAGCCGTTCATGCCGTACATGCCGGCCAGCAGGTCGTCGGTCATCATAATATCGACGTGGGAATAACCGGTCTGGCCCCAGAGCGTGAATTTCTGCATCACATCGCTCCAGCGCGATGGCAGTCCCTCTCGATTGATCTTGATCCCGGTCGCTTCTGTCGCCCCTTCAAAAAGCCCGTCGAAAAAGTCTGAGCCCCAGCCGATGATGTTGATCTCGTGGTTGTCGGCGCGGACGATGTTGGGGAAATGCGGCAGCAGCGAACTGGCCGCGACCGCGCCCGCTCCTTTCAGGAATGTACGGCGTGACAGATTATTGACTTTGCTCATCATCAGCTCCTGTATGTTTTTTTCGAAAATCGATATTGTATTGCTTTCCAGCGGATTCTATCCCCTCTTGACGAAATTGCAAAATATTGCCGCGAATGTCGTCGAATTCCGTAGGGGCGGGCCTTGGCTCGCCCGCCTCGGCCTCCGGATCCCAACCCGTCCAACCATACCAACCTGTAGGGGCGTCTCGCCGAGACGCCCGCACGAGCGCAGGAAGGACATGGCCGCCCGCATTTGACAGGTCTTCGCATAGCCATTATGCTTGGCGCGTTTCACACACAAGGACGAGCAATGCGACTATACATCACTGGCGGAACGGGACTGGTCGGCGGCAACATCATCCGGCTGGCGCGCCGGCGCAGTGACATCGAAATCATCGCGTCGCAATACGGCCCCCCGCCCGAGTGGGATGTCGACTATCAGCTGGATCCGCTGGATATGGCGGATACGGGCACCGTGCGCGACTCCATCCGCAAGTACAAACCCGACGCCGTGATACACTGCGCGGCCATCCTCGACCACGCCTATATGGATGCCAATCGCGCGGCAGTTTGGCGGGCGACCGTGCATTCCAATCTCGCGTTTGCGCAAGCCTGCGCCGAAGTAGGCGCCCGTTATGTATTCGTCTCCTCGGATTGGGTTTTCGATGGCCAACAGCCGCTGGTGGATGAAGATTCGCCGCCAATGCCGGTGCTCTTCTACGGCTTCATGAAGGCGATCTGCGAGCGCGACATCATGGGCGTGCCGGGCTTGAGCTATGGCATCGGTCGCCTAGCCGGTGTCTATGGCATCAACTACAGCAGTCCGTCTCTGCTGCGCAAGCAGAACGATGTCGGCTTCGACCTGGGCAATTACGTGGTGGATCAGCTCTCGCAGGGTCTGATCGCCGAGATTTGGACCGGCCCCAAGGTCAATGAAGTGGCGCATCCAACTTTGGCATCCGATGGGGCGGCGATGCTGCTGCGCCTTGCCGAGCATGACGAGAGCGGCATTTTCCACTGCTGGGGCAGCGAGGCGGTCAGCCGCCTGCAATACGCCTACCACTTCGCCGAAACATTTGCAGTCGACCGTACGCTGATTGTGCCGGTGCCGACTGACCCGCATGTGCTGGATCGCTACCGGCATATGCGCATCCCTTTCCGCATCGTCAGCAGCAACGAAAGAACATGCGAAGCCTTGGGACGCAGCACGTACAAGGTCCTGGATGGCATGCGCGATTACAAGGCGCAATGGGACGAATTTCATGCCCCCGCCCGGGGTCCCACAAGGAGGGAGGGGCTTTAAGGACGCTTAGCATTCCGAACTAATCGACGTGAACCCAGCCAAATCATCGCGATTCTGCTGGAGAAAACCAAGAAACTATCGTTACGTGGGGCAAATGGACGTATGAAAGCACTGACATTGACGGCGGAGTGGGCGCCGAAACCGGGCTACGACATGACGGCGAGCGAACGCGACCTGCGGCGGCCGCGCAACGCCAACATGACCTGGAAGAGTCCGCGGATTGAGCTCGGCGATGCGCCCGACCCGACGCTGCAGCCCGATCAAGCGCTGCTTGAAGTCGCCGCTGTCGGCATCTGCGGCTCGGATATGCACATGTACGAAGCCGGCGCGGATGGCTACATGGTCTATCCCGGCTTGGCGCATACGCCGAATATCATCGGTCACGAGTTCGCCGGGCGCATCGTCGAAGTTGGCAAGGAGGTGAAGGGCCTGGAATGTGGCGATCTGGTGGCTGTCGAGGAGATTCAGTGGTGTGGCGAGTGCAACGCCTGTCGCCGCGGTTTCGTCAATCACTGCCTGGACATTGAAGAGTTGGGATTCACCATTCCCGGCGCCATGGCGCAGTACCTGCCGGTGCGCGCCAAATATTGCTGGAAGCTGGACGAAATCGCCGAGCGCTATGGTGAAGAAGAAGCCCTGGTCATGGGCGCCATGGTGGAGCCGACCGGCGTTTCGTATCAAGGCTTGTTCAATCGCCTGCACAACTGGCAGCCGGGCAACAACGTCGTCATCTTCGGCGCCGGGCCCATTGGTTTGGCGGCGCAAGCGCTGGTGATGGCGGCCGGGGCGGGCGCGGTCATCGTCTCCGACCCATCGGCCAGCCGGCGCGAGATCGCCATGAGCATGGGCGCGTCCGCCGCCCTGGACCCGGTCGGCATCGACTTGGACGAGGCGCTCCTGGAGCATACACTCGGGCGCGGCGTCGATTATGTCGTGGAATGCGCCGGCTTCGCCGACAAAACCATCCAGCCCCTTGACCGCTGCCTGGCGGTGAACGCCTCGATTATCGATATCGGCATGGGCGGCGACAACCCGACAGTGCCGATCGTGGCCTACAAGCGCATGGGTGTGCAATATGCCGGTTCACTTGGGCACGCCGGCGGGCCCTTTCAGCATGTGATCCGCATGATGGCAGCTGGCCGCATCGACATGCGCCAGATGGTCAGCGCCCGCCTGCCGCTTGATGAGGCCATCGGCGCCTTCAAGCGCCTAGAGAGCCGCGCGGACGCCAAGATCATCCTGCAGCCGAACGCAAATTAGAAGCTGTAGGGGCGTTTGACCCGCTGTGTCTACGCGCGGCGGCGAAACGCCCGCATTCGAATCTGAAAGTGAAATGCGAATGGGCGACGGCATTCTGATTCTGGGCGGCATCGCCTTCTGGATATTGGCCGGGCTCTGCGCTTTTCGGCGGGATCTAGTCTGGCGCCTGTATTCACTTGAGCCGCGCTGGCGCAAAGACAACCCGGAATGGACTGAAGCCTGGGACGACAAGACGCGCCGCTCGGCCTTGGTCTTCGCCCTTGTCGGCGTCGCAGCGGTGGCGCTGGGCTTGCTGATCTGACAGGCGCTGCGGCAATTGATCCGCCTCTGAACGGGATCCGCTAGAAATCAACCGCCCCCAAATTGTGGTAGAGCCGCACCGCCGCTTCCAAACCGGTGAATAAGCTGTCGAGCTTGAGGTATTCATTCGGCGAGTGAATGCCTTCGCCTTCGCCATAGGCAAATGCCGTAATCGGCAGGCCGATCAAGCGATTGAAGACGCCGAGGATGGGAATGGATCCGCCCGTGCGCACCAGTTGCGCCCGCTGGCCAACGGTGTCTTCAATCGCGGATTGCACCGCCTCCAGCCAGGGACCCTCCGTCTCCAGTTGGAAATACCAGGCTTCCTCCCCGATTGCGCAGTCGACCGCGACGGTATCGGTCGCAAAACTTTCGACATGTTGCTTTAGCGCAGCCGCAACCCTGGACGGATCCTGATCCGGCGCCAGCCGCATCGTGACTTTGAAGCCAGCTTCGGCCGGAATGATGGTCTTGATGCCCGGCCCCTGGTATCCACCCCACATGCCAACAACATCGAGCGTCGGGTAGACCGTGGCTCGTTCCGCCGCCGGCGCGATCGCATTGCCCCAGAATTGGCCGACGCCCGCGCTTTCCAGCAGCGCTTCCGCCTGGAATCCGTCTTCAATGCGCGCCTTTTCCGCCGCTTCGGCTTCCGTCACATCATCATAGTAGCCGGGCAGTTGAATCCGCCCGCTGTCGTCATGAAAGGAGCCTATGATCCGGCCCGCGACATGCAAGGGGTTCTGCACCAGGCCGCCGAATAGCCCGGAGTGGATATCGGCCGCCGGCCCGCTGACGCGTACTTGGGCGGTCACCATGCCGCGCCCGGCGTAGTAAAGTTTTGGGCTGTCCGGCGCCAGGTCGCCATCGCAATTCAGCAGCACATCAGCCTTGAGCCGTTCCTTGTTTGCCAAAACGAAGTCCCGGATGCTGGGCGAGCCGGATTCTTCTTCACCTTCAAACATGATCTTGACATTGACCGGCAATTTGCCGTTGCTTCGCAGCAGCGCTTCAAAGGTCTTGAGGTTGCCCCAAACACCGGCTTTGTTGTCGCTGGCGCCGCGCGCATACATGCGCTTATCACTGATGACGCCTTCAAAAGGCTCAGTATTCCACAGGGGCAGCGGGTCCACCGGCTGCACATCGTAATGCGCGTAGACCAGCACCGTCGGCTTTTCAGGCCCGGCCTGCAGCCACTCGCCATAGACGACCGGAAGGCCCGCCGTCGCAATCGCCTCGCAGTTGTCGAAACCGAGCGCTTCGAGCTGGCCGACGATCCAGTCCGCGCAGGCGCGTACATCGTCGGCATGCGCCGGGTCCGCGCTGATCGAGGCGAAGCGCAGCAAGTCCTTGTAGTCCTCCAGCATTTTGTCCTGGGTTTCCTGCAGGTAATCGATGGCGTTACTGATCGTGTCGGTCATCTCTTTGCCTCTTGTCTGGGATCCGTGCCTGCCAAGGATCATAGCGCAATCGGCGCGATTTTTCCCCGCTGAAGATGCGGGAGCGCTGTGAGCCGGGCATGCAGCCCTCGTTTCCATCGCCGTCCCTTTCGCAAGACTTGTGTCGGCCGCAGCCTGCAATCATTCCGTTAGTTTTATTCGGTAAGCTCAATGGCAAGGCAGCCCGGCAGCCGTGTGACGCCAGTCGGGCTGAGGTCGATATACAATGCGCTTTGAAGTAGACTGCGAGCTAGAATTGCAGACTGGCAGGGTGACATGGCGAAAGAACGCAATATTCTGGTCGTGGACGACGAACGAACGATTCGGGAAGTTGTTCGGCGATACCTGGAGCTGGAAGGTTTTAGGGTAACGGAGGCGGAAACAGGGCCACAGGCTCTGTCGATTCTGCAGGGGATGCGGCCGGATTTGGTTGTGCTCGATATCATGCTGCCGGGCGTCGACGGCTTCTCGATCACGCGGCGCTTGCGCCAGGCATCGGACTACAACCCGCTGAGTATCGAAGGCGATATTCCGATTATCTTGTTGACTGCGCGCAGCAATGAAGTGGACCGTATCGCCGGTCTGGAGCTGGGCGCGGACGACTATGTGACCAAACCTTTCAGCCCGCGGGAACTGGTGGCGCGCGTGAAGGCGGTGATGCGGCGCAGCAGCGCCGGAGAAGCCGAAAGCGATACACCGGTGGCCTTCGGCCCCTTGCATCTTGATCCGCGCAGCCGATCCGTGAGCGTCGATGACAAAGATGTATCGCTCACGGCCAAGGAGTTTGACTTGCTCTGGTTTCTGATGCGCCACCCGCGCCAGGTTTTCAAGCGGCAGCAACTGCTCGACAAGATCTGGGGCTACGAATTCTATGGCGATGAAAGCACGGTAACCGTACACGTGCGGCGCTTGCGCGAAAAGCTGGAGCCCAACCCCAGCAAACCGAGTTTCATACAGACCGTCTGGGGCGTCGGCTACAAGTTCGAGATTCCAGGCTCATAGAGTAGAAAGCGCCGAACATGACCCGCATAGACGAGCGACTGATGCGTAATCCCCTCACGATCTTTCTGGTTGTCTTGGTGATTCCCATTGCTGGCGCCTTGTTCAGCGAGCTGGTTATGTTCGACTTGCCCGGAAACGAGGTGCAGCAACTGCTCGCCTTCATGACGGTGACCGGTATAACCAGTTCGCTTTTGTCTTATGCCTTTTATCGGCTGGGCGTACTCGAATGGTTTCGCAGTTTGCGCTGGGCGATCTGGATGGTGATCGCGCTCTTGGTGCTGATGATCTTTCTCAATGTCTGGGTGATCGCGCGCTTCACCTTCATCCAAAGCCACTATCTCACGCTGACATCGGTCCTGCTGATTTTCGCTGGCCTGTCCGCCTTGACGATCGGCTTCTTCGCTTCCAAGACCATGACCGACCGTCTGAGCAAGCTGCATGAGGCGACGCAGGCGCTGGCGCGGCGGGATTTCACCACCCGTCTGGGTATTTCCGGCAATGACGAAATCGCGCAATTGGCGAATACTTTCAACGACATGGCGCGCAGCCTGCAAGAAGTGGAGGAGCAGAAACGGCAACTGGAAGAGACGCGCCGAGATTTGACCGCCTGGGTCTCGCATGACTTGCGGACGCCACTGACGTCCATGCGCGTTATGATCGAAGCGATTCTGGATGGCGTCGTAAAAGATGAAGAGACGGTGCAGCGTTACCTGGATAACAGCCGCGCCGAAATCGAACACCTCAGCGAATTGATCGACGATCTCTTTGAGTTGGCGCAATTGGATGTCGGCCATCTCCAGCTTAATTTGCAGCGGGCGTCGATCAGCGATCTGATCTCGGATACCTTGGGCAGCATGATGGCGAAGGCGGAGCAACAGCGCATCACGCTCAAAGGTGAAGTCGCCGAAGATGTGGACCTCATCCAAATGGCGCCGGACAAGATTCAGCGCGTTCTGACGAACCTGGTGGATAACGCGATCAAATACACGGGCAGCGGCGAGGCCGTTACCCTGCGCGCCTGGCGCGGCGGCGACGAGATCCGCATCGACATCCACAACGGCGGTTCCTACATTCCGGAGGATGTGCTGCCGCGCCTTTTCGAGAGTTTCTACCGCGGCGAAGGCTCGCGCATGCGCGGCGACGACGGCGACCGCGGGACCGGGCTCGGCCTCGCCATTGCGCGCGGCTTCATCGAGGCGCACGGCGGGCGCATCTGGGCGACGAGCGTCGAAGGCGAGGGCGCCACTTTCAGCTTCAGCCTGCCGCAGGGACAGGTTTTTGATCCCGACGTACCCGATAGAATCCCTTAATGGTTAGCTGTATATCGCTTCTGGTGTTACAGAACCGATAAAGAATCGATCACAGCAAAATTGTGGAGTCAACATGAAAAAGATTACCGTCATGGTTGTGATTCTTTTGGCTTTGCTTTTGAGCAGAGTCACAGCCCAAGAGCAAGAGGGAGATCTTCTTGGCGCCCTTGTCAAAGTTGTAAATGACGTTGCGGCTTCAGCTGTGGCGCAGGCCGTGAGTGTGGAATTATCTAATTTCCAAGCTCTTTCTGGCCTGGAAAGCCAGGTCAAGAACGCAGCCGATACTATAGCGGGAGTGGGAAGCCAGGTCAGGAATGCGGCTGATACTATAGCGAGAGTGGGAAGTCAGGTAAGAGCCGGCACCGAATCCGTTGCTGAAGTGGGAAGCGAGGTAAGAGCCGGCGCCGAAAACTTGGCGGAAGCAGGAAGCCGGGTTAGAACCGGCGCCGATACCCTTACGGCAGGCATAAGCGCTGCGGTAGCGGAAATCCCGGACAAATTTGTCGGACAGTTTCGGATCTTAATTCAAACTCTGGCCGCACTCCTCGTTTTAGCCCTGGTCGGATTTCTAGCTGGATTGCTGATAGGGATCCAACGCGGCGAAATCTTCGGCTGTGGAATCCTTGTCGGCGTCGGTCTCATAGCCGCTCTCCTGGCTGGGAGCAACTTGGGGGCGGGAGCCGGGCTTGTCGCCGCGATTGCCACTGGAATCGTCATTCCCTTCGCCGGCACCGCCATCGCGATATTCGCATTTGAAGCGGCGCGGCATTGGCTCGCCCTGCTGCGGTCGCTTTCCGCGAGTATCCGAAATGTCTTAAATCGGTCCGCTTAGGTCGATCGCGACAGTCTGAACCTATTTGCTCAGCTCAGTGAAAGCTCGTACTGCTGCATTTGCCGGCTGCGCTGCGCCGCAACGTTCGACAACAAGCTGGTATTCCAGCATAATGGAAGCATAGAATGTTTCTATTTGACTTGAATATGCAATCCTTAAAAAGGAGACGTGCATGAGCAATAACGCGAATGACAAAAAATGGTACGAGAGAGTAGGAGTCGTGACCGGGCTCGGGGTCCTGATCGGTATCGTATTCGGCTTGGGACGAAACGACTTGCTCTTCGGCATTGTGACGGGCTTTTTCTTGGGCCTGGGGGTTCCCTTAGGCGCTCTCGGGGCGCGGTTGTATAGCAGCCGCAGCGCTGACCAAGGCAATGTGTTGGTGATGGCGCTCGTATTGGCGATTGTGGCTGGTGTTGTTGTCACCATCCTCTCCTCGGCAATTGGCGGAATACTGGAAAGCGTTCAAGAGTTGGTGGCCAATATTCTGGAGACCGCCCTGAATAGTGGCTCGGATGTTGTCTGGGGTATCGCGATAGGCATTGGAACTGCCGTGGGCGCTGGCCTGCGCGCGATATTTGGCAAGAAGGGTTAATCACAAGGTTGAACTGAGGCGCCCTGGCGACAGAAAACGCCACGTGAAAAACCGCGCCATATCATGCCCTATGAGTCTCCCCCGACTGTGACAGTTTACGCGACTCGTTGCGATTGGGGAGATTGTCACATGGCTATGCAGTTTTTGTCTAACAAGAAATCTCGCTATTGGGCGCGCTACGTTCTTGATGCCACGGGGCAGGGGCGAAGTGGAGCGGCTTCCAAATTTTTAAAACTGCTGTTGATTGGCTGAGACCACAGCAAGCGCCTATTCCACCAGCAGATAGCACTCGTCCAGCCGCCATTCCTCCAATTCAATCCCGTGCTCGCTCATGAATTTGCGCGAGGGCGCGCTGTGCTCCCAGCTTGCGCCGATGATCACGCGCGGTATCTGGTATCTCACGATGGCGCCGGCGCACATCAAGCAGGGGAATGCGGTGGTGTAGAGCACGGTATCGGCGTAGCTCTCCTGCAAGCCGGCCGCTTTGATCGCTTCCATCTCGCCGTGGCTGAGCGGGTCGTTGTTTTGGATCATCAGATTCCGTCCGCGACCGATGACCACTCCTCCGCGCACGAGCGCCGCGCCAAAGGGGCTGCCGCCTTCCGCTTTGGTCGCCTTGGCTTCTTCAATCGCCAGCGCCATGAACTTATCCATAAAATTCTCGCTTCCCGCTAACATGGCGAAATTCTTCACAGCCAATTATAATCGCCGCAGAAAATATGTGAACTGATTCCAGGCAAATAAGGAGATGAACATGAATGAAGACGCGCACAAAGGTTTGCAAGATTTGAGCAAGAACAGGCATGGGCTGCTTTCTGTCGCTGGCATCGTCGTCTGCGTACTGCTGGCGCTGGTACTGGGGCGCGATTTGATTTTTGGGCTGGTGATGGGCACGGTGCTCGCTTCCGGCATGAATTTGGGCCGGCACATTGCGGGGCAAATCGCAGCCAACGCGCCAGCCGAGCATCTGTCGGTCGCGAATGTGGTTGGCACGTTTATCGCCGCGGTCATCATCGCTGTGTTCACGGCGATCATTTTGGGGGCGATACAAAGCGCGGTGGATGTCAGCCCGATGCCAGACGATGATATTATCGCCCAGATCGTCAAGTCATTCTTTGATAGCGCCGCTGCGATCGCGGTGGCTGCCGGCGTGATCGCGGGCGGCTGGAGTCATCGGGTAGGCTCGGCCTAGCGGCGCCGGCCAGCCGCCCAAAATTCATCCTGCCCATCGGGCAATCCACCGGGTCGCCCCTGCCAGCCTATTTCAACCGAATTGGAGCCCTACCGTCGTGACCGCATATTGCAATTGCGGCTCTTTACGCTATTCTCACAATACTGACCAGTCAGTATTGTGAGAATAGCGTGGGCGAAACCGCGAACGACAAACCTTCCACCCGCGAGCGCATCCTCGACGCCGCGCTGAATATCTTTAGCGCCAAGGGCTTCCATGACACCAAGCTGGATGAGATCGTCGCCGAAGCCAGTATCAGCAAAGGCTCGATCTATTTCCACTTCCCCAACAAGGAAAAGCTGTTTATCGCGCTGGTGGACCAGTTCGCCGACCTGATTGAGCGGCGCGCCAGCGAAGCCATCGCCAAGGAGAGACAAGGCATCTTGCGCGTGCAAGTCGCCTTGGAAGCGGTTCTGGAGACATTTGGCCGATATCGGCGGCCCGCCAAGCTGCTGTTGGTGCAGGCGGTAGGGCTGGGCACAGTTTTTGAGCGCAAGCGCATGGAAGTCAACGATCGTTTCGCCCTGCTCATCAAGACCTACCTTGATGAAGCCGTTGCCGACGGCTCCATTGCCCCGGTGAATACACATATTGTCTCACATGCCTGGATGGGCGCGATCTACAGCGTCGTCATCCAGTGGGTTTATACCGGCGAACCGAACAAGGGCGAAATCATGAATGCGCTGCTGCCGCTGCTGCTCAAAAGCGTCGGCTATCAGGATTGAGCATGGACGCTGCGCGCTTCCCTCAGGTCGCATTCGATCAGCGCTACGGCCGCTTGCTCAGTTGCAGCGTCCCCTGCAGTGGGCTCAGTGTCACCCGCTTTCTGGCTGCGGCCGAGGGCCAGCCCCGCTTCTACTGGGCAAAGCGCGGCGGGTCCATAGCTGGCGTCGGCGCCGCCGTTGAACTCATGGCTTGGGGCGAGGAGCGCTACAGGAAGATCGAAAGCGATGCGCGCGATCTGTTTGCCGGCGCGTATATCGTCGATGGCGGGAACAGGCAGGCAGGGCCGCGCCTCTTTGGGGGCTTCGCCTTTCGCAGCGATTTTGCGCTGGATAACACTTGGTCTATCTATACCCCAGCCTTCTTCGTCTTGCCGCACTATCAACTGCTATGCAGCGGCGGACAGACCTGGCTGACGATTAATGCGCAGATCCCGCAGGACGAAGGGCCCGAGCCGCTGATCCCCGACCTGCAGGCGGCGCTGACGGAAAAAATCAACAGTCTGAAAGCCGATACGCGGCGCCCGGCCGCCGCTCAAAGCGCCGTCATCAGCGTCGATTACCCAATGAGCCGCTCGGCCTGGGCCCAGATGCTTGCGGAAGCGACCAGTCGCATTCATGCCGGCGAACTGACGAAGGTCGTCTTGGCGCGCGCGGCGGAATTGCGCTTTGCCGGGCGGATCAAACTGCTGCCCATCTTGCGCCACCTGGCAAGACATTACGCCGATTGTTATCGCTTTCTCTTTGAACCGCGCCCGAATTATGCCTTCTATGGCGCGTCGCCGGAGCTGCTGGCCTCGGCGCAGCGCCGGCGCATGCAGACTATGGCTTTGGCCGGCAGCATCGGTCGCGGTTGCGACGCCGCCGCTGACCGCGCGCTCGGCCAAGACCTGCTGAACAATGCGAAAGAAGTCCACGAACACGACATTGTCCTCCAGAAAATGCGCGAACGCCTGACAGCGCTGGCCCGCTCCTTGTCCGTTTCAAGCACCCGCTTGCTTAAACTGAGCAACATCCAGCACCTGTGCACAGACATCCATGCTGAGTTGCGCAGCGATCTGGGCATCTTGCCAATCGTGGAGGCGCTGCATCCCACGCCGGCGCTGGGTGGCGACCCGCGCGAAAAGGCCGTCCAGTTGATCCGCGCGCTTGAGCCCATTCCGCGTGGCTGGTATGGCGCGCCGGTCGGCTGGATCGACGCGCGGCTGGATGGCGAATTCGCCGTGGCCATCCGCTCCGCCGTGGCGCAGGAAGCCCGCGCCTGGATCTACGCCGGCGCCGGCATCGTCGCCGGAAGCCAGCCCGATCGCGAATGGGAGGAATCCGAGCTCAAATTCCGACCCATGCTCGACGCGCATGCCGACAGGCAACACATGTCTTAACCACAAAGGGCACAAAGAATTCTCTATGGCAGAAAGGAGGACTTAGACGCAATGAACGGCGAGATTCGGGAACGATTATCATATCGAATCATTGGCGCGGCAATTGAGGTTCACAAGCATTTGGGACCTGGACTGCTAGAAAGTGTATATGAGGCGGCGCTATGTGCGGAGCTGAGGCTGCGGGAAATTAACTTTGAGCGTCAAAAGCGCATTCGCATTAACTACAAGGAACAAGACCTGGGTTACCATGTCGTAGATCTGGTCGTCGAGAATCGCGCGATTGTCGAAGTCAAATCAGTGGAGGCGCTCGCAAAGGTACACACGGCACAGTTGCTGACATACCTAAGGCTGACTGGTCTCAGCGCCGGGCTGCTGCTCAACTTTAATGAAACTACACTTACCGAGGGTGTAAAGAGGGTACTGTTATAGACAGGTCTTTGTGTCCTTCGTGTCTTTGAGTCTTTGTGGTGAAAAGGCGATTTCCTGTGCCTAATCCAAACACGCTGTTCGCCAATAGTTTCATAGATGCCTTGGTCGCCGCTGGGCTGCGGCGGGTATGTATTGCGCCGGGGTCGCGGCATACGTCTCTGGCGCTGGCGCTGGCGCGTCACCGCGAGTCAATCGAAATCTATTCGCTCCTGGACGAGCGCAGCGCCGCCTTCTTCGCCCTTGGTCTGGCTTTGGGCTCGGCTGAGCCGGCCGGGCTGGTCTGCACCTCGGGCTCGGCGGCGGCCAACTTCTTTCCGGCAATTGTCGAGGCGCAGCAGTCGCGCCTGCCTCTGATTGTGCTGAGCGCCGACCGACCGCATGAGCGACGCTACAGCGGCGCCAACCAGACCATCGACCAGATCAAGCTATTCGGCGACTACGTCGACTACTTTGTGGACGCGCCTCTGCCGGAGGCGAATCCGCCAGCGCTCGCGCGGCGCAATCTCCAGACCCTGGCGGCCCGCGCCGTCAACATCGCCGAGCGGAGGCGCGCTGTCGTGCATATCAACCTGCCTTTCCGCAAGCCCTTTGAGCCGGGCGCGGACGACGCCGGTTGGCACGAGATCGACAGAAGCGCGCCGACGCAGTTCTTGCGGAGACCGCCGCCGGGGGCGAGCGGGCTGGCTGATGTGTTGAGCGCCGAACTGCGGGCGCGCCCGGGCCTCATTTATTTCGGCCATGGCGCTTGCCGCAGCGAAGCGGAACGCGCCGCGCTCGGGCCTTGGGCGCGGCGCTTGTCCGCGATCACCGGTTATCCGATCTTAGCTGAATTCAGCTCGAACATGCGCAGCCGCGACGCCATCGCGACATACGAATGCCTGATTGAATCAGAGGCGGTCGACATGTCAGAAGTCGAGGTTGTGATTCGCTTTGGCGCGCCACCTTTGCCATCCAACATGAGCGAGTTTCTGGCGCGGGCGCGCCTGCGCGCGCACATCTTCTGTAGCCGCGACGGCGCATGGGCGGATGACAGCCACAGCGTCAGCCATCATTTGACCATGGATCCGCAAACTGTGTCGACGGCGGAATGGGGCGCCTTCGAGCCGGCGCCGGGCGACTGGTCCAGGCAATGGTCGCGCGCCGCCGGCGTCGCCGGGGCGGTCATCGCGGAAGAGATCGGAACCGGCGCTTATTTTGATGGCGCGGCGCTATATGATCTGGTCGATCTGCTTCCCGCAGGCAGTACGCTCTTCGCGGGCAACAGCTTGCCGATTCGGCATCTGGACCAGTTCGGGCTGTCGACTGACAAAGCGATATGGGCTTTGGCGAATCGTGGCGCCTCCGGCATTGATGGCAACGTCTCGAGCGCATTGGGCGCGGGGGCGGCCCGGCGCCGCTCGCCGTTGGTGGCCGTTCTCGGGGACATTACGCTATACCACGACATGAACGGACTGCTGGCGATTCGACGCTGCGACATTCCGCTGACGCTGGTTCTGCTCAACAACAACGGCGGCGGCATATTCCACCGGCTGCCAGTGCGTGGCTTTGAACCGCATTTCAGCGATTATTTTCTAACGCCGCACGGCCTTGACTTCGCGCTGGTGGCCGAATTGTATGGCCTGGATTATGTCCGGGCGGACGACCGCGCCGCCTTTCGCCGCGCCCTTAGCCGCTCGGTCGGCGGCGGCGCTTCGACGCTCATCGAAGTCCGTACGGACGCGGTCGCTGATCTGAAGCGGAGGCGCGACATCATGACGTCGGTTTATGACCGGCTGCGCAAAGGATAATATGCGAACTTGAACCCAAGGGAGAGAAACATGGTGACAACAGCCGAGCAACAAGCACAGATCAAAACGGGCGACCTGATGCAGCTTGTCGATTGGCGGGAGGTACAGCCCTACGACGACATCAGCTACCACAAAGCGGAGGGCATCGCCCGCATCGCCTTTGACCGGCCCAATATTCGCAACGCCTTCCGGCCCAAGACGATCGATGAAATGACCGACGCCGTCCTGCAGGCCTGGCACGATGGCGATGTTGGCGTCATTTGGATTACGGCCAATGGGCCAAGCAGCAAAGACGGCATCTGGTCCTTCTGCGCCGGCGGCGATCAGCGCGTGCGCGGGCATTCAGGTTATGTCGGCGATGACGGCGTGCCGCGCTTGAACGTGCTGCAACTGCAGCGCTATATCCGCAACATGCCCAAACCGGTGATCGCCGTCGTGCCCGGCTACGCGATTGGCGGCGGCCACGTCTTGCATGTCTGCTGCGATCTCACGATATCCAGCGACAATGCCATCTACGGACAGACCGGACCCATTGTCGGCAGCTTTGACGCCGGTTTCGGCTCTTCCTTCCTGGCGGCGCACGTCGGGCAAAAGAAGGCGCGCGAGATTTGGTTCCTCTGCCGGCAGTACAGCGCCGAGCAAGCCGAAGCGATGGGTATGGTCAACACGGTCGTGCCCCTGGCCGACCTGGAGCGGGAGGCCTTGCAGTGGTCGCGCGAGATCCTGAGCAAGAGCCCGATCGCGCTGCGCTTCATCAAAGCCGGTTTGAATGCCGAGCTGGACGGGCAAACAGGCGTGCAGGCGCTGGCCGGCGATGCGACCATGCTCTTCTACATGACCGAAGAAGGCAGCGAAGGCAAGAACGCCTTCCTTGAAGGGCGCAAGCCCGACTTCGGCAAATTCCCGCGCCGAGCCTGAGCGAGCGGCGAGATCGTCAACAGAAAGGGGGACGGCTGTGGCCGGGCTGCAGGCCCAAGTCAATCATACACCTGACAACCTGTTTTTCGCCTACGGCGACTTGGAATTGAGTTTTGCCAATACCAGTCATTTTGTAGCGCGGACCTGCGGCGCGATCCTCCGGCATACGCCACTCGAGCCGGGCGACAAAGTGGCGATCTTGATGGCTGCGCCAACTCCATTCATCTTGACATTGTTTGCGCTGATGCGGATGCGCCTCATCAGCGTGCCGCTCAATGCGCGCTTGACCGCGGGCGAACTGGCCTGGCAGGTCAAGAACACGGATTGCCGTTTGGTGATATGCGAAGGAGAGACGCGGACGCTCGCGCAGTCAACCGGCGCCGCTGTTATGGAAATGCCAAACATTAAGCGCGAGGCCCCGGCGGCGGAATTTGGGGACTTCGGCATGATGAATCTCGATGACGATTTCGCAATCATACATACCTCCGGCACAAGTGGGCGTCCCAAGGCGGCGATCTTGACCTACGGCAATGTCTATCAGAGCGCCGTCGCCTCCGCGCTTAAGCTGGGGATGCTGAAAAACGATGTCTGGCTCTGCGTCTTGCCGCTCAATCATGTCGGCGGCTTGAGCATCGCCTTTCGTTCGCTCAATTATGGCACGGCCATTGAAACAATGCCGCCGAGCCCTTTTGACGCGCGGGAAGTCAACCGCGTTCTGAGTGAACATCCGATCACTTTGGTTTCGCTCGTGCCCACCATGCTGCAACGGCTTCTGGATGCCAAAACGCGCCCGTGGAATGCGCGCCTGCGCCTGATCTTGCTCGGCGGCGAAGCCCTTTCGCCCGAGCTTCTGAAGCGCTGCATCGCGGAACGCTTGCCGATCGCGACCAGCTATGGGCTGACCGAAGCCGCGTCCCAAGTGGCGACCGCAATGCCCGATCTCGTGTACCGCAAACCCGGCACGGTGGGCAAAGCGTTGATGTTCACACAGGTACGCGTCATTGACGAGCGCGGCGGCGACGCCCGGCCCAAGGAACCGGGCGAACTGCTGGTCAAAGGCAGCATGGTCACACGCGGCTACTACGGGGATCCGGAGGCGACGCGCGCGGCGCTGCAGGACGGTTGGCTGCGCACCGGCGACATCGGCTATATGGATGAAGAGGGCGATCTTTTTGTTTTGCAGCGCCGCGCCGATCTCATTGTCAGTGGCGGCGAAAACATTTATCCAGCCGAAGTGGAACTTGTCCTGAGGCAGCACAGCGCCGTAGCGGAGGCCGTCGTCTTCGGCCTGAGTGACGCGGATTGGGGCCAGCGCGCCGCGGCCATCGCTCAGCTGCGCGCGGGCGCGTCAACATCCCCGGAAGCGCTCATCAGCTTCGCGCGCGAGCATCTGGCCGGCTACAAGATCCCGCGTCAGATCGCCATTGTAGACGCGCTGCCGCGCACTGCATCGGGCAAGATTCAGCGTGAGAAAGCGCGGCATATTTTCAATGACGCGATATCGCGCCGCAACTAGCGGGCGCCATTACCATTTGCGGGTCCGCGGCCAAGGCGCTCCGCTGCTCATGCTGCATGGCTTCAGCGGCGACAGCTCAAGCTGGGATGAAGTGGCGCGGCGTCTGCCCGGCGGATTCCAATTTCTGGCGCTGGATATTCTGGGACATGGGCAGAGCGACTCGCCGCCGGATGCCGCAAGTTATCGCATGGAGGCGGTCGCCGCGGATATCATCGACCTGCTCGACAAGTCGACTTCTGTTCCGGCGCATCTACTTGGTTATTCGATGGGCGGGCGGCTCGCGTTGTTCCTTGCGCTGCGCTATCGCAGCCGCTTTCAATCCTTGACGCTGGAAAGCGCATCACCCGGATTGCCCGATGAAGAGTCGCGCGCCGAACGCCGGCGACAAGATGAAAAGCTGGCAAGCGCAATCGAGAATAATGGCATCGAGCGCTTCGTCAATTATTGGGAGCGTTTGCCGCTTTGGGGGTCGCAGTCGCGTTTGTCGAATGAGATTCTGGCCGCGCAGCGCCGTCAGCGATTGCGCAACAGCCCAATGGGACTTGCTAATAGCCTTCGCGGCCTGGGCGCGGGCGCACAGCCGTCCCTTTGGCCTGAATTGCCGGGCTTGAACTTGCCGACTCTCCTCTGTGTCGGCGAGCTGGATCCCAAGTTTCGACGAATCAATGGAGAGATGTTGGGCTTGATCCCGGCGGCTGAAATGGCTGTCTTTGAGTCAGCCGGGCACAATATCCATCTGGAGGATCCGACGGCATTCTGCGACCGGCTACGCTCATTTCTGTCGGTGTAAACCCATGTCCGAGAAAGCGGTAAAGGACACTTATTCCAAATATATGCTGAACCAACGCTTCGGCAAGCCGGGGCGCGACATGTGGTATCATGCCAACGCCATCGACAAAAGCCCTGTTCTGCCTCTCCCGACCCAAAAATCTGCCGGTCGGCAGATGACATTTCGGGAGGATACCAATAACGAAGAAGGGCTTAAGCTCACTCTCCGTCGCCTGTCTGCGGAAGTCGGTTGGCAAGCGCGCCGGGATGGCTTGTACGGACGCGCCATAACCCTTACTTTGCGCTGGGCGAATTACTCCACTTTCACCCGTCAGATGACGCTCCGCAATCCCATTAACCGCGACGACCAAATCTACGCCGCTGCCACTGACTTGTTTGATCGATATTGGCTGCGGGGGAAGCTGGTTCGCCTGATTGGAGTGGGTCTTAGCGAATTCGGGGAGCGCTGTTGGCAATGGAGTGTATGGGAAGACCGCAGAGCGCATAAAACGGCGGAGGATTTGCAGGCTGTCTTGGAAAAGCTGCGGGAAAAATTTGGGGATTATATACTTATGCACACTGCTAGATGGGGCTAGTCCTTGAGATACCGCCAGTCGCCTGGCTTCTTAGCCGGCATCCGCAACACCATCTCTGCGATCTCTTCCGGGCTGGCATCTATCGGCTCCGGGTAGGGCTTCTCCGGCGGGCGCCCACGCGGGCGCTTAGGCTTGTCCGAGTCCTTCTCTTTGGGCTTGGGATCTTTCATGCTACACCGATGTCGCCGTTGAGGCGGTTGATGATAGTGTCTAGCTTGCTTTCGACGGACTCCATCCTACCTTCGATCGACTCCAGTCTTGTGTTGATGGCGGCCATATTGTCTCTGTTTTCTTGGATCTGCTTTTGCAATTCTATGTCGCGTTGACTGTAGTATTCCTCGATCTCCGTCATATGATCAGTGAATTTGCGGTCCATGCGATCCTCAAAACGCGCAAATCGTAATTCCAAAGCAACTACTACCGCATCTGCAATGCGTTGCTCGCTTGGTGTTTGTCTTGGCTGACGCCGTGGGTTATCTTGTACTTCTGAAGCTAAAGCCATATCACAATCTCCATGTCAGATTTGCAATATCCGCTAAACGTAGCATAACACTATGCTATCCCACTGTAGCAGTCAAGGCAAATCATTCGTCCGCCTATGCTCCAGCGTTTCCGCCGCCCGGATGAGTGTAGATACCGTTACGCCTAGCGCCTCGGCCAGTCTGACGATCACGCACAGTGTAGGCGATTTAAGACCTAGTTCAATATCGCTGATGTAATTTCGATGAAGACCGGCTCTGAAACCTAGGGATTCTTGAGACAACCCCAATTGCTCTCGGCGTGTCCTGACTGCTACCCCGAAGACTTCCCCAAAAGACTTATCCGATTCTCGCATGAGCCGATTCCGCTGCTAAGAAGTAGGCGGATTGTCGACTGTCTGGGAGAATCTGTCGTCATACTATTGTATGAAGCACGCAAATGGGATACAGCCGCAAACAGCACAGGTTTTCGGAGATTCATTCAAGATGAAGTTGTAGGGGGCAGACATGGCGAATGAGGAAGTAAGCCGGCCGGACCATGTTGAAGTAGAGTTGCAAGACATCCGGTATCGTCTGCATGCACTCGACAGAAAACTAGATGCCATCTTAGACATATTGCCCGACGATAGAAATGCGATGATCGATTCGGTTTTGGCGAGCAAGGCCACAGCGCGGAACGCAAAAGTGATTCGAGACTACATGGAGTTGATTGTAGAATACTTGGACCTGCTCTATGCCAATGATGATAAACTGAAACAGCGCATCATCAGGATAGGAGAGGGCATAAACAATCTGCATTACGATTTGCAGAAAGCGGTCTATGAGCTCACCCGGGTATCTTGGGAAGAGATTGCTGAGTCGGACGAAACTTATGACATAACCTATTGCGATCCGACACACTATGAACCCTATTACGAACCGACAGACAATATTGAGACCATGGATATTGCCCTTGAAGGTCTCCGCAAAAAGACAGAGGCTACAGAGCAAGCCAGAATCCAAAAGCTGCTAAGCGACGTCGCCGCGGCATTTAATGCGGAATAGCGCTTTATGTTGTACATCGACGACGATATAGTGACCGACATTGAAGAGTAAAGCGCCCGGGTTTTGCCGAACCCGGGCGCTTCGGAGTACTCGAAAGGAGTACAAAACACCTCAAAACGTGCAAGAAAAAAGCGCGAATTTCCCCAAGATTATCTCACTGTGAAATGTGCATAGGTATATAAACCCCAAAAATTTGGCGAGAAGTCCATCCGCCCCGCTAGCGACTTGAGTTACCAGCCTGCCTACTATCTGTATGGGCACCTGAGGCTGCCGGAAGAATAACGACGGGCGAGCCACCGGCTCGCCCGTACGCAACTTGAGTTAGTGGTCTACTCCAGCAGGTCGCCGGTCATCAGGTTGACGCCAGTTTCGATATTCCCGGCGATTAGCTCAGCGTTGACCGCATCCACTTGGTCCCAGACCGAATCGGGGATATCGGCTTCGTGCGGCGGCGCCAGGCCGACGCCATTCATCGCCGCGTCCATCAAGAAGACGCCGCCCCCGGGGAAGCCGCCCATGTCGCCTTCCGCCAACATGGCGACCATGTCATAAACTCCCTGATCCACGCGTTTCATCGCGCTGGAGATGATGTACTCCGAGCCCGGTGTTTCACCGGCGCCGAAGCTGGTCAGCCATTCGTCTTTGTCGACGCCAATGACGTAGACGCCTTCTTGCGCGCCGGCCAAAATCGCGCCGGTGCCGGTCGGCCCGCCGCCGCCGAAGAGCACAGTCGCGCCTTCGCCGATGAATTGCAGCGCCGCCGACGCCCCGCGATCGGGCGCGACAAAGCTGTCGATGTAAACGCCCAAGATCGTCAAGTCGGGATTCACGTAGCTGGCGCCCTGCTCATAACCATTGCGGAAGCGCTTGACCGGAGGGATATCAATGCCATAGACGCCGGCGATCATATCCGAGCCTTGCCATTCGGCCACATAAGCCGCAAGCACACCGGTCATAAAGCCGGACTGATCTTCGCGGAATTGGATGCCAACATAATTTGTCGGGCCATCAATCAGGAATTGGTCGACGCCGAGGAAATAGACATCGGGGTTGGCTTCGGCCGCGGCATAGGTGGCGTCCGCGATCAAGAAGCCGACCGTAACGATGACCTCGAAGCCTTCGTCCACGCAGGTCTGAATATTGGCTTCGTAGTCCGTTTCGGCCTGGGTCTCGATGAATTTGTATTCGAGATCGTATTCATCGGCCGCGGCATCAGCGCCTTCATGCGCCGACTGGTTGAAGGTGCCGTCATTCACGCGTCCGAGGTCGGTGACCAGGCAGACCGTTTCCACGCCCATCAGCATATCGGCGGCTTGATCTTCCATCATGTCTTCCATGGCCAGATCGCCTGAAACCGGATCGACGCCCGTGCTGACTGCGCCCGAAATCATCGATTCGGCGACTTCAGCCGCTTTCGCAAAGAAGGCATCGTCAATATCGGCTTCGTGCTTCTCCGCCAAGCCGACGCCGTTCAGCGCCACATCCATCAGATAGATGCCGCCGCCGGGGAAGTCGCCCATCATGTCGCCCGCCAGCGCGGCCACCATATCGTAGACGCCTTGGTCGACGCGCTTGATCGCGCTGGAGATGATGTACTCGGAGCCAGGTGTTTCCCCGCCGCCGAAACTGGTGACCCATTCGTCCTGGTCGACGCCGATGACAAAGACGCCCTGCTGCGCCGCCGCCAGGATGCCGCCTGTGCCGGTCGGTCCGCCGGCGCCGAAGATGACCGACGCGCCTTCGCCGATAAATTGTTCGGCGGCGGAGGCGCCGCGGTCAGGCGCGATGAAGCTGTCGATGTAAACGCCCAGCAGATTCAGATCGGCATTGATATAGCGCGCGCCTTGCTCAAAGCCGTTGCGGAATTTCTTGACCGGCGGAATGTCGATGCCGTAGATGCCGGCGATCGTATCCGAGCCGACCGAGCCCGCGACCTGCGCCGCCAAGACGCCCGCCAGGAATCCCGACTGATCTTCGCGGAATTGAATACCCACGTAATTTGTCGGGCCGCCCATTACAAACTGATCGACGCCCAGGAAATAAACATCGGGATTGGCTTCCGCCATGGCGCGGGTGCTGTCCGCGATCAAGAATCCGACCGTGACGATGATTTCAAAGCCTTCGTCGATGCAGGTCTGAATATTGGCGTCGTAGTCCGTCTCCGCCTGCGTCTCGATGAACTTGTATTCCAAATCGTAGTCGTCCGCCGCTTCAAGCGCGCCCTCGTGCGCGAACTGATTGAATGTGCCGTCGTTGACGCGCCCGATGTCGGTTACGAGGCAGAGCGTTTCAACGCCGGCCTGCGCGGCGGTCAAGGGGATTAGCCCTAAGAACAGCGCAGTCAGGCTCAATAGAACAATGAGCTTTTTCATGTGGTTTTCTCCTGAAGAGATATTCTGCAACGGGAAATTGACGCCCTTACTTTACTATTGCGAGGGACGATTTTCAACGCGCGGCGCTACGATCGTAGGGAATGGTTTGCTCTCGCTCATCGGCTGCCGAACGCGCGATAACCGCCACAGCCGGCTCAGTATCGCTCAGATTAAAGACCTCATGCGGCACGCCCGGCTGGATAAAGAGAAAATCGCCCGCTTGGTTCTCCATGACCAGTTTGCATCCGACTCCATACTCATGCCGCACAGTCCCCTCGAGAATATAGATCATCGTCTCAAAATCAACGTGGAGATGGGCGGGGATAACAGCGCCGGGCGGGATCACCGCCAGTTTCATCGAAAGCCCCTCGGCGTCGACATTGCTGCTCGAAAGCGCTGTGCCGCCGCGCAACATGCTGATGCCGCCCTCGCCTATTACTTGTGCATTTTTATCGTCATTCATCACTGCTTACCTAGGAAGTCTATGCATAAATTGCGGACGATTTGGCTGTATCTTGGCTTCTCACTCCTTCACATAAGGCTGGCCGACCGCTTTGGGCGGCGAGGCGCGGCCGATGAAACCGGCGAGCACGACCAGCGTCACGGCGTAGGGCACCATCTGCAAGAATTGCACCGGGAACCCGACGCCGACCATCTGCAGGCGGATGCCCAGGGAATCGGAAAAGCCGAAGAGCAGGGCGGCGCCGAATGCGCCGATGGGCGTCCATTTGCCGAAGATCATCGCCGCCAGCGCGATAAAACCGGCGCCGCGCGTCATGCCGTCATTGAAGCTGCCGGTCGCTTCCAGCGAGAACCAGGCCCCGGCCAAACCGGCGACCATGCCGCTGATGAAGACGTTGATCCAGCGCGTCCGATTGACGTTGATGCCCAGGGTGTCGGCGGCGTGAGGATGTTCGCCGACCGCGCGCGTCCGCAAGCCCCAGCGCGTGTAAAACATCACAATATGTGTGAAGGCGAGCATGACAAACATCATGAAAAAAATTGGCTGATTGGTGAAAATCGCTTCGCCGATCACCGGCAGCTCGCTTAGTACCGGGAGGGCGAAGTTGCCAAGTTTGGCGGCGCCGGCTTCGGTCGAAAGAAGATATTCGCGCCGAATGAAACTGGTGACGCCAACGGCCAGGATATTGATCACGGTGCCACTGACGATCTGGTCAGTGCGAAAGGTGATCGAGAGCCAGCCATGCAGCAGCGCGATGACGCCGCCCGCCAGCACGCCGATGATGACCGCCAGCAGTTGCGCCGTTTCCAGCGGCAGCGCAGTGCCCCGCAGGAAAAAGAGGGTCGTGAAGCCAAAGCAGGCGGCGAAGAGCATCATGCCTTCGATGGCGATGTTGACGACCCCGGCCCGTTCGCACCAAATGCCGGCGAATGCGCCGATCGCCAGCGGCGTCGCCAGGCGCAGGCTTTCGGCGACGATAGTCGTCAAGTTGGTTTCGTTGCCGGCCGCCGCCGCAATGATTATCGTGGGAATAAAGAGCAGGGCGCAAAGCGCCAGCAGCGCAAGGCTGACCTGCCGCGGGCGCGCTTCTTCAAACTCGAAGAGGTTGAGCGCGCCGCTGAGGGCAAAGAGCAGGCCGATAACAAGAAGATATGCCGAGGTGGGCACCGGAATATTGCCGACCGTCGGCGTCTGCCCAGTGGATGTCGACTCGAATGTCAACGTCGTGATTAGCTCCGAATCGAGTATGCTGGATTCAACAAAGATGAAGGCGCCAAGAACGACAAGCGCGATGGCGATGATGCGCCGTCGCGTCAGCTTGAATGCGAGACGCCGCGTCGGTTTGGCTTTGGCGGCCGCGCTCATGGCTAGCCTCCCCATCCGGTGGAGAAGACCAGGGCGCCCTCTTCTTCGGCGCTGCGCTTGGGCACGCGCCAGAGGAAGCGGATGATCTGATCGGCCGCCACGAACATGATGATCAGCGCCTGCACGATCTTGACCAGGTCGATCGAGATATCGGCGCGGATCTGCATCAGGGCGGCGCCGCTCAAGAGGCCGCCCCAGAGCAAACCGGCCCAGACCATGCCCTTGGGATTGTTGCGCGCCAAGAGCGCCACCGCGATCGCGTCAAAGCCGACACCGGCGAAGAAACGCGGCAGCATCTCGTGCTCGACGCCGCTGATTTCAATGGCGCCGGCCAAACCGGCCAGCATGCCGCTGAGCGCCATCGCCAGCACGACATTGCGCGGCACGCTCATGCCGGCGTATTTGGCGGCATTCTGATTCGCCCCCACCGTGCGCAACTCGAATCCGAGGGTGGTGCGCATCAAGAACCAGTCCGTCAGCCAGACCGCCGCGATCATCAGCCAGAAGCCGAAATGCAGTTTCGATTGGTCGCCCACGGCTATCAGCACCAGGAAGAGTTGCAGAGCGCTCATGATGCCGGCCCAGATCAAACCGCTGCGCCGGGCCGCCCGCGGATTGTCCCGGCGCAGCGGCAAGTAGTTGAGCAGAAAAGCGACAATGGCGACGGCCGCCATCAAAAGAATCAGCGCAAGCGGCGTCCGGATTGTATCCATCGTCGGCAGCATCGCCGCCGGCAGTATGACCGGCGTTTTGGGCACGCTAGCCTTGACATCGCCCAGGATGACGGGATCGACCGACTTGATCAGCCAGTCGACGATCAGAATGGCGATGAAATTCAGCATGATCGTCGTGATGACCTCGTGCGCGCCGGTGAAGGCTTTCAAGGCGCCCGGCAAGGCGCCCCACAAGAAACCGCCCAGGATGCCAAAAAGCAGAACGGCGGGCAGCAAGACCAAGGGCGATGTCGCCGGCGCGGCAAAGGCGCCCAGGGCGGCAACCGCGATCGCGCCCGCGTAAAGCTGGCCCTCAGCGCCGATATTGAAGAGCCCGGCTTTGAAGCCCAGCCCCACGGCCAAGCCGGCGATGATGAAGGGGATGGCGCGGACGATCGTTTTCTCCAGATTTGAGGGGATGAAGAGCAGCGCCTGGTTTCCGAGCCGCAAGAACAGCACTTCCAGATTTTGTTCGTTTTTGAGGATGCCGACGGTTACAGCGCCCAGGTCATCGGCGCTCAAGACGCGATTGCCCGGCCGCCGGATCACTAGATGCTGGTTGAGCGCGGCGTCCAACTGCCGGTCCAGGGCGGCGTTCACGTCGTTGCCGACCAGGTAGCCGGCTTCGTACATGCGGCCGACGATGCGGAATTGCGCGCCCAAAGCGGCCGGATCCTCAATGCCCAGGGCGTCAAGCGTCGCCAAACTTGTGATTGCCTCTTCCACATCGTCGAAATCAGCCGCGACTATCGCGGCCAAGGTCTCGGCTTCCGCGCTGGACGCGTCGATGCCGAGAGCGTCCAAGCGCATCAAAGCGCCATGACTGCGCAGCAATTTGACCTGGCCATATTCGTCGATGAGCTTCAAGCCCTCCAGGGCGCGTTCCCCCACCCTAAATCGCGTTCCCCCTCGGTCCCCCGCCTCACGGGGGATGGTTCCCAAAATGAGGGAGGGACTTTCATCGCCCAACACGAATGTGACAACTTCGCTATCCCCTTCCTCATCTGCGGTTTGATCCTCCCCTTCCCTCCTTGTGGGGGAAGGGGTCGGGGGATGGGGGTAGGATGCCGCCAGCTCGGTCAGATCGCCCAGATCCGAGCGTTTCAAATCGGCCAGGCCATCGAGAAGCGGTTTCAAAGCGCGCAGGGTCGCCTCGCCAAGGGCGTTGATCGTGGGCAGGCGCTCGCTGATCGCGCTTGCGCCCTCCTCGTCAATACTGTATCGGTCGAAAAAGGCGCCATATTCGCGCGTCTCTTCCATGCCCACCTCAAGGATGCGCTCGAAGGGCCGCGCTTGCCGCGACAGACTGCGCCGGGTGGTGATTTCATTTTGCGCGGCGTAGGTCCGCATTTCGTCGAAGTCGTCAACGCCGGCCACGGCATTGATCGTCAAACCCGTGATTGACTCGACCAGGGCGACGTAGGCCGTCGACGACACGCGCAAACCCTCGGCGATATTCGGCTGCAGCGCATTTTCGCTGACGGTAATGGTGATGAGGGGTATGCCGACCAGGAAAGCGGTGATCACCGCCAGCACCGGCACCAGACTGGGCGACAGACCGGGCCAGAGCCCGATGACGCCACCGCGCCGCCGGCCCTCGCTTGCGGCGCTCATGCTTCAGCCGCCGCGCCGGCGCGCACGCCCGCCATGCGCAAGCCGACGGTATCGCGGTCAGCTTCTTCAACGGACAGGATATCTATAATTTGCCCTTCAAACATCACAGCCACGCGATCGGCCAGACTGAGGACTTCATCCAATTCCGATGAGACCAGCAGAATGCCGGCGCCGGCGTCGCGCATGCGGATGATTTGCCGGTGGATGAATTCGATTGAACCGACATCGAGGCCGCGCGTCGGCTGCGAGGCGATCAAAAGATCGACATCGCGGGCAAATTCCCGCGCAACGATCACTTTCTGCTGATTGCCGCCGGAGAGACCACCGACGACATTGTTGATGATTGGCGGGCGCACGTCATATTGCTCGACAAGTTGACGCGCGTTTTCGGCTATGGCGCGCTCGTCCACGACGATTGCCTTGGAAAACTCGTCCTTGTAATACGTGGACAGGACGAGGTTGTGCATGACGGTGAAGCTCGCGACCAAGCCATCGCGCTGGCGGTCTTCCGGCACATGGCCGACGCCTCGCTCGGTGACGCGGCGCGGCGCCGCCCCGGTCAACTCCTCGCCCTGGATGAAGAAGCGGCCGTCATCAACCGCGCGCATGCCGGTCAAAGCTTCCACCAATTCGGTCTGCCCATTGCCTTGCACACCGGCGATACCGAGGATTTCCCCGCGCTGCAGGCCGAAGCTGACGCCTTCGACCGCCGGCAAACCACGATCATCGCGCACATGCAGATTGACCACATTGAGGATTTCGTCGCCGGGGGTCGCCTCTTCTTTTTCGACCTCCAGGATGACATCGCGGCCGACCATCAAGGACGCCAGCGATTGCTCGGTGGAGTCTTTGGGATCGGCATGGCCGGCGACTGCCCCGCGCCGCAGCACCACCACCTTGTCGCAGATTTCCAGCACTTCTTTCAGCTTGTGACTGATGAAGATGATGCTGACGCCCCGTTCCAGCAAGGTATGCATGATCTTGAAGAGTCCGCGCGTTTCTTGCGGGGTCAGCACGGCCGTCGGCTCATCGAGGATCAGGATATCGGCATGGCGATAAAGCGCTTTGATGATTTCGACCCGCTGCTGAATGCCGACAGGCAGATCGGAAATCAAGGCGTCCGGGTTCACATCAAGGCCGTATTCGCGGGAAAGGCTCTCGATTTCCCGCCGCGCCCGGTCGCGCCGCAGGAAGGGCCCGCTGACGGCTTCGTTGCCGAGCATGACATTCTCGGTCACGGTCAGGACATCGACTAATTGAAAATGCTGATGCACCATGCCGATGCCGAGTTCGATGGCGTCTTTGGAGCCGGAGATTTCGACCGGCGCGCCATTAACCAGGATCTCGCCTTCGTCCGGTTTGTAGAGCCCATAGATCATGTTCATCAGTGTGCTTTTGCCGGCGCCGTTCTCGCCGAGCAGGCCGAGGACCTCGCCCTTGTGCAAGCTGAGGTTGATATTGTCATTGGCAAGCACGCCGGGGAAGCGCTTGGTGATGCCCCGAACTTCGAGCACGGGCGGGGCTTCGATCATGATGCGACCTTTCGGATGGATGAAGACTGTCGCGCGATTGCTGGATTATAGCGCAGAAACGCGCAACCGGTGGGAATCGCGGCCCCGCCGGCCTATTTCAGCGCATGCGCCATCAAGTGCTCCAGCATCTGGCCCTGCAAACGCGCCGCCACAGCTTGAAGCGCCGGATCATCAATCCGATTGACAAACTCATGGGGATCGGCTTCCAGGTCGATCAACTCGCGGTGCTGCCGCTCGCCCTGGGCAACGCGCGTCAATTTGAATCGGCCATCGCTCACCGCCAGAAATCCCTCGCCTTCGGCAAAGACATAATCCGCGCCGCCGCGCGCGACCCGCTCGCGCAGGGGCAGGCCGTCGCAGAAGTCATACGCGAGGCCGGCGGCTTCCAGGCAGGTCGGCAAGACATCCACCAGCATGCACAAGGCTTCGCTGGCCCGCGCCTCCTGAGCGCCTGGGTACTGCGCAATCAGGGGCACGCTCCAGACGTCTTCGTAGGCGCAATTGTTCTTGCCCCACAAGCCATGATTTCCCAGCATCTCGCCATGATCAGCACTGAAGATGACCAGCGCATCCTCACCGAAACGCGCTTGAACTGCGGCAAGGATCCGCCCGACATAATCATCGATCTGCGCGACATTTGCGAAATAATTGCGCCGCAGGCGCCGCCAGTAGTCTTCGCTGTAGTTCTTCATGGCGCGGCCGGGCGCGCCTCCCAGGCCGTCAATCGCCCCAGTGGGGCCGCCGTGATAAGTCGCGCTGTGTATGCGTGAGGGGTCGTCGAATTCGCCAGCGTCCATGAGCCGCTTGTCCGCCCGCATATCGACGCGCTCGTAGTATTCGGCCGGCGCGTCAAAGGGATAGTGCGGTCCGCTGAAGGACGCCCAGAGAAAAAGCGGCTGATCGCCGGCATACTGATGCAGGTATTCAACGGATTTGCGGCCGACCCAGCTATCGGGATGCCATTCGGCCGGGCCGGGAAAGGGGAATGCCTTGGCTTTGCCCCGGTCCCAGGTCGCGGCGCGATAGGCGGCCAGATGTCCGGCGGCATCCAACTCGCGCGCGTAATCGTCCATGAACCAGACGGAGACTTGTTTATCGTCTTGCAGTTCGAGGTAATCCAGGCCCAGGCTGAGGTAATAATCGCGGAATTCCGCATAAGGCAAGGTTTTGTCGGGGCGCGTCTGGCTGTAGGGCACAGGCGCGTAGTGGCATTTGCCGATATGCGCTGTGCGGTATCCTGCGCCGCGCAGCAACGAATAGATATTGGGTATGGCGGGGTCCAGCGGCCGATCGCGGAAGTTGCTGTAGGATCCGTTTCTGTGGGGATACAATCCTGTCGCCAGGGAGCAGCGGCTGGGCAAGCACCAGGGGCTGTTGCTGTAGGCGCGCTCGAAGCGCGTCCCGCGCGCGGCCAAGGCATCCAGATGCGGCGTGCTGATGACAGAATTGCCGTAGCAGCTCAGGGCATCGGCTCGCAGTTCGTCACATGTGATCAGCACGATGGGAGCTGTGGTGCCGCTCATCAATTTTATTCCTTGGTTATCCCTTGGTGCCGGTGAAGACGACGCCTTGAATGAAATAGCGCTGCATGAAGAAGAACAGGATAACTATCGGGATGACCACAAAAACCGACGCCGCCATAAGCAGATGCGTCTGGGAATAGTATTGCTCGTTGAAGAGGCGGAGCCCGAGCGCAAGCGTATATTTGGCGCGATCGGTCAAATAGATCATCGGCAAGAGGAAAGAATTCCAGTTGTTCTGGATGATGTAGATGGCGACAACGGCGAAGACCGGCTTGGCGTTGGGCGCGATGATGCGGCGGAAGAGGCCGATGAAGCTGCAGCCGTCAATGCGAGCGGCGTCAATAATATCTTGGCCCATGGTCATGAAGAACTGCCGGAAGAGGAAGACAAAAAAGGCGTTCTCGGCGAAGAAACCGGGCACCAGCAGCGGCGCGAATGAACCCACCCAGCCCAGTTTGGAGAAGAGGATGTAGCGCGGTATCAGCGTGACCTCGGTGGGGATCATCAGCGTCAACAGGACGATGAAGAAGAGTGTGTTGCGTCCCTTCCAGCGCAGTTTGGCGAATGCGAAGCCGGCCAGCGAACAGCTCAGGGTCAGGCCGATGATACGCCCCAGCGCCAGCATTATCGTATTCAGGAAGAAGCGATCAAAGGGCATAGCCGTCAGCGCGTCGGGATAATTCTCCCAGGCGACCGGGTCAGGGATGAATTCGGGCGGGAATGTATAAACATCGCCGGCGGTTTTCAGCGAGGTCGAGAGGACATAAACAAAGGGCATCAAGAACATGATGGAGCCGGAGATCAGGACGAGATGCGCCAGCAGCTTCGCCCAATCGATGGGCCGCTTTGGGGCGGGCGCGACTTTATGCGAAGGCGGCGCGCTTATCGGCGTCATTGATCCTCACTCGTTTTTGATTTCGCCTTCGTAGAAGACCCAGGCGGCGGAAAAGCGGAAGATCAGCAGTGTCAGGACCGCAATGTACATGAAGAGCACCCAGGACAATGCCGAGGCATAACCCATACGGAAGAACTCAAAAGCGTTGCGGAAGAGATGCAGCAGATAGAACAGGGTCGAATTCTGTGGACCGCCCTGAGTCATGATGAAGGGCTGGGCAAAAACTTGAAAGGCGGCGATCAGCCCGACGACCAGTTGAAAGAGGATCACGGGCGAGATCATCGGCAAGGTGATATGGATGAAGGTGGCCCAACGACCGGCGCCGTCCACTTCCGCCGCTTCGTAGAGATCGGTCGGGATGCCCTGCAAACCGGCCAGATAGATCAACATGCCCGAGCCGACGCCCCAGAGGCTCATCAGAATCAACGCCGGCAGCGCCCATTCCGGCTCGGACAGCCAACCCGGACCATTGACGCCAAACAAGGAAAGGAACCAGTTGACCAAGCCCCAATCGCGCGAGAGGATCCAGCGCCACATCACCGCCACGGATACGATCGGCAAGACGGCGGGCAGATAGAACAAGGTGCGATACAGACCGATAAGCCGAATCTTGGTGTTGAGCAGCATCGCGATGAACAGACCGACGACGATCTGCAAAGGCACTGCCACAAGCGCGTATATGGTCGTGACTTTCAGGGACTGAAAGAAAAGCGGGTCGCGCAGCATGAGCTCGTAATTGCCCAAGCCGAACCAAACCGGCGGATTGACAATATCCCACTCGGTGAATGAAATGACAAAGGAGGCGAGGATGGGGCCGCCGGTGAACAAGATGAAACCGAGAATCCAGGGCGCCACAAAGATCCAGGCGTTGAGCGACTCCCAGAAGCTCAGTCTTTTCGGCTTGAAGAGGTCATGAATCAGCAAAAGGCCCCCCATCCCCCCGGCTCAGTTCCCCCCTCGGTCCCCCCGCTTAACGGGGGGCAGAATTCCCACAAGGAGGGAAGGGGAGAAACGAGTCCCTCCCGCATTTTCGGGTCGCGTAGACACTGACCCGCCGGCGAGGGTTTTATGGATGGAGGCTACTCCGCCGCAAGAATCGCGTTGACCTGCTCGGCGATGCCTGTCCCGACATCTTCCGCCGACTTGTCGCCGCTGTAGAGCGCGTCCAACTCGCTGTTGATGACCGTGCTGATCTCGGGCCAGCGTGGATGTTGCGGCCAGGTGCGCGCCCAGCCGTTTTCCATGATGTCGTTGAAGACCGTGTTGAGCCCAGTGCCGATGGCATTGCCGCAGGTGAAGTTCACGTACCAGTCTTCTTGCACTACCGAGCGGCGCGACGGATAAGCGTAACCAGAGCTGATCTTCAATGTCTGACCACGGCTGCTGTTGATGAACTTGAGCAACTCCCAGGCGGCGTCACGGTCGGCTGTATCCGACGACATGACCGTCGGTCCGACGTTTGTGCGTCCCACGCGGACGGCGCCGGCGGGCGGCAGCGCGGCATCAAAGCGGAAGGGCGTGTTGCAAACCGCGCCCAGGAAGCCCCGCGCGATCGTGAAACTCGCCATACGGCCCGAGGTGAACAAAGCGCCTTCGTTTTGATCGGCAAGATCCGAAGCGGAGGGCGCGCACTCATGTTCGATGACCAGGCTCTGCGCAAAGCGCAAGCCTTCAATCGCTTCCGCCTCGCCCATCAAGCATTCCGTGCCTTCCTCATTCAGCACATCGCCGCCGGCCTGCCAGATCCAGTCGATCCAGGCGCCGCGCCCGCCACCGATGACGCGGGCGCGTCCGCGATCGTCACGCTCGGTCAGTTCGATGGCTTGTTCCAGATACTCGTCCCAGGTCAAACCGTGTGGATAATCGATACCGGCTTCGTCATAAATATCGGCATTGAACCAAGTGGCGTAGGGCGCGCCGTCGCGCGGCAGTCCCCAGAGCTGGTCTTGCCAGCGGAGCGCCGCGATATGACCAGGATAGTTGTCCTCCAGGTCGACATCCGGGTTGGCGTCTACATAGCTGTCGATCGGCACCAGGACGCCCCGAGCGGCAAAACCAACCGTGAAGCCGTCCATGACGAAGAAGACATCGGGACCGGTGCCGGCGGCAAGCTGCGCCTGCAGGAGCTGCAAATACTGCGGTCCATAGCCGCCGCCGACCGCGAGATAATTGGCCTGGATGGCGTCATTTTCTTCGTTGAACGCTTCCCAAACCGGTTCCCAAGCGGCGTCCTCTACCGCGCCGCCGGGCGTGGCGTAGGTCACTTCGACCATATCCTGGGCGGCGGCCATGGGCATGCGGGCGAGCAATCCGCCCGTGCTGAGGACCGTGCCGGATGCGGCCAAGCCTTTCAAGAAATCTCTACGACTTAGCTTTGACATTGGAAAGTTCCTTTCAATATGCTTCGCATTTGTTTTACCTCGCGAGGAGGGTGTTGCATCTACACGCGCTTGGGCGGCAAACAGGCGACTTGACATGCCGCCCCTACTGCACGATGCCACCTGTCTCTGATGAGTCTACCCTAATCCTCCAGCGTACTCAAATCCCCCAGTGGCTGACCCAGGGCCTGGGCCTTCAGCACGCGCCGCATGATCTTGCCGCTGCGCGTCTTGGGCAGGTTGTCCAGGAACTCGATCTGCGCCGGCACAGCGATGGGACCAACCTCGTGCCGCACATGCGCCTTGAGCTCCGCCTCAAGCGCCTCCGAGCCGGATACGCCTTCCACCAGGATGCAGTAGGCGAAGATCTTGTTGCCGCGCAATTCGTCCGGCACGCCGATGACGGCTGATTCGGCCACGGCGCTGTGGCTGACCAGGCCCGATTCAACCTCGGCTGTGCCCAGGCGATAACCGCTTACCTTGAGCACATCGTCGTTGCGGCCGATGACCCAGAGGTAGCCGTCTTCATCGCGGCGCGCCGTGTCGCCGGCCAGATACCAGCCCTGCTCGCGGTATTTTTCCCAGTATTGGCTGAGGAAGCGCTCGTCATCGCCGTAGACCGTGCGGATCATGCTGGGCCAGGGCGATTTGATAACCAGATTGCCATCTTCGTTGGTTCCCACCGGGGCGCCGTCGTCATCGACAATATCGACTTCGATGCCGGGGAAGGGACGGGTGGCGCTGCCCGGCTTCAAGCCGACCGAAGGCAAGGGCGTGATCATAAATCCGCCCGTCTCCGTCTGCCACCAGGTATCGATGATCGGACAGTTCTCTTGACCAATAACGCGATGATACCAGCGCCAGGCTTCGGGATTGATCGGCTCGCCCACCGAACCGAGCAGGCGCAGGCTGCTCAGATCGTGCCGGGCGGGCCAGGCTTCGCCAAAGCGCATCAAGCCGCGGATGGCGGTGGGCGCGGTGTAGAGGATGCTCACGCCATAATTGGCCACGATCTGCCACCAGCGGTCGGGATAAGGATAGGTTGGCGCGCCTTCGTAGATGATGCTGGTCGCGCCCAGGATCAGCGGCGCGTATACGATGTAGCTGTGCCCGGTGATCCAGCCGGGGTCGGCCGCGCACCACCAGCGGTCCTCTTCTTTAATGTCAAATGCCCATTGCAGCGTCGTCGAGGTATAGACCTGATAACCGCCATGCGTGTGCAGCACACCCTTGGGTCGTCCGGTTGTGCCGCTGGTATACAGGATGAAAAGCGGATCTTCCGCATCCATCACCTCGGTCTCAGCCTGAATCCCGGCGATGGGCAGAGCCATCAAATCGTGATACCAATAATCCCGTCCCGGCTCCATGTTGATCTCGTGACCGGTGCGCTTGACCACGATCACGGTTTCGACCACGGGCGAGCGCATGGCTGCTTCGTCGACGGTGTCCTTGAGCGGCACGATTTTGCCGCGCAGCCAGGCGCCGTCACAGGCGATGACCACCTTGCTTTGGGCGTCCTCGATGCGGCTGGCCAGCGCCTGTTCGGAGAAGCCGCCGTAGACTACGCTGTGCGGCGTGCCGATCTTGGCGCAAGCCAGCATGGCAATGGCGATCTCCGGCACTCGGCCCATATAAATGGTGACGCGGTCGCCCTTTTTGACGCCCATCCCGCGCAGGACGTTGGCGAATTTGTTGGTCTCCTGCCAAAGGCGCCAGTAGGACATGGTGACCACATCGCCGTCTTCGCCCTCCCAGATGATGGCCAGCTTGTTGCGCCGCCAGGTTTTCACATGCCGGTCCAGGGCATTAAGCGCGATATTGGTCTTGCCGCCGACAAACCATTTGTAGAAAGGTTTGTCGCTATCATCGAGGACCTTGTCCCAGGTCTGATACCATTCCAGGTCCTCGGCGCGCTTGGCCCAGAAGGCCTCGGGATCTTGCCGCGCCAATTCATAAACCAGGTCGTAATCCGGCACGTTGGCCTCAGCAACAATGTCGCTTGACGGGTGATACCATTCACCGGTCGGGGGAGTGAATCCTTGTTCAGCCATGCAAAACTCCTCTTTGTCATTCCCTGCTGCCGGGCACGGCAGATATCGCGCTCGTATTTGGGCATTATAAACCAAAGCGCTGCCAAGTCGAAACCCGCGTCAGAGAAGCGGGTAACGCATCCATTTCGGCTGAAATAGCCTGGTAGGGGCGATCCGCCGAGTCGCCCCTACCCTATCGTCGGCAATTGAAGAATTTCAACCGACATTGATACACTGCCGAGAAGCGCTGAAGACACGACATGACGCATGCGCTTGCTTCAATCAGTTGGAACTAGAATGATGCCTAACCGGCCCTGAACAAGGCCTTATCGGCGATGTCGGAAGCCGGCGGCTGAGCCTTGTTCAGCCAGCCCAGCGCATTTTCGCGGACGATTTCCGCCAGGGCATCCATAAACTCGGGACCAGCGTTCAAGCAAGGCGCGAGATGATAGCAATCTGGATTGCCGCCACCTTCCTCGAATTGCTCGCAGCCCTCGTTGCCGAGTTCGTCCAGCGTCTCCAGGCAATCGGTGACGAACCCGGGCGCAAAGACAAATGGACGTTTGACGCCGCGGCCGGGCAGCTCTCGGAGGGTGTCTTCCGTATAAGGCTGCAACCATTGCTCCGGTCCAAACCGAGACTGGAAGCACAAGATCCATTGCTCTTCGCGCCATCTCATTTTCGCCGCCAGCAGTTGCGCCGTTATTTCGCACTGCTCGCGGTAGGGATCGCCGGTTTTAACATATCGGTCGGGAATGCCATGGAAACTAATGACGAACTTGTCGGGGACGCCTGGCAAGCTGGCAATCTCTCTTTTGAGATGGCTCTCCATGGCGTAAATGTATGTCGGGTGGTCATAATAGGGCGCGACAAAGCGCAGGGCGGGGATATAACGTTTGAGCTTGCTGGACCAGAAGGGCAAGGCGCCGGCCGCAGCGCGATAGACCGCGTCATAGATGCAGGCGGTAGTCGTCGATGAGAATTGGGGGAACATCGGCAGGACCAGTATGCGGTCGATGCCTTCGCTCTCCATCTGGCGTATAGCGCTGGCAATGCTTGGCTTGCCATAGGTCATGCCCAGCAGGACGCGAAAATCCTCTCCCAGTCGCGCCTCCAGCGCCGAGATCTGGTCGAGAGAGTGAATCATCAGCGGCGAGCCTTCGTCTTGCCAGATGCGCTGGTACAGCCTGGCCGACCGGCGCGGCCGCAGGCGCAAGATGATTGCTCGCAGAAGCGGCTGCCAGAGAAGCGGCGGATAATCAATCACGCGCCTGTCCGAGAGAAATTGCCGCAGATAAGGCCGAAGCGCTTTCGCTGTGGGCGCATCCGGCGTGCCAAGCTGAGCTACTAATACACCCGTTTTCATTCCGTCGGTCTAAACTTTCCGCATACATATATCGGCAAACTACAAGAAAATATAGTAAAACCTACAAAATCCTATACATAAAAATGACTCTGTCAAGCTGCAAGACGATTTCGGCAAGGTAAAGGATCGGCAAGCGTTCCGCGTTCTATAAATCACAATCCTCAACTACAATTTCTCTATAGCTTCCGCCTGGGAGCGGGGGATTATGCGATGGGATTGCGAAAACGATTCGCCGTGTTTGCGGGCCTGGGCGCCGTCAACCTGATCATCATGGCGCTCACAAGCGTCGCGACCGACATTCACTGGAGCTACAGCGGCGACGAAGGTCCCGCGTATTGGGGCGAACTTTCGCCCGAGTTCGTCCTCTGCGCCGACGGCAGCGCCCAATCCCCGATTGACATTCGCGACGCCAGCGAACTGACGCTGGTGGACATCGAATTCTCTTACGGCGAAGCCGAAGCGAGTGCCGAATCCAGCGACGCCATCAGCAACAACGGTCATACGATTCAGGTGGATACCGCCCCGGGCCGAAGCATCGTCTACAACGGCATCCGTTACGATCTGCTGCAATTCCACTTCCATGCGCCCAGCGAGCATAGGATCCAGGGCGCGGCGGCGCCCATGGAAGCGCATTTTGTGCACCGGGACGCGAACTCGGGCAATCTGGCCGTGGTCGGCATCTTGCTGACGGCGGGCGAGAGCGACAACGCGGCCTATGCCGCTGTTCTTGACCACATGCCGGCTGAAGCCAGCGAGCCGGCCGCCCTGCCGGCGCCGCTGGCTTTGCAGTCGCTGCTCCCTGACGGGCGCGGCTATTACACATACCAGGGCTCGTTGACGACGCCGCCATGCAGCGAGATCGTGCGCTGGCTGCTGCTGGATACGCCGATTGAGCTGTCGGCGCGGCAGATCGCCACATACACAGCCCTCTACAGCAACAACGCGCGCCCGGTACAGCCGCTTGGCAAGCGGGACCTGCTCCACGACGCCAAAACCTAAGCGCGGTCGGGGGTGGTGAAACAGAGTCGGTTGGAGTTGTCTGGTAGGGGCGATCCGGTGGATCGCCCGATGGGTACGAACAGGATCGATATTGGGCGACTCACCGAGTCGCCCCTACCAAATCGTCGGTATTTCAAGAAAATCAACCAAAGTGGATACATTACCCGGCCAAGCGGCTGTGTTGCATATTGGCCGCGCCGCGATATAATTTCGCTAGCATAAAGGACAATATTCAGAGCAAAGGAGATTTATCATGTCCAGGAACTTTTCACGCCGCGATTTCTTGAAGTACACCGGCATGGGCAGCGCGGCCGCCTTCGCCGCCGCCTACGGCATGCCGCTAGGCACTGCCCTTGCCCAAGCCCCCCCCTCTGATACCTCTGGCCACCTGGTCATCTACAATTTCGGCGGTACCGAACAGCAGCGCATGTTTGGCAACGCCATCGCCCGGTTCAACGAGCGCTATCCCAATGTGCTGGTCGAAGACCTCTACATCCCTTGGCCCGAGGGCTGGGGCCACTACATCACCAACCTGAAGCTGCGCGCCGCCAGCGGCTTGAAGACCGATATCATCGCCATCGCCATCGAAGGCACGCGCGAGACGATCTTCGAAGACTTGGTCTTGCCGATGGATGACGCCATCGCCGCCGATGAAGATCTGGCAGCGATCGTCGATGAGGTGGAGCCGGTGCTGCACAACGCCCTCAAGGGACCGGACGGGCAGACCTACTACTTCACGCGCGAGTGGAACAATATGATCATCCACTACAATCCGGTCAAGTTTGAGGAAGCGGGCCTGGATCCGCCGGCCGAGGATTGGACCTGGGAAGACTTCCTTGAAACCGCATTGGTCTTGACCCACGGCGAGGGCGGCGACAAGCAATTTGGCTTTGGCATACCCTTCTTCAACTTTGGCTTGACGCCCTGGTGGCATACCAATGGCACAGCGACTTTGACGGAGGATTGGTCGCAATCCAACCTGGACGATCCCAAGATGTTGGAATCGGTCAAGTTCGTGCATTCCCTGGTGCATGAGCACGGCGTGGCGCCCTCGGTCGAAGGCGTCAACCCCTACGAACTCTTCCCGGCCGGGACTATCGCCATGACAGGCGCCGGACGCTGGCCCTTCGACACCTATGTCACCACCGGTTATAAAGATGTGGATATCACGCCCTGGCCGCGCAAGACCGCTGGCACGACCGTCTTTGGTTCCGGCGGCTGGGCGGTATCCAAGACGACCGAAGACGTGCCCTTGGCGCTGGAGTTGATCAAAGACCTGGCCGCATTCGAAACGGATATGGAAGCGGTCGCCGTCGGCACATCCCTGCCCGCGCGCCGCAGCGCCACCGAGAATGAGCTCTTCAACAGCTTCCCGGCCAACGCCCACCGCTTCTTCGGCAGCCTGGAAGACATTAAACCGGTGCCGTCGCCGGCGAACTTCGCCGAGGTCGAATCCATTTTCATGCGTCACATGTCCCAGATTATGGCCAACTCCTTGACACCGGAGCAGGGCTTGGAAATGGCGCATGTCGAATTAAGCGCCGCCATGGACAAGTTGGCTGAGAGAATGGCCGGGGGCTAGACCAACGGCATCCGCAGATGAAAAGGTACAAGCCTGCATAGCTAAATATGCAGGCTTGTTGACATAAGCGCATAAAGAGAATGAGCATAAAACAGGCCGGGCGCCTGCCCGAGATTAGTCCGAAACAGCGCGAAGCATTTGTGGGTTATCTCTTTATCTTGCCCACCTATATCGGCTTCATCATATTTATACTCTATCCGCTGATCGAATCCATGCGCATCAGCTTTCAGGAGTTCAGCCTCCTGCGCGGCTCGACCTACGTCGGCTTTGATAACTATGTCCAGATGTTTGCCGATCCTCGCCTGCGCATTTCTTATGTCAATACCGTCACCTTCACGCTGTTTGCGGTTTTCTTCAACGCCGGCGTCGGCTTGATTCTGGCGGTTATGCTCAACCGGCGCCTGCCGGTGCTGATGCGCAATTTATACCGTTCGATCTTTTTCTTTCCGGTGCTCATCGCCCATACCTATATCGCTGTCATCTGGCGCTTCCTTTATGCGCAGGATACCGGCGTCATCAACTATTACCTGGGCGTGTTTGGCGTGGATGCGATTCCTTGGCTGAGCAACGCGCATTGGGCTATGGCCGCCATCATCATCCTTGATGTTTGGAAGAACACCGGCTTCGCCATGCTGGTCTTCCTCGCCGGTTTGCAGAGCATCCCAAACGAGTATTACGAGGCGGCGCAGCTTGACGGCGCCAACGAGCGGCAGCTCTTCTTTCGCGTCACGATACCCCTGCTGAGCCCGACCATCTTTTTCATCCTGGTGATCTTCATGATCGGCGCCCTGCAAGTCTTTGACACGATTATCGTGCTGACCGCGGGCGGGCCCGGCGACGCCACGCGAAGCGTCGTGCTCTACATTTATGAGATCGCCTTTCGCACCTTTAACATGGGTTATGCCGCCGCCGTGTCCATGACCCTGTTCGCCATTATCCTCGCGCTGACCGCGCTGCAATTCTGGATCAGCCGCCGCTGGGTGCACTACGAGTAGCGGGACAGTACAATGGCACAGACAGCAAGCACAGCCATGGGGCAGAGCAAAAATACGCGCGGATCCGGCAGAAAGCCGATCAAGTTCAGCGACATCATTTCTTATACCATTTTGACCATCGCCGCCATCCTTGTCATGATGCCGCTGGCCTGGATGTTCTCCACATCCCTGCGCCCGACAACCGAGAGTTTTCAATTGCCGCCGGCTTGGCTGCCGACAGAATTTCGTTGGGAGAATTATGTCGCCCCCTTCGAATCCAGCGTGCCTTTTGTCGACTTGTTCATCAACAGCGTGAGGATCACGGTGGCGGTAACTGTAGGTCAACTTGTGACTTGCTCGCTGGCTGGATATGCCTTCGCGCGGCTGCGCTTCCCGGGCCGGGACCTGCTCTTCCTGCTGCTGCTCGCTTCCTTGATGGTGCCGGGCCAGGTGACGATAATTCCGATTTTCCTCTTGATGCGGGATCTGGGTTTGATTGACAATCCGCTCGCGATCATATTGCCCGGCCTCATTAGCGCATTCGGCGTCTTCTTGATGCGTCAATTCTTCAAGCAGATGCCGCAGGAACTGTTTGACGCGGCGCGAGTCGACGGCGCCGGGCATATCCGCTCTTTCCTGCAAATCGCGCTGCCTCTTGCCGGCCCGGCGATGGCGACCCTGGGCATCATCACCTTTAACGCCACCTGGAATGCCTATTTTCTGCCGCTTATCTTCCTCAATTCCTGGCACAAGATGACCTTGCCACAGGGTATCGCCCTACTCACCGGTTACATGGGATCGGGCAATCCTTCCGTCGTGATGGCGGCGGTGACAATGGCAATCATCCCGGTCTTGCTGGTGTTTATCGGCGCGCAGCGCTGGATCATCGAGGCCTTGACGCGCTCGGGTTTGAAGGGATGAGGCGAGCGCTGATTTCATGCGGCATATAAATGTTTCCGCGGGCGACTCAAGGGGCGCGTGGACACAGCCCGTCGGTCGCCCCTGAATTTCCACAATTCGGACGAGATTCCAGTTGACTGACAATAGCGACAGGATTAAGGAATGACTGACTCCAATGGCTTTCCCTCATTAGTCAAATACGATCAGGATCACTTGCGCGCGATCGGCCTGCCGCTGGGCGGCATCGGCACGGGCGTGGTCTCCCTCGGCGGGCGCGGCAACCTGCATGACTGGGAAATAGTCAACCGTCCGGCAAAAGGTTTCGACCTTCAGCAGACCTTTTTCGCTCTGTATACCAAATCGGCCGATGGCCGCAAAACAGCGCATGCGCTTGAGGGCGTCATTCCGCCGGCCGACTACGAAGGCGCGCGCGGCGCTATCGTGCCCAATCATGGCCTGCCGCGCTTTCGCTCCTGCAGCTTTGAAGCGGCCTACCCTTTCGGCCAAGTCAATCTCAGCGATGACGATGTGCCGCTTGCCGCGCGCCTCGAGGCATTCAACCCGCTCATCCCGACCGATAGCGACAACAGCGGGATTCCGGTGGCGATTCTGCGCTTCGTGCTGACGAACAAGAGCGCTGCCGCCGTCGATGCGGCCGTCTGCGGGAATCTGAGTAATTTCATCGGCGCCGACGGCAGCAGCGGCAGCCCCCAAGACAACTACAATACCTACCGCGAGGCGGACGGCCTGGCAGGCTTGTTCATGCAATCTGGAGGCGTGCAGGAAGACGCCGTCCAATGGGGCACGCTCGCTCTGGCGACACCTTTACCCCCCTCAGTCCCCCCGTCAAGACAGGGGGAGGCTGGCGGCAGCGTGTCTTCCCTCCATCCTGATGGGGGGACTGAGGGGGGTATCACCCACCGGACAGCCTGGGCAAATTACAGCTGGGGCGATTCCCTGCTCGACTTTTGGGACGACTTTAGCGAGGACGGCCGGCTGGAAGCACGCGATCGCGACCGGGTCGACAATCCGACCGGTTCACTCGCCGTATCCTTGACCGTTCCCGCAAATGAATCGGTCGCGGTGGTTTTCTTCCTCAGCTGGCACTTTCCCAACCGAACAACTTGGAAAGAAGCCGGCGTGAATCACCCGCAGAGCCCGATCCAATCCGGCACGCGCATCGGCAATTATTACACGACGCAATATGCCGATGCCTGGGAAGCGGCCGCCTATACGGCGCGCAACCTGGATTGGCTGGAAGGGGAAACACGCGCTTTCGTAAACGGCGTCAGCGAGAGCGACTTGCCGGCTGTGGTCAAGGAAGCCGCCCTCTTCAATCTCAGTACCTTGCGCTCGCAAACGGTCTTCCGCACGCCGGACGGTTTCATATTCGGCTGGGAGGGCTGTGATGACGACGCCGGCTGCTGCTTTGGGTCCTGCACGCATGTCTGGAATTACGAGCAGGCGACCGCTTTCTTGTTTGGCGAATTGGCTTTTGGCATGCGCGAGGTCGAATTCAACTACGCCGCGCGCAAAGACGGCGGGATGAGCTTCCGCGTGGATTTGCCGCTTGAGCACGCAAGATCCTGGTCGCTGGCGGCGGCGGATGGACAGATGGGCTGCATCATGAAGCTCTACCGCGACTGGCGGCTCTCCGGCGATAGCGAGGCGCTGCGCAAGTTGTGGGCCAACGCGCGCCGGGCCCTGGAGTTCTGCTGGCTGCCGGGCGGCTGGGACGCCGATCGCGACGGCGTGATGGAGGGCTGCCAGCACAACACCATGGATGTCGAATATTACGGCCCAAACCCGCAGATGGGCATCTGGTATCTGGGCGCCCTGCGCGCGATGGAAGAGATGGCGCGGCGCCTGGGCGAGAGCGACTTTGCCGAGGAATGCCGGCGGCTCTATGCCCAAGGCAGCGCCTGGATCGACGCCAATCTCTTCAACGGCGATTACTACGAACACGAGATTCGGCCGGCCAGCGGCAAAGACGCCGTATTCGGCATGTTGATGAGCACAATGGGCGCGGCCGACCCCAGCCAGCCGGAGATGCAATTGGGCGCGGGCTGCCTGGTAGACCAACTGGTCGGTCAGTTTCTCGCGCATGTCTGCGGTTTGGGTTACCTGCTGGACGAAGCCCAGGTCAAGCAGACGCTGAACAGCATCATGCGTTTCAACTTCAAGGAGAATATGTTCGGGCATTTCAATCACATGCGCTCCTACGTGCTCAATGACGAATCGGCTTTGCTGATGGCGACCTATCCGCGCGGCAACCGGCCCGAGCGCCCCTTCCCCTATTACAACGAGGTGATGACCGGTTTCGAATACACCGCCGCCATCGGCATGCTCTACGAAGGCGACATCGACAACGGGCTCAAGTGCATCGGCGCCATCCGCGACCGCTACGACGGCCTGAAACGCAACCCCTTTGACGAAGCCGAATGCGGTCATCATTATGCCCGCGCCATGGCGAGTTGGGCGGCTATCCTGGCATTGACGGGCTTCGAGTACTCGGCCGTCGACAAGCGGGTCGGCTTTGCGGCGCCGACGGAAAGCCGACGGCACTTCTGGTCGAGCGGTTATGCCTGGGGCGTCTGCCGGCTCCAGCCCAACGGCAGCGGCTGCGCGGTCGAGTTTGAGGTCCTCTGCGGCGAGATCCAATTCGACGAGTTCAACTTGAGCGGCCTGGGCGCGCTGCAATTTGAAAACACGCAAACCCTCAAGAAAGGCGATACGCTGCGCTGCGCCGTCAGCGCATAATGCGGGCGACCCAAGGGTCGCCCTTTCAAGGCTTGTCCGGCACTGACTGCATGACGATCAAATCTGCCCCCCGTCCCTTGAATGCTTTGGAGAGGGGGCGCAACCTGCGGCCGCAATTTGGCGCAGGCGCCAGCGGCTTCAGGCGCTGATGGGCTAGAATAGGGTCGCAAGTGTCCTTATCTGTCGCACAAGGAAGGCAGCATGATCATCATCGCCAGCCACAACGGCGTCATCGGCATTGACGCGGCCATGCAGTCGCTGAAAAACGGCGGCAGCGCCCTGGACGCGGTAGAGATCGGCATCCGCGCGGTCGAGGCGGACCCAGACGATCATACCGTCGGTTACAACGGTTACCCAAACATTCTGGGAGAACTGGAATTGGACGCCAGCATCATGGACGGCCGGACGCTGAATTCGGGCGCGGTCGCTCTCATGCGCGGCTTCCCCTATGCCATCTCGGTAGCGCGTCAGGTCATGGACCGGAAGCTGCCGCATGTGCTGCTGGCGGCTGAAGGCGCTGAGCGCTTCGCCCGCGAGATCGGCGCTGAAGCCCGGGACAGGATGCTGACGGATGAGATACGCGAGATCTGGCGGAAACGACTGGCGGCCAGCGCATCGCGCGAGGACTTGTCCGCAATCCCGGACGAGGCGCCTCTGCGCGATTGGGTCCAACTGGCGACCGATCCGGAGCGGGTGGCGGGCACGGTCAACTTCATCGCCATAGACAGCGCCGGTGACATCGCCAGCGGCGTTAGCACGAGCGGCTGGGCCTGGAAATACCCGGGCCGCATCGGCGACAGCCCCATCATCGGCGCCGGCAACTACGCCGATAATCGCTACGGCGCCTGCGCCTGCACCGGGATGGGCGAGATGGCGATCCGCGCCGGCAGCGCCCGCAGCGTCCTGCTCTACCTGAAAATGGGCATGTCGCTGGAGCAGGCCGCGCGCCAAGCCATGCTGGACCTGCGCGACCTGGGCGGCGATTACATCGGCGGCATGAACCTGATCGCCCTGGACAAAGACGGCAAGCACATCGGCATGGGCAGCCGCGCTGGCGCTTACATCTTCCAGCAGGCCGATATGAGCGCCTTCCAGGAGGTTGAACGCGAACTTGTGACCATCCCCGGGCGCTGGGCCGGGGCGCCCCGCGACTGAAAGCTCAAGTGCCGGCGCCGCCCTGATCCGCAAATGAAAAGGAGCGGATCAACTCAATCTCTTCGGCGTCATAGGGCTCGCCGTCGGCGTGGAAAATGTCATGCTGCCAGGTCTTGCTGTCGAGACTATTCAATTCGCGGCGCCAGTCGAGATAGGTCTGCGTCCGTCCGGCGACCAAGCCCCAGTTGTACCAGCCGATGCGCTCGCGAGCGAAAACGGGCAGGATCAGTTGCACGGTCTGGCCAACCACCCGCCGCAGCCATTCCGTGCAGAGCACGGGGCGCCCATACGCCTGACAGCGTTGAATGACCGCTTCGACGCCGGTGTCGCCGTAATGGTGAAAGGATGTGACATCCGACAATTCCAAGATGCGTTCTTCCATCGCGTATTCGTCGTGCAGGCGAAAGATGGAGGTTGTCAGCGGCTGCCGCGCGCCCGCTTCGCGCGCCCAGGCGAAGGCCGCTTCCACCAGCGGCAGGCTGCTCTCGCCCAATTCGCTATTGCCCGGCTCGTTGTACAAATCCCAGATCTGCACCCGTTCATCATCGGCGAAGCTGCCGACGATATCAATGACATAGTCTTTGAGTTCGGGCCAAACGGCGCGATCGACTACCCGCTTCAAACCCGGGCTGGGCGTCCAGCCGCTGTTATGCGTGTATGGAACGGGATCGTCTTGCTTTCCCAGGTAGGGCTCTTTGCCGGCGAAGGCGCAATCATCGAACAAGATGAACATCGCCTTGATACCGTTCGCCCCGGCGATATCCAGGAATTGGTCGATTCGGCTTTTCAAGCCGTCCGGATCGCTCTTCCAGACGAGGTACTGATGGAAAACGCGCGCGGCGTTGAAGCCGGCCGTCCTCGCCCAGGACAACTCCTCAGCGATGGTATCGGGGTCGAAGGATTCAGCCTGCCACATCTCGGTCGAGTTGACGGCGCTGCGCGGCAAATAATTGCAGCCGCGGATGGGATCAATCGAGTCGTACCAGCCGTTGGCTTTTTCGGGTGTCCACTGTTGGGTCATGGCTTAGATTCCTTTGTGGTCTGCAGGTCGATTGTGGGCGACATAAGCGTCGCCCCTGCAACGTCTCACGAGTTACAGCACGGCGCTGGCAAGTGTGCCGGTGTAGGAACCGTCGGCATTCAGGATTTTCAGGCGCGCGAGTCTTGCCGCCGCGTTGAGCGGCGCGACCGCGTCAAGATGCAAAGAGCGCAGCGGCGATACCGGCCCCAGGGCGGTCAGGCTCGTGACCACTCCCGCTTCGTCAAGACATTCCAGCGCGGCGCGCCCGGTCAAGAAACAGCCGAAAACACCGCGGACTCGCGCCCAGCCATCGCGAATATCGACCGACAGCGGCTGATGCACACAGCCGATATCGGTGACATTTACAATCGGCGCCGGGCAATATGCCGCCGACCAGGTCAGGCGCTGGCTCGCGACCTTGGCCGGAGGCAACGTATGAAGCGGGCTGAGAACTTCCGCTTCCAAAATGTGCCCCGGCGAGCGAATGGGAATCGGCGAGGGCGCGCCGGGCGCTTCCGTCCAGCATTCCACCGTGGCACCATTATCGGGATATTCGGCATCGGCATGGTAGGGAAATTGCATGCAGAGGGCGAAGCCGCTTCGCCTGTCGGCGAAGGCGATCCAGCCGGCCGCGCTGTGCGCGCCGATCTTGCCGACGATGCCCTGATACTGCACAGAGAGTAATCCGCTAGCCGGATCCAGCTGATACTGCGGATTGTCATCGCCGAACATGATGTCATAGGGTCGCTCGCGCTCGGAGTCCGTCGGGATGTAGAGCCAGCAGTCGTCGTTCAGCTGACCGTCGACCGTGCTGCAAAGCATCTGCGCCACATCCCAAATCGACCAGCGTATCCTGCGCTTCGAGATATTTTCGAAGGCCAAGTCGAGCTGCAATCGCGAGCTTGACGCTCCAAGACTGATGAGGCGGCGAATGCGCAGGCCGGAACGCTCATCAGGCGGGCTGGTCATCAGCAGCGAAGCGCTCGTCTTGTTCGCGTTCGTTTCGAAGTCGTAGCGCCCGGAATCGAGAACAGGATCGGGCGGACCGGGCCACTGGCCTTCGCCATCCCAGCCTTGAGGCGCGGGCCAGGTCTTGGCGCCGCCGAAGTTCTTCCAGTTGATGAGTTCGCCATCGCCGGAGAGCTCTTCAAAGCTGAAGCGTTTGCCAAGCAACTCCGGATTCATAAAGAGGTAATCGTGCGGACCCAGGCTGAACTGCATCAAGCGCCCGCCGATTTCCGGGACGCAGACGGCGTCGATAATGCCATTGCCAAGGCGAACGCCGTCCCAGCCATGGAAGTTCAATTTCTCAACGATGGCCGCCATAGGCATTTAGCCTTGCCTGTCTATCTCAGTAACACCAAGTAAATCATGCAACAAAATGAAGGAACGTCGTAGGCGCGACTCTTGAGTCACCCACACGTACAATGGCGACATAGTGGGCGAGACAAGTCTCGCCCCTACAGATCTCGAATCAGATTAGCATCGCCCTTTTTCGCATTACTTACTTTGTTCTACTTCTGTGTCCCTGCGGCAAGATATTAGCCCTGCAGGCCTGTCGTGGAGATGCCGCGCACAAAGTAGCGCTGCAGCAGCAGGAAGAAGATCACGGCCGGTATGGTGGCGGCGGCCGCCGAGGCCATGATGACGCCGAAGCGCATCGAAAGCCCGCGCCCGACGAAAATCGCCAAGCCCACCGGCACGGTGCGGGTGGCGTCTGTGTTGCTGATGATAAGGGGCCAGAAGAAATCGTTCCAACTGCGGACGAAGGTGAAGATGGCGACAGTGGCGATGACCGGTTTGCTCAGCGGGATGAAGATGCGCCAGAGCAGACCGAAGCGGCTGCAGCCATCCAATCGCCCGGCTTCCTCGAGTTCGACCGGGATAGTCAGGAAGAATTGCGTCATAAGGAAGACGCCAAAAGCGTTGGCCGCCGCCGGCACGGCGATGCTGAAATAGGTGTTGGCCAGCTTGAACTTGATCATGCCCAGGAAGAGCGGCACCAGCAGAATTTCGCCCGGCAAAAGAAAAGTCGAAAGGATGATGAGCAGAAGGATCTTGCGGCCGCGGAATCGCATCCGCGCCAGCGGATAAGCGGCCAGGATATTGGTGGCCAGGGTCAGCAAGGTGGTGATTGTCGCCACGATGAGGCTGTTGCGGAACCACTGCATCATGGGGAATGAATCGAAGAGCCGGGTGTAGAATTCAAGCGTCGGCTCGTCGGGCCACCAGGTGGGCGGATAGCTGAAGACCTCAGTATCCGGCTTGATCGAGGTGACGAACATCCAGATG
>JAJDUC010000047.1 GCA_022826865.1 Anaerolineae bacterium
ACATTTCGTAATCTGTAGGGGCGTTTCGCTGAAACGCCCGCAATCTGCAAGCCATTTTCAACGGGCGTCTCACGAGACGCCCCTACATTTTCACAATTTTCGTGGCGAACGGCTCATTATGATTTTGATGCAATTGCCCTGCGCCTGCCAGGGTTTGGTACATAGCTGCCGCTGCGATTATAATCGGTGTTAAGGAGGTGGCTTATGAATAGACTGCGTCCCGACAGCAGCGTTCGCACGACCTGCCCCTATTGCGGCGTCGGCTGTCAGATGGATCTGCGCATCAAAGGCGACCGAATTTACCGCGTCGAGGCGCCCTTCGACAGCGCGCCGAATTACGGCAATCTCTGCGTCAAGGGACGCTTCGGCCTGGATTTCGCCACGCATCCCCGCCGCTTGAAGACGCCGCTGATCCGCGCTGGCGCGCGCGGGAATTTCCGCGAGGCGACCTGGGACGAGGCCCTCGATTATGTCAGCGAGCGGCTGACGGCGATTGTGCGGGAACATGGCGGCGACAGCATCGCCACCTATGCCTGCGCCAAAGCGACCAACGAAGACAATTACGTCTTTCAAAAATGGGTGCGCGCGGTGATGCAAACCAACAATGTCGATCACTGCGCGCGGCTCTGCCATGCCGGCAGCGTCACCGGTTTGCAATTGGCGATCGGCTCCAGCGCGATGAGCAACAGCATCGGCGAGATGGAAGAGCTCGATACCTTCATTGTCACCGGAAGCAACACCACCGAGACCCATCCTGTCATTAGTTTGTTCTTGAAGAAGGCGGTGCGCAAGAATGGCGCCAAACTGATCGTGATCGACCCGCGGCAAATCGAATTGACCGATTTCGCAACGCTCTGGCTGCGGCAGAAGCCGGGCACCGATGTCGCGGTATTCCAGGCGATGGCGCATGTGATCGTGCGGGAAAATCTCTTCAATCCGGAATTTATCGAGGCGCGCACGGAAGGCTTCGAGGATTATATCGAATCGCTGGAGCATTGTACGCCGGAGTGGGCAGAAGAAATCAGCGGCGTGCCAGCCGACGACATTCGCCAAGCGGCGAGGATGTACGCCACCGCCGAACGCGCGGCCTTCTACTGGGGCATGGGCATCAGCCAAAGCACACACGGCACGGATAACGCGCTGTCGCTCACCAACCTGGCGCTGATGTGCGGGCATGCGGGAAAACCCGGTACCGGCCTCAATCCCTTGCGCGGACAGAATAACGTGCAAGGCTGCTCCGACAGCGGTGGCTTGCCCAATGTGTTCACTGCTTATCAATCCGTGGCTGACCCGGACATTCGCGGCAAATTCGAAGCCACCTGGAACACAAACCTGAATCCACAGCCGGGATTGACCGTCACCGAGATGGTTGATGGCGCGCTGACGGGGCGAATCAAAGCCATGATCGTCATGGGCGAGAACCCGATGATGAGCGAGCCGAACCTGTCCCATGCGCAGCACGCGCTTGAAGCGCTCGATCTGCTGGTCTGCATTGACATCTTCATGAACGAGACGGGCGAAATGGCGGATGTGATCTTGCCTTCGGCGAGTTTCGCGGAAAAGGAAGGCACCTTCACCAATAGCGATCGCCGTGTGCAGCGGGTGCGGCAGGCGCTGCCGGCGGTGGGTCAATCGCTGCCGGATTGGCAGATCGTCTGCGCCTTGGCGAAGCGCATGGAAGCGCAGCTAGCCGTCACGGCGAGCGCTGGCTTCGACTATCAAAATGCCGAAGCGATCTGGGAAGAAATGCGCGCTCTCACGCCCGATTTCCACGGGATCACCTACGCAAGGCTGGAGGAAGAAGGCGGCGTGCATTGGCCTTGCCCCGCGTCCGATCATCCGGGCACGCCCTACCTCTTTGAAGACGACTTCCCGCGTGGCAAGGGCAAATTCTGGGAGTTGGAATACGGCAGCGACAGTGAACTGCCGGATGAGGATTATCCTTATCATTTGACAACCGGGCGCGTGCTCTTCCACTGGCACGGCGGAACGATGACGCGCAGTTCGCGGCTGGAAGAGGCCTTTCCGGCGCCGATCGTGGAGATGCACCCGGCCGATGCCGGCGCGCTGCAGGTGGTTTCGGGCGATTGGCTGCGGATCACATCGCGGCGGGGCTCAGTCGAAACTCAAGTGATGGTGACCGGACGCTCGCCGGCCGGCACGCTCTTCTTGCCCTTCCACTTCGTCGAGGCGGCCGCGAATCTGCTAACGCTGGACAAGATTGATCCGCGGGCGAAAATCCCCGATTTCAAGATGGCGGCGGTCAAGCTGGAGAAGCTGGAGCGGGCGGCGACCGTATTGGAAGAGCAGGGGGCAATCAAAGATCCGACGCGCTATGTGCATTGAGCCAGACGTATCCGCGCTGAAGACAGTTGATTTTTTCGCAATTTCCTCTACATTTGCAAAAGCATGTATCAATCATGATAGTAGGCAATTAGGGTGATTGGATATGAGTGAAGTAAGAGAACTTACCCTGCCCCTGGAGAAGATACGCACATACTGCGAGACACAGCCAATCGCTAGATTGTCGCTGCTGGGCGCTGCCTTCGCGGACTGGGTCAGACCAAATGCCGACCTTGGACTTCTGGTGGAATATCTTCCCGATGAGGGTATTTCGTATATTGATATGGCGCGGCAGGAACGCGAATTGGCCAAGATCGTCGGTGGCGCGATTGACTTGAGGACAGCAAACGAGCTTGAAAAAACCACAAAGCAGCAGATCCTCGAAGAGGCTTGCCTTGTTTTTGCCCAAGACGCGCGAGAATGATCCGATTCGTCTGCGACATATGCTGGAATGGGCGCAGATTACTCAAGGCCTAACCAAGATCGAATCACGCTATTCGCTCAACCGAAACCGGATGCTTCAACTTGCACTGGTGAGGACTCTGCAAATCATCGGCGAAGCTGCGAACAACGTCACGACAGAGACTAGAAGCCGCTATAGGACGGTGCCATGGCCAGATATAATCGGCATGCGTCATCGACTGGTACATGTCTATTATGCAATAGACCTTGACGTGATCTGGAAGACTGCAACGGCGCATGTACCGGCGCTTGTGGCCGATTTGGAGCTCATTCTTGAGGCTGATGAGTCGTGACCGATGCCGTCGCCAAGCTCACCTGCAGGAGGCCGCAGGAATCTAACCCAGGCCTGATATACTTTGACGATTATTCTTTCTGTCTGCAGCCGCGACGTGATAACATGGAGACATAGGGAGTCATGTAATGGGCGAGCTTATGCAGTTCAAACTACCACAAGACAGAATCCGCGAATATTGCGCTACGCAACCGATTCAGCGCCTGTCCGTGTTTGGCTCGGCTGCGTGGAATGAATTGACGCCGGAGAGCGACATTGATTTGCTGGTCGAATATTTGCCCGATGCGAGTGTTGGTCTTTTTGACATGGGCGGGCATCTAATGGACTTACAAGACATTGTCGGACGCAAAGTGGATCTGGTCACACCGAAAGGTTTGCGCCCCCACATCCGCGACGACGCGCTGGACGACTCGAGGCTCATTTATAATTTCAATTAGCGGTGAAGACTGTCTGCAGTAGACACATGACGGCCAATGTTGAACTTAAATGCAGGTTTGCATTGATAGTCAGACACTCTTTATCTGAGCACGCTTACTGCAAGATTCAGGGCAATCGCATCAAATTGAAATTGCGCTGACAAATGACAATTTCGCCTCACATTTCGTAATCTGTAGGGGCGTTTCGCTGAAACGCCCGCAATTTGCAGGCCATTTTCAACGGGCGTCTCACGAGACGCCCCTACACTTTCGCAATTTTCGTAGCGAACCGCTCATTATGATTTTGATGCGATTGCCCTGCTGCAAGATTCCAATACTTTGGAAATTGCGCTTAGGCATGATATGATTGGTCTAGAGGGAGGCGAAAACGCTATGAGCGAGTTTGATTGCGTCGATCTTCCACAAGACAAAATCCGCGAATACTGCGCTACTCAACCGATTCAGCGCCTGTCTGTGTTTGGATCGGCTGCGCGAAACGAATTAACGCCGGAGAGCGATATTGATTTGCTAGTTGAATACATGCCCGATGCGTCCGTTGGCCTATTTGCAATGTCGGGACACAGGTTGGACCTAATGGACATTGTCGGACGCGAGGTGGATTTGGCGACACCAAATTCCTTAAGTCCCTACATCCGACAAGCGGTATTGGATAGCGCCGAGATAATCTATGCAAAAGACGCCGGCGAATGATCAGCTTCGTCTGCAGCACATGTATGATGAGGCTAGAGTCGCGCGAAAGTTTGTCAAAGGAAAGTCCAGGCACGATTTAGATACAGATGAACAATTTCAATATGCTTTGACCCGAGCAGTCGAAATGGTTTGTGAAGCCGCCTGCAACATTACGGTCGATTTTCAAGCTGCACACCCTCATATCGAATGGAAGAAAATCATGGGTATGCGACAGTGGCTGGTGCATGCCTACTTCAAGTTAGACCTCGACATACTCTGGAAAACAGTCGAAGAAGACTTGCCTCCGTTGATTTCTGAATTGGAAGCTGTCCTGCCGGCCCAAGATGCGACGACGTAGGCAATGAAAACTCCGAGAGCCTACTTTTCGGTGGCCATCATCGCCGGCGGCCAGAGCCGGCGCATGGGGCGGGACAAAGCTTTCGTCGATCTCGGCGGAAAATCCCTCATCAAACATGTCATCGACCGCAGCGCGGAACTCGGCCAAAGCGAGACGATCCTCATCAGCAACCAGCCGGCTGCCTATCGACATCTCGGGCTGCCTATTTTCAGCGACGCGCTGCCGGACAAGGGCTCGCTCGGCGGCATATATACCGCTCTGCTGCGGGCGAAATCTCCGCATGTATTGACGCTGGCATGCGATATGCCTTTCATCAACGCCGATTTCTTGCGATTCTTGGTCGCCCGAATTGACGATTCAGTTGACATTATCGCGCCGCGCGTGGATGGCTATCCGCAGGGCTTGCACGCCATTTATCAGAAAACCTGCCTCCAGCCGATCGCCGAGCAGTTGGCAGCCGACCGGCTGAAGATCATCCGCTTCTATGGCCGCATGCGCGTGACTTACCTCGACGAAGCGGATTATGCCGCATTCGACCGCGAAGGGCGCTGCTTCGCCAACCTGAATACGCCCGATGAGCTGGAGCAGGCGCGACGACATTTGCAGAGCCAATCGAAGACCGGCCCGGGCGCCAATCCGGGCTGAGCCCTCTCCAAATTCGCGCCTGACCCCGCTGCGATAGCACAAGCCGCCGACAGGACCCATACGACCGAACTCAGAAGGCCGAACGGCCTTCGCTCTCTTCCGCGGCGCCCGCGGCAGAAATCAGTGCCGCCTATCTGCTACAATGTGTATATGAGCCAGCGATCTGACATCGATGCGATTTTGGAAGCTTACCACGGGCGCGGCCGCGAGGCGCTGCTGCCCGCGCTATGGGATGTGCAGAGGGCGTACGGCCAGATCAGCCCCGAGCATGTGCATCGGATTTCCCACAGTTTGCGCGTGCCGGAAGCGGACATTTATGGGGTCATCGGCTTCTACACCCTTTTTCACGAAGAGGCGACCGGGCGGCGCATCATCCGCGTCTGCACCGACCCGACCTGCGCGCTGGCCGACGCCGACCAGGTTCTGCAGGGCGTCTGCGCGCAGCTGAATATTACGCCCGACCGGACGAGCGCCGACGGCGAATACACGGTGGAACACTCGCCTTGCCTGGGCATGTGCGATTTTGCGCCGGCCGCGCTCGTGAGCGCGCGCGGCGAGCCCGATATAGCGCTGCCAAATGTGACGGTCGATTCGCTCCTGGGCGAGTGGGATGGTCAATACTTCATGCCGGCCGGCGATGAGAAGTCGGTGATGTTGGACGGGGCGCTCGCTTCGGCGCCGGAGACATTGGACGCCTACGGCGACTACGCGGCGCTGCGCCGCGCCATCGAAGAGATGACGCCGGATGCGGTGATTGCCCAAATTGAAGCATCGGGCTTAATCGGGCGCGGTGGCGCCGCTTTCCCGACCGGCCTCAAGTGGAAGTTCACGCGAGCCGACGCCGGGGATCCCAAATACGTCGTCTGCAACGCCGATGAGAGCGAGCCGGGCACATTCAAAGATCGGGCGCTGATGGAACAGCGGCCGCATCTGCTGCTGGAAGGCATAGCGCTGGCGGCTTACGCGGTCGGCGCCGGCAAAGCCTATATCTTCATCCGCGGCGAATATCCGCAGGCGATGGCGATTCTGGCGGCTGCGATTAAAGACGCTGAGGCGGGGGGATTGCTGGGCGAATGCGTCATGGGCAGCGGCTTCTCGCTGGACATCGAGATTCGACGCGGGGCGGGCGCTTATATCTGCGGTGAAGAGACGGCGCTCTTCGAGGCGATCGAAGGCAAGCGCGGCTTCCCGCGCATGAAACCGCCCTACCCCACCACATTCGGTCTCTTCGGCAAACCGACGGCGGCCAACAATGTCGAAACGCTTTGCGCCGCGCCCTTAATCATCAAGCGTGGATCCGACTGGTTCAAGAGCATCGGCACCGAGGGCAGCGCTGGGCCCAAGCTGGTTTCGGTCAGCGGCCATGTTGGTCAGCCGGGCGTCTACGAGATCGAACCGGGCATCACACTGCGCTACTTCCTGGATGAAGTCTGCGGCGGTGTCAGCGGCGAATTGCGGGCGGTTTTGATGGGCGGCGCGGCCGGCACATTTTTGCTGCCTGATGAAATTGATGTGCCGCTGACCTTCGAGGACTTGCGCGAAGCGGGCAGCACCTTTGGTTCGGGCGCGATCATGGTTTTCAACGAGACGACCGATCTGCGCGACATGCTGAAGCGGCTGGGGCGCTTTTTCCAGCACGAGAGCTGCGGCAAATGCTTCCCCTGTCAACTGGGCACGCAGCGGCAGGTGGAGATTCTAGAGCGCCTGGACGCGCCACAAGCGGGCGATAAAGAGCGGCTGCTGGATGTGGGCATGACGATGACGGAAGCGTCGATCTGCGGCTTGGGGCATACGGCTGGCATCGCCGTCATGAGCGCGATTGAGAAGTTTCCGGAGCTGTTTGAAGTGGAATGAGAAGGTGAATGGGAATGGCGTTTAATCCAGAGCCAGAATATCACATCGAGACGAAAGCAATAAACATTCGACATTTTCACGCTTTCAAGGAACGATACATCGTTCGTCCTCCATATCAGCGGAAAACGGTATGGGATTCGGGAAAGAAACAAGTGTTTCTGGATAGTTTATTTCGGCGATATTACATACCTAGCATTGTGCTGCGCGAAGTCAGGTTAGACAAACAGGACTCCAGGAGAGAAGTCATAGATGGGCAACAACGTATTAGCACTGTGCAAGAGTTTTACAACAACAAGTTGAGGCTGCCGAAGTCGTTGCACGATGTTGATATCCGTCTACCTGGCAAGAGTTTTCAAGAACTTCATGTTGATATCCGTGAGTTCGTTGATGAGGAACTGTATCTCAACGCAGAGATCATAAAGAACATACAGGACCCAAAAGAGCACCGGCATTTGAAGATCGCCTCGGACATCTTCTGGCGTCTTCAACAAGGTGAAGATCTCACCCACATTGAGAAAGCGCACGCACGCCTAACCAGCCTAGCGCGCAATTTTCTTGTGAAGTACGCAAACGATTACGATTTCGACTTTGAATCCTACACTGACATAAATCCCAACCCGAACAAGAGTCCATTCCTAATTCAGTCATACCAGGGGTCTAACAATAGAATGGAACATTTGGAACTGTTGGCGCGTTTCCTTTTGTTGGAACGTGCTGGAGGACCGGCGTCCATTCAGAATTGGAATATCGACTTACTCATCCGAGAAACTGAAACTCCGGATGGCGGGATTGGCAATTTTACTTACGAAAACGAGAAGGAAGCCAAAGCCGTCCTAAAAACTTTGAATAAGCTACATGAAGTGTATCTGAATGATTCACGCGTTGAAGCCAATGGTGGTGACGTTCCAATATTTTATGCCAAGACCCGATACTTCATATTCTCGTGCTATCTTCTACTGAGACATTTGAGACATTTGCAAAATCATTATGTTTACTCGGATGAAATGCGCAAATGTTTCCGTGAATTTACTTATGAATTCTTCCGTCGAATCTCCCCATTTCATCCAGACGACGAAAACGCGCGTAATTTTGTCGAGAGCCGCCAACAGAATTACTCCGCTGTGGCAGAAAGAGACCGCATTATCCGTCACGAATTCTTTAAGTTCGCGCTGGATCAACAAAATATTATTTTTATTGAGAAAGACGAACAACGTGCATTCACTGAATCTCAGAGAATAGAGATTTACCTGCGCGACCGAGGGCAATGCCAAATGTGCCTTGAAGAGTGCAAACCCGAACGCGAGTGCAATGTCCCATGGTCCGAATTCGAAGCCGACCATATTATCCCTTGGATCAAAGGTGGGGAGACCAAAACTTGGAATGGCCAAGTCCTCTGCCGCGTGTGCAACCAGAAAAAAGGCGCGAGCTATGACGGATGACCGAATCAACCTCACGATCGACGGGCGCGAAGTCTCCGCCCCCAAAGGCGCGACCCTGCTCGACGCCGCCGAGCAGGCCGGCGTCGACATCCCGGTCATCTGCTACCACGAAGCCACCTCGCCCAACGGCCTCTGCCGCATCTGCGTCGTCGATGTCGACGACGGGCGCGTCTTGCAGCCGGCTTGCGTGGCCGAATGCCAGGCGGACGCCAAGGTGGAAACGCGCAACGAACGGGTCGAGCGCAGCCGGCGCACCATCCTGGAGATGCTGAACGCCTCGGTCAACCTTGATCAAGCGCCCGAGATTCAACAGATGATGGCGGAGTACGAGGCCAATCAAGCCCGCTTCCCCGGCGCCCGCTTGCGCGAAGCCGAAGTCATCGATGACAACCCCTTCTACGTGCGCGATTACGAACAGTGCGTGCTCTGCTGGCGCTGTGTGCAGGTCTGCGCCGAAGACGCGCAATTCACCTTCGCGCTGACGCTGAAGAACCGCGGGCATGAGACATCGGTGGCCACCGCCTTCGACATCGGCATTACCGACTCGCCCTGTGTCTTCTGCGGGCAATGCGTGGGCGTCTGCCCGACTGGCGCGCTCAAGCCCAAGGTGGAATGGGGCATGGAACAGGGGTGGGATGAAGACGAGCTGCGCCGCAGCACCCGCCGGCGCGGCAAACGGAGCGGTGGAAACGCGGATGGCGCATGACCTGAGCGAAAAGCCGGCAGGCGCCTTGCCCTTCGCCTATCATGTCATTGAAGGCGATGCCGTGCGCCTGGTCGAAGGCGGCGTCATTGACGAAGGCCTGCTGTCGATTTATGTCAACGGCGAGTCGCTGGCGACCATGATGTGCAGCCCGCTTCAATTGGAAGCGCTGACGGTCGGCTACCTCTTCAACGAAGAGATTATTGACAGCAGCGATGAAATCGCGCTGCTGCAACTAAACCAGACCAAGAGCGTCGCCGATGTTATCTTGACCCGCAGCGAGGTAGCTTTGCCGCGGCGCATGATCTTGACGACGGGCTGTGGCGGCGGCATGACCGGGCAGGAACTCTCGCGCGAGTTTCCGGCGCTGGAATCCGATCGCGTGGCTTCTCCCGCGCTTATCTTGCGTCTGATGCGTCAGCTGCAGGGGGCGGCGCGGCTCTACAATGCCGTGCGCGGCGTGCATACGGCGGTGCTGGGGGACGAGACGGGCTTGCAGGCGAGCGCGGAAGATGTCGGCCGGCACAACGCCGTGGACAAGGTGGCGGGCCAGGCCCTGCTTGCCGGCATCGAAACGCGCGACCGGATTCTGCTGACGAGCGGGCGCATCAGCTCGGAGATGCTGGGCAAGGCGCGGCGGATGCGCGTGCCAATCGTGGCCAGCCGCACAGCGCCAACCAGCATCACAGTGGAACTGGCGGAGGCTTGGGGGATCTGTGTGATCGGTTATGTGCGCCAGGGCGGCATGCGGCTTTACACCCAGGGCTGGCGACTAGGCTTGAGCGCTTAATGGCCCGGCGTCCGCTGTTGTCCAGTTTTTCGTGACCGCTAAAGCCCAGAGCAATCGCATCTAAACATTATCCGCCGATGGCCATGAAAAGATGTAGGGGCGTCTCGTGAGACGCCCGTTGAATTGGCCTGCAAATTGTGGGCGTTTCAGCGAAACGCCCCTACATCTTCACAATTTTCGTGGCGAACGGCTCATTATGATTTTGATGCAATTGCCCTGGGGTTCCCGACCGCCCGGGCTCGCCTCGCGAGCGGCTGTGGTAAAATCTCGCCATATCTGTCCCGGATCAGGCCGATGCCAGATGCCCTCGCCCGAATTTTTTCAGGTCATACCGGTCGCGGACGCGCTGCGTCTGCTAGAGGCGCAATGGCAGCCGCAGCCGGCCCGCGAGACGATTGCGACAGCCGAGGCGCTGGAGCGCATTCTGGCATCGGACATCCACTCTCCGGAACAGATCCCGGCCTTTCGCAAGAGCGCTGTTGATGGCTACGCCGTAAGAGCTCGGGACACCTTCGGCGCAAGCGACGCGCTGCCGGCTTTCTTGTCAGTCCGAGGCGAGCTCCAGATGGGGCTGGCGCCGCAGGCTGATATCGGCGGCGGAGAAGCCCTGCTGATTCACACCGGCGGCATGCTGCCGGAGAGCGCCGATGCGGTGGTGATGGTTGAGCGCACACAGGCGACCGCCGAAGGCGAGATTGAAGTGCTGCGCGCGGTCGCGCCGGACGAAAATGTGATCCAAGCGGGCGAAGATGTGGAGGGTGGCGCCTTGCTCCTGGCGCGCGGGCAGCGCTTGCGTCCGCAGGATATCGGCGGATTGCTGGCGGCTGGCTGCGCGGCGATCGATGCGCTATGTCATCCGCGGGTCGGCGTCTTGAGCTGCGGCGACGAACTCTTGCCGCCGGAGTCGGCTTTGCGGCCGGGTCAAGTGCGGGACATCAATGCCTATACCTTGGGCGCGCTGGCGCAAAAGCTTGGCGCGCATCCCGTTCACCTCGGCATCGCCGCCGATAATCCGGAGGAATACTTCCGGCGGGCGGCTGCGGGACTGGCTGACTGCGACATCTTGCTGCTCAGCGCCGGGAGCTCGGTCTCGGCGCGGGATTACACCCGTGATGTCATCAACCGGCTGGGCCGGCCGGGCGTATTGCTGCATGGCTTGGCGATCAAACCGGGCAAACCTACCATCATCGCCGTTTGCGACAACAAGCCGGTCATCGGTTTACCCGGGAATCCGGTCTCGGCTTTATTGGTCGCGCTGCAATTCATGCCCTTTCTGGTCGCTCGATTTGCAGGCCAGCCCCTCGAGCCGCCGCGCAGCGTACGCGCCCGCCTCGCGCAGCGGGTCGCCTCCGCAACCGGGCGCGAGGACTGGCTGCCGGCGCGCCTGCGCGAGCAGGGCGATGGCGCGCCGCTTGCCGAGCCCATATTGGGCAAATCCAACTTGATATTCACGCTTGCCAGCGCCGATGGCTTGCTGAGCGTTCCGTTGAACACCGGGGGCTACGATGCGGGCGCTGAAGTCGAAGTGATTCTGTTTTGAGCGCTGCCATGCCAAAACGGCAAATCTATCTCGAAGACATACCGCTTGAAGAGGCGCGGGCGCGACTGCAGACGGCGCTTGAGCGCGCCGGCCGCTCCCGCCCCTTGGCTGGCGAGAGCGTCCCCCTGGAAGAGGCGCTTGGACGAGTGACGGCCGGGCCGGTTCGGGCGCGCCGCTCGTCGCCCCATTTCCATTGCGCGGCGATGGATGGCTACGCCGTGCGCGCGGCCGCCACCGTCTCGGCGCGGGAGACGCAGGCCTTGCCGCTGCGCCTTGGCGCCGACGCTTTTCCGGTCAATACCGGGGATCCGCTGCCGGAAAACACGGACGCCGTAATCATGATCGAGAATGTGAATCAGCCGGATGCCGACAGGATATTGATTTATGCCTCGGTCGCGCCCTGGCAATATGTCCGGCTCATGGGCGAAGACATGGTCGAGACCGAGACGGTGCTGCAAGTCAATCACCAAATGCGCCCGGTCGATATCGGCGCCCTGGCCGGCTGCGGGCACAGCGAGGTGGCGGCGCGGCGGAAACCGCGCGCGCTGATCCTGCCCACCGGCAGTGAAATGTTGCCGCACAATCAGCAGCCCAAACGCGGCCAGCTCACCGAATACAACAGCCTCATCCTCGGCAACCAGATACGCGCCGCTGGCGGAGAAGCCGTCGTGACCGACATTGTCCCGGACGATTTCGCGGCGCTGCGCGCCGCCCTTCAAGGCGCGATTGCGGAGGAACCCGATCTCATCCTGCTGCTCTCGGGTTCGTCGGCGGGCGCGCATGATTTCAGCGCGGCGGCCATCGGCGAGCTGGGCGAGCTGCTGGCGCATGGCATCGCGGTGCGCCCGGGCCATCCGGTGGTCATCGGCATGGCGGCGGACATCCCTGTCATCGGCATTCCCGGTTATCCGGTCAGCGCGGCACTCACGGGGGAGCTATTTGTCCTGCCGCTGATTCGTCAATGGCTGGGGCTGCAGACGCCGCCCGCGGCGACGGCCGATGCGGTCTCTACGCGCAAAATTGTCTCCCCAACTGGCGACGACGATTTCGTGCGCGTGGCGCTGGCGGAGATCGACGGGCGCCTGCAAGCGACGCCGCTGCAACGCGGCGCCGGCGTCATCACATCGCTGGTTCGCGCCGATGGCCTGGCGCATATTCCGCGTTTTCACGAAGGCCTGGATCGCGGCGCTGCGCTGAAGGTTGCGCTTTATCAGCCGCTCGCCAGTATCCGGCGGACGGCGATGATCATGGGCAGTCACGATCCGATGCTGGATCTGCTGGCGACCCACCTGCGTTTGCGGGCGCCGGAAAACCGGATCGTCTCGGTGAATGTCGGCTCAATCGGCGGTCTTATCGCGTTGCGGCGCGGCGAGGCGCATCTGGCCGGCTGTCATCTCTTTGACCCCGACTCGGCGACCTATAACCTGCCCTACCTGTCGCGCTACCTGCGCGATGAGGCGGTGACTCTGGTGACCTTCGCGCATCGCGAGCAGGGGCTGATTCTGCCCGACGGCAATCCCCTGGGCATCACATCAATCGCTGATCTTCGCGGCGCCCGCTATATCAATCGGCAGCGGGGAGCGGGCACGCGCCTGCTCTTCGATCATTTGCTCGGGCAACATGAGCTGTCGCCTGAGGAAGTCGCCGGATATGAACATGAGGAATATACACATCTGGCGGTGGCGGCGGCGGTGGCGGACGGCATCGGCGATTGCGGCATGGGTTTGCGCAGCGCGGCCGAGGCGATGGGGCTTGATTTCATCGGCCTGACCTGGGAACGTTTCGATCTGGCGATTCCGCGACGATTCCTGGAGACGGCGCCTGTGGCCGCGCTGCTTGACACATTACGAGACGGGGCATTCATAAGCGACCTGGGCGGGCAAAGCGGCTACCGAAGCGATGAGACCGGTCAGATTGTAATATAGCGCCAACAAGCGCGGCGTTCTCTCTGTTTCTCTGTAAACGCAAGTAAGTCGTGCAGAATCAGCATAAGGTCAATATGTAGGGGCGACACTGTGTGTCGCCCAAAAATCCACGCTTGTGTCGGCGGGCGATTCACAGAATCGCCCCTACACCGTTCTTCAGATTGTTGCACGACTTACTTGCGTTTACTTCTGTGTTGAACAAAGCTATCCAGTCCAGGCGCTGAAATCGTATCCGTAGTCCACCGCTGGACTGCGCAGCTGCGCGTCCATACCGCCATCGACGAATATGCGGGCGCCGGTGATATAAGCGGCGTCATCCGATGCCAGGAAGGCGACCGCGGCGGCGATATCGTCAGGTCTGCCTTGCCGCGGCAAGGGAATCACATCCGTCGGCGGGATCGGCACATCGCCGACCGAAATGCCGTGATCGACATGGGTGCTGCCCGGTACGACGGCGTTGACGCGGATGCCCAGGGGCGCCAGATCCAGCGCCATTGCGCGTGTGGCCGCCTCAATGCCGCCTTTGCTGGTGTCGTAGCCGAACATGTGGCGATGAGCGCGGGAAGCGCCGCCGCTGCTCAGGTTGATGATGACGCCGCCCCGGCCGCGCTTGGCCATCAAACGCGCGGCCGTCTGCGAACAATAGAACATTCCGCTGAGGTTGACGCCTAACGTGCGCTGCCAGGCTTCCTCGCTGTATTCAAGAAAGTGCGCGACCACACCCGTCTTGTGCACGAAAGCGGCGTTGTTGACCAGGATATCGACCGCGCCGAAGGCAGCAAGAGCCGCTTCAAAGAGCAATTCGACGGCATAGCGCTGGGAGACGTCTGTCCGAACAGAAAGCGCGGCCGCGCCTAATTCAACCGCAAGCGCATTGCCAGAGTCATCATCGGTATCAGCGATGACGACATTGGCGCCCTCTGAAGCGAGACGGCGCGCGCAGCCGGCGCCGATGCCGTTGGCGCCACCGGTGATGACGGCTGTTTTACCTGATAATCGCATGGAATTTCTATCCCTTCCCCAAGCCCTCCCCGAAGTACTAGAGAGGGGACCACTACAACCCTTTTATCGAGTGTGTCGGTATTGTTTCTGTTGTATCTGAGTAAGATTCGCTGTACCGGACAAGCCTTACGATATTATGCCTGCGCGTCGATTAGGCGCGCCAGATTGAAGGCCGAGATATCAAATTCGGCGCCGCCATCAAGCGCCATCTGGGCCAGCGTTTCGCCGACCGCGGCCGAGTGCTTGAAACCGTGGCCGGAGCAAGGCGATGTGACGATCACTCGCTCGGAAGCGGGATGATAATCGATGAGGAAATGCTCATCGGCTGTCAGCGTGTACAGGCAAACTTCGGCCTGGACTTGATTGTCGCGCAAGCCGGCGAGGCGCGGGCGGGTCAAGCGATGGTACATATCGGCCGCTTCTTCGGCGGTCACGACGCGGCTGACGGCATCGGGATGACTGCTGCTGTGGTATTGCTCAGTCACCAGCTTGACGCCGGCCATGCCATCGCGCGGCGCGGGAAAGACGGACCAAAATTCATCCAGACAATCGCCGATCCAGATGACAAAAGGAAATACCGCCGGATCAAAGGCGCTGCGGTCTTCCGCTTCAAACCAGTGGATCAATTGCCGGCAGACGCGGATGCCGCCGCGATAGGCCGCGGGCAATAGATCGCCGATCCAGGCGCCGGCGGCCAGTATCACTTTTTCGGCGCGGTAACTTTCGCCGGCGGTGCTCACGGTCACGCCGTCGGCCCCGGCTTCATAGCCGGTGACGCGCTCGTTCGTGTGGATTGCCGCGCCGGCTTCACGCGCCAGTTCCAACTGCGCTTCGATACAGCGTTCGGGGCGCAGCACACCGGCGCCAGGTTCGTGGTAGGCGCGGTCCGTGGCGCGCGGCTGCAACAGTGGAGAGCGCCGTTTGATCTCGTCCGCGTCGAGGATTTCATAGGCGATACCGTATTTTTCCGCCAGGCTTGCGGAGAGTTCAACGAAGTCGCCGCGCACGTGAAAGCCGGCGCCGCCGGTCGCCGGCGCAATGATGAGCCCGCCGCTCTTGTGAAAGAGCCTGCGCCCGGTCTTCGCTTCCAGTTCCCGCCAAATCTCATTGGAACGCCGAATGAAGGGCATATAGATCTCGCCCTCGCCGATGGCGTTGCGGGTGATGCGCGTATCGCCGTGGCTGGAGCCCAGCGTATGCGGCGGCGCATAGCGATCGATGCCCAAGACGGAAGCGCCGCGTTTGCTCGCCTGATAGAGGGCGGCCGCGCCCATCGCGCCCAGGCCGACCACAATCAAGTCGTATTTTCCAACTGTCACAGCTTCCGCCCCTCTCGCAGCGCCGCCGTCGCCGGCTCATCCAGCATCATGGCATCTTTATCAATCACAACGGCGTAATCCCGAATTGCCGCCGCCGCCGACACGTAGCCCTGCCGCAGATCTTCCAGCACGCGCTGCGGTTCGCGCGTGTCGGGCGGGCCATAACCGCCGCCGCCGGGCAGTTCCAATGTAACGCGCTGGCCCGGTCGCAGGACATAATGGCTTTTTGGATGCGGGCGCGCGCCGTTGGAGAGCCGCACTTCGCCGGCCGCGCCGGGTCGCCCGCCCATTAAACCCAGCGCCGGGTTGCCGGTGCGGTCATACATGCAAGAGTGATTGGCGGGCGCGCCGGTGATGATCTCCATCTCCATCACCTGCCCCAGGCCGCCGCGGAAACGGCCGGGCCCGCCTGAATCCGGCCGCAATTCGCGGCGGTGCATCAACAAGGGCGCGGCCGTCTCGATCGCTTCGACCGGGACGCCGGTGATGCCGCTGGGAAAAGCGGTGGCCGATAAGCCATCGCGATCGTGGGCGGCGCCCATGCCGCCGGCGGAGAAAAAGATGTAGGCGAATTCGCGCCCATCGTCATCCATGCCATCCATCATCGTATTCCACAGGCCGGCCGAACCGTTGGCGATGACATTCTCCGGCAGAACCTCCGCCAGCGCCGTCAGCAGCGGCTGACTGACAAAGTGGCCGATGAGATGCCGGGCGCTGACCGGCGCGGGCCGGCGGCAATTCAGGATGGAGCCGAGCGGCGCGCTGACTTCGATGGGACGGAAGGCGCCTTCGTTGTTGGGGATGCCCGGCGCCAGGGCTGCCATCAGCGTATAGGTCGTGTAGGCATGGGTGTAATTCAGCACGACATTGATGCCGCGATCGACCTGGGGCGAAGAACCGGCATAATCCACGCGCAGCGCGTCGCCCGCCACCGTGAGCGCGCAGGCGACCGTCAATGGCTCGTCAAAGCCGTCGATGGCAATCCGGTTGCGATAGACGCCGTCGGGCAGATTGCGTATGGCGGCGCGCAGGGCTTTTTCGCTGCGGTCGAGGATCTGCGCCGAGACCGCCTCGATATCAGGAAGCTGGTATTCCTCCAACATTTCAATGAACTTGCGCGCGCCGACCCGGTTGCCGACTTCCTGGGCGTAGATATCGCCGATGACTTGATCGGGCACACGCACATTGGCGCGGATGATATCGAAGAGTTCTTGATTGGGCGCCCCGGCCTTGAAGAGCTTCATCAGCGGGATGGCAAGCCCTTCTTCGTAGAGCGAGCGGGCATCGCCACCCATGGTGGCGCCGCCGATATCGACGGCGTGGCAGGTGCTGGCGAACCAGGCCACGCCGCGCCCCCGATAAAACACCGGCGAGACGATGGTCAAATCGAAGAGGTGGCCGGAAGCCTCCCAGGGGTCGTTGGTGATCAGTGTGTCGCCCGGCTCGAGCGTATCAATGGGAAATTGCGGCGCGATGAACCTGCGCAGGCAATTCGCCATCGTGTTGATGTGACCGGGCGTGCCGGTCACCGATTGGGCGATCATATTGCCGTCCCGGTCGAAGACGCCGGCGGACAGATCCCCGGCTTCCCGCACGACCGTGGTGAATGATGAGTGAATCAGCGCGGCCGCCTGCTCATCGACTACCGAAATCAGACGGCTCCAGATAACTTCAAGCGTGATGGGGTCGATCACCGTGTCCGTTCCTGGATTCATGCCCTCTCTCTGCCCGTATCGGTATGAGGGTTAACCGCTTTACTTTGCAAATGGCTAAATTTTGTAGGTAAATTGCCAATATGTTATGATAGAAAAATAATACGGCCTAGTTACTAGGCCATAGGACAATAGTAATTGTGTCGATCATAATTGACATGAGAGCGTTTGACACCGTCACAGATCATATGCTCGCCTCAAAGCCTAAGACAGCTATACGGCGTTTGGAAATCGGCTCGCAGGCGGGTACAAAGGAGAATCATCATGGCCCAAGCAGCACAACACTTTGATCCAGATCCGCAGCCACAACCCACATTATCATCGGATGAACGGCGCATCGCTAATGCCGTAGTCGCTGCCCTTCAGTCTGAACTGAAACCCATAAAAGACACGCAAGAGCAGCATACAAAATTACTCGAAAACATCCAACAAGAGATGCGTGGCGTCAATCAGATTCTGGCTGGTGAAGGCTTAATTCCAGATAACCCCGACATCTAGTTCAAGTTGTAAACGTTCTCAAAATACGATAACTTGTAGTTGGGTGTTTGGTGAGATCCGGCGCTAACCCCTAGACCGCTCTGGACAGACGGGGTTAGGGGAAGACGAGGGATACTCGTTTGGGAATCCCACGACTCTAAGGGGCTTGCGACTTAAACGGCAAGCCCTTTGGTTTTCATACTATATCACACTTGAATAGCCTGGATTGTGGGCAAGAAGGCTGTTGGGGGAATGCGGCGCGATTCACTTGCACAGGCAATTCGCCATCGTGTGGATGTGGCCGAGCGTACCAGTGACCGATTGGGCGACTCGGTAGCTCGCACCTACAGCCGGATGCAGGCGAATGCGGGAACATGGCAGCATTTTAATCGCCTTCAACCTATATTTTCCAGCAGCAGGCATCCGCCTGCCGCCACCTGCGCCGACCAGCCCGGATTGACTACTGTCGTCGACGCCGCTTCCTCGATGATCAAGGGACCCGGCGCTGACCAGGCTTTTCCGAGTTGCTCGCGGCGGTAGATTGGGGTGTCCCGCGGCGCTTCATCCGGGCCGAAACGCGCCGGGCGGCTGCCGACCGGCGCATCGCTTGTCGATTCGTCAGCGTCCAGGACGGCGCTAACGATTTCCGGTTGCGGACCGCTGATCAGGACGCGCCAGTTCACCGCCTCGACTGGCACACCTTCCGCGAGCTTTCCATAGAAGGCGCGGTATTCCGCCTCAAAGGCGCGCTGTATTTCGGCGATATGCGCCGCTGTGAGCGCCGCCAGTTTGAAAGGCACGCGCACCTCATAGCCTTGGCCGACATAACGCATATCGATATTGAGCGCGACCGTGATGTCGCCGGCCGGCACGCCAGCCGCTTCCACAATCCCCCGGCCTTCGCGCTCCAGATCGGCCAGAATACGGTTCAACTCGGCGAGATTCAGCTCGCTCAATCTCCCGACATAGCTGCGGGTGAAGTCAAAGGCGATGGGCGCGGTGAGAAAGCCGAAGGCGGAACCGACGCCGGCCAATGGCGGAATGATGATGCGGCGAATGCCTAAAGCCTGCGCCACGCCGCAGGCGTGCATGGGGCCGGCGCCGCCAGTGGCGACCATGCAATAGCGGCGGATCTCGAGCCCGCGTTCAGCCGCGTGCACGCGCGCCGCCGCCGCCATATTCTCGTTCACCAATTGGCGCAGGCCCCAGGCCATTCGTTCCAGCGGCAGATCAAGCGCGGCCGCCAAACCCCGCAGGGATTCGCGCGCGGCGCTCAGGTCAAGTTCAATATCGCCGCCTGCGAAAAAAGCCGGATTGAGATAACCCAGCAGCAAATCAGCATCGGTGACCGTCGGCTGCGTCCCGCCGAGGCCGTAAGAGGCCGGACCGGGCGCGGAGCCGGCGCTCTGGGGGCCGACCGCCGGCAAACCGAGCGCGTTCAAATGCGCGATGCTGCCGCCGCCTGCGCCAATTTCGATCATCTCAATCATCGGCACCATCAAGGGCAAGCCGCTTCCGCGTTTGAATCGATGCACATGCGCCACTTCCGACTGGTGGCTGATCGCCAATTCGCCGGCGCGGGTGAGCGCTGCTTTGGCGGTGGTGCCGCCCATATCAAAGGCGAGGACATCCCTCTCTCCAAGCAAGCGCCCCCAGTGGACACCGGCCAGCGCGCCGCCGGCCGGCCCGCTTTCCACCAAACGCACGGGAAAGTCGCGGGCGGCTTCCAGTCCGGTGGTGCCGCCGCTGCTGAGCATGATGTTCAAGGGAGCGCTGATGCCGCTCTTCTTCAAACCAGACGCGACCCGCTCCAGATAGCGGGCGGTGATGGGTTGGACGTAGGCATTGGCGATTGTTGTTGAGGCGCGGGGATATTCGCGCATGCCCGGCGCCACCTGATGCGAGACGGACACGGCGGCTTCAGGCAACTCGGCGCGAAGGATCTCCAGCGCCTTCAATTCATGCGCCGGGTTGGTATAGGCATGCAAGAAGCAGATGGCAACCGCTTCGACCGCTTCGGCGCGCAGTTTCGCGCATATCGCGCGCAGTCCAGCTTCATTGAGCGCGCGCCGAACGCGCCCATCGGCCAGCATACGCTCCGGCACATCAAAACGCAGGCGCCGCTCGGCCAGGGGGGGCGGTTTCTGCAAAGCCAGGTCGTACATATCGTAGCGGCCCTCGTTGCCGATCTCGACCGCATCGCGGAAGCCGGCCGTCGCCAGCAGCGCGGTTCGCGCGCCTTTGCGTTCGATCAGCGTGTTGGTGATGAGGGTCGTGCCATGCACGACGTAGCGCAGGGCATCGGGCCGGAGGCGGGCGCGGCCCAGCAAGCTGCGCACGCCCCTCAGCGCGGCGTCCGAGGGATCGGGATAGGTCGTCAGGAGCTTTTCTACGGCGATACCGCCATCGCGCAGATCGAGGGCGACGATGTCGGTGAAGGTGCCGCCGATATCAACTGCGAGGAGGACGGGCGGCGCGCGCATGGGCGGGCATCCTTATCAGACGGGGCGAGTCAATTCGCGCATCATCATAAGAGTTGCGCCGGTGGCTGTCAAGCAGGCTCAGGCGGCGCCCGCAAACCAGTGATCGGGCAGGGCGGCGCGTTCAGCCGCCAGCAACTCGCGCAGGATGGCGTCGGCGGCGGCCACGGAGTTTGTCAATGGGTCGGTCATCAACGCGCGGCGGAGCAGGCTGTAATCCGCCTTAACGATGGCCTCCGCTGTGAGTTCGTGTGTATCGAGAACAAGCTCCTGCATGCCGCGCAATCCACGCGGCATCGCGCCGACAGGACGGGGACGCGGCCCGTCCATATCGATATCGCAGAGCAATTCCAGAAAGGCGTCGTCTGACATGTTATTAACCGCGCCTCGATTGCAGGTGTTGATGTAATACGCCCCGCCCAAGCCGCCGACCATATTTTCGATGATGTCGGTGGCGTGATCGGGCCCGAGGGCAGTCATATAGTCGCCGATGGGCCGGGCGCCGCTGATGAACTCGTCAACCTGCCGCCACATGGCGTCGTGCCGGGCGTAGCGTGTCTCGGTCTCCCAGATGGACAGAGGCGGGATGTCCGCGGGCAGCAGGCCATGGCCTTGATAAAAGCGCAGGTATTCTTTGGTGTGGCTCACGCAGGCCGGGACGCAGCCATAGATGTCGTAGAGCTGCCAACTGATGGCGTCGTTGTGCAGGGCTTTGGCGCTATTGTCGCCGTCGATGCCGTCGTAGTCGGCGCTCTCTCGCAAGCGCTCGGCAATCCGCGGCTGCAAATCGCGCCCGCCAAACTCGGCTTTCAGCAGCCAGGTGAAGTGATTCACACCGGCGATGCGCAGGTCAAAATCGGCGTCGAGCTCGGCATTCCATTCCGATTCGTCCGCGATCAGCCCGGCTTGGAGGGCGTAGCGGATCTTGACCCGCGGCATGTGCAGCGAATCGCAGAGGGCGAAGCTCTTGACGGCCGGCGCGTAGCGGGCGATCGCCATGCCGTTGACCGCGCTCGGATTGATATAGTTGATGACCCAGGCGTCGGGGCAAAGCCTTTGAACATCCCTCACGCATTCCATGATAAGGGGCAGCTCCCGCATGGCGCGGAAGATGCCACCGGGGCCAATGGTATCGCCGCTGCACATGCGCACGCCGTACTTCTCGCTGATTTCGCAGTCGAGTCCGCGGTAGCGCACGGTGTCCGCGGCGAAGCTGAGCACGACGAAATCCGCCCCGGGGAGCGCCTCCTTCCAATCCGAGGCGACTTCAACCTGCAGCGCCACGCCGTTATCGGCGGCGACCATCTCCGCCAGCCGTCCCATTTTCTCCATACGTTGGGGGTCTTTGTCAACCAGAGCCAGCGTTCCGCGATTCAGATGGGAGGATTGCGTCATCTGCCAGATCGCTTGCCGGCCGAAGAACAGGCTGCCGGATCCAACCACGACGACTTTCGGCCTTTGCGCATCAGTCATTTTCCGCTCCTCATTTTCAAGGTTCAGCCAGCGCTCAATCAAAGGAGGCGACAAGGTTGGCTACATCCAGAATAACCATTTGGCGCGAGCCTTCATGCGCCGAATCAATGCAGATTTGCGCCCCTGGGCGATTTATCGCAGCAGCCGAAAAGTAATGCGCGCCCTTGGCGACGCGGCGGGCCGGCAGCGATTCCTCCAGAATGGTCACGGTTAGATCCCTTCAGCGGGCCGGCGACAGAATTGTATCCCGTCAAACCGCTTTGCGCCGCCGGGCGCGCCGGCGTCGATTCGCATTGGAAGGTTTACGCGGGGGCGCCGACGGCGGAGCTGCGGCGATGGCGGAGGCGTAGGGATGCTCAGCGACGACCGGGATGGGCTGCCGGATCAACCTTTCAATGCTGTGCAGCAATTTCCGTTCGTCGGCGCCACAGAAAGAACAGGCGATGCCGGATGCGCCGGCGCGCGCCGTGCGCCCGATCCGATGCACATAACTTTCCGGCTCGCGGGGCAAGTCAAAATTGATGACATGGCTCACGGCATCAATGTCGAGACCGCGCGCGGCGATATCCGTGGCCACCAGCACGGGCGTATGCCCGGTTTTGAACCGGGCCAGCGCGCGCGTGCGCGCTGTTTGCGATTTGTTCCCATGGATCGCTTCCGCCGGAAAGCGCGCGCGGTTCAGTTGTTTGGCGAGGTTATTGGCGCGATGTTTGGTGCGGGCGAAAACCAGGACCCGCTCGGAAGCGGAATCGCGCAAGAGATGTTTCAGAAGCTCCCGCTTATCGCCGCTATCCACAAAATAGACGGACTGCTCGATTTTTTCGACCGTGGTCGCTTGGGGATTCGCCTCGACCCGGACCGGCTTGATCAAGATGCTTTTGCTCAAGTCTACGATCGCCGCCGGCATGGTCGCCGAGAAGAGCAAGGTCTGGCGCTGTTTTGGCAAACGCTTGATGATGCGCTTGACATCGTGAATGAAGCCCATATCCAGCATGCGATCGGCTTCATCCAGGACAAATATCTCAATGTTATCCAGATGGATGTAGCCCTGATTCATGAGGTCTTGCAGGCGTCCCGGCGTCGCCACCAGAATGTCTACACCGCGCCGAAGCGCGTCAACTTGGGGCTGCTGCCCGACGCCGCCGAAGACAACCGTGTGTTTCAGCGGGCTGCCTTGCGTGAATCTGCCGAATTCGTCGTTGATCTGCGCCGCCAGTTCGCGAGTCGGCGCCAGCGCCAAAACGCGAATCCTCCGCGCAGTTGGATTCTGCCGCAGCAATTGAACGATCGGCAGGACAAATGCGGCCGTCTTGCCCGTGCCCGTTTGGGCGCAGCCGACGATATCCCGACCCTTCAGGATATGCGGAATGGTTCGCGCTTGTATGGGAGTCGGCTCGGTATAGCCAACGCGCTTGACGACGCGCAGCATGGAGCCGTTCAGGTTCAGGTTTTGGAATGACATGTGGGGTTGTGTTTTCTGATTGTTTGTCGAGGAGCAACCATGTATTGTCTAATACAAATGCGAATAAAGCTAGCGCGGCAATTTATTGCATACGCATAGCGACGCGCATCGTGTATGATGCGGCATTCAAGAACCAATGAACGCGAGACAGGCCCGGACATGAACAACCCATACGAATTCGCCAAGGCTAATCAAGATCGCTTCCTCGACGAGTATCAGGAATTGCTGCGCATCCGCACGATCAGCACACAGCCCCAGCACGCCGGCGATGTGGCCGAAGCCGCCGAATGGCTCAAGGCGATGATGCTTCGCATCGGCATGCAGCGGGCTGAGGCAGTTCTGATGCCGGAGGGTCGCTGTCCGCTTGTGCTGGGCGAATGGCATGGCGCTGGCGAAGATGCGCCAACTGTGCTGATTTATTGCCATTACGATGTGCAGCCGGCGGAAATCGCCGACGGCTGGGAGACGGCGCCCTTTGAGCCGACCATCAAAGACGGGCGCTTGTACTGCCGCGGCGCCGTCGACAGCAAGCTGCATGTGATGGCGAATTTGAAGGCGGTGGAATCCTGGCTGGCCAGCGAAGTGAAGCCAAGGGTCAACATCAAAGTGGTGCTGGAGGGCGAGGAAGAATCCGGCTCGGAGAATATCAACGCTTTCATAGCCGCGCATCCGGAGCGGCTGGCGGCCGATATTGCCATGGTCTCCGACGGAGCGATCCTGGCGCCGGATCAGCCGAGCTTGACCTATGGCCTGCGCGGTATCGCCGCCCTCGAATTGCAGGTGAACGCGCCCGTCAGCGATCTGCACAGCGGGCATTGGGGCGGCTCAGTGCATAATCCGATCCAGGCGCTGACGGAGATCCTGGCGCAGCTGCATGATGAGAACGGGACGGTGACTGTGCCCGGCTTCTATGACGATGTCGTGGATGTGACGGCGACGGACCGGGCGCTGCTGCAAAAGGTTGAACCCTACTTAAAAGCGGAATGGGAGGATGTGGTCAACGCGCCCGCGCTTTGGGGCGAGCGCGAGTACAGCCTGCCGGAGCGGCTGGGGGCGCGGCCGACGCTTGAGATCAACGGGATTCATGGCGGCTACACCGGCGCGGGCATGAAGACGGTGCTTCCGGCCCAGGCTTCCGCCAAGATCACCTGCCGGCTGGCGCCAAATCAGGATCCGGCGCGCGTTCTTCGCTGTGTGATGGATCATATCAGCCGCCTCGCGCCGGACAGTGTTGCCATCGACCTGCGCCCGAGCGAACCCGGCGCCGCGGCCGTGCTGCTGGATGTCGATGGTCTGGCGATGCGCGCGGCGGCCGAAGCCTATGAATATGCCTGGGGCGTCGAGCCGGTGTTTGAGCGCTCGGGCGGCAGCGTGCCGATTTGCGTCGAGTGCGCCAAGGTGGCGGGCGAAGTGGTGATCATGAGTTACGGCTTGAAGAGCGGCCGGGCGCATGGACCCAACGAGAATATCTACTTACGGAACTTCTACAACGGTATACAGGCGACGATCCGGTTCATTGATGTGCTTGGGGAGAAGCGCGCATAGGCGGGCATCAGACCAAGCCGCGACAGATTCATCCAAGACAATAACCTCAGGCGCCGGGCTGCTCTCGAGGCAAGCAGGGAGCCGGCCTAGCCCTTATGCGGCAGCCAGCGCCCCTCATCCAGAACGACCGCCTCGTCTTCGCCCGGCCAGGGCGGCGTCGTGGCGATGATGAATTCCAGAGGCGCATCGCCCGAATTGCGAAATTGAAAGCGCGTGCCCAGCGGGATGGTCAAGCTGATTCCGGGGCCGACATCAAGCAATTCTTCGCGCCCGCCTTGCTTGCGCCAGACCTGCCCCGCCCCGGCCAGGAAAAACCATACTTCATCGACCGTGCGATGCCTCACCGGGACCGAGATCGCGCCAACCGGCAGCGCGCAATGCACGACGCTGGCGCCGTCCAGGCTGTGCAGCAGCCTTATCTCGGAGCCGTCAGGCGCGAGGACATCGTATGCGGCGGGAACTTGCCCGCTCTCGAATGGCCGCATGGATCAATCTTTGCGGCCAGCTTCCCAACGCGCCCGCACCGCTCCCCAGACCTCGGGATTGAGCAGATGGGGCGGGCGTTCGCCGCGCAGCATCTGCGCCACCTGCTCCAGGGCATGGGCGACGAGGCGCTTCCTTCCCACGACAGTCGCGCTGGCCACATGCGGCGTGATCACCACGTTGTCCCGTCCCAAAAGCGGGTTGCCCGCCAGAGGCGGTTCGGGATCGGTCACATCGAGGCCGGCGCCGAATAGATGCCCCCGATCGAGAGCGGCCGTCAGCGCGGCTTCATCAACATGCCCGCCGCGCGAAACGTTGATGAATACGGCGCCCGGCTTCATCTGCGCGAAGCGCTCGGCATTCATCAGCTTGTAGGTCTCGTCATTGAGCGGCAGATGAAGAGAGACGAAGTCCGAATCGCTGAGCAACTCTTCAAGCGAAGCCGCTTTGCCCACGCCCAACTTCTCGAAACGCTCATCGGCGATATGGGGATCGTAAGCGGAGACGTTCATGCCGATGGCATTGGCGATGCCGCTGACATGGCCGCCGATGCGCCCCAAGCCAACCAGGCCAAGCCGCTTGCTGTGCATCTCCAGCGCGACGTATTCGCCCCAGATATTCTGCTTGCGCCCAGATTCAAGCATTCGATTGAGTTCGTTTTCCACCTTTTTGATGGCGCGCGCGACCGTCATCATCAGGGTGACGGCTTGCTCGGCGGTGGAGACGGTGGGCGCGTCGGGCGCGTTGACCACGGCGATATCGCGGGCGCTGGCGGCGGCCACATCCAAATTGTCATAGCCGACACCGCTGCGCGCGATGATCAGCAGGCGGGGCGCGCGATCCATGGCGGCGGCGTCATAGGCGCGCCCCCCCGCCATAACCCCGTCCGCCTCTTCCAGGCGATGGAAGGGATCGCGCGCGACTTGATCGCCCGGGCTGATGGCCTGCGCGATGTCTTCGTACATGTGCCCATAGCGGGTATCAATATTGCCTTCGAACCAAATGTTGTACATCTTGCTCCCTATCCCGTCCTGAGATCCCGACTAGAAGTGGACGTTTTCGTCGACGATTTGACCGACATCGTCGGTTTCTTCGCGGATGAGCTTGAACTCGGCAGTTAGAGCGCGATTGAAGGCGGAGATATCCGAGCTGTGCATCACCAGGTTGGCGCCGGCGTTGATCCACTCGATTTCATGCTGCGTGAAATTGTGGTGGATCCCGATGCCGACGCCGGCGGCGCGCGATTTGTCGATGATCTCGCGAATGGCGGCATCAAAGACCGGATGGTCGTATTGTTCCGGCAGGCCGAGGCTGCAGGACAGATCATGCGGGCCGACGAGCACGCAGTCGATGTAGGACGATTGGAGAATCTCGTCGAGGGCTTCCAGCGCCGGCACGCTTTCGATATTGATGAAGAGGGCCTTGTTGGCGTTGCGCCGCGCCAGATAATCAGCCAACTCGGGCTCCAGCTCGGCTTCACCGTCCAACGCCGCGCGCAGCTTGTCGCCTTTGAGCGGGCCGTACTTGACGGCGCCGCCGAGTGTCTTCACAAGCTCGGGCGATTCGACGTAGGGGGCGATGATGCCGTGGGCGCCGCCGTCCAGCGTCATCTGCGCCAGGTAGGGGTCCGGCTCCGGAATGCGCACGACCGGCGCCAGGTTGAGCGCGGCGAAGGCGTTGCACATCCAGGAAATTGCGTTGCGGTCCTGCGGTGTGTGCTCGGTGTCGATGAACACCATATCCAGGTCCAGATTTTGGACCACGCGGGGCCAGATCGGCGAAGGCGAATAAATAGCGGTGCCATAGACGCGTTGGCCGGCGCGCAGCGCTTGAATCAGTTCGTTTCCATTCATTCAGTTTTCTCTTCTTTTTGGAGGCGGCAGGTCAAAGGGTGATATTAGCCCTTTGGCTTGTATAAGTCAAAGATGAGCCGCTTGAACGCGCATTTGGCGCCGCGCTTGGTTCGCATTCAGACGGGAGGCCGCTGGCTGGCGCAACGACCCGCCTCATTTGACGTATTTCGACGCATGGCAGAAGATACCGTTAGCGCCCTTGCGTCCGTGAATTAGATGACGATCTTCAGCTCCAAGCGGGAAAGGCGGCTTTGGCTTGCGCTTGCGCTCGTCCTGGCGGCGATCTACGCGACGCTGGGACAGACGCCAGCGATTGTGGCGGCTCTGGGCACGGACATTGTCGAAAGCGCCGAGGCGAATCTGGTGTTCGCGCTTCTCGCGCTGCTGGCGCTGATCCCGATATTCTTCGTGGACAAGCGGCTCGGTCGCGTTGAGATCGCCGTCGGCATCGGCATCCTCGCAGTATATTTGCTGACATGGCTTAGGCTTGGCTCATGGGAGGAGCGCACTCATCTATTCGAGTACGCCTTGGTGGCCGCGCTGTTGCACGAAGCGCTGCTGGAAAGGCGGGACAATGGACGGCGCGCCCCCGCGCCCGCGCTGCTCGCGCTAATTCTCTCCATACTGCTCGGCTGGCTCGATGAAGGCATTCAGTGCCTGCTGCCCAACCGCGTCTTTGACCTGGTCGATGTGGCTTTCAATTCACTCGCCGCTATCACGATCATCGGCGCGAGATGCGCCGTGAGATGGGTTCAGCGCTGGGTGGAAGCTCGGCGGCGCGCGTAGGTTCCGACTGCGCTGCTCCAAACGCCGAAGAGAAGAGCGTCGACTGCGCGTCTATAATGCAACTGAATTTAGCTTTATAATGAGCCCCGTATAGATAATCGGCAAGCGCCGATTTTGACCGGCCAGCGCGGCTGGCCGCGGGTAAAATACAGGCAGGATGTATTATGCGCCTTGGACTGAACATCGGCTATTCGGGCGCGCGCGTCGCGCTGCCCCTGGATTTGATACAAGAAGCGGATCGTTTGGGCTACCACGCGGTCTGGACGGCGGAAGCCTACGGCTCGGATTGTATAAGTCCGCTGGCCTGGGTCGGCGCCTTGACGCAGAACATCAAACTGGGCAGCGGCATCATGCAGATGCCGGCGCGCAGCCCGGCCATGACCGCCATGACGGCGATCACGCTCGACCAGCTCTCGGGCGGGCGCTTTCTGCTCGGGCTGGGCCTGTCCGGCCCGCAGGTGGTCGAAGGCTGGCACGGGCGCCCATACGGCAAGCCACTGGGCAAAACGCGCGAATACGTCAGCATCATCCGGCAGATATTGGCGCGGGAGACGCCGTTGCGGCACAGTGGCGCGCATTATCGCATTCCCTACGACGGGGAGGACGCCACCGGCTTGGGCAAATCGCTTAAGAGCATCGTTCACGGTCGTCGGGACATGCCGATTTATCTGGCGGCGATTGGCCCGCGCAATGTCGCGCTGGCGGCCGAGATCGCCGATGGCTGGCTCCCCATCTTCTTTTCGCCGACGGAGTACGCGGCGGCATATCAGGCGGCGGTCGAAGCGGGTTTCGCCCGGGCGCCCGCCGGCAAAAGCAGGCCGGATTTTGATATCGCGCCCTCCGTCACCGTCATTATCGACGACGAATTGGAGTCGGCTTACAACCAGATCAAACCGGCCCTGGCGCTCTATATCGGCGGCATGGGCGCCAAGGGCAAGAACTTCTATTACGACCTGGCTTGCCGCTTCGGTTATGAAGCCGCGGCGGACGCGATACAAGACCATTACCTGCAGGGCCGTAGAGGGGAAGCGATTATGGCCGTGCCGGATGATTTGGTCGATGCCGTGTCGCTGGTTGGCTCGAAGGCGCGGATCCGCGATCGTTTGCAGCTTTGGCGCGACAGCCCGGCCACAACCTTGAACATTGCCGCCTTCTCGCTCGATACCATTCGATTCATGGCCGAGGAGCTGCTCTAGCTGGCCCTGCAGGCAATCTGGATTGACTGCAGATTATCGCGCGACCTGATATGTCGCCGCTAGTTCCTGCGTGGGGAGGTTGCGCAGAGCAATCGCATCAATACATTATCCGCCGATGGCAATGTAAAAATGTAGGGGCGTCTCGTGAGACGCCCGTTGAAAAATGGCCTGCAAATTATGGGCGTTTCAGCGGGTCGCGTAGGTCGCGTAGACACTGACCGCCGACACTGACCTCCAGTCGCCCGAATGCAAAATCGCGATGTATCGGGCGACCCAAGGGTCGCCCCAACGGCGTAAGAGGAGACTCGGTGTACGGGCGAGCCGGTGGCTCGCCCACTCCTGCTTCAAAATGCCCATCAGATTTTACAGGACTCGCTTGCATTTACTTCTGCGGCCTCTCTTTTTTATAAAACCGCCATTTGCGGTAGCGGAGGAGCTTTGATACTCTGCTTGAGCGCGGTAGCCATTCTCGCTGCCGCCGAGCGGCTGTGGTAAAACCTCTTAATATGCTCACTCAAACCGGCACTGCCCTGAAGCCCCTGCAAATTGGAGACATCGTCATTGAGACGCCGCTGGCGCTGGCGCCGATGGCCGGGCACAGCAATTATGCGCTGCGCCGGTTATGCCGCGAGATCGGCGGCTGCGGCTTGGTCTGCACCGAGCTGATCAGCAGCAATATCGTGAAGAACGCCCGGGCGCGGGCAGTGCAGCGCTTTGACTGGCGGGCAAGCGAAAGGCCGATCGCTGTGCAACTCTTCGGCGCCGACCCGCGCGCCGTGGCGGAAGCGGCGCGTGTGGTAGTCGACCATGGCGCTGATATTGTCGATATCAACATGGGCTGCTGGGTGCCGAAGATTGCAAAAAAAGGCGGTGGCGCCGCCCTGCTGCGCGATGTGAAGACGGCGACGGCGGTGGTCGAAGCCGTGGTGAAAGCGGTGGCTGTACCGGTGACCGTCAAGGTCCGCAGTGGTTTTGAGGATGGCCTGGTCACGGCTGTGCCCTTTGCCGTGGCCGCGGAAGCGGTTGGCGCACAGGCGGTGGCTGTGCATGCCCGCTTCGCCGGACAGGGCCACAGCGGCGCGGCCGATTGGGATGTGATCGCGGCGGTCAAAGCCGCCGTGGGCGCAATGCCCATCATCGGCAACGGCGATATCCATAATGGCGAAGACGCGCGGCGGATGCTGGAGCAGACTGGCTGCGACGCGGTGATGGTGGGCCGCGCGGCGCTGGGGCGGCCCTGGCTCTTCCATCACATCGCGACCTGCCTCGAGACTGGCATCTGCCTGCCGGCGCCAAGCCGCGGAGAGCGGGCGCGCATCGCCCTGCGGCATGCGCAGCTTACGCTGGAAAGCAGTCATCTGCCGGAGCGGGTCGCGGTACTCGAGATGCGCGGACAGATAAGCAAGTACAAGCTTGACGCGCCGGGTTCGGCGGCCATCCGGAATCAACTGGTGCGGATCGAGACCTATGCCGAATTGGAGACGATTCTGCTGGAGGCGGTTCAAACCGGAGACTGAATGGTCGTCCAGGATGTATGGAATGTGGTGACGTTCCAGCCCGGCGCGACTGAAGCCGCAAACAAGAACAGCATTTTTCAAGTGCGGGAAGGCGAGATCTTCGGTGTATGATGCAATCAACAGTCCGAGAGCGGCAGGCGATATAGGTTGGCATGATGACTTATCTGGTGACGGGAGGGGCCGGCTTCATTGGGGGGCATGTGGCGCGCGCCTTGTTGGCGCGCGGCGAGCGCGTAGTCGCTATCGACAACTTCAACGATTATTACGACCCAGCCATCAAGCGCCACAATGCCGCGCGGCTGCGCGAATACGACAAGTTCCACATGATCGAAGGCGATATCCGCGATGTCGCCCTGGTCGACCGCCTCTTCGCCAAGCGGGGAATCACGCATGTGGCGCACCTTGCGGCGATGGCCGGTGTGCGCGAGAGCGTCCGCCAGCCGCGCCTGTATCTGGATGTCAATCTTACCGGCGCCTTGAATCTGCTTGAGGCGGGGCGCGCGGCGGATATCAAGCAGTTTGTCTTGGCTTCAACATCCTCAGTCTATGGCAGAACCAAGATCCTGCCCTTTGTCGAGACGGACAGCGCCGATCGGCCCCTGGCCGCTTACCCCGCCAGCAAACGCGCCGCAGAATTGCTGGCGCATACCTATCACAATCTGTTCGGGATGCAGGTGACCGCGCTGCGTTTCTTCAACGTATACGGCCCGGCGGGACGGCCGGATATGATGCCATGGCGTCTGCTGGAAGCGACCCAGAGCGGCGAGCGGATCAAGCTCTTCAACGGCGGCGACATCCACCGCGACTGGACCTATATCGCCGATACCGTGACCGGCGTGCTGGCGGCGCTGGACCGGCCTCTGGGCTTTGAGATCATCAATTTGGGTTGCGGCGCGCCGATCTCGCTGAAGGACTTTGTGGAGCTCATCGAGAAATTCACGGGGAAAACAATCGACAAGGTATCGGTGGCGACGCCCGCGAGCGACCCGCCGATAACCTACTGCGACAATCGCAAGGCGCGCGAACTGCTCGGCTTCGCGCCGGCGATAAGTGTAGAGGACGGGCTGCGCCGCACCTGGGACTGGTTTCGGGATTATCGCGGCTTGTAGCGCGCCGGTTAGCCGCCGATGATGCCCGGCTGATGGCGCTTGGCGCCCATGAGCTGCCGCACGATTTCGGAAGGGTTCTCCAGTTTCGCCAGCTGGGCCTGCATATCTTCCTGCGTGACGAAGAAGGGCCGCATATACATGCCCAGCAGGGCGCTGCGCGCCTTGTCCGTGCGATTCGGACGGGCGCTGTGCCAGGTCGCGCCATGGAAGACCATGACGCTGCCGCGCTGGCCGGTCAATATTTCGGCATCGGGTTGTGGCTGATTGCTCATGTCGGCCGGCGGCGGGTGGCCGGCGCGATGGGTATAGGGCAGGATGCCAGTGCCGCCATTTTCTTCGGTGAAGTCATCCAGGAGCCAAATCGTTTGCCCGCAGACCTGGTCGAGCGGCCAGGGCTGGTTGATCCACCAGTAGGGATAATCCGGATGCCAGCCGTACTTGTCGTAACCGGGATAGGCGGTATTGGCGGACCAGGTGCAGCAGATAATATCTTCGTCTTTGAGATAAGTTTGCCATAAGGACACGATCAGCGGATGCGCCATGAGTTCGACAAAAATCGGGTGTTTGTAGGCGATGCCGCCAACCCGCTGCGTTTTAGCCTTCCGCGTGGCATCGGTGGCTTCCTCTTTCAGCAGGCGCTCGAGTATGGCGCGCGCCTCATCGGCCTTTTCCGGCGTTATGACTGCCGGGATGACGCTGAAGCCGCGATCGTTTATCTCCGCGATGATTTTCTGTAGATTCTGTCCGGTATTTTCGTCCATTTCCATCTCCTGCTCCTAGTAGATTGCGGGTCGTTTTATGCTTTGGGGCATCTCGGGCTGGCCGGTCTGAGTCGAGCGGATGCATGCCTCGGCGACGACAAGGGACATATAGCCATCCCAGGCCGAGGGACCGGTCGGCTGGCCGCTGAGAATCGAATCAATCCAGATTTGCGCTTCATCGATGTAGGCATCGGCAAAACGCTCGGGCCAGTTCGGCGTCACCGCCTGCGAAATCCTGCTGCCTTGGCGCAGGATGGGGCTGGTATGGCTAACGGTCCCGGCCGTGCCCGTTTCCCCGGTGATTTCCATCGTCACCTCATAGCCGTAATTGGAGTTGCCGCTCCAGTCCATGCTGCCGATCGCGCCGCCTTCAAAGGTCATGAGCACGCTGGCGAAGCGCGCGCTGCGCGGTTCATCCGGCTGGGCTGGAACCCAGCGCGCAAAGACGCTTTCCACTTCCGCATCCATGATCCAGCGCGCCGAGTGAATGTCATGGATGAGCGAGTTCACCATCACCCGGTCGATCGTTGTCACGCCGCGGTAGGGGTTGATGTGCATGCCGCGGAAACGCAGCGCGCGGCCGATGTCGCCCCGCCGCAGCAGCCGCCGCACTTCGACATGGCTGCGGTCATATATGCGCATGAAACCGACCTGCGTCATGCGGCGGCCCGCGGCCAGTTCGGCGCGCAGGACGCGTTGGGCGTCGGCGGCGGTCGTCGCCAGCGGCTTTTCGCAGAGCGCGGGCTTGCCCGCTTCGATAGCGGCGATGGTCAAATCGGCATGGGTGGCATCGGGCGTGGCAACCAGCAGGGCGTCCACCGCCGGATCGGCGATCAGGGCGGCGGCATCGGTATAGGCGCGCGCGCCACAGGCCGACGCCACTGCCTCCGCGCGCTCGCCGTCGACATCCATGACGGCCGTCACCCGCGCGCGCCGCGTGCGCCGCGCCAGGTTTTCGCTGTGCACCGCCCCAATCTCGCCGGCGCCGATAACACCGACTCCAACGACGTCATTTTTGAACATCTTCGCGCTCTCCGCATCCGCCGGATATAAGCCGAGTGTAACGCTTTTCCGCCAAGCCGCAATTATCGGACCTAGGGGCGTCCCTTGGATCGCCCGCTCCACGAAGCAGGGCAATTGCATCAAAATCATAATGAGCGGTTCGCTACAAAATTGCGAAAATGTAGGGGCGTCTCGTGAGACGCCCGTTGAAAATGGCCTGCAAATTGTGGGCGTTTCAGCGAAACGCCCCTACGGATTACATAATTTGAGGGGAAAATGTCATTTATCGACGCACTTTAATTTGATGCGATTACCCCGTTCCACGAAGCGCGTAACTTGGTTTTTCGCCCGTCCCGCGTTATAGTCTTTGTTGGCGCTGGCGAGCGTCAGACTTGCAGCGCCTTTTTTACAGTGAATCCCAAACAAGGAGAATTTTCATGAAACGCCTAATTGTTCTATTCGCTCTGCTCGCGCTGGTCATGCCCGCCGCGGCGCAAGACATGGGCGGCTGCATGATTGAGCCGCCTGAGAGCGCGACGACGATCAACATGATCGGCTGGACCTATCCCATCATCGACTTTTACGCGGACGAACTCGAAGCCTGCAACGCGGTGGACAACATCGATGTGAACACGCAGCTGCTGGATTCGGGTTCGGCGCATGATCAGCTGCGTCTGGCGCTGGGCGCCGGCGGCGCCTCGCCCTACGACATCATCATGGTGACCCAGGGCGATATCGAGTCCTACGTGGCCGAGGGCTGGATGATGCCGCTCAACGACCTGATCGCCAAATACGAAGATGAGTACCAGATCTCCGACATCCTGGGCATTGACGACATGACAGTGGACGGCAATGTCTACGGCCTGCCGATGGAGCAGAACACCCGTCACTTGTTCTACCGCCCCGACCTGCTGGAGAAGCACATGATCGATGTCCCCGAGACCTGGGACGATGTCATAGCCGCTTGCGGCGTGCTGCAAGCCGAAGACAGCATCGTCATTCCCTTCACCACGCAACTGCATGCCGGCTGGGCCTGGCGCATCGAATTCGGCGATATGCTGCTCGCTTTCGGCGGCAAACCGCTGAACGACGATATGACACCGGCTTTCAACAGTGATGAAGGCGTCATGGCGCTGGAGAAGCTGGTCGAGATCGCCGATGCCTGCATGGGCGAAGAAGGTTTGACCTACAGCATCGACGACAGCCAGATCGGCATCGCTACCGGTGAATTGGCGATGGCGTTCACCTGGGCCAGCCGCGCCGCCGCCATGGACGATCCGGACTTCTCCGATTATGTCGGCGGGATTGACTTCGCGCCGGCGCCCCGGGCGACCGCGGACGGCCTCTATGGCGCCACCGGTGGAACCGGCGCTGGTCTCGGCATCCCGGCGAATATCGACGATGATCCCGACCTGGTCTTCCAGGTCATCCTGGAAGCGATGGATGAAGAAACGATGCTGCGTGGGGCCAATTACGGCGTCATCACGCGGCAGGCTGTGGCCGCCAATGCCGAAGCGCGTTATCTGCCGGCCGTCTTCGCCACGATTAGCGGTGGCGTCGAAGGGACGCCTGTGCCCGCCATCGGCGCGGTCTTGAACCCGGTTTGGGATCAGTGGCTGCCGCAGGTCGTCACAGGCGACATGTCGGCCGCCGAATTGCTGGATGCCGCCGCCGAAGCTTACACGACAGAGGCGACGGCCCAGGGCTTTATCGAGGGCTAGTCTGTAGCATTGACGCCGCATCCTTGCCAGCCGGCGCGATCGCGGTGAAACGGGCGAACCACTGGTTCGCCCCTACAGCTATTCAATTCATTGTAGGGGTCAGCCAGTGGCTGACCCTTTTGCTATCCCGGGAAAATCTGTCAACAGGCCGCCAGGTAGACCTTTGACTACGACAAATCGGGCTGAATCATTCGATCTGGGCAAGCCGCTTGGACGCATCATCGATGTATGCGGACGCGCGGTTCATGTGCTGGAAATGGGCAATGGCCGCCCGACCATCTGGCTCGAGAACGGCTGGCTGGGCCTGACGCTGGGATGGCAGCCTTTTCAGAGCATGCTCGCGCAGCACTGCCGCGTCTGCGCTTACGACCGCGCCGGCATCGGCTGGAGCGCCCCGGCCAACAGCGACCGCAGCGCCCAGCGCGAAGCCGATGAGTTCGCCGCGCTGTTGGATGTCTTGGGCGAGAGCGAGCCGGTGATCATTCTGGCTTGGTCGGGCGGAGGCCCGGTGGCGCAGATCTTCGCCGCTGATCATCCCGAACGCGTCGCCGGACTGATCTTGATGGACGGCATCCCGCCCGATTATGACCTATGGGCGACGCGAGCTTACCCGCAACGTTATCCGCGCGAGCGCTTTGAGCGGATGGAACAGGTTCGCGGCTTTGCGGAGAAAGCCGCCACCGGCGCGCTGCGCAAAGGCGATATCGCCGAATGGATCACGACAGAATCGCTCGAGCAATTCGGCGAACGCTACCTGAAATTGCTGCTGAATAATCCCAGCTACTGGTGGACCTATTATTGGCAGAATCAATATCTTATCGCCAGCGGCGCGCAGGTCCGCTCCAAGGGGGTGCTGGGTGATCTGCCCCTGACCGTCATAGTGGCGACTGAGGAGCCGCGGGACGATGACGCGTATCATCAGAGCTTGGCGCAAAACTGGCAGGCGCTGCAATATCCGCAGGCCCGGCTGTCCACAGTCGGCAAAATCCTGCCCATCGCCGCCGGCCATGCTGTATTCCGCGATCAACCGGGCGCAGTTATCGATGCCGTGCTTGATATGATCGCAGTCGTGAAACGCGCTTCCACCGAGGACGCGAGACTTGCCAGCGCAATAGTTTAGGGAGATTGCTTATGAAAAAAGGCACTTTTATCTTTTTTGTCGGTCCCAGCGTCTTCATCATGCTCGCCTTGATGACGCTGCCGCTGCTCGCGTCAATCTGGCTCGGCCTGAATTACATCACCTTCCGCAACCTCGATGAGCCGCTATGGGTCGGTTTTCAGAATTATCAGGAAGTCCTTGCCGATCCCGAGTTTTGGGATTCGCTGGAATTCACGCTGATTTTCATACTTGTAACCGTGCCGCTGCGGATCCTGCTCGGTTTGATGTTCGCCCTGCTCCTCGACCAGATCGCGCGTTTCCGCGGCGTCTTCATCGCCGCCGCGCTGGTGCCCTTCGTGATGACGCCGGTGGTCGGCACGCTTATATTCCGCGATATGTTTGACCGCGGCGGACCCTATTGGTATTGGATGCAGCAGCTTTTCGATTACCGCCTCTTCATGAACAGCGCCACCGTGCCGCTGCTGATCATCTTCCACAGCATTTGGACGGCGACGCCCTTCGCCATGATCGTGCTATTCGCCGGCCTGCAGACACTGCCGCAAGAATCGCTGGAGGCGGCGCGAGTCGATGGCGCGACCTGGTTCCGGCAGCTCTGGCATGTCGCCATCCCGCATCTGCGCTCGCTCTTCATCTTCATCGCCTTGATTTCGATCATGGATGCCTACCGCGTCTTTGACAGCGTCTTCGTGCTTACGCAGCAGAACCCAATCTACGATGCGGAGACGATTATGTACTACAACTTCCAGGTCGCCATGAGTTTCGGCCGGCTCGGCAAAGCCAACGCCATGAGTGTGCTCACCGTCATCGGCATCTTCGTCGTGCTCATCCCCTTCCTCGTCATGACCTATCGCGAGCAGACGGAGGAAAACTAATGACCCGCACCAATAATCCAATCGCGCGTTTCCTGATCTACATCGCGCTGGCCCTCTTCACGATCTACAACGTGCTGCCCTTCGGCTGGACGATCCTCAATTCGATCAAACTGCCGAAGGACGCCAACGCCCGTACGCCCCGCTTCATCTTCAGCCCGACCGGCGATAACTACGCCGAGCTCTGGCTGAATGTGTCGCCCGAGGACTTCGCGCCTTATGGCCTGCTTCTCGTCCTCATTATTTTCGCGCTGGGCGTTATCGTCTTTTCCGCCAAGCGCATCCCCGCGCCCAATTCTCTGATCTACTTCGGCGTGATCGGCGCCGGCGTGCTTGTCGCCCTGGGCTTGCCGCGCGTCGTCAACACGGCAGAATTCTACGACTACCTCATCAACAGCGTCATCGTCACTGTCGGGACACTCGCCGTTTCCCTGAGCATCGGCGCGCTGGCGGGCTACGGCCTGGCGCGCTTCAGGCATGTCGTCTCAGTTTACATTCTTGTGATCGCCCTGGCATTTCGCTCGTTGCCGAGCCTGGCGCTGGTGCTGCCCTTCTATTACCTGGGCCAGCTATCCGGCTTGTACGATACGCATATTCTCTTGATATTCTGCCTGGTGGCGGTCAACCAGCCCTTCACCATCTGGATGCTGCGCAGCTTCTTCATGGAGATTCCGATTGAGATTGAAGAGGCCGCCATGATCGATGGCGCCGGCCGGCTGCGCTCTTTCCTGTCGGTGATTGTGCCGATCATGTGGCCCGGCATCATCACCACCGGCTTGTTTACGCTGTTGTTGGCTTACAACGACTTCCTGCTGGCGCGCATCCTGACGCAAATCAACTGGACGCTGCCGGTCGGCATTGCGCAGTGGACCGGCGGAGAAGATCCTGGGCATGTCACATTGGCGGCGGCTGCGTCAGTTTCGACGACCCTGCCGATCCTATTCGTGATCATCTTCTTCCAGAAATATCTGATACGCGGCCTGGCTTCCGGCGCGGTGAAGGGCTAGCGTCGCATCACTGCCATTTGCAGGGGCGAGCCCGTGGCTCGCCCGCTTCCTCGACCATATCTCGGCGTCCTCGAACACCCGATGCGCTCTGCCACAATGTGTATAAGAAGCGCCCAAGGAGAATAGCAACATGAACATCGTCTGCGTCGTCACCGATACTCTGCGCGCCGATTACCTGCCGACCTATGGCAATCAGCGCGTGATCGCGCCCAACCTCAGCCAATTCGCCGAGGAAGCCATCGTCTTCGAAGATTGTCATGCCGCCTCCTTCCCGACCATCCCGGCGCGCGCCGATATCGCCACCGGCCGTTTCACCTTCACCTACTTGACCTGGGGGCCGCTGCCGCAGGAGGAAATCACGCTGGCGGATTTGCTGACCAAAGCCGGCTACCGGACGATGGGCGTCGCCGATAACCCCTTCGTCATCCGCAACGGCTATGGCTACGACCGCGGCTTCCACGATTTCATCTGGATACGCGGGCAGCGCGAAGCTTCGGGCCGCCCCGATGTCACCGGCCAATGGACGAGAGAGGACGATCGTTTCGCGCCGAGGACGTTTAAAACGGCAATGGATTGGATTGAACGCCACTACGATGAAAAGTTTTTCCTCTACATTGATGCCTGGGACCCGCATGAGCCCTGGGATCCGCCGGCGCATTACGTGAAGCCTTATCTGCCGGATTACGCCGGTGAAGAAGTGTATCCGGCGTATTGGGATTGGGAGGAAGCCGGCTACAGCGAGCGCGATCTTGAGATCGGCAAAGCCACATACATGGGCGAGATTACGATGGTCGACCGCTGGTTTGGGCTTTTGATTGATCGACTGAAATCCTTGGGCATTTATGAGGACACCGCGATATTCTTCGTCTCAGACCACGGTTTCTATTTCGGCGAATTCGGCATCTTCGGCAAAAGCCGCTTCCGCTGGCCCGATAATACAATTCCGGTCATGGAAGCGATGGCGCGCTTCAAGCAGGGCGCCATCTCCTATGCCTGCCCGAAGCACAATGAGATCTCGCACGTGCCGCTCTTTTTGCGCATCCCCGGCTGCGAGCATCAACGCGTCCCCGGCTTGGTCAGCATCCCGGACATGATGCCGACGATGCTGGAGCTGGCGGGCATTGAGCGGCCGAATCGCGTTCAGGCCCGCTCGCTGCTGCCATTGGCGCGGGGCGAAGTTGCGCACCTGCACGATATCGTCGTGACCTCGCAGTCGCTGATCGATACCGCCGGCAACACCACCCTCATCGTCGATGACAGCGAACGCGTGGTCGTCGAAGTCTCGCCCAGCACCATCCGCGATGGCGAGTGGGATTTCTTCTACAGCCTGGAAGGCGAGCCTGTCGAGTTATACGACGCGGCGAAAGACCCGGGGCACCAGCGGAATCTGGCGGCGGAACAACCTGAGATTTGCGCCGAGATGCATGGCAAGTTCGTCCGCTGGATGGACGATATGGACACGCCGGAGGCCTACGCGGCGCCGCGGCGGCGACTATGACCCGATTGCCGCGGATTCATTTGAGCGAGGTTTGCAGGAGAAATGACTTAATTGGACATAGAATCGCTGTCGGCTATAATCTGGAGTGACAGATTCCGAAAGGAAGGGCGATGATGATCGTCCGCGATCGAGTCTATACCGTTGATGATGTCTGGAAGCTGGCACAGTTGCCGGAGAATGAAGCAGAGCGATATTATCTTATCGACGGGGAGCTCTTTGTCACGATGTCACCGGGTGAATTGCATGGCGCATTGGCTAGCGAAATCGCGCGGCTGATGGGAAACTTTGTTGTCGAGCGTGATCTGGGGCGGGTTACAGTGGAAACGGGCTATTTCCCATCTGATGATCGGCGAACGCTTTTACTGCCCGACGTTGCTTTCCGTAGCAGAAGCCGCGCGCCCGGTTCGGCCCGTATTGGCTTCGTGCCACAAATGCCTGACATTGCCGTTGAAGTTTTGTCTCCTAGTAATACGCTGCCTGAACTGCGGCGCAAAGCCGAAGTCTACTTGCGGCATGGCGCGACGCTGGTTTGGCTGGTGAATCCCTCGGAAAAGTCCGTCGAAGTTTGGCGTTTTACCGATGATGAATTGACCAGCGAGACAGTTGGGCCGGCCGGCGCCTTGAGCGGCGAAAGCGTTCTGCCGGGCTTCACGCTGGATCTCAGCCGCCTGTTTGCGCGGATTTAAGCGCGGATTCCCCTTCGCAATCTCCCCATTACACAGTCTGACCCGTTCTTGGGGAGTGTCTAAATTGATGGACAGGGTTCTTTCTAACCCCACTCCTGGTCCCTCGCCAAGGCATTGGCCGCGATTTTCGCGCACAGGCTGATGTTCTAATTCCACCTTTTTCACCACTCCCGGAGAATTGACTTAATTGGACATAGAATCGCGGTCGACTATAATCTGGAGTGACAGATTCCGAAAGGAAGGACGAAAATGATCGTCCGCGATCGAGTCTATACCGTTGACGATGTCTGGAAGTTATCACAGTTGCCAGAGAACGAGCACAAGTTCTTTTATCTCATCGACGGAGAACTCCATTACATGTCGCGACCTGGCAGACTTCATGGCTTAATTGCCTCTTTGATCGCCCATTTTTTTTGGGCTTATGTTTTGGAGAAAGATATCGGCGAGGTCACCACTGAGACCGGCTACCACCCGACGGGAATCAAGACGACGTTGCTAGGTCCGGATGTTGGATTTGTTCGGCGCGAAAGATTGCCCGAACCTGTGATAGATCATTATTATCCGCTAATGCCTGACATTGCCGTTGAAGTTTTGTCTCCAAGTAATACGCTGCCTGAACTGCGGCGCAAAGCCGAAGTCTACTTGCGGCATGGCGCGACGCTGGTTTGGCTGGTGAATCCCTCGGAAAAGTCCGTCGAAGTTTGGCGTTTGACCGATGATGAATTGACCAGCGAGACGGTTGGGCCGGCCGGCGCCTTGAGCGGCGAAAGCGTTCTGCCGGGCTTCACGCTGGATCTCAGCCGCCTGTTTGCGCGGATTTAAGCGCGGCTTCCCCGTCGTAATCTCCCCATTACACAGCCCAACTCAGTCTTGTATACTGCGCCTCTGTTTGCCCACGCGCGACAGGACGCCCCCAATTGAATATTAAATCATTGCCATTCGTGATACTGCTTGCTTTTTTCTTCGGCTCCTCTATGGTTGTTTCCCGCTTTAGCGTCAGCCAATTCGAACCGGCAACCTACATCGGCATACGCATGATCATTTCCAGCATGCTGGCGATGCTGGTCTACGCGGCGCTCACCGGCCGCCGCTTGCCGCGCGATCGCGAACTATGGAAACGAGCCTCGGTGCTTGGCGTATTCGGCACGGCCGTCCCGATGACCTGCGTGATCACCGCCCTGCAGTATCAATCGACCGGCATTACTTCCCTGATGCTTTCGGCCGCGCCCGCTTTGACGATTTTGATTGCGCACCTTGTCTTGCCCGACGAATTGCTCAACCGGCGCAAGGTCATCGGCGTTGGCCTGGCCCTGGCCGGCGCTCTGATGCTTGCGCTCAGCGGGGAGGACGGCTTGCCCGATGTCAGCGCAAGCGCGCCGACGGGTTATCTTTTGACGGGAATCGCGGTGGTGTTCAGCGCGGTGACTGTCGTATACGCCCGCAGATACCTGCGCGGCTACGACGCCTACGATGTCGGCAGCATCCGCATCTTTTCGACCGCGCTGGCTGTGGCGCCTTATTCGCTATTGACGGTCGGTTTCGATGTGAGCGCGGTTGACGGCGCCGGCGTGCTCGCCCTGCTCTATTCCGCGCTCGTCGGCACCTTCCTCGGTTTGCTGCTGTCCTTTTACAATGTGAAGCGCTTCGGAGCGACGCCGGCGGTGATGGCCACATACATCATTCCGATTGTGGCCGGCGTTGGCGGCGTGCTCTTCCTGGGCGAGGTGATCACCCCGACGATGGTCTTCGGCATGGCGGTGATCGTCAGCGGGATTGCACTGCTGCAAGAGTACAAGAAGCCGGCCGGGGTATTACGCCGCTTTCCGCATCGCGGCTCCTATTGACCTTCAGTCCACCTTGCAAACGTCGTAGGCTTGCTGCAAGGCCGCCTTCCAATCGCCCGTCGGCGTAAATTCCTGGCCGACATAATTGCTGAAGCCGGTCTCGGCGATCGCCCGACAAATGGCGCCGTAGTTCAGTTCCTGCGTCTCATCCAGTTCATGCCGCCCGGGCACGCCGGCGGTGTGATAATGCGCGAACCACTGATGGTTGTCGCGGATCGTCTGGATGACATCGCCTTCCATGACCTGCATGTGATAGATGTCGTAGAGCAAGCGGGCATTGGGCGAATTCACCGCCGAGACCACCTGGACACCCCAGTCCGTACGGTCGCACTGATAATCGGGATGGTTCACCTTGCTGTTCAGCAGTTCCAGAATGAGCACGATGCCGGCCGATTCGGCGGCGCGGGCCAGTTGCTCCAAATGCATGATGGCGTTCTCGGCCCCGCGCGCATCGTCCAAACCTTCGCGATTGCCGCTGAAAGCGATCAGATAGGGGATTTCCCAATCGACGGCGAGTTTCAGGCTCGCTTCGGACTGCCGCTTGATGCCGTCCCAATATTTGGTATGGCTGATGCCCTGGGGCAGCGGCACGTGCAACATATGGGTGGCGATCTTCATGCCCTGATCGCGCACAAGCTGAAACTTCTCGACGGGCACCATCTCCAGCCCCGTATATCCGATCGCTTTGCAGGTCTCGATCAGATCAAGCTCATCAATATCCTCGCGAGCGTAACACCACCAGGCTACCGACTGTTCAAATGCCATGTCCTAACCACCGATCTCCATTTTCAGCCAATAATTGCGATAAGCGCGGCTTTCCCGCAGGAGCCCCTCCAGCCGTTCCAGGCGCTGCGCCAGGTCATCACCCCGCTCTCGCTTGACAAGCGCCAACTGATAGCGTCCGCTTGCCGTCGCCTGAAAGTCGAGTTTACCCAGCGCGCCCAGCACTTGCAATCCGGATTGGGCGGCCCGTTCGCGCTCTCCCAATGCCGCCGCCATTTCCTCCAGGCCCGCTTCGCCGCCGCGCTGGCTGACGGCGAATTTGACGAGGCCCGCCAGCCGCTCCAGGAAGGCCTTTGTCTCCTTTGTCTCCTTTGTCTTCCGGGCGTCGGGCCGTCGTCCGAAAAGGATCAGGCGCTCGGGATTCACGCTTCGCAGGGCCGCCGACCAAATCTGGGCCGAGGGTGGCGCCGTCCAGACGACAAGCGTGGCCGCGGCATCCAGTTGCAAGCGGGAGACGGCCCCTGGCGGCTGCTGCACTTCCGCCCAGACCAGGGCATCGGGATACTGCGCCAGGGCTGATTCCAGGTCCGCTCGCGGCGCGGCGCTGGCGCGATAGTCAATCATCTCATAAGCCGGTTCAGCCGGCTGCAGATCGACGGGCGCCTCGCTGCGGGAGCGGTAATCCAGCCATTCCACCAGGGTTTCGCGCTTTCCCTTGTAGCTGCTCGTCCGCAGGGTGAAGGCGAGGTCGAAGCGGCCTTGGGGCAAATCTGCCGCAGCGCCGCGCCACCAGATGACCGGCTGCCGCCGGCCGTCCGCATCTTCAACTTCGACTTGCAGGTGCTCGCGACGGCGGCCAAGCCCCTTGCTGCCGGCCAGCTTCAAATCGCGCGCCGCCAATGTCAGCGGGGGGTTGCCATTGCCGAAGGGCGCCAGCCGTTCGATATCCGCCGTCAATTCATCGGAGACGTCGGACAGATTCACATAGCCGTCGATGTTCAGCGCGGGCGCGGCGGCCAGATCGACGCCCAGTCCGCGAATAACAGTCGACAAGGCGCGGCGGAAGTCAACGATGCTGTCGGCTGGCAAGCTGAGGCCGGCCGCCATGCTATGCCCGCCGTAACGGTCCAGCAGATGCGCCACCTGCCCAAACGCGTTTGTGATATCGACGCCGGCGATGGAGCGCGCCGAGCCACGACCGACCGCGGCGGGCGCGGCGATGAGCACGGCCGGACGCGCAAATTCTTCCACGAGGCGGCTGGCGACGATGCCGATAACGCCGCTGTGCCAGTCGGACTGGCTGAGCACGAGGGCGGCATAATCCAGCAGCCAGGGTTCATTTTCAATTTGCGCGAGCGCCGATTCATAGACCTGGTTGGATAGATACTTGCGCCGGGCGTTGTAGCTCTCCAGCCTGTGCGCGAGGACCCGGGCCCGCGCCCAATCATCGCTGGTCAGCAGCTCGACCGCGGCGCTGGCGTCATCGAGCCGTCCCAAGGCATTCAAGCGCGGCGCGATGGCGAAGCCGATATGCCCTTCGTTGAGATCGGCCGCGGGAATCCCCGCCCGTTCCAGAATGGCGCGAATGCCGAGGCGCCGATTCTCCCGCAGCCGCTCCAGGCCGCGCTGCAAGAGGTAACGCGTGTCGTCCACCTGCGCCATCACATCGGAGACGATGCCAAGCGCTACCAGATCGAGCAGATCATCGGCGCCGTCCGGATCCAGCGCCTCGATTAACTTGTAAGCGACGCCAACGCCGGGCAATTCACGCAAGGGGTGGCCGGCGGGCAAACGCTGCGAATTCACCACGACGGCGGCAGGCAGAGCCTCGGGCAAGGCATGATGATCGGTGATGAGCGCCTCGACGCCGCGACTGGCGGCGTAGTCAACGGCTTCATGCGCCGTCACGCCGGTATCGCAGGTCAAAATCAAGTCGACGCCGTGATCGAGGCGCTGCTTCAGGGTTGGCAGGTGGATGCCGTGGCCTTCGCTGAAGCGGTTGGGCACATGGTATTTGACTTGGGCGCCGCGCCGACTCAGCGCTGAGTAAAGGAGGGCGGTGGCCGTCTGCCCGTCGACATCGAAGTCGCCCCAAATCAGAATCCGCTCCTTGGCGCGGATGGCGCGCTCGAGGCGCTCGACAGCGCGGTCGATATCGGGCAGGTCGGCCGCCGGCGCCGGTGAGTAGTTCGCGGCGGACAGGAAGCGCTGGGCGGAGGCGGGACTTGTGATGCCGATGCGCACCAAATGCTCGACGAGCAATCGGCGGCCGCCGACAGCCGCGCGCAGCGCCTCCGGCACGGCGACCGGGGCGGGCTCCTTCCATTCGCGGCGGAGGCGCTCGCGCCTGTTCATCAGGGGGCCAGCGCCCGCTCCTCTACAACGGTCAAACCCTCTTCCGCCAGATCCATGTTCAGGCCGGGCGCGCTAGGCAGCTCGATATGCCCGTCGACCGGCACGAGCTTATGCTTGTAGAAAACATTCGTCAGCCGGCCGATCTGGAAAAGCCATTCTTGCATCGGGCAAGTCGTCAGGGCTTGCGAGGCGATCAAATGGGTCGAGGGCCAGCCGCCGTGATGCGGGATGACGGGAATGGCGTAGGCCGAAGCCAAGGCGCAGATCTTGGTCATTTCGGTCAAGCCGCCGGCCCAGGTCACATCGGCCTGCAAGATATCGACCGCCCGCGCGTCCAGCAGCGCCTTGATGCCCCAGCGCGTATACTCGTGCTCGCCGCCGCTGATGAAGATGCCGCGGGCTTCGCGCCGCAATTCGGCGTATTGCGGGATAAGATCGGCCAGCACCGGCTCCTCGAACCAATAGGGGCGATATTCAGCCGAGAGTTCAATCATGCGCAAGGTGTAGGGAACGCTCCAACTGCTCCAGGCGTCGAACATGAGCTCGGCATCGGGGCCGGCCGCCTCGCGCGCGGCGCGGATGACGGCCAGATTCCGGCGGATGCCCGGCTCGCCGTCTTTGGGCGCGCAGGGCATGAACCACTTGAAGGCAGTAAAACCTTGCGCCAGGAAGTGTCGTGTGCGTTCGATTACATCGGCGGGATCCACCGAATAACCCAGCATTGAGGCATAGGCGCGGATGCGGCTGCGCGAGGGCCCGCCGAGCAGTTGATAGACGGGCGCGCCCAGCAGCTTGCCTTTGAGGTCCCAGAGCGCCAGATCGACCTTGCTGAGCGCCATCATCGGGTTGCCTTTGCGACCGTGGATGGCGTGGCGGTACATCTTGTCCCAAATGCGCTCAATCGCGTGCGGGTCTTCGCCGATCAGGATATCGCTGAAATAGCGCTGGATGATTTCGATATCTTCGGCATCGACGGGTCCGCAGATGCCGGTGGCGCCGGCGTCGCAGTCAATGAGCAGAAAGCGCGCCGTCACCGGATAGGGCGGCCCGCTCGAGGTGTCGACGGGCCAGGGCGGGTCCGCGGCCAGTTCCGGGTAGATGCTGGCTGGGCGGGACAGAAAGGCCTCGCCCAGCGGCTCCTGGTAGTCCCATTCAGCGGAAACGCGCAGGCTGCGGATGCGGTCGATTTTCATTTCAGGCCCTCCTTTGCCAACAGAAAGTATAAGTCATGTGTCATGCGCTTGTCTTCAAGAATTCGCCACTAAGGACAACGCGCCTATGCCTAATGCCAAAACTTGAAGTAAACGCAAGAAAGCAATTGAAAAAATGCGCATCGTTTTTCGCGGCATACTTGCGGGCGACCCAAGGGTCGCCCCTACGGCAAAAGAGGAGACTCGGTTTACGGGCGAGCCGGTGGCTCGCCCACCCTTGCTTCAAAATGCCCAGCAGATTTTGCACGACTTACTTGCGTTTTCTGACTCTCTAAGGCAATTCAAAACTCAATCTCCGCAATCTGATCAAAATCCAGCGCAAGCGCGTCTTCGTCCTCTTCGGCATCGTCAAAGTCGAAATCATTAAAATCACCAGCTTCGCCTCGGTCGCAATAGGAGCGGTAATTGCAGAAACGGCAGCGCCGCTCGTCCTCCGTCAGCGGGAATTCAGCCGCCGCGTCAATGGCCCCGACCATGTCCGTCAGCCGCGTTTCGTCCGCCTCCATCTGCGCTGCCGAGTAGGGGAAACTGAGGCGAGCGCCACCGGCCGCCACATAGACATAATCCATGCGGATGCGCTCCGGCGGGATGGGGCCGCCGTAGATTTGCGCGCCAGCGCTCGCCAGCACATAGCGGTAGACGACGGTCTGCATGCGATTCGCCAGGGCCTTGCGGAGCGGCAGGCGCGCGCCCGTCTTCCAGTCGATGATGACCGCCTCCCCGCCCGGCTCCAGCGCCAGCAGGTCATACTTGGCAAGCAGGCGCTGGCCGGCGAGCGAACTCTCCAGCGTGGTTTCCGCCCGGCGCTCGCGCGGCAAACCGTCCAAGCCTTTACTCAGGGCGATTTCCCACCAAGCCCGCAACTCGTCATCATCAGCGAGCGAGCGCGCCAGCAGATCGGCCGGCACGCCGAGAAGATGCTGTTGCAGCAGCTTGTGAAAGCGCTGGCCCTTTCGGATGCGCGCTTCGTAATCCAGCGCCTGCCGCACTTCCAGCGCCGGGTAACGCATGCGCCTGAGATAGCGCAGTTCGAAGCGGCGGGGGCAGTCGGCATAATCACCCAGGCTGCCCTGGGTGAAGGCGAAATCAGCGCTGAGCTTCATGGACCGCTCCCTTCTCGCGCTCGCCTTCCCAGAATGTCCGCAGCGCCAGAAGCGGCGTGGCTTCCGCGGCGTCGCCGCGGCCGGTATTCCAGGTGATGGTCAAGGCTTTGCGCGCGCGCGTGATGCCGACATAAAGCAGGCGCAGGCGCTCGGCAGCGTAATCGATGCGCGCCTTCAAGCTGGCGCCGCCCTCGCGATAGTCCTGCCCCTCCCGTAGAGCCTCCAACTGCGCCAGCGCTTCCGCCGACAGATTGAGGTCATCGCGGATGTACCATTTTTCGCCGATGAAACTGTCGTCGGGGTCGGCCGAGGGGAAATCATAATTGTTGACCGAGACCAGGTAGACGCGGTCCCATTCCAGGCCCTTGGCTTTGTGCAGCGTGGTTACGGTGACTTTGCCGCGATGCGCATCGGGGTCGAATTGGCTTTCGTCATCGCCCAGGCCGCTGAAGCGCCGCTTGTTTTCGGCGATTTCAAAGAGCTCGGCGGCGAAGTCGGGAAGGCGCATGAGCGGATGCGCCTCCGCCAGCCGCGCGAGGTGCAGGGCGACCATGTGCGCGGTGGCGATATCGCTCACGGCGCGGAATATGTCGCCGCCGACGCTGAGGGTTAATTGGTCGATCGGCATCTCGGCCGCGCGCAGCCAACTGCCGACTTGCTCGCGAAATCTAGCAAGTTGCGCCCGCAGCTCGGCCTGATCGTCGGCGCTGAGCGTCTCTTCCAGCCAATCGCTCAGGCGGGGCGCGACCAAGTCTTCGACATTTTTGATGCGGCGCAGGCCATCCGCCACGCGCTTGATTTCGGCCGCAGCCTCGGCATCTTCGCGCTCGTCGCGCCGCCAGACGCGATAGACCTCCGCCAGTTTGCCCGCGCTTTTGGGATCGGCCAGATAACCCAGCACACGCGCCAAGGCGCCCACCACGGCACGTGTTGTCGATGTGCTATTGAGGTTTTCCACATAGGGGACGCCACTTTGCCGCAAGAACTTCACGATCTCCGAACCGCGGCCGTTGCGCGCGACGAGGATCGCCGCCGTCCCGTCCGGATTCTGCGACAGCCAGCGCTGGCAAGAGGCCGACACCAACATCGCTTCTTTGGTCGCGCTATAGTTCTCCCCCAGGAGCTGGACGGCCTCGGGCATGTCCGGTGGATTCGGCTGCGGATCGCCGGGCGGCGTCGGCAGAATGTATGGCACCGTCAGCGGCGTACGCGCGCGCAGCGCCGGCTGCGGATGCCGCAGGGACCAGGCGATCAGCTGATTGGCCAGCTTCTGGATGCTATGCGTGCTTCGCCCGGAATTGGGCAATTCGCGGCCGTCGACGGCGGGATCGGCGATGAAATCCCGCAGGTACTTGGGGTCAGCGGTGGTGAATGTTTCGAAGATGGCCTGATTGGGGTCGCCGACGCGCAGCCAATTGCCGCCGTCGCCGGACAGCAGGCGCAAGATGCTCTCTTGCAAGCGGGAGCTGTCCTGGGCCTCGTCTTCCAGGATATAGACCCATTTCCGCCGCAGTTGCGCCAGGTAATCCGGCTCGTTTTGCAGAATCGTCAGCGCCAGGCGGATGAGATCCTGAAAGTCGACCGCGCCGCGGTATGCCAGCGCGCGATCGTAATCCGCATAAATCTCGGCGCAGATCGCCGCTAATGGCAATTCGTCCGCGCGCCGCTCCAGAAGTCGACGCAGGGCGGCCGGCGTCAACAATTCATCTTTGGCCTGGCCGATGAAACTGCGGGCCGTCTCCAGCAGGATTTCGCTCCATTTCTGCGTGCGATAAAAGCCCTTGCGCGCGTATTCCGAACCCAGGTAGCTATCGGGCGCTTCCGGATTGCGGCGGATCCAGGCGTCGATCGCGCTCGCCAGCAATTCACCGCTTTCGCGGTCGTCAACAATCGTAAAATTGTCATCGAGTCCGGCCGCTGTCGGCTTCTGCCGGACGATATCATGCGCCAGGCTGTGCAAGGTGCGCACGCGGTAGCCGTATCCCGGCAAAAAACCATCGTCTTTGACATAGCTGTTGATCTGGCGCGCGAAGTTGGCAACCGCGGCATTGACCAGGGTCACAATCAAAATCTCTTGACCGCGGCTCAATTCGGTTTCCGCCAGCAAACGCGCCGCCAGGTAGGAAAGCGTCGCGGTCTTGCCGCTGCCCGGCACAGCCGCCACCCCCATGTAACCGCGCCGAAATTTGAGCACTTCCGCCTGTTTCGGCCTGGGCTTAAACATGCGCTTCCTCTCGTGGCAGCCGCCGCAGGGCCGCCTGCAAGGTTTCCAGCAGCAAGCCCCGTCCTTCATAACCGCTTTCGCTCAACTCGCTGTAACCGAGGTAAACCGCCCGGCGGCAACGCCGCGTTAGAGCCAGCAGCAGGCTCCGCAAGGTCCGCCGATCCAGCTCCCGTTCATCGTCGTCCGTCCAGACCGCGCCCGCTGGCCACTGCAAGCTCAAGACATGCGGGTGCGTCAGCGGCTGATACAGGCGGCGCGACCAGCCGTCGCTGCCAATGTTCAGCCAGAATTGATAATCGACGGCGCGGTTGCTCAGCAGGAAGGTGTAGGCGGGCGCGATGAGCGCCGCCCCGTCGCTATCCGCCAGCCAGTCGCGCAAATAAAAATTCGCGATCAGGCCGCGATCGACCATCTTCACGTATTCCAGGCCCAGGTCAACGGGTTCGTCGTATCGGCTCATAAATTCCAGCGACCAGCGGAAACCGCGCGCCGAATCCACCAGGTTCATGCTGATGTTGCCGGCATCGACATCGCGATGAAAGCCAAAACCGACGCGGGAGAGCACTTCGCCAAAAAGGCGCCGGAAAAAGATATCGAGGGCCAATGTCTGCTTTGCGTCAATATAGCGTTGAATCCAGGTATAGAGGGCGTCGTATCGTTGGCCGAGCTCGAAGGTGATGCGGTCTTGCATGGCCGCCGACTGGATATCGGCGAAGGGATGCAGTTTTCCGCCCCGATATAGCATTTCGGTCAGCAAGGCGGCGCGGACCAGGTCCAGGCCGTCGATCGCGGTCATCAAGGCGAAAGCGATGTCCATGCCCGGCGGCGCCAAACGCCAATGAGGGTGCGCGATCCGCGCCAGGGCGAGCAAGGCGCGCGCGGCCGGTTCATCGCGCAGGGCCCGCGACGGCCGATGGGAGCGGGCCGCTATGCCCCGTTTGTCCAGGGCTTCGGCCAGGCCGAAGCGCAGCGCATCAGAGAGAAAGGGCGCCAGCAGCGCGATCTGCTCGGGCGCGACGCCCTCCTCGGCGATGAGACGGCTGACCTGATCGGCGACCCAATCGACCATCTGGGGATGATAACGATGCGCCTCGCTGATGATCGCCAAACGCGGATCCGCCTGCTGCGCCTCGGCAGCCGCGCCCAACTGCGCCGCCAGCGCATTGCTCAGCGCTTGCATCTCCGCGCCCATCACGACGCTGTCCTTCAATTCTAACGATACATCACAGAAGCGCCGCAGGCGGCGCGCATTCTGCGGGTCCGCGCCCAGAAAGCGCCGAAAGCCGGCATCGCGGTCGCAGATAATCAGCGCCGACTGGCATGTTTCCAGCAGATGCGCCAGAAAGCGATGTGAGGCGGGGTTATCCTCTTCGACATTATCGACGATAAGATGCCGGCAGCGGCTGCGGAGATAAGCCCGGGCCTGCGGCAAGCCCATGATCTGCTGCTTGAATACCTCCACGTAGAGCGAAAAATCCAGCAGATTGCGCGCCAGGCAATGTTCGCGGAAGGCCTGGGCGCAGGCTTGGGCATCATCAAAGATATGCGCTTGCTCCGGGCCCGCGGCTAAAGCCGACTTCAAGCGGGCGCCGATCTCGCTGATGGGAAAGCCAACCAACGCCGCCTTGTTCATATTGTCGACGATCTGGCTGTAGAGCCGCGCCCGTTCAATCCGCACGCTGTGGAAATAATCTCGCTGATCCAGCAGGGGTTCAATGACGCGGCTCATCATGTACTGCGCCATTTCGAGGCTGAGGAAAGTGGGCAGGTCCTGCGGATGCTTGAAGCCCGCTTCCTCTGCGATCAAAAACCAAAAAGTCTCGACCATGCGCAGCGACAAGCTTCCCAGCGTATGGATCGCAACCTGGCCGCCATGATAACCGGAGGGGGCGCGCAGGGCTTCCAAATAGGGCTGCGCCAGCGAGCGCTGGGGTAGAAATATAAGAATGGATTCTGCCGGAACGCCGAACTCGAGCAAGCGCAGGACCCGAGCAACACCAACGCTTGTTTTGCCGCTGCCGGCCGGCCCTTCCAGCCAGACCTTTTCATCGGCCGCGGCAAAAACGCCTGCCGCTTGCTCGGCGGAAAAACTGGAATTCGGAACAAGCATTCAGGTATTATAGTCGCAGAGTTCAGCTCGCCCTAGCCTGCAGCGCGCGGGGGCCGCCTGACGAGCGGAAGCCGGGTAACGTATGACCAGATTTTATATTGCTAATATTTAACAAATCTCGCTCCCTGGTCTTGCAATTTCCACCGTCAAGCGATATACTTGCATAGTATCTATACAGTTCAGTATCGGAGTTCCTGCATTCATGACGCAAGATCATCGTCCTCGGTCCGAGACACGAAAGTTGATGATCGATACCGTTGCCCGGAGCGAGCGCCCGCTCACACGCACAGAGATTGTAAATCGGCTCAACCGGAAGAAGACCCCGCATCTCATTGACATGATGGATGCTTTAGTGGATGACGGCATATTTCGTCGCAGTATCGTCACATTTAACAATGGTGTAACCGGTTATGTATATACTGTTGCTCGCGAATTCGCGCGGAAATAGGTAACGGGCTATGAAAATCATTACGCTCTTGAACGAAAAGGGCGGCGTCGGCAAGACGACGCTCGCGACTCATCTCGCCGCTGGTCTTTCCATCCGGGGCAAACGGGTCATCCTGGTCGATGCGGATCCGCAGGGGCATGCGACAATCGCCTTCGGATTGAACAAGGAGCCGGGCTTTTACGATCTCATCGTGCGCAACGCGCCCTTTCAAAAGGTGCTGCGCCCGGTGCCGGCCGAGCGCTTCAATGTGCCGGATGAGGCGAAGAACACGCAGGGGCAGCTGCTGGTGGTGCCGTCCAACATCGAAACGCGCAGCATCGCCGCCAATATCTCGGATGCGTTTACCGTCTTGAAGCGATTCAACCAATTGCGAAACGCGATCGATTTTGTCTTCTTTGATACATCGCCGACGCCGTCGCTTTTGCATTCGTCGATATATATGGCGACCGATGGCATAATCTACCCGACTAAATGTGAAGCCTGGAGCTTTGATGGCCTGCGCGAGAGCCTGACACACAAAGACCAGTTCAGCCCAATACGGCAGCAATACAATTTGAACGATATCAAAGTGCTGGGCGTTGTCCCGACTATGTATCGGGGACGGACGCTGGAACACCAGGACAATCTGCGCCGTTTGCAAGACACATTCGGCAGCCTGGTCTGGAAGCCCTTGCCGGTTCGCACAATCTGGACGGAGGTCGCCAGCGCGCGCCGCACCGTTTTTTCCCTCGCCCCGGGCAGCAGCACAGCCGAAGATGCCTGGCGCCTGGTGGACCAGTTGGAGGAGCGGATATATGAGCAGCCGTGAGCGCCGGCGCAGAATCCAGGACGAAGAGAGTCTGCTTTCCGCCAATCCCAATTCGCTCGACCCAAAAACAGCGGACGCCATAGGCTTCGGTTTGGGCGAACTCGCTCTTGATATTGCCGCGGCCGATAGCGAATTCCAGGCGATTGAGGCGGTCAGCATCCATGAGATCCAACCCAATTCCATTCAACCGCGCTACAGCATTCCGCATGATCTAAACGATCTCTTCGCGCTGCAGCCCGGCAATGTCGTCGATATCTTCGAACGCTGGATCATCGAGGTGCAGCTGGAGACGGGCCGGAAGGATTTCGACATCGTCCCCTATCTTCTGGGCCAGGCGACGGACCGGGGCCAGGAAGCGGAGAAAGAAAGCGGCGACAGCGGCCAGTCCATTGATCAACCGCCTTCGGCGAAAGAGGCGGCCTTGATGAAGCTGATCGATCTGGCGGCGAGCATCCGGCGGGATGGCCTGTCTAACCCGGTAAGCCTGGTGCGCCAAGTCGATCACTTTGAACTCGAAACAGGCGAACGCCGCTGGTTGGCTTATCATGTCTTGTATTGGAAATTCGGCGATGGGGACAAGCGGCCCGATGGCAGCGTCGTCAACTGGTCGCGCATACCGGCGCGGGTTGTCTCCAAGGTCGATGTTTGGCGCCAAGCCAGCGAAAATAATGCCCGCGACAATCTGAACGCCATCAGCCGCGCGCGCCAGCTTTCGCTTTTGCTGATGGACTTGCACGGCTGGCATAATTTCAGTGGCCTGGATCAATGTGATAGCGAGCAGAACTTCTATGCGCAGGTCGCCGATGGCGCCGCCTGGCGCATACCGCGCGGCCAAGGCGAGCGCCTTCTCAACGCGATGGGGCTTTCGGACGCGGGTCAACTGCGGCAGTATCGCGCCTTGCTGCGTTTGCCAGCCGATCTCTGGCGCAAGGGCGATGACGAAGACTTGAGCGAAGGCGAGCTGCGCCGGATGAAAGTTGCGCTCGATAGCGTTACACGTGTAACGGTAGGCAGCAGCAAGTCCAAGAAGGACGCCCTCTCCCGCCTGGCCGCCGACGCCACGCTCTGGCGCAACAAACTCCGCAAGGAGATTAACTCGGTCGATTCCAGCGCGCGACCCAAGCTGCGCAAGCTCATTGAAGCCGAAATACGGCAACTCCTGCGACTTATGGCGGACATCGACGAATCCGATACCGCCTAAGGCATCAGGCGAATACCCGGATCAAACAAAAAAGAGGCGCAGCATGGGATGCGCCTCTTTACCTCTCTCAGGCGATTACCGTTACACCTGTAACGCTAGCGCCGTCCCGAGCGATTTAGGCCAGGGCCCTGCAATCAAACCGATGCTCTCTTCGGGCTTACCCGCGCGCAAGGCATGCTTCGCTAGCGATGCCAGGACTTCGCCATGGCCATCCCGCAGCGCCAGAAACACATTGCCATCCCCGAATTCTTTTAACATCCGATAGGCGACGCCCCGCCGCGCCGGACGACGCACTTCAGAGCCGCTGCCATCAATGGCATAGAGAAAACCATTGATTGTCTCCGCCACTTTGTTTTCCGCAATCCGCGACCCAACCGTCTCGTAGAAAAGGCGCACCCGCTCATAACGTAACATCGATGCCCGCCCCAACAACGACCGCAGCATCTCTCTGGCGCGCTCTCCCAAAGCCAAGCCTTGCCCGGCGCCAGCGCGCAAGGCAATTGACCGGGCGAACTCCGCTTCCTCCAGTTTCTTGTATCGCAGCGCTGGCTCCCCAGCCACTCCCAGACTATAGGACGATACACGCCTCATGCAGACCTGCGCGCCTTGTTCTCCTCGCCGCAGCAGCGCTTCACCGATGTGGCGCCAAGCCGGCATGCGACAGCCGCTCGCCGTCTCCAGCCAATAACCATCAGTTGCGTTCTTCGAGGCGCTGCGACGACGACGCGGCAGGCGCCGAAGATTCTCTCGCGTGAGAGCGAAACGACCGATCTGCGCCGTCCTCGCCACACCCAAAGCCTCGTTGTAGCGCTGGATCGTCCGCCCGCTCACACCCAAACGCCGCCCCAAATGCCGCAGTGAGGCCTCCGGACGCAAGCGTCGAACATATTCCCGATGCACCGCGACACGATAGCGATGGGCGCTGCCAAGATCCTCCGCATTAATCGCATCCGAAGGCGTCCAGCTTACCTTCAGCAGCGCCAAGAGCCGGCCCGCGCTCGGCACCTGAAACTTCAACTCCACCGGCCGGCCGCGCTTACGAGATTTAAGTCCGCCACTGTCCAGGTAATCTACATATCTTCTACTGATAATATGCTTGCCGTCGTAAATTGCTCGCTCTCCCGTCAGAACATCCATCACGCTCTTTCGGTTCAAACCATAGCGCCGCCCCAGATTGATTGCCTCTTTCATCGTAAAATAGGACTCGGCTATCCATCCGGCCAACATCATCGCATCCAGAAAACGCGCCATGAGCGTCGACCCTTGGTCGCTCAGCAGACGCTCCCGCACCGAATTTGCAAGGCCGTCTCCTCTATCGCTGGCTCTCATCGCACGGCGGTAGGCGCTCGCTATTGTCCCTTGGCCTTCGCGCAGCCGCTCGGCATCTGTCTCCGGTTTGTGACCGGGCATGCTGGCTTCCTCCACATGCCGCATCAGGAGCAACTTCTCAAATTCCCCCTGCTCCATGCCTTGGCCGCGCGCTAACTTTGCCGCCCGGTACAAAGCATTATTCCGTCCCAATTTCCCGGCTAATCTCCCATACAACTCCACCACATCTATTTGGATGCCTGTAGAGGTCCCGCTAGCCGCAGATCCGCGCTCAGCTTGCCCCGCATGAAAGTACTCCAGGAGTCGGTCCAGATCTTCTTGTTCCATAGAAAGCGGCTCTTGATCCGTCACTGCTTTATACAGGAACCCGCCTATGACCGAACCCGCGCCAATCACATAACCGCCTTCCGCCTTGACATCTCCGCCATCAAATTGATGGCTCGGGACGCGCGCGCTCACACGAAAATAGACGTGAAAGCCGCGCCGCGTTTTCACGGTGTAGGTCTGGGCGAACTGGGGAAGATGCCGACAAAAGCGCCGATAGCGAAAATGATCGTCGAAGTCGATCACAAGCAACTGCGATATGCGGCCGCAGATAATTCCCAGAGCGGTAGCTTTACCTCGGAAGGCGTCTTCCAATTCCCTGGCTGTCATCATGCGTCGCTGAAATTCCCGCCAGCGGATGACCGGCCGTTTCGGCTCGCTCGCTGACATATCGCCTTGCACCGGTATCACAGAATAGCCCTGCGCCGTCCATTCTTTCGCCCGTTTTAGCAGGTTTTTTCTCAGCGATTTGGCGGCTGTTTTTGTCCGTTTTTCTTTGAGTCTCACGGCTTTTCCTTGCAAGTTTTCTCCGTTGTCGCTACTATAGAAAAGAAGCAGACCGCTCTTGAAACAAGAGAAGCTGCTCAAGACGAGTGGATCGGCGCCTGCGCCAACATGGGCCGATCCTCTTTTATTGGGCGCAGATGGGTAAAGCGCTTATCGCCGCTGATCGAAATGGAGCGCTGATGACAGGTTTTGCGATGTCATCAGGAGCGGCGGAATCCTCAACGCATTCCAGTCGAAATCACATGCCATTGCTAACGAAAAATACAGCGTTTCGGTGCGAAATTGGAAGCAGAACGTCGGATATAAGCCAAGGGATTTTCATGTCGCTGCGACTGTCGGCGGAATGTAGCAATCCTGGAGGCTCGCGCTTTTACCAATATGAACTCAATATATCTATACAGTCTATAATTTCAGAGTTCTATTCGCAAGCTTTTCCTCTAAATTCCTTGGTTGGAGTCTTCGAACGCTTGCTGATGTCGGGTAAACGCTTATCCTTTAGTACGCGTGTTCTAAGGATGCTCGGTCTCCTTTAGGAGAGATTGTCGTATACGGCAAGCGGCGTGGCGGCAAGCAGGCCGGCGTCAACGGGCAGAACCACACCGGAGATCCAGCGCGCTTCGTCGCTGGCCAGGAAGAGGGCGGCCCAGGCGACATCCCAAGCGGTGCCTTCCGTGCCTAAGGGCGCGATTTTACGGCGGCGCGCGCGTGTTTCCTGATCAATCCGTCTTACAAATGGGGCGTATATGTGTCCGGGCGCGATGCAATTCACGCGAATGTTGTCGCGTCCATGATGAACGGCCAGGACGCGCGTGAGTTGAATCATGCCCGCCTTGGTGACGGCATAGGGGACGTTGCGGGCGCCGCCGGCGCGCAGGCCGTCAATTGAAGCAATGTTGATGATGGAGCCGCCGCCGCTTTCTTTCATGGCCGGGATGGCGTGCTTGCAGGTGAAGATGGCGCTTTTCAAGTTCAGCGCGAGGACCTCGTCCAATTCAGCTTCCTGGATATCGGTGACTGTGCCGGAGCCGCCGGTGGCGACATTGTTGTACAAGATATGCAGAGCGCCGTAACGCTCGCTGCAAGTGGCGACCATATCGCGACAGTTGTCTTCATTTGTCACATCGGCCAAGAAGATGGAAGCGCAGCCGCCCGCTTCTTCGATTGCGAGCAGGCTGGCTTCGGCCCGATCTTGGTCATAATCGACTAGGAGGACTTGAGCGCCTTCTTTGGCGAAGAGCATGGCGGCCGCAAAACCGGTGCCGGTGGGCTCCCCGCGGGCGCCGGCGCCGACTACGATCGCGCTTTTGCCATCCAGACGTTTATGACTCATGTTTTACCTTTCGCGACTGTGTCTTGTTGAGGAGCGACGGGCGGAACCGACAGCATGTGGAAGCGGCCGATGCTATTCCAAGCGCATGCCGCCGTCCACGGTGTAAGATTTTCCGGTTATAAAGCTCGATTGATCTGAAGCGAGAAAAGCGGCCATATTTGCGATATCGGCCGTTTCCGCCATTCGGCCGAGCGGGTTCTGCGCAATCGAAGCGTCGATCATCCGTTGCCGCTGCTCGGCCGGGTCGATGCCGGCGGGCGCCAGGGCGGCGGCCATATCATCGATGCGCTCGCTCGCGACCAAGCCCGGGCAGATGGCATTCACGGTAATTTGATGCGGCGCCAATTCCAGGGCCAGAGATTGGCTGAACCCGCGGATGGCGAACTTTGAAGCGCAGTAAGCGGCGTAACGCGGCACGCCCTGTTTGCCAGCGACGGAAGAGATATTGATGACGCGGCCGCCCTCGCCGCGTTCGAGCATGTGACGGGCGACAGCGCGGCTGCAAAGGAAGGTTCCCTTTACATTGACCCGTTGCACCAGATCAAAGGCGTCTTCCTCCAGGTCGACCACGGGCACGCGGTCGCGGCCGGCCGGGGCGCCGGCGTTGTTCACGAGGATATCGATCCGGCCGAATGTCTCAAGCGCCCGCTGGACCATTTCGTCAACCTGCCGGGCGTCGGCGATATCGCCGTAGAGCGCCAGTGCGCGGCGACCGAGCGCTTCAATTGCCGCGACGGTGTCAGCCAAACCGGAGCGCGGCGACGCCGCTTCATGCAAGTCATTCACGGCCACATCGGCGCCATCTTGCGCCAGGCGCAGCGCGATCGCCCGGCCCAAGCCTTCCGCGCCGGCCGCTCCAGTCACTAGCGCTACTTTGCCCTTCAAATCGTACATATCTGTTCCTTAATTGGCCTGCCTAATCCATGATGTGGCCGCCGTCAACGACGAGTGATTGTCCGGTGATGTAGCTGGCATAGTCGCTGGCGAGGAAGGCGGCGGCGTCGGCGATATCGCTGGTCTTGCCGACGCGTTTCAGCGAACTTTCGCGGATGGCGCGCTCGAAAATCTCTCTGCGGTAGACGCTCGTGGCGACATTGCTGGGATGCAGCGCATGAGCCAGGTCATCAACGCGCTCGCTTTCGGTAAGTCCGGGGCAGATGGCGTTTACAGTAATGTTGTCGGGGCCAAGCTCATGCGCCAGCGATTGGGTGAGGCCGCGAATGGCGAATTTCGAAGCGGCATAGGCAGCATAAAGCGCCACGCCGTGTTTGCCAATCACCGATGAGATATTGATGATGCGGCCGCCGTCGCCCTGCGCGAGCATCTGACGGGCAGCGGCGCGGCAACAAAGAAATGTGCCGCGCACATTCACGCGCTGCACGAGGTCAAAATGCTCCTCTTTTAGATCCACCAAGGGGCCGCGATCTGGTCCTGAAGGCGCCGCGGCATTATTGACCATGATATCCAGACGCCCAAATTGGCTTAGCGCTTGGGCGAACATGCGCTCGACTTCAGCGCTGTCGGCTACATCGCCATAGACCGCCAGACAGCGCGCGCCCAAGCCTTCAATTTCAGAAAGGACTTCTTGCAAGCCCTGGCGTCTGCTCTCGGTGGGGCGCAGATCATTGACGGCGACGCTGGCGCCTTTCTCGGCGAGGCGCAGGGCAATGGCGCGGCCAATGCCTTTTCGCCCCGCCGCGCCCGTCACAAACGCTATTTTTCCTTCCAGTTCGTACATATCGGTCTCCTATCGTTGTTGTAAGCATTGTCAGCGCAGGATTCTTTGGTCGCTTAGGTCTTTGCCGCCGATGGTCTTCATCAGGCTGGCGCCGCGGTATTCACGGATTTCCAGGTTGGCCAGGCCGTTGACAATATTGTATTGCGTTGGCATATCTTCCCAGCGAGCCTGCTGAAATTGCAGGCGGCCGCTGCCGACCTTATGTTCGAGAATGCGGCGATTTGGTGTCTCGGCCGGCGTCAGAACCGCGCAGGCGACATCGGCCTGGCCCCAGTCGCCGCTGCGCGGCATGTATTTATAGTGCATGGCGCCGGCGCCGGGTTGGCTCTGCGTCATCGCTTCAAGCTCATCAGCCGATTGCTCGCGCAGGTCGTTCACGTATATGTCGAGGAATTTGAAGCCTAGCCAACTGGCGCTGACATGGTATTCGCCGCGCAAATAGCTGGGGCTGGGCAACTCGCAGTAGATCTTGGAGAAGCCAAGTTCTTCGCGGCCTGTGATAATGGGGTCGGTGAGATTCTCCCAGAGGACGAGCAGCAGATTGCCGCTGAGTCGATCTTCTTCGCCTTCGAAACGCGCCGGGAATGAAGCGCCGAGCGTATTGTAACCGCGCCCCGCCAGCCACTCGATCTCGGTCATATAGTTGGCGCTCACGGTCACGACTGGTTCGCCATCCAAAGCGAAGCCCGGCGGGAGCAGCGCTTCCAACTGCGCGGGATTGCCCAGAAAACTGACGGAAAGTATCGTGCTGCGCGGCGTATCGCGGTTCTCGAACTTCTGTCCGTCGGGTCCGCGGCGGGGTCCAGCGCGCGGACCGAAATGGGTCGGCATCCGGTACATTTTGTCGGGATCAAATTGATATGGCATTTGGGATTCCTCTCGGTTTAAGTTTCACTCCACCGTTTCGGGCCGTGACAGGCCCGCGGCCGCGGTGGCAATGGGCTTGGTAATTTGGATCAGAAGGTAACCAGCCAGACCCCAGAGCGCGGCGGCGAAGAGTTGAAAGAAATGGAGCAGGAAACCGGCCGCGGTCGCATCGGCTTCGAGCCAACCGGCAAAATGCGCGAGCCCAAAGCGCCAGGACAATTCGACCACGCCAAAACCGCTGACGTTCAGGGGGAAAGCCGACGCGAACATGCCGACGCTGATGATAGCGACAATTGAAGAGAAATCTACCTCAATGCCGATGGCTAGCAGCAGAATATAGTTCGTGAGGAATGATGAGCTGTAGGTGAAGCAGGAGATGAATAGCGCGCTTAGAAAGAGCCGCGGCTGGCGGATGCGGTCCATTTCAAGGGCGAGTTGAAGCGCGCGCGCTTCAAGGCGGTTGGCAATACTGCGTTCAGCCGCGCTGAAGCGGCGCAGAGGCGGCAGCAGGATGCGCGTCAGGCGCCTGATCAGGCTGCCGCCGAAATATAGACCCAGGACGCTAACGAGAAAGACGGCGGCCACGAGAAGAAGGAGCGCGGCGCGCTCAGTAGCGAGCTGCTCGGCTGCCGTCAGTACGCCGGACGCGAAGACCATTGCGATGATGAGGAGCTCCAGGACGCGCGCGCCAACAAGACTGCTGACGCCTTCTTCCATCGAATAATTCAATCGGGAGCGCAGCAGCACGATGTAGGACAGTTCGCCCAGCTTGAAAGGCAGGGCGCGGACCAGGAAATTGTGATACAGGGTGATAGGCACAAGAATGCGCCAGGGGGAATCGCTCTTGTCGAGCAGGATGCGGAAGCGCAGCGCCCGGAATAGATTCAAGGCCAGATAAGCGAGCAGAGCGAGCAGCCAACTCGACCAGGCGACTGTGCCAAGCAGATCGTCGAATTCGTCCCACTTGACTTCACCCGCCAGAATCACAAGCAGCACAACGGTGATGATAACGCTGAGAGCGCGGACAAGATAGCGGCGAAGGCGGCCGTCCTGCTTTGTATGTGTATCAGGGCGGATATCGTCCATCGCGTCGCTAGTCTTCCGCCGGATTCAGGTACCAATGTGAGAGATCGCGGTCGATCAAGGCGCTGAGAGCATCTATTTCGGGCTGCAATTCACTGCTTAGACGCTGGCGCAGTTCAAGCGTCAGGGGAGAGCGCCTTTCGTATTTGGTATAAGCGGCGATCACGCCTTCAACCGCTCGCGTCCGATAGGCATAAGGAACGAGCGAGTGAGTGGTGGCGAGATAGGTGAGGCGATCTTTCAGCAGCATCAGGGAAAAGCCGTTGTCAACGATCAATTCTTGCAGCCAGGCCAGGCGCACTTCCTTGTTCGGATTGCGGATATCGAAGGTGGTCCGGAAGCTGCTGTTCACGCCCAGGAATTCGAGCGCAGCGCGATAGACGGCGGCCGTATCCGCCCGGAAGTCATCGAAGATAATGACAAGGACATTGTCTTGGCCGAAGCGCTCAAAATAGCGCGGCAACTGTTCGCAGAAGCGCGTCATCTTCCGGTATTGCAGGCCGGTGACACAGTGCGCGGCGCGGCGGATGCGCGCGCCATTCCGCCGCTCGGCCTCGGCCGCCAAGGCGCCCTCGAAGGTTTCAATTTGTTCGTTGCCGCTATAACGGAACTGTGACCACATCGAATACATCATATCGATCGGATTCCGCAACATGATGATGATTTTGGCCTGCGGGTCATAGTCGTGAATCTCAGCGGCGGCGCGCTCGCTAGCGAGATACCAGGGCGACGACTCGCCGATGCGCTTTTCGCCGCGCGCATCGCGGAAGATTTTGAGATATCGGGCCGGCTTGTTTCTAAATTGGCGGAAGCGCGACCCTTCCAGATCGGCGCCGAAAAAATGAGGCTCTTTGAAGTAGGGCATGAAGACATCGGTGTGGCGCTGCAAATACTCGTGGAGGGAGGTCGTGCCGCATTTTGGGGCGCCCACGATGAAGAAGTTTGGCTTTGGCCGATTCCCCAGGCCCGCGGCCCGAAACACAGTCTCAACTGCGGCCATTGATGTTTGCGCGACCCCTCGATATGCCTCGCTGGATTATAGTTCAAAACGATTGCGCGCGTAGTCCGCGGCGCCGGGATTGGCTCGGCTTGGTGACAGCCGGCGTTAATATTTGTTATGCTATAGCGTGGCAGTGGATGAGAGCAATGCCGGAGGGGCGCATGTCGAAAAAGAAGCGGCGCGACAAGAATAGACCCCAACGTCTCAATAAGAAATTCTACGAAAAAGAATTGGCGCGCCTGCAATTTGAGTTGGTGAAATGGCAATACTGGATCAAGCGCCATGATATGCGAGTGATGATCACCTTTGACGGCCGGGACGCGGCCGGCAAGGGCGGCACCATCAAGCGCATCATGGCGCCGCTGCAGCCGCGCGATATCCGCCTGGTTGCGCTGGGCAAGCCATCCGATCGCGAATTGACGCAGTGGTATTTTCAGCGCTATGTGACGCATCTGCCGGCGGCCGGCGAGATTGTGCTATTCGACCGCAGTTGGTATAACCGCGCGACGGTCGAACGGGTGATGGGCTTTTGCACCGACCGTCAGTATTGGGACTTCCTGCGCGATGCCCCGAATTTCGAGCGGCTGCTGATCCATGACGGGATCATTCTGCTCAAATACTGGCTGTCGGTGGATGATGATGAGCAGGAACGCCGCTTTCAGGAGCGGGCCTCCAACCCGTCGCGCCGCTGGAAGCTCAGCCCGATAGACATTGAAGGGCGCAACCGCTGGGTGGAGTACTCCAAGGCGAAAGACGCGATGATTGAGCATACGGATATTCCGGAATCGCGCTGGCGCCAGGTCAACTCCAACGACAAGCGGCGGCTGCGGCTGAACATCATTCGGGATATGCTGGGGGCGATACCTTATGAGAATGTGATCCCGGGGCCGATGGAATTGCCGGATGCGCCGCCGCAAGAGGAGTACAGCTCGCGGCCGCCGAGGGACTCGCATTACATCGTTGAGGACTTCTACGCGGGCATGTTATAGGGCTCGTCCTAAGTCCTTCTTCGTAAACGAGGGTGGGATTTGTCATCCTCACTTCTTGCCCGTGGCGAGCTTGCGGCGTGTCTCGCGGACGGCGATGGCGGGGAGTCCCTCGGCCTGCGCTTCCAGGTATGCGGTGATGGCGCCGCGATGCTGCTTGACGCCCTTGCGCAGCAGCCAGGAGATCGCCTTGGTGATGCGCTTGTCTTTTTCGCCTTTGAGGCAGTTGATCAGCGTCAGCGACAGATCCAGGATGCGCCGGTCAGGGGACTGGGTGATGGGGGCGGTCAACAGCACGAGCGCGGCGCGGCGTTTATTGACGTTTTCGTCGGCTGCGAGCGACCGCAGCAGGGCGGACCAGCCTTCCCAATCGGCCAGCAGGTCGGCGGCGCTGAAGACCGTCTGACAAGTGCTATCGACTTCGGCCCAGCCGTCCAGGCGGCCCAGCCAGGCGTCTAGCTGCGGCCGCGGCAGTTGGCGGCGGTAGCGCGGGTACTTGAGCAAGAGCGTCTGTGGGGCGCAGCGTTCTTCGTAAGAGTCGCCGTGATAGAGACTATCAATCAGCGCGAGCCAGTCGTCGTAGCTGAGGCCCTTCTGGGCGGCGCAGAAATCGAGCAGGATGCGGCGGCGCTGGTCGTTTTTCAAGCCGTGCCAGCGGCGGTTGCTGCCGAGCTGTTCAGGGCGCTGCGTGGTTTGACCGCGGCCGGGTTCAGTCGCCTGGATTTGACGCAGAATCGCTTGGTGGTGGAGGTTCACAGGTCAATGCAAGGGCAAGGGGGAGGGGCGAAGGCGAGCCACCGGGTCGCGCAGGTCGCGCCGACACTGATCGCCGCTCGCCCGTACAGCGCAGACGATTATCGCCTTAGAGCAATTGCTTAAGCGGGATGTTGCGGCGCTTGAGGAATTCCATGAAGCCGATCTTGTCAATCGTTTTGATTTCCTTGGCCGTGATCTTGACGCGCACCCAACGGTCGAGTTCAGGCACATAGATGCGCTTGTTTTGCAGGTTCGGCTTGAATTGGCGCTTGACGGTGTTGAAGGCTTTGCTGCGCGATTGGCCGAAGAGCGGCTTGACGCCGGTGATTTTGCGTTTGCCGGGCATGGTTTTATTCCCGTCTTCCAATATGAGCGACGAATTATACACGATGCCTTGAGGATGTCGAGGGGGATTTGGTTTGACTGTCGAGGGCGAGACCATTGCGCTTACGACCCAGCGCCGCCCTTCATGCGCTGCCCGTCATATATATCTTGAATATCCGCGTATCTTCGTCCGATGGGAATAGCAGCAACCTGCCAATTCTCGCTAGAAACGCGTTTACCATTGAGATTGCCAGTCGCACCGGAGGCACGAGCAGTACATTGTTGTTGTCAATCTGTGGCGGACAGTCGAAGGAGTTATCGAATCTAATCTTGCCCGGCTCTCTACCGAACAGATTGTGCCCAAAACCATTTCTGAGTAGATTGTACATGGCATTCGCGGAGTCGGCTTCGACGTCCGGAAACATTGCTTTCAGCCCGTCCTTATAACGATTCTCCGGATTCTTTGGCTGGGAGTTTTCCAGCCAGTACATCGTTTCTGGAGCCGGGTTTATGTCCATTATGATGGCGAAGTTGTTGTCTTCTCTATCGTCATTGATTCTGTCGATGAGAGGGATTTCCCACCAACTGCTGAGGGTGTAAATGAAATAGCACAACAGATCATGATCGCTGAGCTGATTGAGAACAGGATCGCCATGTACCGGAAAGTAGCGAACTCCCGCGGAATGTTGCGTGACGTCCAGCAGGCTAAGCGATACCGCTTGCCCTTGTAGCCATTCGTCTTCAAGGTCACTTTGTATGATGTAGTCCTGAGCCATTTCAAGCGGCTTGTGCGGCGATCAAAGTTTGTATAGCTTGGTCGAATTGCTGAGGAACTTCCAGATTCTTGAGCATGGCGCTAACAGTATCGGTAGAGATGTCACGGTATTTGAAACGCATCTTGAGCTCGGGATACCGAGATGAAGCAAAAAAATCGGAGGCGTGATGCAACCTGGTCCATGTCAGGACGAGATAATCGTCTTCAATTCCAAAATCGAAATTGTACGCCTCGGGGTTCATTGTTGTCGCTCCCTTCGCGGCCGTAGTTATAGACTATATTGCCTATGATAGCATGGCTTCAGCCGGAGAAGCGAGAGGTATTGATTCTCCCACAGCCCGCGATGCGGTATCATCAGCCGCATGAACATTCGCCGCGTCCGCGCCAAGTCCATCCTCACGCCACAGAAGCGCGGCTTCCTCACCGCTGGCGAGCGGCCCTTCACGCACAGCCTCTCCTGGGCGACCGGCTGCCAGTTCGGGGCGCTATACTGTGGCGCCTTCTGTTACGCGCAAATGCTGCCCAATTGGCATTTCGGGTGGCGGGAGGGCGAGGCTTGGGGCGAGGCGCTGATCATCAAGCAGAACGCGCCGGAATTGCTGGCGGCGCAGCTAGCCCGCGCGCGTAATCGGCGGCAGATGCGCATCTTCATGAGCCCGGTCACCGACCCCTATCAGCCGATCGAGCGCAAGCTGCGGCTGACGCGGCGCTGCCTGGAGGTCTTCGCGCGTTATGCCGACCTAGACCTGCTGCTGATTCAAACGCGGGGCCCGGCTGTGGTCGACGACTTTGATCGGATCGCGGCGATACCTTATGCCTGGCTGGGCATGAGCATCGAGACCGACCGGCATGATCTGCCTTATGGGCCGAGCAAGTCGCATATTGAGCGGCGTTTCGCGGCTGTGGAGCGGGCCGTGGCGCGAGGGCTGAAGGCGCAGATTGCCGTTTCGCCCTGTCTGCCTTATTCGCCGAACTTCGCCGAGCGCTTGCTGGAGACGGGCGCCCAGCGCATCGTCATCGATACCTTCGCGATTGGCGATGGCAGCCGCGGCGCGCGCACGGGGGCGAGTCCCTTCGCCGCGCTGGCGGATTATGACTGGCGCGACGGTGCGCTCGCGGAGAGTTTGTACCATCAGTTGAGTGCGTATCACGACAGCGTCGCCTGGAGCGGGGCGGGATTCGCCGGGATTCCGGGGCGGGCTTGAGCGGGGCAGGGGAGCTAGGAGGTGTGGCTGTTTCACTTCCGCAGTTCGTCAAAGAACCAGTCGAGGAGAAAGCTCTTGACGAATTGATCGTCATTCACCCGTTTGTAGAACTTGAAGTGACTCTTATAACGCCTCGTTATAGCAGCGATCACGGCGTCATTCACAGTGGGGCGCGCCTTATCCGGCGGATTGATGCGAATCGCATTGGATACACCCTGATCGCGAGATACTTCTTGCTTCACTTCGGTTACGGTCTTGTAGGCCTGTTCCCATTCATCGCCGAAGACTTCATTTAGAAACTGGATGATCTCCGAGAGCGGCTCGACCGGGTCTTCACTCGCGCCGTAGTTTTCATTTTCCAGCATCGGCTCAAGCATCTCGAGGCGCGGATCCGGTGTGAGTGAGCCTTCGCTTGTTTGCCGCAGGCGGTAAGAATCAATATCGATGTTCTCGAGTATCTCGGTCGGCAGTTGCTCGCGATCGGTTGGCAGAAGCCGCCGAAGATGGCGCGCAAACTCGTACAACTTCTCGAGCCCCACATCTTCAAAGGGAATGATCTGCGACAGAAAGGCGTAGAGGCGAATGTAATCGGTGAGATCACTGCGGAACCCGGCCTGTTCATCTTCTGTGGCTGCTTGAACGCGTTCGACGACCGGTTCCAGGAGAGCGCGCAGCCCCTGCTGTTGTATTCGCTGTGAGTAGAGAGCGGCGGCAAATTCTTCGACTTCATCGGGCGAGTAGAAATGGTAATCGCTGAGCGCGCGCTCGCGATCATAAAGCAGATTATGGTCAGTGCCTTCGCTGAGGATGGTCGCCTCGTAATAGGGCTGGAACGCTTCCTGGATATGCTGCGCTTGATTGGCGAAGTCGAGTACGATTGTGGACGCTTTGTCGGGGTGAATCCGGTTCAGGCGGGACAGGGTTTGCACCGCATGAACGCCTTTTATGGGCTTGTCCACATACATAGCGGCGAGCAGGGGCTGGTCGAAGCCGGTCTGAAACTTCTCGGCGACGACAAGAAAGCGATTCTCATCTCGGTCGAAGTTTCCTGCCGTTTGCGACTCCGGGAAACCATTCATTTTCGTTTCGCTAAATTCGATTCCCTCGTCGTATACCACCCCGGAAAAAGCGACCAGCGCCCCGTAATCGTAACCCTGCTGCCCCAGGTATTTCTTTAACTCAAGAGCATAGCGAACAGCGTGCAAGCGCGAGCGCGTTACGATCATCGCTTTGGCTTTGTTTCCGATCAGTCGCGCGACTTTTTCGCGAAAGTGCTCAACGATGATCTCGATCTTCTTGCTGATGCTTACCGGATTGGCGTCGACATATTTGGTTAATAGGCGCTTGGCTTCGGCGCTGGGATATTCCGGGTCCTCATCAATCTTTTTCAGCAGTCGCCAGTAGGACTTGTGCGTGGTGTAGTTTTCCAGAACATCGAGGATGAAACGCTCTTCTATGGCTTGGCGCATACTGTAGAGGCTGAAGGCCTCAAAGCCACCATCGGGTCGGGGTTCGCCGAAGAGTTCAAGCGTCTTGTTTTTGGGCGTGGCAGTGAAAGCGAAGGCGCTGATGTTTGTCTGTTGCTTGCGGGCGCGCATTGATTCGACGATTTGGTCTTCCCAGGTGGGCGGGTCGGGGTCATCTTCTTCGCTTTGTCCGTCCTCCCGAACATCCGCTGAAAGCGTCGCTTTCAGGCTCTTGACGCTTTCGCCGCTTTGCGAGGAATGCGCCTCGTCGACGATGACGGCGAATTTGCTGCCCGGCAATTTGCCAGTCTCATCGACCACGTATGGGAACTTCTGCAGAGTGGTCACGATGATCTTCTTGCCATCTTCGAGCGCCTGCTTGAGCTGCCTCGATGTCCGGTCGATGTTTTCCACTAGTCCGCGCGTCTGCTCGAACTGCCGTATCGAAGCCTGCAATTGCCGATCCAAAATGCGGCGGTCGGTGATGACGACCACCGTGTCGAAGACTTTTTCGTCGCGCGCGTTGTGCAAATTGGCGAGTTGATGCGCCAGCCAGGCGATGCTGTAGCTCTTGCCGCTGCCGGCGCTGTGCTGGATCAGATAGCGCTGCCCCGCCCCCTTTTCGCGGGCGTCGGCAATGAGGCGCCGAACCGCGTCCAGCTGATGATAACGCGGGAAAATCATAGTCTTCGCGCGCCGTTTGCCGTCGGGCTCATCAAGCGTGTAGATGAATTGTTCCAGCAGGTTGAGCAGGCTGTCCTTCTCCCAAATCTCTTCCCAGAGGTAGTGGGTCGCAAAGTTATTGTGTACCGGGGGATTGCCCGCGCCGCCATACTTGCCCTTGTTGAAAGGGAGGAAAAAGGTCTTGTCGCCCTGCAGGCTCGTGGTCACATAAACCAAATCCGGATCGACGGCGAAATGCGCCAGGCAGCGCCCGAACTTGAATAGCGGCTCTTTCGGGTCGCGATCTTTGCGATATTGACTTATGGCATGCTGCGCGTTCTGCCCGGTGAAGTTGTTCTTCAACTCGGCGGTGAAGATAGGCAGGCCGTTGAGAAAGAGCGCCAAATCAAGCGATAGATTAGCGCCGGGCTTGTAATGCAGTTGCCGCAGGACGGCAAAGATATTGCCTTCGTAAAGGCGCTGATAATCGGGATTCATTGATGTGGCGGGTGCGAAGTAAGCCAACTTGAAGGAAAGCCCCGCGTCTTTTACGCCATTGCGCAAGACAGCGAGCGTCCCGCGTTTATCAATCTCGTTCGCCAGGCGGCGCAGGAAGCGCTTTTCTGCATCGTCTCGATAGACCGTCCGCAGCGCGCGCCAGGCGTCCGGCTGCGTGCCGCGGATGAAGTCGATGACATCGGCGCCTATCAGGCAGAGATGGCGGTCATAATCTTCGGGCAGGCGCTTGTGATAGCCATGCCGATTGCGCAGGACGTGCTCGATCTGCGCTTCAAAGTCCTTTTCGGATATGTCAACAGGCATGGCTGCCCCCATTCCCCACCCTAAATCCCTCCCCCAAAATGAGGGAGGGACTTGTCGTCGTCCACATGTGGGATCGCTATCTTACCCGTGACCGCCGCCGAGATGAGGGCGCTGCGTTTTTCGCGCAGCAGGGCGATGAGTTCGTCGTTTTTGGCGATGAGCGCGTCGATCTTGGCGGTCTCGCGGTCGAGGTAGCTGGCGATGACGCGCTGTTCGTGGAGGGGCGGGAGGGGGAAAACCTGTCGCCGGACAACTCTATCGCTTACCGCTGGATAACTCACTCCCTGTTGATGCGCTACAACACTTGCGACGAAACCAGCACTTATGCACGAATAGAAGAGATAACGAGATTCCAGCTTTATGCGTTCTGCACGTAAAACACAATATCCTGTTGAACAGATAGAGTCATGAAGCTCGATGGGAATTAACGCGATATTTCGCAAATAGGGCCTCACGGTCGCAAAAATTGTGTCTCCTTCAAAGACGACGTTTCTTGCTCGTGTAGGCGCATCATAGCCCATCAATTCCTCAAATGCAGTTATTTGATGTTGTTCGCTAGAAATGCTCGACACATCAATATATCGAAAGTGCGTGTCTGGCTCTTGGCTAGGATCCCGTTTGTCCGCAGCCGACGTTACTGTGTATAAAGGCTTCACCTCCCAACCCTTCGGAATCTCGCCCAGCCACTCGACGCCCGACTCCTTCATTTCCGCGCCAGCATCCAGCCCCTTGGTCACCGCCCGGCTGATGAGCGCGACCCGCTTCTCGCGCAGCAGGACGTTGAGCGCTTCCGTCTCCCCGATAAGGCTGTCGATCCTGGCGGTCTCGCGGTCGAGGTAGGCGGCGATGGCGCGTTGTTCGTGGAGGGGTGGTAACGGAATCGAAATGTTTCCGACAGTTTCGGTATTGAGATTCAACTGTGTCCCTAGTTTTCCAAGCCCTTTGTATAATTCCCCGCCAGAGAATATGTAGTAGAGGAATTCCCGGTCTTCGGACAATCTTTCAAAGTATACAAATCCGTCATGTATGCAGCATTTGATTTGAGTGATTATGGGCTTCCCGACGGAACCCGCAATGCTCAAGAATAGTTCTCCGGGTTCAAGCGGCACGCTCCTTGCTTTACCTGTGTCTGATAACCGCTGTGTCGTCTTGGTCAAGTATCTATCACTAGCAGTGACATCGGCTATCCGTACCCAGGCATATTCGCCTTCATCATCAAAGTAGATCGGATCGTCGATCGGTCTAGGTGATGCGCCGCGCCTAACGGAACTTAGTAACTTGACACGCTTCACATCCCAATGCGCCGGAATCTCGCCCAGCCATTCGACGCCCGAGTCTTTCATTTTGCGCTGGTCTCTCGTCACAGGCTGATGGCTTCCTTGATGATGCCATCGCGCCATTCTTCGCGCAGACATTGGCGGTCGACCACTTGGGCACGCCGTCCTAACAAAGCGCCCAAAGCCTGGGTCAAGCGGATTTGGTCGCGCAGTTTATAATCCGCTTCAAAGTCAACCAGGAAATCAATATCGCTCTCGGCATGGGCTTCCCCGCGCGCCAATGAGCCAAACACAGCGATCTTGCGCGCGCGAAATTGCTGAGCCAAGTCCATTATCCGCTCGCGCTGCCGGCGCAGATCATCCAAGCTAATCGTTGTTTCCTCTGTCATGCGCCTCTCCTCCCGCCGGAGTCATTGCGACTGCGCTCATTGTATCACCTCCTGCAGCATGGCGATGATCGCCCCTTCCGCCCGTCGGATATCGGCGTTTATCTCGTCCAGCGGGCGCGGCGGCTGGTATTGGTAGAAGTAGCGATTGAAGTTGATTTCGTAGCCCACCTTGCCGATGCCTTCGTCTTTGTCGTCCGTGACGGTCTCATTGATCCAGGCATCGGGCACATGCGACGCCACTTCCCGCGCGAAGTAGTCGTGTACATCCTCGTTGAGCGGCACATATTCGAAATCGCGCAGGCTGCTATCGGCTTCCGGTTTGCCCTTCCTATCGCGGCAGACGGCGGCGACGTCGTCGCGCTGGCTCAAGGCGCTGAGGATGGCTTTGCGGACGGGCGCGGAAAATTTGCGGCTATGCGCCTTGCAGGCTGCGTTCAGCATTTGCAAGAAGTCGTCGCGGTCTTTGAAGAGCGTCGCCGGCATCTCCGCCAGGATCTCCTTGATACGAGCTTGCTCGGCTCGTCCCGCCGCTTCTTCTTCCGCTTTAATTTGCGGGTCGCGTTTTTTGCTCTTGGCCAGGTTCTGGAAAGCGCGTTCGTCGTCGAGGCGGGTAATGCGCTCCGGGCTCGCCTGGAAGTTCAGTTGCAGCGGCCGCTCGATAGTGACCTTGCGATAGCCGAAGTCGCTCGCGGCAAACACCTTTGAGTATTCGCTTTCGGGGCGGTCGCGATAGAGCTGCGCGATCTGCGCGATCTGCTCGTCGGATATTTCGCGCCGTTTGTCGCCGAGGTTCTTGCGCAGGAGCGTCCAAAAGGACGAAGCGTCGATTAACTGAACCCGTCCGCGCTTGTCGGCTGTCTTCTTGTTGCTCAAGATCCAGATATAGGTGCTGATGCCGGTGTTGTAAAAGAGCTGTTCCGGCAGGGCGATGATGGCGTCCAGCCAGTCGTTCTCCAGGATCCAGCGCCGGATTTCGCTTTCACCGCTGCCGGCGTCGCCGGTGAAGAGGGGCGAGCCGTTCATGACGATGGCGATGCGGCTGCCCAGGTCATCGCGGCGCTTTTTGGAGATCATGTGTTGCAAGAAGAGCATTTGGCCATCGCTGATGCGCGGCGTGCCCGCCCCGAAACGCCCGTTGTATCCTTGTTCCGCTTCCGCCTGCACCGCGTTTTTGTCGATTTTCCATTCTTTGCCATAAGGCGGATTGGCCAGGATGTAATCGAATTGCGCCCTGCCGTGCCGGTCATCCGAGAGCGTGCTGCCGAAGGCGATCTGCTCGGCGTCTTTGCCATCTTCGCTGATCATGTAGAGGTCGCTTTTGGCGACGGCGAATGTCTCCGGATTGACCTCTTGGCCAAAGAGCTGGACTCTGGCCTGCGGGTTTAGCGCCTGTATGCGCTCTTTGGCGACGGTCAGCATGCCGCCGGTGCCGCAGCAGGGGTCGTAGATTTGTACAATCTTGTCCGGTTGCTGGAGCTCGCCCGCGTCCTGCGCCATCAGCAGCTCGACCATGAGGCGGATGACTTCGCGCGGGGTGAAGTGCTCGCCGGGGTTTTCATTGCTGGCTTCGTTGAATTTTCGGATCAACTCTTCGAAGATCAGCCCCATCACATCATTTCCGACGGAGTCGGGATGCAAGTCGACATTTTTGAAGCGTTCCATCACCTGATAAAGCAGGTCCGCTTCATCGAGTTTCTTGATCGTGTTGTCAAAGTCAAAGCGCTCGATGACCTCGCGCATATTGTCGCTGAAGCCGGCGATATAGTTCCGTAAGTTCTGCGCCAGGTTTTGATGATCGCCGAGCAGCGTATCGAAGTCGTAACGCGATCTGTTATAGAAGGCGAAGCCGGATTTAAGGCAAAGGAGATCGTGGGGATCGTCCACGCTATCGCCGATTTCCGCGAGCGTTTCCAAGACGACTTGTCTGGTCGGCGCCAAAACGCTGTCAATGCGGCGCAAGACGGTAAAGGGCAAAATCACATCCTGGTACTTGCCGCGCTTGAAGTGATCGCGGATGAGATTGGCGATGGACCAAATGTCACTCACTAATACGCTGAAATTATTCATAATCTTTGCAGTCCAAAGGCTTCACTATACCCACGATTTTAGTTCTGAATTGCATACATGTTTAGGCGGAGCTTCGGCGCCCCGTGCCCATTTGGAATGAGCAAATGAACCTTTTGCACAGCGCCCGGCTCTTTAAGTTGAACGCCAAATGAATTAGGAGGGCTTATGCAAGATTTGAAAGCGGTCGTCTTGCGCGCCAGGGCGGGCGACTGCAACGCGTATGAAGACCTGGTGCGGAGATTTCAAGATATGGCGGTGGGATATGCCTATGCCCTGCTGGGCGATTGGCAGGAGGCCGAAGACGCGGCCCAGGACGCCTTCATCAGCGCCTGGTACGGCCTGATCAAACTGCGGGACGTGGCCGCTTTCCCGGGCTGGTTCCGCCGCATCGTGCATACGCAGGCGCATCGCCGCTTGCGCTCGCGCGGGCCGCTGGCGGTTTCGCTGGAGCTGGTCGGGGAATACGCAGTCGCGGGACCGACGCAGGCCCTGGAGGACGGGAAGCTGCGCGCCGAGCTGGCCAGCGGCATCGCCGCCCTGCCCGAAGCGCAGCGCAGCGTCCTGCTGCTGCATTACATAGGCGATTACGGACAGAAAGAAATCGCCAGTTTTCTGCAGATCCCGCTGGGCACGGTCAAGTCGCGCTTGTACCACGCAAGGAAGCAATTGAAAGAAAGGTTGATTGCATTGGACGGCATTTCAGCGCAGCGTCCCTCGCGGGACGATAACTTCACGCAGAAAGTCATGCGCCTGTTTGACGCGGCGAAGCAGGGCGATTTTGACGCCGCGCGCGCCTTGCTGAGCGAGGATAGCCGCCTGGCGACGGCGAATGGCTACGTCAGGACGGCTTTATGGGGCTCGGACGCCTCGGCATTGCACGTAGCGGTCATGCACGGGCGGAAAGACATCATCGATCTGCTGCTGGCGCACGGCGCCGATATCAACGAACGCGATGAGAAGTACCGCTTCAACGCCTTGATTCACGCCATCGACCTGGCCGATTTCATGCCGGAGTACGCGGCGCTGGGCATGGTCGATTTTCTGCTGGAGCGGGGCGCCGAGATGGATGTCTGGGCCTGCGCCTGGCTTGGCGATGGCGCCGGCGTCAAAGAGCGGCTGGATGCAAACCCGGCGCTGGTCAACGCGATCGGCCCCGGGCCCAGCACGCTGCTCTCATTCTGCCGCGATGTCGAGGCGGTTCAATTTTACCTGGATCATGGCGCCGACCCGCTGACGGAGTATGAACGCGCGGGCAAGTACGGACTGACGACGCCGCTGCGGGACATCGCTTACCGCCGCAACTATGCGGCGACGCGGCATTTGCTGGCGCATCTGGATTGGGAGGTCGATATATTCTGGGCGAGCGTCATGGGCGATGCCGGCCGTGTGAGCGATCTGCTCGCGGCGGATGCCGGGGCGGCAAAGGCGGCCACGCCGGCTGAACATGCGCTGGGCGCCGGCTTGAGCGCGCTGCATTTGGCGGCGCAGGGCGGCCACCTGGATGTGATGCAGCTGCTCCTGGAGAGCGGGGCCGATATCAACGCGCGCGACGCCGGCGGCAAGACCGCCCTGCATTTCGCGATTTGCTTCGGGCCAAAAGCCTTCCACGATCCGCTGCCGGACCTGGAAGCGGCGGCGCAGGATATCGGGGTCTATCACATGCTGACTGAGGCGCCGCAGTTCCTGGTTGAGCGGGGCGCGGACCTGAACGCGCGGGAAGGCGACGGCGGCCGGACGCCGCTGGAGCTGGCGCGGTCGGCATTTGAAGACGAGACCGACCGCGGCGATGTGATCGCGCTGCTGGAAGCGGCTGCGGCGCAGCGATGCCATAACGACGGGTCAGCCGCCGGCTGAGCCCTGCGCGCAGGTTCTTTTGAAAAGAATGGGCGGCCGCTCAGGCGGGTCCCGGGACAATGATCGCTGGACGCTCCAGGAAAGTGTGGCTCTGTTTGTACTGGCCTTAGAGCGCTGGCTTGAGCTTGCGCTTTGGTTTGCTTGCGAAGACGTAGAGCCAAAAGAGCGCGGTGCCGAGGAAGGCGATGAAGGAGCCGAGCAAGAATAAATCGCGGAAGGCGAAGGTGGCGAGCAGCAAGCCGCCGCCCAGCGCCATCATCGCGAAACTCAAGCCGGCCGCCGCTTCGCCTGTGCCCGCCATCAGCGCTTGATGCGACCGGGGCGCCAGGTCAAGGATGTAGACGATGAAAGCGGTATAGCGCACGGACATCATGCTAATCGAGCCGATATAACCGAAAGAAGCCGCCAGCCAATGCTCCACCAGCGCCATAGGAATGAGGCAGCTCGAAGCGATCATTGACGCCCCGATCACGACGCCGACGTTGCCCCAACGCCGCACGAGGCGCGGCGTGAGCAAGGCCGTCGGCACACCGGTCAAGCGGCCGATAGCGGCTATGGCGCCGATCATCGCGGTCGATACCGCCAGGTGTTGGTCCATGTAGACATTGAAATAGACCATCGCCGTCGCCGAGCCCGCGACCTGGAAGAGGCGAATGACGGTCATAATGACGATCAGCATCAAGACGGAGCTGGCCCAGCCGCTTGTGGCGCTGGCGCGCGCGGGGTTGGTCTCGTAAGAGCCGGGCGCGGCTTTTGGCGGCAGCGGCCGAATGCGAAGGGCGAGCCATACGGAGAGCAGCAATACGATGTTGGCCAAGGCGAAGGCGGCGCGAAACGGCTCCGGGTCGTCCAGTGTCCAATTGTTCATGCCGGCGATCGCGCCCGGCAGCAGCCCGGCGATGAGGCTGCCGGCGAAGCCGGCCAGGGACCAATGCGCCGCCTTGAGGGCGAAAGCCTGCTGTTTGTAGGCGACATCGACAACGTTGAGCAAGAAAGGCGCGCCGTTGACGAAGAAGAAGGCGAAGCCGCCAAACATCAGGGCCGGGGGGATGACCAACCCGGCTTCGCGCCAGCCCGGCGGCAGCCACTCGGCCAGCGGCAGCAGCAGGCCGCCCGCCAGGCTTAAGATGGCGCCGAATTTCATTAAACCGGTAGTCGACATGCGCGAGCCCAGGATGCCCGCCGGCAGGCTGGTCAAGCCGAATGTCAGCAAGCCGACCGCGTTAACCAGCCCGATGAACTCGGTGCCATAATCCAGGCGCAGCAGGTAGAGGTTGAGCAGTACGGAATAGAGGCCGTCGACGACGATGGTCAGGCCGACAATGACGGCGAAGAACAGGCGCGCCTGCGTATTGAAGGCGCGAATTGGGCTGAGGATGCGTCCGAGCATGGGCGGCTCTAACCCCCGCCCCAAACCCCTTTGCCATCTCTATGGCAAAGCATCCCATAAAGAGGGAGGGGTTTCAAAGTCGCGTTGCTGCCGAGAGAACACCCTTTCCCTCCTTGTGGGAAGCATCCCCCGTGAGGCGGGGGACCGAGGGGGCGCTGGGGCCGGGGGATGGGGGGTAGAAAAGCGGGATGCTGCATTCTTATCGCTTATTTGGATTTACATTCATTAATCCAGTATCTCGAACATCGCTTCGATCTCTACGGCGAAGCCATTGGGCAGGGAGGCGAATCCCAGGGCGCTGCGGGCATGCAGTTCGCCATCGTAAAGCTCCCAAAACAGTTCGGACGCGCCGTTGATAACCAAGTGCTGGTCGGTGAAATCCGGTTCCGAATTGACGGCGCCCAGCAGCTTGCGCAGGCGCAGTTTGTCCACGCTGCCGGTGATAGTATAGGCGGCTTTCAGCAGGTCTTCGGCGCAGACGCGGGCGGCCAGTTTGCCGGTTTCCACATCCAGGTCCCGCCCCAGCTTGCCGCTGTAGCCAGTGGAGACGTGGCCGGAAACATAAATCGTGTTGCCGATGCGGGTCGCCGGCGCCAACGTCGCTGATGGACTGTAGTCTTCAATATCAATGCCCATCGCTTTTACTTTATCGTCAAGGCTCATCGGGCAACCTCCCCTGGAAAAACTGCAACTGCATGGCAATGGGAGGATTATAGGCGCGTCTAAGCCTTGCGCCATACCCAATAAAAGGCGTTTGCGCGGCTGGGGCGCAACGGTGACGAGCAATCGCACTAATTTCACAATAAGCCGTTCGCCACAATTATTGTGAAAATGTAGGGGCGTCTCGTGAGACGCCCATTGAAAATGGCCTGCAGATTGCGGGCGATCCGCCGGATCGTCCCTGCCAGACTGTTTCATCCGAAATGGATACATTTCCCCGGCTTCAAGCCTATTGCGGGCGCCACTTGAAATTGATAGACTATGCGCCTGACCCAAGCTTGGGATCAGAGCGGAGAAAGGAGCGATATCGATCTCGCGGCATTTCCGCCGAATTGGCGGGCGCGCCGAATTCCACAAAGATCTCCTTGAGTATATTGGCGAGGTTCACCATGTTTAGACGTCTGTTGTGCATGTTGCTGGTCTGTGTCTTCGCGCTTCTGGCCACATTAGCGCCCATCACATCGGCGCAAGATGAAGTTACGCTGGGTTTCGTTTACGGCTCCTTCGCGCCGCAAGAAAAATGGGAACTGTACTTTGAAGGCTTCCTGGAAGCGCACCCGGAAGTCACCATCAACTACATTCCTGTCCCGCTCGATAGCTGGGGCGACTATACGCAGAAGATCGTCACGACGATGCTCGGCGGCGAGCAGGTTGATGTCATCTGGAATGCCATTGAGGCCGTGCCGCTGATGGCGGAACGCGGCGTGCTTCTGGAGTTGGATTCTTATATCGAAAGCGACCCCGATATTCAGGAATTCCTCGATGACGCGCATCCGAAACTGCTGGAGGGCTTGCGCTGGAATGACCAGCAGTACCTGCTGCCTTTCGCCTGGAACACGACCTTGATCTATTACAACAAGTCAGTCCTGGAAAACGCGGGTTTGCCCGAACCCCCGCCCGATTGGACCTGGGATGATTTTCTGGAATACGCCCAAACCATCACACAAGATACGGATGAAGACGGGATCAATGATATCTGGGGCTTCCATGTCAACTCCTGGCTTTGGCACCTGGGACCGTGGGCCGTCGCCAATGGCTCGTTCTTCCTCAACGAAGATTTCAGCGAGCCCTGGTACAGCCGTCCGGAGACTATTGAGGCGCTGCAATTTGTCCGCGACTTGATTTGGGAGCACGAGGTCGCCCCGTCCGGGTCCTTCAACTTCAGGGAAGCTTTTGTCGCCGGCACTCTGGGCATGATGATTGACTCGCCGGCCGGCCGTCAACGCCTGATCCCGGCCGGCATGTCGGCGGATGACTACGATGTCAACTTCTTTCCCAGCAAATCGGGCGAGGTCGCCCGCGGCTCTCAGTGGGGCACGGATGGTTATGGGATTACCAAAGACAGCGCGCATCCGGACCTGGCCTGGGAGATGGTGAAGCACTTGGTGAGCACAGAGGTGATGTCGAAGCTGCTCTCGGGCGAGTTTGCGTCGGCCAGCGCGCCGGCGCGGCAATCCTTGGCGCAGGATCCAGTTCTGGTCGAGGCAAGCCCGGCCAATTATTGGCGCTTCTACGAGGTGCTGGAGAACGGGCGCACTGTCATCAACGCGCCCAATTTTGCGGAACTGGCGGAGATTCATGACCGTTACATGTCGCAAGTCTGGTCGAACGAGATGAGCGTCGAAGAAGCCGCCGCCAATATCCAGGCGGATATGGAAGCGGTGATTGCGGACAACTAGACTCTCCTGGAACGGGCGGCCGCCACAGCAGCGCGCCGCCCCTTCTTCATCTCAGGCTGCCGATATGTCCCAGGCGGTCATCCGCGCCCTATTTGGCGGAAGCCTGGCCGTGATTTCAAACGAAAGAATTGAAGCGCCATGTCAGTGATGTCGTCGGGCTTGAGGGGCAAGCGCTTCAACCGGCTGGCGATCAATGAGGCTGTCGCTGGCTATTTTTTTATATTGCCGACGCTTCTGAGCTTCCTGGTCTTCTTCCTCGTTCCCACGATTTCCGGCTTGGGCATGTCCTTCTACGAGTGGGATTTTTTTTCCGCGCCTGAATACGTCGGGCTGGAGAACTTCGAGGAGCTTGTCGGCGACAAACTTTTTATACGGACGCTGCGCAACACGGCGATATTCGCCTTGTCCGCCACCGCCTTGAATGTCGGCCTGGGGATGTTTATCGCGATTGGGGTCAACAGCATCGGCTGGCGCTGGCTGCGCGCCTTATTGCGGACGGCCTATTTCATCCCCTTTGTCATTTCAACTGTCGTAGTCGCCTTGCTGTTTGGCTTTCTGCTGCAAGAGAGTGTTGGTGTCGTGAATTATTTTCTCACGCGCCTGGGCATCGCGAGGGTTCCTTGGCTCACGTCCTCCGCCTGGGCCTTCCGTTCGATCGTCATGATCGATGTCTGGAAACATGTGGGCTTTTTCACGCTTATCTTCCTGGCCGGCTTGCAGGGCATCCCTCGGGAGCTTTACGAAGCGGCGGTGGTGGACGGCGCCGGGCGCCGCGTCAGGCTGACGCGCATCACGATACCTTTGCTCACGCCGTCTCTGTTCTTTTCCTTGATTATCGCGCTGATCGGCGCCTTCCAGGTTTTTGAGTCGATGTTTGTGCTGACCAATGGCGGGCCCGGCGACGCCACCAGGACGGTGGTGATGTATCTCTACCGCGAGGCCTTTGGCAGCTTCAATATGGGTTATGCGGCCAGCATGGCGGTGGTGCTGTTTTTCATCATCCTCGCCTTGACGATCACACAGGTCCGTTTGGGCGACCGCTGGGTCTTTTATCGCTAGGATGGGTCGAACGCAGAGATGACTAACGCGGCCTTCGTCTACAAGCATCGCCCGATACCAACTTTGGAGCGGCTGCTTGACAAGCTGCGGCATAATTGGCGCTCTTATCTGGCCAATGCGGCGCTGGCGGCGCCTTTGGTTATCGGCGCGCTCATCATGTTTTTGCCCCTGGTATGGGCGGTTTCCTTCTCCTTCGGGCAGCCGCATGAGTTCTTCAAGCTGCCGCCGCCGATCATCCCCAGCGCCTTGCGCCTGGACAATTATGAGGCGGTCTTCGAGCGGGTCGATTTTTTCCGCTTCTTCATCAACAGCGTCATTGTGACGGCCTGCGTGACAATCGGCCAGTTGATCACCTGCAGTATGGCCGGTTATGCTTTTGCGCGGCTGCGCTTCCCGGGCAAGCGGATCATTTTCATTCTCTTTCTGGCTTCCATGATGGTGCCGCAGCATGTGACATTGATCCCGGTTTTCATCATTATCCGCGGGCTGGGCATGTACAACAGCCTGGGCGCGTTGATTTTCCCTTACGCGACCAGCGTATTCGGCACCTTTCTGTTGAAACAATTCTTTGAAACCATTCCCGATGAACTGGAAGACGCGGCCAAGATTGACGGCGCCGGTTTCCTGCAGATCTATCGCCGAATCATGCTGCCGCTGGCGGGACCGCCGCTGGCGACTTTGGCGATTTTGACGTTCAACAGTTCCTGGAACAGTTTTTTCTGGCCGCTGATTTTCATCAACTCGGCGGACAAGATGACATTGCCCTTGGGCATGATCTATCTGCGCGGCCAAGATGGCGTGACGAATTCCGGCGTGCTCATGGCGGCGATTGTCCTAAACTTGATTCCGGTGTTAATCTTCTTTTTGATATTCCAGCGGCGGCTGGTCGAGGGGGTGACCCTAAGCGGCTTAAAAGGAATTTAGTCTGAACTGTCCAGAAGTTGAGTGACCGCTCCTGACCGGGCGACGAAGGAAATGGGAATGAAGATTCACGATGAAATCAGAAGTTTCGATGCCAGCGCCGGCGCGCTGGCTTTTCCGCTGGGCGGCATCGGCACCGGCAATGTTTCTTTGGGCGCGCGCGGCGAGTTGCGCGATTGGGAGATCTTCAATCTGCCGGCGAAAGGCGCCACACTGCCGCTTACGTTTTTCGCCATTCGCTGCCAGCAGGGCGGGGCCGCGCCCGTGGCCCGCGTGCTGGAGGGCCCGATTCAGCCGCCGCACCTGCTGTCTCACGGTTATCATCCGATGACCGGCGCCGGCTTGCCGCGCTGCAAAGGCAGCGCTTTCCGCGGCGAATATCCGCTCGCGGCGATTGAATTCGCCGACGATGACCTGCCGGTCGCTGTGGAGTTGGAAGCTTATACACCTTTGCTGCCCTTGAATCCGGAGGATTCCGGCATCCCCTGCGCGATTATGACGTACCGGGTGTCCAATCCGACGGACGAGCCGGTCGCGGTCACATTGGTGGGCACAATCAGCAATCCGGTCGGCAACAGCCGCTTCGATCCCTACGAAAACACGGCGTCGGTGGAGTTCGGGCGGTCGGTGAATGAGTTCCGCGAGGAGGGCGCGCTGCGCGGTTTGTTCATGAGCAATGATCAAATCGCCGAGGGCGATACGCAGTTCGGCAGCCTGGCGCTGGTCAGCGATCACGCCGAGGTGTCGGCCAAGCGCTACTGGATGCGCGGCGAATGGTGGGATTATTTGCATGGCTTTTGGGATGAGCTGCTGGCGCAGGGCCGCCTCAGCGACAGCGAGGATGAGGCGGGCGGCGAAAGGCTGCCGACCGGGTCCCTGGCTTTGCGGGACGAGCTGGCGCCCGGGGAGAGCAAAGAATTCCGTTTCATCCTCAGTTGGCATTTCCCCAACCGCCCGGATACCTGGGACCTGCGCACCTTGGGCCGGCTGGGCATAGACGAAGCCGATGTGGGCAGCACACGCAATCATTACGCGACGCGTTTCAGCGACGCCTGGGATGTTGGCGCTTATGTCAGCCGGGACCTGGCGCGCCTGGAAGACGGGACTAAGCGCTTTCACGAAGCCCTGTTCGCCAGCACGTTGCCCGCGGTTGTGCTGGACGCGGTCTCCGCCAATATCGTCCCGCTGCGCAGCACCACTTGCTTCTGGCTGGAGGACGGGCGCTTTTATGGCTGGGAGGGCTGCAATGACGAGTACGGCTGCTGCCCGGGCAGCTGCACCCACGTCTGGAGTTATGCCTATACGCTCGCCTATTTATTCCCGTCGCTGGAGCGCGAGATGCGGCGGATCGAGTTCAATGTGGAGACGGGCGACGATGGTTTCATGCGCTTTCGTTCCTTTGGAACCTTTCACCAGGAATTCCTTTGGGACGGCCGCACCGACGCGGCGGTCGACGGGCAGATGGGCTCGATCCTGCGCGCCTATCGCGAGTGGCAGCTGAGCGGGGACGATGATTTTCTGCGGGAAATCTGGGGCGGCATCAAACGCGCGATTGGTTTTGCCAGCGCCTACTGGGACAAGGATGGCGATCATGTGCTGGACGCCGTGCAGCACAATACCTACGACATTGAGTTCCACGGCCCCAATCCGCTCTGCGGCATCTATTATCTGGCGGCGCTTCTGGCGGTCGAGGCTATGGCGAAGCTGATGGATGAAGAGGAATTGGGCGCGCGCTGTCGCCGGGCTTTCGAAAGCGGCAGCGCCAACCTGGACGCGATGCTATGGAACGGCGGCTATTATGTGCAGCGCGTCGCCGATGTGAACGCGCAAAAGTATCAGCATGGCCTGGGCTGCCTGTCCGACCAATTGCTGGGCGAGCTGCATACCCGCATCCTCGGCCTGGGCTACGTCATGCCCGCCGAGCGCGTGCGCCGGGCCTTGAAATCGATTTTCGACAACAACTTCAAGGAAGACCTGAGCGACCATGCCAATTGCCAGCGGGTCTACGCCCTCAACGACGAAGCCGGCCTGCTGCTTTGCACCTGGCCCGATGGCGGCCGCCCGGCCTTGCCCTTTCCTTATGCGGACGAGGTTTGGACCGGCATTGAATACCAGGTGGCCGCCCATCTCATATATGAGGGTTGGGTGGATGAAGGCTTGCAGCTGACGGGCGAGCTGCGGGCGCGCCATGACGGCCTGCGGCGCAACCCCTGGAACGAGGTGGAATGCGGCAATCATTATGCCCGCAGCATGGCGAGCTGGGCTTTGCTGCTCGCGCTCAGCGGCGCGCAGGTGGCGCCCGGCAGCGGCGATATGACCTTCTCGCCGGTGGAGGAGCTGCTCAACAAGGACGAGCCCTTCAAGTGCTTCTGGTCGAATGGACGGGCCTGGGGCGTTTATACGCAAAGCTGGGACGCCGATGCAGGCGCCTGGCGGCCCTCGCTTGAAATCCTGGGCGGGGAGGCGGCCGATGTCGCCTGCAAGATTGCATAATAAGCGGGCCGCCGGAAACTGCCAGAGACTGAATCAAAAGGGAGGACGCCCCGATGTCGCTCAAATATTACATCCATGGCCGCCGGGATCAGATGAAGGTGGCCTTGACTTTCGATGATGGGCCCAATCCGCCGCGCAGCGACCAAGTCATCGAGATCTTGAACAGCCGCGGAGTCCGCGGGACTTTCTTTGTCCTGGGCAAGTGGGTGGATCGCTGGCCGCAAGCCTTCGAGCGCATCGTCCGCAGCGGTCATGTTGTCGGCAATCACAGTTATTCGCATCAGGCGCATCTGGGCGATTATGATCGCGCCGAAGTCGCAATCGGCAACTTGCTCGGGCGGCCAACGCGCTTTCTGCGCGCGCATTATTTCAATTTCTTCACTTGCCTCTACTCGCCGGTAGCGCTGGCGCCGGACATGAAAATCGTTGACGCCGATGTCAACCCGGCTGATTACGCCAAGACGGAGGCGCGGGCGATCGTTGAGGCGACGCTCGATCATCCGGCGCTGGCCGGCGGCTCCATTATCGACCTGCATGACAGCACGGAATCGGATGATGACGCGCTGCGCCTGGCGCGGCCGCTGGCGATGATCGAGGCGCTGCCCGCGATCATCGATGGCTTGCAGGCGAAGGGTTATGAACTGGTCGGCCTGGATGAGATGGAATTGGTCGATCCCATCACCTGGCGTCCGGATGGGCGCGGCAAGTTCGCCAGCGAAGAAACGCGCCGCATGATCGATGAACTGGGCGGCGCGGAATAAGCGCGGCCGGGCGCTACTGCGGCGCGCCGACCAACTCCAGCTCCTCGGCGAAATGGCAAGCCGCCCATTGGCCGGGGCCGACTTCCCGCAGCGCGGGCGTTTCCGCCCGGCAGCGATCTTGCGCATATTGGCAGCGGGGATGAAAGGCGCAGCCCGACGGCGGATCGGCGGGATTGGCAATCTCGCCCGGCAGAATGATGCGCTTCTTTTCGAGATCGGGTTCGGGCCTGGGCACGGCCGAAAGCAGAGCCTCGGTGTAGGGGTGTTTGGGAAAGAAGAACAATCTTTCTTTCGGCGCGACTTCGACGAGTTTGCCGACGTACATCACGGCGACGCGGTCGGAGATATGCTCAACCACGCTTAGGTCGTGCGCGATGAAGAGATAAGCCAACCCGAACTCGGTCTGCAGGTCTTTGAGCAAGTTGAGGATCTGCGCCTGGGTGGAGACATCCAGGGCGGAGACGGGTTCGTCGGCGATGATGAGGCGCGGGTTGGTCGCCAGGGCGCGGGCCACGCCGATGCGCTGGCGCTGGCCGCCGCTGAAGGCATGCGGGTAGCGCCGCAGGTGTTTTGACTCCAGGCCGACGATTTCCATGAGATGGGCGACGCGTTCCTCCAGCTCCCGGCCGCTGGCCAGCTTCGCCAGCTTCAGCGGTTCGCCCACGATATCGAGCACGGTCCAGCGCGGGTCAAGCGAATAAAAGGGATCCTGGAAGATCATGTTGGCGTAACGGCGCAGCGGGCGCAGGTCGCGGCGGTTGATGCGCGCCATATCGACCGTCATTTGCTCGTTGATTTGGAAGTGAATCTTGCCCGCGGTCGGGTCCAGGGCGCGCAGAATGCAGCGCCCGACGGTTGTCTTGCCGGAGCCGGACTCGCCAACCAGGCCCAAGGTATCGCCCGCGCCGATTTCCAGGCTGACATCATCGACCGCCTTCACCTGCCCGACCACGCGCCTCAGAAAGCCCCGCTCGACCGGGAAGTATTTCTTCAGGCCCTGCACTTTCAGAATGGGCTGGGCGCTCACGGGGCCGTTTCCTTCCGTTCGTCATGGAGAAAGCAGCGGGCGTCGTGGCCGGCTTCAATTTCGACCAGCGCCGGCAGCGCCGTATCGCAGCTGCCCGGCATCATGTCCGGGCAGCGGGAGCAGAAGCCGCAGGCCTGCGGCAAACCGATGGGAATAGGCACGGTGCCTTCAATCGTCTGCAGGCGCGCGGCGCGCTGCCCGATACGCGGCGTCGCCGCTAGCAGACGGCGCGTGTAGGGGTGCAATGGATTGTGGAAGATATCCCGCGCCGAGCCGCGCTCGACAATCTTGCCCAGGTACATGACCGCGACTTCATCGCAGATTTCCGCGATGATGCCCAGATCATGCGTGATGTACAGCACCGCCATTTGGAACTGGGCCTGGGCCTGGGCGATCAGGTCCAGGATTTGCGCTTGCACCGTGACATCCAGGGCGGTCGTCGGTTCATCGGCGATCAAGAGGCGCGGACGGCAGGACAGCGCCATCGCAATCATCACGCGCTGGCGCATGCCGCCGGAGAAATGATGCGGATATTCGTCCATGCGCTGCGCCGGATTGGAGATGCCCACCAGATCGAGCATTTCCAGCGCGGTCTCATAAGCCTCGCGCTTGTTGCGCGTCACATGCAGCAAGATGGGCTCCATCAACTGGTTGCCGATGCTGTGAATGGGTGACAGGCTGGACATGGGCTCCTGAAAGATCATGGCGATCTCTTTGCCGCGGATGCCGCGGATCAGCGGGCCGGTTGCATCCTCGTCGGCCAGATCGACGCGCCCGCCGCCTTCGCCGCGGTAGTGGATTTGCCCGTTGACAATGCGCCCGGGTTTGGGCACCAGTCGCATCAAAGACTGCGCGGTGACAGTTTTGCCGCAGCCGCTCTCGCCGATCAAGCCGAACATCTGCTGCTCTTTGATGGCGAAACTGACGCGATCGACCGCCTTCAGCTTGCCTTCGTCGACGGCGAACTGCACGCTCAGGTCTTCGACCTCGATGACGGGCTGGGGCTCCCTCAGCGGGTCCGGCCGTTGAGGCGCCGCGGTCATGGCAGCCTCGCGAGAGGCGCGTTCCAGGCGGCGACGCCGATATCGCTGACTTGGCTGACGGGGATTCGTCTTTCTTCACCGGGGTCCAGCCAGAAGCAACTATCGGCGCAAGAGAAGCGCTGGGAGATATCGGGACAGTGAAAGTGCAGGCCGACGGCGGGCTTTTCACCGCTGTTGGCAATGATGACCGCATCTGCGCCATCGGCGCGCAGCGCAAGCCGCGTCGGCGGCCGGTTAAAGAGGCTGCCCTGGATCATGCTGTAATTGAGCCAGTAAAAGACGCTGTCACAGCGCCCGGCCTCGGTGCTCAGGTCGGCCGCAATGAAGAGCGGACAGTTCCAGGTTTGCTCGGCGTCCAGCGCAAATTCACCCAGCTTGTTCACTTGCGCCTCGCTGCCGCGCCCGCTGAAGGAGGCGGTCTTTATCAAGGCGAGATCGCTGTCGAAGGCGCGAACGCGAACAGTCCATTCGGCATTTGCCAGCGCGCCGGCGTCATCCAGCAGGAAAACTGGCAGTTCGACCGGCACGCCGACGAATGAAAGCCGATTGAACAGCAGGCAGACGTGAAGCGGGCGAAAGGCGCCGCGCAAGACGTGATATGCGGTTTTGGGCACGCCGTGCCAGTCGACGGTCGCCCAGGATGCAGCCGGGTTATTGTCGGTCAGCTTGTAGTAGCAGACGCCGGTGGCTTCGGGCCAGCGCGCGCGCGCAAGCTCCAGCGTATGCCGCATGCCGGTCGCCTGCGCCATTTGCATGCCGAGAATGAAGTTTTGAAGCGAATCACAGGGGAGGAAATCGGCGACATACTGCGCCATGATCGCCTGGCCGCCCTTCAAATTGAAGACGGGCATATGGCGCGTGAAAGCGCTGTCGCGGGCAGGGGGCCAGGCGTCTAATTCCTCAGAAGGCGTGTAGCGTTCCACCGTTTCGATATTCGGCAGGGATGCCAGCCCGAATTCGCCGATGAATGTCGCCGAAAGCGATAGATTGCGGTCGAGCGGTTCCCGCCCCCAGTACACGGCATAACTGTGAATGCTGCCGCCCCAGGGTTCGCCGCGGTGGAAGGGGCGCGTGCCATCCAGCTCATAGCTGTAGCGCCCCATCATGTCGATTGCTTCGCCGAAAGGCTCGCCGGATTCGTTGCCGCCGCCCCACATCGCCAGTGACGGGTGATTGCGCAGGCGTATGGTATTTTGGCGGACGGTTTCTTCCAGAATGTCGTAGGGCTGAATGCGATGGCTGTTCCAGGCGGTCGGCCACTCCTGCATGATCATGATGCCGTAGCGGTCGGCCAGGTCGTAGAATTCGTCGGTCTCGGGCATGCCGCTGCCCCAGGCGCGAAGCAACTGCATGTGCGAGTCCCGGGCCAATTGCATAAAGCGGTCGTAACGCTCCCGCTCGAAGCGCAGCAAAGCATCCAGCGTGCACCAATTGGCGCCTTTGACGAAGATCGCTTTGCCATTGACGACGAATGTCCAGTTGTAATTCTCGGGATCGGGTCCATCCGGCGCCGGGCGCATTTCGATGCTGCGAATGCCGAAGGTGAAGGACCTGTGATCAGGCCGGCCCGCTTCCGGCTGGAAGGAAAGCGATATGCGGTAGAGGTTGGGATCGCCATGATCGACCGGCCACCAGAGCCGGGCATCGGGCAGTGTAAACTCCAGCAGTTCGGTCCGTTCCCGCCCCTCGCAAGCCATGTCGCAGTCGAAATGATAAGCCTCGCCAGTGAAGTTTTCCGGTTCGATGCTGGCGATGAGGCACCCGCGCCAGGGCTCGTCCGCGCCCCTTAAACGCAGGTGGAGGCGCATCCGGCCTTCGGCGGCGTCAAGCGTGGCGATAAAGGGATCGACGATTTCGACAGCCGGCGTCGCCCGCAGGTCAACCGGGCGCCAGATGCCGATAGTGGGCAGATTGATATAATGCCAGCCGTAGATGTTGTTAATCACAGCGCTGTTGAGCCAGCCGACATTCATGCCGATGAAGAAGTCATTCGGTTCGCCGCTGCCGGCGCGCTGCGGCGCCGGGTCAAGCCGGACGATGATGGTATTCTCTCCATCCCGGAGTTTCGAAGAGACATCGTAGCTCATTTGCGCGAACATGCCTTTGTGTTCGCCCAGCTTTTCGCCATTGAGCCAGATGGCGCAGGAATCGCAGATCCCGCCGAAGACCAGGCGCGCGCCGGGCATATCGGCCGGCCGCTGGAAAGTTTGCCGCAGCCACCAGGTCTTGAAACTTTCTTCTCGGGCGATTTCATCATTGCGGCCAACATAGGGATCGGGGAGATGGCCGGCATGCAGCAGGGCGGTCTGCACGCTGCCCGGCACAACAGCTGGCACGGAGTCGGGCCAGGCGCTCGTTAGCCGCTGACGCGCCTCGCCGCCCGCCGCCATTTCCCAGCCCTCATTCAGCGAGATGACGGGCGGCGCGGCCGCGCGCGCGGCGGCGCCGCTGTGCAACGCCACCATCCGCGCCCGGCCATCCAAGGGCGAAGGACCGGGCGCGAAGAGATCGCGATCGATCTGGTCAAGGCTCTTCACTTCACTCACTGTTTGCTCCTGCCTGTGGCTGCTTCAAAGCGAATAGGGGTCGGCGGCATCGCGCAGTCCATCGCCAACGAAGTTGAACATCAGAACCGTGACGATGATGAAAAAGCCCGGGATGAGCTTCCAGGGTTGATGGACGAGCGCGCCGAAATTCATGGTGTCTTGCAACAGCACGCCCCAACTGACGCCGGGCTCTTGCATGCCCAGCCCGATGAAACTCAGCGCCGTCTCGCCCAGGATCATGCCGGGAATCGCCAGGGTCAGCGACACGATCAGATGGCTGGCGAAATTCGGCAGCAGGTGGCGCGTGATGACATACAGGTCGGAGCCGCCGGAGAGCCGCGCGGCGGTGACAAAGTCCAGATCGCGCAAGGAAAGCAGCTTGCCGCGCACGACGCGCGCCAGGCCGGTCCAGCCCACGACGGATAGCACGATGGTGATGGCGAAATAGGTCTGCGTGACCGACCATTTGATGGGAATGGCGGCGGAGAGCGCCATCCAAAGCGGCAGGGTGGGGATAGCGATCAGCAGGTCAATGACGCGCTGGATGAATTCGTCAATGATGCCGCCGAAGTAACCGGAGATGCCGCCGATGAGGCAGCCGAGTACGAAGCTGATGGCGACGCCGCCCAAGCCGATGAACAGGGAAACGCGGGCCGCGATCGTCGTGCGAGAGAATAGATCGCGGCCGACGATATCGGTGCCGAAGAGCGTGATATTTGTGCCGTCTTCGACGCCGAAGAGGTGAATATCCAGCTCGAACAAGCCCAGAACCGAGTAGGGCTCCCCGCGAACGAAGAAATGGATCGGGTATTTCACCTCCTCTACCTCAGTATAAATTTCGCGGAAGGTCTTGCTGTGGAAGCTGCGCTTGCGCGCGTAGACGTAGGGCTGGAATATGTTCGCCTCGACGCCGAAGCGGATGACGCTCGGCGGCGCGTCCTTGAAGCCCTTCAAGCGGGTGTCGGCGCGGTAAGGCGCGACGAAATCGGCAAAAATGGCCAGGAAGTAAAGGGGCAGCAGCACGGCGATGCCAAGCCGGGCGAGCCGATGCCGCCAGAAGCGCCGCCGGATCAGCGCCGCGCGCGACAGGTACTCGATCGAGCTGTCCGCATCAGGGGCGGGCGCGAGATCGTGGCTTGGGGCGCCTTTGTTATCCGCTTCGTCCATGGCTCATTCCCGGGCCGCGCCAGGCTGATCGAAAGGGCATAAATCAATCATAACGAATCCGCGGGTCCAGCCAGACCAGGGCCAGGTCTGAAATCAAGGTGCCGATGAGCGTCAGGGCGCTCAGGATCATGATGATACTGCCGGCCAGGTACATGTCCTGGCGCAGGACCGCGCTCAAGAGCACGGGGCCGATGGTGTTGAGGTTGAATACAATAGAGACTAGGGCTTCGCCGCCGACGATGGCGGGCAGCAGCCAGCCGATCGTGCTGAATATGGGGTTGAAAGCGATGCGCACCGGATACTTCCAGAGCAGCCTCCGTTCGCTGAGCCCTTTCGAGCGGGCGGTGACTACATACTGCTTGTTCAATTCATCCAGCAGGTTGGCGCGCATTACGCGGATCATGCCGGCGATGCCGGCCGTAGAGAGCACCAGCACGGGCGCCCAGATATTCTTCAGCATGTCGATCGCTTTTGCGATGGACCAAGGCGCATGGCGGAACTCAAGGGAAAACAGGCCAGTCACGGCGTGGCCGGTCTGGGCGAAGACGATCCACATGATGATGATGGCGAAAAGGAAGTTAGGCAGGGCCAGGCCGATGAAGCCGACGAAGGTGGCGACATAGTCAGTGAGGGAGTATTGATGGGTGGCGGAATAAATGCCGATCGGTATGGCGACCGCCCAGACAACAATGGTCGAAACGATTGAGATGATTATGGTCGCGGGCAGGCGCTCGGCAATGATGTCGGTGACCGGTTTGTTGGAATGGCTGCTGCCGTAGGAGCCGAAGGAGCGCCCCAGATCGCCATGCGCGAGGAAATTCCGCATCCAGCGCAGGTACTGAACATGCAGGGGCTGGCCCAGGCCGTAACGCTGGGTCAGGCGGGCGACCTCGGCTTCGTCGACCACCAGGCCCTGGTTTTCCAGATTGAGTATGTATGTGGACAGATAATCGCCGGGCGGGAGCTGGATGATGGCGAAGCAGGTCATCGACAGCATGACCAGCATGGGGATTAGAATCAAAATACGCCGGACGATGACAAGAAGCATCTAGTTCTCCCGGGTGGCCCGCCCGCGCTTTGGCGCGAGAACGGCGCCGCCGCGTCAATGCAATATTTGACTTGCGAGGGCGCATTCAGGATAATAACCCAATCAGCCCCCAATGGCATTGCGGTGGGCTGAGCGCAGCGCCCAATTCATAGTGTAACAAGAAATCTGATTGATGGAGGAAAAAATGAAATCTGCATGCCGTAAACTTGTTTTGCTCGTGATTGTCTCGACGATGATCTTCGGGTCGGGCGTCCTTGCCCAAGACTGTATGTACAACGAAGCGCCGATGCTGGCGGAAATGGTCGCGGCGGGTGACTTGCCCGGCGTCTGTGACCGCCTGCCGGAGAATCCGCTGGTGCTTTCGAGCGGCGTATTGCTGCCGGAATCATTCGTCGTGCCGGAGATTGGCGAATATGGCGGCGAGCTGATCATGACCTGGCAGAACAATGTGGCCATGAAGGAGACGCTCTTTAACACCCAGAACCGCGACGACAACACGCTGTCGCCGAATATCATCGAGGAGTTCAGCTACAACGACGACGCCAGCGTGTATACCTTCAAGCTGCGCGCCGGCCATAAGTGGTCTGATGGCGCGCCGATGACCAGCGAAGATGTGCGCTTCGCCTATGAAGATGTGATCAGCAATGAGGCGCTACGGCCGTCGATCGTCACCTATCTGAAGACTGGCGGTGTGCCCTCGGGAAGTCCGGCGACGCTGGAAATCGTTGACGAAACGACCTTCCGCTTCGCCTTTGACGGCCCCTACCCCGGTTTCGCCTCCAGTCTGGTCAGCCTGGGCACGGGCTATCTGGACATCATCAAGCCCATGCACTTCCTGGCGCCCTTCCACATTGATTATGGCGATGCCGATGAAATCGCCGCCATGGTGGAAGAGGGCGGCCTCGCCGACTGGACCGAGCTCTTCAACGGCAAGGATGTATCCGGCTGGTCCGAGAACAACCTGGAAGCGATTGGCTTCCCGCAGTTGGGCGCCTGGGTGCGCGTGGATGGCCCGGAAGAAGAAGTGGTGACCCGGCGCAATCCCTATTACTTCGCGGTGGATGCGGCCGGCAACCAATTGCCCTATCTGGACGGGCGAAATGCGGTGATCAACCAGTGGGCGAACATGGAAGCGGCCGAGCTGATGCTCTTCGCCGGCGAAGTGGATTACTTCTGGCAGGTCAGCCTGGGCAACATCCCGCTCTACATCGAAAACGCGGAAGCCGGCAACTACGCCGTCTACATCTATCCCAACAAAGATTCGCGGATGTTCTTCCTCAACCTGACCTTCGCGGATGAAGCCTGGCGCGAAGTCACCTGGGATCAGCGCTTCCGCCAAGCTGTGCAGTTGGCGATCGACAGCCAGGATTTGATCGACACGCTTTACTTTGGCCAGGCGCACCTGCCGACGATTGCCCCGGCCGATTATGACGTTGACGCTGCCAATGCCTTGCTTGATGAAATGGGAATGACCGAGCGCGATGCCGATGGTTATCGCCTTTCGCCCAGCGGCCAAGCCTTCGAGATTCTGATCGAGGTGAGCGCCGGCGGCGGGGAATATTCCGATCCAGCGACCTTCATCGTGGGCTACCTGGCGGATGTCGGCATCAAGGCGGATTTCCGCGGCATTGATGGCGCGCTGATTGGCGAGCGCCGCCGCTCCAACGAGGCCCAGGCCGGGATCAACTGGAACACAGCGCCGCTATTCGCCGCGCACACCTACCCGGATTACATTCCGAACGCCGTCTGGGCGCCGCTCTGGGGCGCCTGGTATGACACGGACGGAGAACAGGGCGAGGCGCCGCCGGATTGGATCATGGGCCTCTACGCTATCCATGAGGATCTGGTGAGCCACCCGCCCGGCAGCGAGGGCTTCATCTCAGCATCCGCGACGCGCGATGCCTGGCTCTACGAAAATCTGCCCTTCTTCACCTACGTGGAGAATCCGGGTCTTGTCCATGTATGGTCGAATTGCATCGGGAACGCGCCCGATGGACCCTACCATCATGGCTCTTGGTCGAGCCATAAGCTCGTCTACTTCAAATCCGACTGCTAGGCGCCGGTCGGAAATCGCAAGATCAATCGAGGGCTGAAACGAATTTCAGCCCTCGATTTTCTGAGTTGTGCTAATGCGCGGCTACAACGGCGTCTATCACACTTGGAGCCGGAAACGCAATAAGCGCTAAGGTAATGCGCTCGTGTTCCGCTTCATCGAAAGCAAGGTCCGCAAACGTTCGCCGATACGCGTGAATTGCATCATTCAAGACGCGGCTTGGAAGCGGCTAACTTACGATGATTAGACGCAGCAGAATCAAAGCTAGATGATCTGAAATAGCCGACCAAGGATAAAGAGTTGGCCGACGACGAGTAGTCCCAGCAACCATTTTTGATAGCTGAGGGCGGTCGCTAGTTCACCAATCTTTCCGTCCATGCGGGCAAGCGTCGCGGATATGTCACTTTTCTTGACGTATTCCTCGGAGCGGGTTTCCATTTGTGTCATGCGGCGATCGAGTGTAGTTTCCGTCACTGAATGTACTCCGTAGTTTGGCTTACTTGAACGCTCGAAAAATACTTGTCACTGCGCTGCAATACAATGACATTGTAGTGATCGTCACAGCGATTCCAAAAGGAATGGGGAGCATCTATTCAAATCCAATTCCCCATTCGAACTTGACTGCGTCCCAAGGCGCAATGCTGTGTTTTATTGTTGATTTTGTTCCGAGATTCGTTCATACTCGCTTTTTTCAACGTATAGTGCCAGCCACATATTAGCGCGGCCTAGGTTAAATGTCAAAGTAATGCGACAACATTCGAGGAAGGGCGGGTGGTACGAGAATATTGTAATGCTTAGTGTGTAAATCCCAAAATCAACATCCGCCGTCCGCCTGCGCCAGTGGCAAAGGAAGCGAAATATGAAATTCAGCGCTGAATCCACACTTGCCGACCTGCTGGCTTCCCCCAAGGGCCGCGGGGTTCTGGTGAAGCATCTGCCCGAGCTGCTGGAAGGGGCGGATCGGCTGCGCAGCCGGAATCCGGCGCGCAGCGACCTGAGATCGCTGTTGCCGGCGACCTCATTGCCGGCGCTGCTGCGCGATTTGAACAGCCCGGCGGAAGCGGTCTGGCCGGAAGATGAGGAAGCGCTGTCGATGAACGCCTTGGATCGCATGGCCTTCGCGCCGCGGTTCACGCCCTGGGACGCCGAGGCGCAGGAGGTGGCGCTGAGCGCGGAAAGCGTCAGCCATCCGGACGGCGTGGAGCGGCTCTCACTCGATGGCATGTGGCAGCTCGCGGAAGGCGGCCGTCTTTCCGAGCGGCTGGAGGGCGCCTGGCCTGACGCCATTCCGGCGCAAGTCCCCGGCAGCGTGCACAGCGCGCTGGTCGCGGCCGGACGCATTCCCGACCCCAATTTCGGCCGCAACCAGACCATCGCGCGGCAAGAGAGTTTCAAGACCTGGTGGCTGCGCTGTGAATTCGCGCGACCGCAGGATATGTCGGGCGAGACGCTGGTTTTCGAGGGCGTCGCCAACCGTTGCGCGGTTTGGCTGAACGGCCAGATGCTGGGCAGCCACGAAGGCATGTTCGGCGGCCCGGACTTTGCGATCGACGGTCGCCTGCGCGAGCGGAATACGCTTGTCCTGCGGCTGGATCCTGTTCCCTTCGACCCGGACAAGGGCCGCCCTTTTAATCCCGACAGCAACGACAGTTGGAAACGCACGGTCGTTTTCAATAATGTCTACGGCTGGCATTATTCCAATTTGCAGTCCCTGGGCATCTGGCGCTCGGTGTCGGTTCAGGGCCGGCCGGCGGTGGCGCTGGTCGATCCATTCATCAGAACGGTAGACGCGGCGGCGGGCCTGGCGGAACTCGCGCTGCGTTTTGCAGGGCCGGCCGGCGGCTGGGGCGGCGCGCTCCAGGCGACGATCGCGCCGGAGAACTTTACCGGCCAGGCTTATTCATTTTCAAAACGCATCGACGCCGATGCGGCCGATCACGCTATTAATCTGCGCTTTCAAATCCCGGATGCGCGGGTTTGGTGGCCGGTGGATATGGGCGAGCAGCCCCTTTATCAGATCACGCTGTCCTTCACAGCGGACGGCGGCGGCGCTGCGGACCGCCAGCAATTCAATTTCGGCTTGCGCACGATTGAGATGGCGCCCCTGCCCGGCGGGCCGCGGCCCGATCGCTACAACTGGACCTTTGTCGTCAACGGCAAAGCCATGTTCATCAAAGGCACAAATTGGTGCACGCTGGACGCGCTTCTGGATTTCCCCCGCGAGCGTTATGAGCGTTTCATCAAACTGGCGGCGATGCAGCATGTGCAGATGTTCCGGCCCTGGGGCAGCGGTATGCCGGAAACTGATGACTTCTACGATCTTTGCGACCGTTATGGCATTCTGGTGATGCAAGAATGGCCGACCGCCTGGAACAGCCATGTGACGCAGCCCTACGACCTGCTGGAAGAGACGGTGCGGCGCAATACGCTGCGCATACGCAATCATGCCTCGCTGGCAATCTATGGCGCCGGCAACGAATCCAACCAGCCCTTCGGCGACGCCATCGATATGATGGGCCGGCTGAGCATTGAGCTGGATGATACGCGCGCCTTTCACCGGGCGGAGCCCTGGGGCGGCAGCAGTCATGACTACGGCACCTATTGGGGGCGCCAGAACCTCGACCACAGCTTGAATATGACTTCGATATTTTTTGGCGAGTTCGGGCTGGCATGCAGCCCGGTTTATGAATCCGTCCTGCGATATTTGCCGGATGAAGAAAAGGATTTGTGGCCGCCGCTGGAAGGCGGCGCCTTTGCCTATCACACGCCGATTTTCGACACTTATGAAGATGTCTCCCGACTTAGGCAGAATGCCGGTTATTTCGTTCCGCGAGATTGTACGCTGGAGCAATACACGGTTGGCTCGCAACTGTCGCAGGCGGTTGGCATCCGGCATACGCTGGAGTTGGCGCGCTGCCGCTGGCCCGCTAGCACGGGCGCGCTCTATTACAAGATGACCGACAATTATCCGGCCGCGTCCTGGGCTTGCGTCGATTGGTACGGCGCGCCGAAGATCGGCCATTATTTCTTCCAGGATGCCTTCGCGCCTTTGCATGCCTGCCTCCTTTTCCACAGCGTGAACAATGTCGGTTTGCCTCTATCGCTGCCGGTATTTCTGCTGGATGACGCCGATGCGCTGCGGGATTCCGACTGGGAGGTGGTCCTGCGCGCCTTTGCCGGCGATCTGTCGCTTATCAAGCGCGCCGCCTATGCGGGAAGGGGCAGCGTCGACAGCCCGCAGGCCCTGGGCGAGTTCACTCTCAGCTTTGAGCAGACCGACACCGTGCCGCTTCTGCTTGTGTCGGAGGTCTGGAAAGATGGCGCGCGCGCCGATCGCAGCTTCTATTTCGTGAATTATGAGCCGATCAAAGGCAGCCTCTTCACACTGCCCAAGACATCGCTGAAAGCCGAGATCCAAGCGGGCGCCGTCCTGGTCAGCAACACGGGCGATTTGCCGGCGGCGGCCGTCGATGTTTCGCGCCCGGGCCAGCTCCACACCTTCACGGTCTCGGACAATTATTTCTGGCTGGACGCTGGCGAGACGGTATCGGTTGAAGTGAGCGATGTCGAGGGCTTGGTCGTCAGCGCCTGGAACGCGGGGCAGTCGCCCATGCTAAGCTAATCCGGTTGACTTCCCTCGTCGCGCGTGGCGGCCGGAGTGGCTCTTAACTTTCGCCAGCGTTTAAGAGGTTTCTTAACTCGCCTTCAGTGATATTTTCGTTTGTGGCGGCCAGTATCAGCAACTCGGCAATGAGATCGATTCTGTCTTCAAGTCTCTGTATGCTGCTCGTGTTTGCGGCAATGGCATCACGATTGCTGATTATAGCATCGCGGTTACTGCTTACGAGTTCGCGCAACTCCGCAAACTGTGGATTGACGAGACCGACAAGCGCAAGATACACCAAGACGAGCGGTATACCAACAGCCGCAAGCAATTGCAGCCAGCGGACGACGCCACTATCATTGGCCTTTTTCTCTCTCAACAGAGCCTCTCCATCGCCTCGACTTCCGGGAGCGAGTTTGGCGCCTCCAAGGTTCTCACGAAGCCCGTGTTGTTGAACCGAGTCGTCGAAAGCCGGTGAAGCGCCGAAGGATTTCGCACTCGATCCTTCTTGCTTCTGCTGTCCTTTTTCAAAGGCTGTCACTTGATCTTACCATCAATATCTCAACTTAGCGAAAAGATCGCAGTTAAGGCTTTCCCAATCTAGTTGCGTTACAAACTTTGATATAACCTGGTAACACATGAATGAGTGCCTACGGTAACATACTTTGTTCTCATCTTGTATCCTCGCATTGCTTTTGCGGTATTCGAGTATATTATCAATCTAATCCTTAACAGTATCCTAACTGAGCGGCTGCCTTAGGATACCGCTTCTACGCAGTCCAGAAAATCTCAATGGGAGTTTGGAACGTCAGGCGTCGGCGGCATTCTTGATTTTGAGCACGACGGGGTTGGGCCAGCGGCGATTATTGTAGAGGCGCTGCGCGCGGCAATAGCGGATGCGCAAGGTATCCCCGTCTTGCCGCCAGGTCGCGCGCGGGTCAACCTCCGGCTGATACTCCAGCACCTCGCCCGATTGGCCCAGCACTTCAATTTCGCTTGCTTCGGTCGCGCGCACGCTCTTCAGGGAAAGACTGCGCCACTCGCCCATCTCCAGCGGCGGCAGCGTATCGAAGACATATACCGTATGTTGTTCGGCGTTCCAGGTGAAATAAGCGCGGTCTTCATGGCTGACATGCCAGGGGCGCAGGCCGCGGGTGGCTTCGCCATTGACGAAATTCCAGGCGCCGATCTCGCGCACGCGGTCATCCATGTTGCGCGGCAGCCGGCCATCGGCATCGGGCCCGCCAATGGCGAGGAGCAGCGTGCCGCCGCGCGCGCGGATGTCGATTAGCAGTTCGATAAGCTCGCGCCCGGTCTTCAGGGCGTCATTTCCGGCTTTGTATTGCCACTGCGTGCCGATGGTGTAATGCGCCTCAAAGGGACCCCGCAGCTCGTCGCGGCGTTCTTGTTCCGGCGTGATGATGCCGCCGCGTGTGATCATGATGTCCCGCCGCAGGCGCCAGGCGTATTCCACCAGGGAACGCGTGGCGTCTCGGTAGCCGTCAAAGCAGAGGATGTCCGGCTGATAGCCTTCGATTAATTCTCGGATCTGCGCCTTGTCGTATTCCAGTAATTCCGCGTTGCGCTCGGGATTGGCGTAATCCTGGGCGCGGGCCGGGGTTCGGCCGCGCTGCCATTGGAACCAGGCATCGTCCGGCGAAAAGTACATGCCCACCGGCAGGCCGTTCGCGCGCAGCGCATCCACATACTCGCGCAGGATATCTTTCCCGTAGGCCGTATTCATCACATTGAACGGGGTGGTGGCGGTATCCCACATGCAGAAACCGTTATGATTCTTGGCCGCAACGGTCACATAATCGAAGCCGCAGAGTTTGGCCAGGCGCGCGTACCAGCCGGCGTCGAATTGGCGCGGGTTGAAGAAGGCCGGCAGTTGGCGGAAATAGCGCTCCAGATAATCGGGCGAAGCGCCGACTACCGAATGCGCGTTGACCAAGCCCAAGACGGCGTCGACAGTCCAATACAGATACATGCCCAGCGCCATATCCTGATACCAGTCGAGGCGCTCTGGCATGTTACGCATATTGCTGTACACGCCCTGCGAGGCGCGGTCTTGTTCTCCGCTTGCCGACGGCGCCATCAATCCGCCCTTTCGCCGCTGGTCTTGCAGCGCCAGTAGATGCGTTGGGCGTTCAAGCCCAATACCGCCGCTCTGTCTTCAGCGGAGGAGAATTCACAATGCAGCCTGACATAATTCAATAGCTGGCGGTAGGTGCCGCTGGTCAGCAGGCCGGGAACATCGCTGCCCCACATGATCTTCTTCGCGCCGATCAGCCTCAGGGCGCGCTGGATATAGCCTTGCGCCGCCCGGTAGGGATATTCGTCGTAAGCCCGGGCATAGGCGGGCAGCGCCGATAGATCAAAGGCGATGTTGGGCTTAAGGCCCAGGCGTATCTGTTCTTCCCATTTCTTGTTGAGCTCGGCATTGTTGGGATCGCGGAGCGGCGGCTGCGCCAGGTGGGCGATGACAAATTGAAGATCGGGATAGCGATCGGCGCAGGCGGCCAGGGCCGCGGTCTGATAGGCTTTGCCTCCGACCGGCCCGAGGTCCATTGTGACGACAAGCCCCTGCCGCGCCGCCGCCTCGAAGATCCAGTTGAATTGAGGGGCGTCGATGCGCAGATCGGGGTAGCGGCCGGTCAGGCCGGTCGCCTCGGTCAGCTCGAATTTGACGATGCGGAAGCCATCGCCCTCGACGCATTGCTTAAAGCGCTCTTGCGCGGCGGATACAAATGGATCGGGAGCGAAGGCGCCGATGAAGCGATCGGGCCAACGCTGGAGGGCGGCGGCGACAGTTGCATTTGCATCCCCATAAAAGGGACCTTGCAAAAGCGCGGCGCGATCAACACCGGCCCAATCCATTTGCGCCAGCAGCGTTTCGGCCGGGAATGCTGTCGCTTGGCTGAATGGCGGCAGCAGTTGAATGATGTCTGCGCCCCAGCGCACTTTTCCCCAGGCGAGCGAGCGGGTGGGGCCGCGTCCGGTCATCCCCTTGACCGCTGTCATGATATGGGCATGAGCGTCGATGATCATTTGCCGGGCTTTCCCGCAGGCGGGGCTCAGGCGGACAAGCCGGTGATGCGCCGGGCTTCTTCGGGCGAGGCGATTTCGCGGCCGACCTCGCGGGCGATGCGCGCCGCCCGCTCCACAAGTTCGGCGTTGCTCTTGGCGTAGACGCCCGGCTCGATATAGGGGCAATCTTCCATGCCCACACGCACGTGGCCGCCGATGGCGATGCCATGCGCGATGACCGACCAGTAAACTTCGGGCGCCATACAGCTCATGCTCCAATTCACATTTTGCGGCAGGTGATCAACCATGAATTGTATGCCCTTGGCGGAAGGGGGCGTCCAGCTTTGACCGGGCCAGCCGAAGAAGAGCGTCGCCCAAAGCGGATCGGGCAGCAGGCCAAGTTCGTCTTCGCGTTTGTCGCCGACCCAGAATTCGCCGGCGCGCACTTTCTCTATCGCCCAGAAGGCGCCGGTGCTGAAACATTCGATTTCCAGCTTGACATCGTTCTCATTCGCTAGCCGGGCGTATTCCCGCAGTTCGGAGATGGGATGGATGGAATAGCAGTACCCGGCGGGCGGGTGTTCGGGCACGGGCTGGAAGTATTCGTCGTGGGAATCAAAATTTATGGAGCTCATATCCGGTTTGAGTTGCTGCCAGAGCTCGATCTTCTGTTCCAGGCGGATGCTCGCCAAGCCAAATTGCAGTATCGCGCCGCCAGTGCCGCGGATACGCTCGCTGATCTCGGCCCAGCCCTCCATGATGGGAATTTGCAGCAGCCGGCCGTCGGGCTGGATTTCGGTATCGCTGACGTAGGACCCGTGCGTATGACAGATCGAGGCGCCGGCGTCGATGGCGCGCGCGTATTCATCGGCGACGCCCGTTGGATTATCCGGTTTCGGTCCGTGCGGATTATGCGGATAAGACAAGGTGGTATCGCATGTGACCGTGATAACCAGCTTTTCCATTATATGATCTCCCCGTTCACTATTGCGCCGGACAGGATTGGGCCGGGCGCCGCTCAGTCGAAGGTCAGGACGATGCGCCCGGCGACGCCCGCGCGCAGCAGCGCCAGCGCCTCGTTGACTTGATCCAGGCGATAGCGCCGGCGCACGATTGAGCGCAAGCGGCCGGCCGCATACAGATCAAGGCAGCGCGCCAGATCGTTACGCCGCCCGGCGCGCGTCCCGATCACTTCTTTTTCATTCTGCGCCAGCTCTTTTCCCGAAAGCGGAAACAAGTCCGGCGTGTATCCCACAACGACCATACGCCCGCCCGGTCGCAGCGCGGCGAATCCGGCGGCCATGGTGCTCTCCAGACCGACCACATCAATGGCGCAATCGACGCCGATGCCGCCGCTGAGACTTCGCAGCTGATTCAGGAGTTCATCTGCCGCGGTGGACAAGAATGTGGCCGCGCCCTGCTGTCGCGCCCAGGCTTCTTTTGCCGCGTCAATATCGACCGCGATCACCGTGACGCCGGCGGCCTTCAGCAGTTGCGTCACGATCGAGCCGACGCCGCCGATGCCGATCACCAGCGCCATGTCGCCGATGCGCGCCGCGGCGCGATCGACGGCGCGCAGAGCGGTCATGCCAGCGTCGCAGCAGGTCGCGCCATCGGCGAAACTCACGGCGTCGGGCATGCGAATCAATTGCTGGGCGGGCAGGCTCAGGTATTCGGCATAGCCACCGGGCCGCTCGAGGATGCCGACGATGCCGCGCATGTTGAGGCAAAGCTGATCGCGGAAGCTGCGGCAATAGACGCAGGTATTGCAGGTGATGAAATTGTAGACGGCGACGCGGTCGCCGGGCGCAAAATCGGTCACGTCCGCGCCGACCGCGGCCACTTCGCCCGCGACCTCATGCCCCATGATGAAGGGCAGGGAGGGCGCATAACCGAAGCCGTCCAGGAGTTTGAGGTCGGTGCCGTCAATGCCGCAAGCGCGCACGCGGACCAGGGCCTCATCCGCGGCCGGCCCCGGCTTTGGAAGCTCCTCGAGCGCCAGCGGCTCGCCCAGTTGGCGCAGGCAGGCCGCTTTCATCCGCCGCCCCCGCGCCCCAGACCGATTTCGAGGAGGGCCGCGCGATAGACTGGCAGGCCCCAGATGTAACCTTGTTCCGGCACCGGATAACCGTACATATCGAGGGTGGAAGTGCCGGCGAATTTGATATCGACCAGCGCCTGATTCATCGCATTTAAGTCAAGAACGCCTTTGCCGGGCGGATAATGCAATTCGCTGGTCCGGCCGTCGGTGTCGGAATAATGCAGGTGCTCAATGCGCGCGCCCAAATCGTAGATCGCCTCGACATAGCCGTCGGGCTGGCCGACGCCATAGTGACAGAAGTCAAACAGAATGCCGAAATGCGCGCGATCGAGTTGATCGCAAAGCCGCTTCATGAATTTATTGTCCATGCCCAGGGTGAAGGGATGCGGCTCGGCGGTGAAGCGCGCGCCTTTGGGCCGGGCATAATCAATTGCCTCGCGGAAGAGGCTGACGAGTATTGCCAGCAGATCGGCATCGGGCATGTCGCTCTGCGTCGGGCGAACGCCTTCCCAGACCATCACATCGGCGACGCCTAATTCTAGGGCATAATCGACATCTTCTTTCAAGCCGGCCAAGCTGCGGTCGTAATCCGCCTGGCCGCCGAAAGGCTGGAAATAATCGGCGCCGACGGCGTTCAAGCCCCAAAGCTCCAAGCCCAGCTCGGCGGCAAAATCAGTAAATTGCCGCAGCAGCGCCGGCGTTCGGCAGCCCGCCAAGTGGGGCGGCCACATCTCCACCGCGTTGCAGCCGGCCGCCGCCAAGCGCTGGCAGGCTTCTTCAACGCTGTAATCCTGAAAAGTGATGGAATTGCCGCAGAGACGCATGGCTTACCCTCCCGGCATATCCAGGCCGATTTCCGCAGCCAGTTCAGCAAAAGCGTCCCAGAGGCTATCTGGCAGCGCGATGCCCTCTCGTGCCCGGCGTTGGGCGCTGCGGTATTCCGGCTCGCCCGGGAAAAGCACCTCGGCGACGCCTTCGCGCGGCTTGGATGATTTCACGTGGGCGATGAGTTCCCGCGTGCGCCGCTTGAAATTCTCCACATCTTCAAAGGCGGCGATATTCAGCGCCTGGAATAATACGCCGTTGCCGTGTGTGGCTGCGTCTTCGCTGACGTAACCGGCGCCGCTCAAACCGCCGGCCAGCATTTCAATCATCACACCCAGGGCATAACCTTTGTGCCCGACTGGCCCGCCCAGGGGCAGCAGGCCACCCATCGGCGGACCGTAAAAGTCCTTGGGATCCCGCGTTGGCGCGCCGCTCGCGTCGAGGATCACATCTTCCGGCAGTTGGGCGCCGCGATAGAAGTGATCGCGAATTTTGCCTTCCGGCATCACCGAAGCGGTGATATCCACCAACACGGGCCAATCCAGCCCACTGGGCGCGGCGAAGGCCAGGGGCGTCGGCGTGAAGCGCCCTTCAATGCCGCCCCAGGGCAGCACGCTGCCGTTGCCTTCGGTTTGCGAATTGACATAGGCGAGGCCGATCATGTCCCGTTCGGCCGCCATCACGACGTATTCGCCCAAGCGCCCGACGTGCGGGCAATTCACCAGCGCGACCATGCTGATGCCTTGGCCGTCGGCGATGTCAACCGCCCGCTCCATCGCTTCTTTCGCGGCGACCTGCCCCCAGCCCCGTTGCGCATCCAGGAGCGCGGTCGCGCCCGTTTCGCGCAGCGTGACGATATCGGCGCCTGGATTGAAGAGCCCTTCGCGGGCGAACTGCGCATATTGCAGCAGGCGCATGAAGCCGTGGGAATCATGGCCGGCCAGGTTGGCGCGCAGCAGCGTTTCAACCACCCAGCGCGCGCGCTCAGGCGGCGTTCCCAAGCTGGTCAGGATCGCCGCGCCAAAGCCCCGCAACTGGTCCACTTTCAGGGTTGGCATCGTCATTCTCCTTCGCTGGCGGCACGGAAGGATTCTAGCGTTTTCCGAGCGCCGGATGAAATCAAGGTTTCTTCTTCGCTGGCGGCCTGGAACGTTTCCAGCATTTGACGCGCGCCGGATAGAATCAAGCCTTCGTCGGAGGCAATCGGGATGACGCGCAAGCCTTGCTTCAAGAGGTTCTTCCAACTGAAGGGGCTGCTCTCGTCGGCGTCGGGCGCGCGCCCAGACATCAGCGGCATGCCGACGACCCGCGCCTTGGCCGCCACATGATCAATGGTCGCGGTCACGCGTGGATCGTCAAAGTCCGGCAGCAAGCCCATGCTCGCGCTCAGGTCGACCGCGCCGATCATGCAGGCGTCCAGCCCCGGCGCATTTAATATGGCATCGAAGTCCGCGACTGCTTCGACAGTTTCAATCATGATGGCGACAATGGTCGCGTCATTCGCCTTGGCGAGGTAGGCTTTTTCATCCAGCCCGTAGCGGCTGGGCCGGCGCGGGCCGGTACCGCGGATGCCGACGGGCGGATACTTGCAAGCGGCCACAGCCAGCCGCGCTTCTTCGGCGCTTTGAATATGCGGCACGATGACGCCGGCGGCGCCCATATCCAGCACGCGCTTGATGCGCAGCGGATCGTTGCCCGGCACGCGCACGATGGTCGGCGTGTCGCCGAGCGCGATGAGCAGGTTTTGCAGGCTTTGCAGGTCCAGCGCCACATGTTCAGTATCGATGGCGACCCAATCCAGGCCGACCTGGCCGAGCATCTCGGCGACCGTGGGGTCGCTGAGGCTCATCCACATGCCCGGGCTCGGCTCGCCGCTTCGCCACTTCGCTTTTAACTCGATTGCATTCACCTGGTTTTCATTCCCCTAGATTCATGGACAAGATTTCTTCGTCGTTGTACAGCGGCAAGGGACGCAGATGCAGCCCGCCATCGACGACGAAGTCGGCGCCGGTGGTGTAGGGGCTGAGCTGGTCCGAAAGCAGCAAGACCGCCGTCGCCGCCAATTCAGGCGTCGCGCCAAAGCGGCGCAGCGGGATCTCGCGCCGCAGGGCGGCCGCGCTTTCTTCGTCGATGCCGGCGGTCAGCGGCGTCTCAAAATGCCCGGGCGCCAGCAAATTCACGCGGATGCCATGCGGCGCCATTTCCAGCGCCAGCGCATTCTTGAAGACGCGCAGGCCCGTTTTGGAGATATGATAAGCCGCTTCGCCATAGGCTTGGTTGAATTGCGCGGTCGAGCCGATGATCAGGATGCTGCCGCCGCCGCGGCGCGTCATGTGGCGGCAGACCTCGCGGCAAGCCCAGACGCAAGCGGACAGATTGGTATCGATGGTCGCTCGCCAGGCGTCGCCGCTGATCCGCGTGATGGGCTGATGTCGGGCGATGGCGGCGTTGTTCACGTAGAGATGGATGGCGCCCATGCCTTCAATCGCCGCCTCGACCATGCTGGCCGCATCGGCTTCTCGGCTGACATCAGCGGGAATGTGCAGCGCGCGTACGCCGAGCGACTTGATTTCGCTTAAGGCATCGTCTTCGGCGCGATTGCTGCCGACGGCGATGTTCACGCCTTCGTCCGCCAGCGCCAGGGCAATGGCGCGCCCGATGCCGCTGCCGCCACCGGTAATCAGCGCATTCTTGCCGGCCAGTCCGCTATTCATCCGGTCCCCGCCGTCGTCTGTTCCGCCAGAAGGGAGCGCTCGCTATCGGCGTCAAAGAGATGCATCTGGGCGCCGTCGAAGCGCAGGTGGCAAGGCGCGCCGACGGCGGTTGAATCCAGCGCGTCGACGATCACGCGGAAGAGTTGGTCTTCGACGCGCGCGAAAATAAGGTCGCGGCTGCCAAGGGCTTCGACCAGTTCCACAACGCCGCTGACGCAGTTCTCGCCCGTTTCGGCGGCGAGCCGGATGGCTTCGGGCCGGATGCCCCAGATCACTTGGTCTCCCCGCAGATTATTCAGCCCGTCGTTGAAACGCGCCGGCAGGGCCAGGTCAAAGCCGGGCAACTGCAGGCGGTACGCCCCGGACGCGGTCTTTTGCACGGCGCCGGGCAAGAGATTCATGCTGGGCGTGCCGACGAAATTCGCCACAAAAGCGTTTTCCGGCGCGAAGAAGACCCGGTGCGGCGTGCCCGCCTGTTGGATATCGCCGTCCTTCATCACGATGATCTTGTCGCCGAGGGTCATCGCTTCTTCCTGGTCGTGCGTGACAAAGATGAAGGTGGCGCTGGTTTCTTGATGCAGGCGCTTGATTTCCGTGCGCAGCTGCACGCGTAATTTGGCGTCCAGATTGCTCAAGGGCTCATCCATCAGGAAGACCTCGGGACGCCGGACCATGGAGCGCGCCAGGGCGACGCGCTGCGCCTCGCCGCCGCTGACCTGGCGCACGCTGCGCTGCAGAAGGTGATCGATATTCACCAGACGGGCTACTTCGCGCACGGTCTCGTCGATTTCTTTACGACCGAGCTTGATCGCATGCAGCGGGAAGGCGATATTGTCATAGACATTCATGGTGGGGTACATGCTGAAGTTCTGGAAGACCATGGCGACGCGCCGGTCCTTCGGCGCCAGGTCGGTGATATCGCGCTTGTTAATCGTGATGCGTCCGCTATCGGGCTCTTCCAGGCCGGCGATCATGCGCAGAGTCGTCGTCTTGCCGCAGCCGGATGGCCCCAGCAAAACCGCCAGCTCGCCCGCTTCAATCACCAGATTGATCGTGTTGACCGCGGCCCGATCCGAATTTGTGAAGCGCTTGAGCAAATCTTTGAGAACAACCTTCATCGCGCGCTTTTACTCCAGAATCCCAAAGGTCAGCCCTTTCACGAGTTGTTGGCGCAGGATGATCGTCAGCACGATGACCGGCGCCATGATGATGAGATTGACAGCGAACAGGTTGCCCCATTCGACGCGCGTGCGCACGATATAGGTGCCGGCGGTCATCGGCAAGGTGCTGGTGCGGTTGCCCGCCAAAATCAGAGCCAGAAAGAATTCGTTCCAGGCGAAGATGAAATTCAGAATGGCGGTGGCTACGATGCCGGGCCAGACCACCGGCAGCACCACGCGCAGGAGAGCGCCCAGCCGCGTATAACCCTCGACCATGGCGCTTTCTTCCATCGCGGCCGGCAGATCCGCGAAATAGCCGCGCATCATCCAAATGACGAGCGGCAGCAAAAAGGTCTGATAAGTGATGATGAGACCGGGATAGGTATCGCGCAGGCCGATATTGAAGGTTCGCTCAAGATTCAGAAACATGGCATAAAAGGGCAAGCCAACCACGATGGGCGGGATCATGCGCAGGGAGATCAGCCATTGCATCAGCGCCTTCGAGCCGCGGAAACGAAAACGGGCGAAGGCGTAGGCGGCCGGCACGCCGAGGATCAAAGCCAAGGCGACGGAACCGATGGATATTATCAAGCTGTTGCGCAGGTAGAGCCAGCCCTTGCGGGTGAAGAACACAAATTCGAAGTTTTCCAGCGTCGGCTCGAAGATCCAGGTTGGCGGGCTGGAGACCCAGATGATCTGCGGCTTGAAGGCGGTGATGCTGCCCGCGAGCACCGGCGCCAGCACCAAAGACGCCATCGTGATCAAGATGACATAAGCCAGGATCCGTTCGGATTTGGGAACGCGCATCGCCGCTTATCCCAGTTCGACTTCGCGATACAGATAGCGGAACATAATGGCCGAGATCAAGCCGATGACGAGCAGCATCAGAATCGAGCCGGCCGCCGCCCGACTCAATTTGCTGAAGGTGAAGGCGGTGCGATAGAGATAGAGGCTCAGGGTCTCGGTGGTGAGGTGGGGCCCGCCGTCGGTCATGACGCGCACGATATCGAAGGTTCGGAAGGCGTCAACCGTGCGCAAGAGCAGCGCCACCAGAATCACCGGGCGCAGCATGGGCAGCGTGATGCGTCGGAAGATCAGCCAGGAAGGCACGCCTTCCAAACGCGCCGATTCGTAAGGCGCGCGCGGCAAGGTCGCCATGCCGGCTTCCAGGATCAGAAAGACCAGCGGATACCATTGCCAGATATCGACCAGAACAACGGTAATCCGCGCCGTGCTCGCCTGCGCCAGCATGGTCTGGCCCGGGATGCCGATAAGACCGAGGAACCAGTTGACCAGCCCGAAGAGCGGGTCCAGCATCCAGTTCCACATCAGGCCGACGACGATGGGCGCCATGGTGATGGGAATGATGAGGATCAGGCGCAGCAGTTCTTTGCCGGCGGTCACGCGGCGGAAGAGCAATGCGGCGGCGAAACCGAGCGCGAAGGAGCCGGAAACGGAGAAGACGACGTAATAGAGTGTATTGAAGGCGCTCTGCAGAAAGTCGTCGTTGCTGAGCATGCGCTCGAAATTCTGCAAGCCAACGAAGGGCCGCGATTGCGAGGCGAAGGTGACGCGAAAGAGGGATACGCCGGTGGAGAAGAGGATCGGGTAGATCACCACCGCCAGCAGGATGAGCAGCGCCGGCGCGATGAAGAACCAATGACGGTGGCGCTGCGTCAGGTGGTAGAAGCGCGTTGAAACGGATTGGTTCGCGTTGTCCGATGCGTCGGATTCATTCATGCTTTTACAGTTGGCATGTGTTGACGGGCGAGCCAAGGCTCGCCCCTACGTGTTCCAATCTATAGATATCGGTAGGGGTCAGGTCGCGTAGACACAGACCTACGCCGGTGGCTGACCCGTTGCCAATGTACACGATCCCCCCAAAAACGGCCGTTCCTGAATTGCGGTCGGGGGCTGGGGGGCTACCCTACATGCACTCGTCGTGGTCCAGGCCCAGCTCGGCGAATTTCGCGCAGACGAAGTCTTCCCGCTGTTCCACCGAGACGTAGGTGATGCCTTCGTCATAGTAGCCGGCGTCGGCGACGATTTCCTTGATGTCGTTGTTGGCGTCCATCATAAGCGATGCCGGATCGCCGCCAGCGGCTACCTCTTGCAGAGCGCGGCCGATGGCGTTTTCCGCTTCCGGCCACCAGGGCTCGGCCGGGCGCCCGATGCCGACTTTCGCCGCTTCGTAATTCGCGGTCAAGTGCGGCCACTTCTCCACCAGTTCAGGATCGGTCAGCACCGAGATGCGATGGCCGGCGCCAGTTTGATCGGCCAGGATGCGCGAGAAGGCTTTGCCATGCGCCAACTGCAGATAATCCCAGGCGATTTGCTTCTGTTCTTCGGAGATGTGGGCGTTGATCATATAGGCGGGCCCGGCGGAAAGAAGGGCTGACTGGACCTCGCCCGTCTCCGGATTGAGCCAGCCGGGCACCGGCGCGAAGCCGGTATTGGCCGCCACGATAGACGCTTCCGGATCCAGCAGCAGCGGGATCGCCCAGCTTTCAGTGCCATACATCGCCACCTTGCCTTGGGCGAAGTTCTGCATCACCTCGCCGAATTGGAAGGATTCCCGTCCCGGCGGCTGCAGGTTGAGGAAATCCTGGCCGGCGAAGAACGAGGCCGTGTCGATAGCCGCCTCGGTATCGAAGAGCGGGTTAAAGTCGCTGTCGAAGAAATCCACGCCGCGCGAGAAGCCGAAGTGAATCATGTAATCGAAGAGGATATTGTTGGGTGTGCCATAGCGATAGTTGAAGCCATACAATTCCTCGTCCGGGCGGGTGAAAAACGCGCCGACTTCAGCCAGTTCGTCCCAGGTGGCCGGTACGCTGAGCTCGCGCCCGTATTGCTCCATGAAGGCCGCCTGCTCGTCCGGATCATCAAAGAGATCGGTGCGATAAGCGAACATGCCGACCGCGACCAGGGTGGGAATGCCGACCCATTTTTCTTTCGCCATCGCCACGGTGCCGAAGGCGCGCGTGGTGAAATCTTCCGGATAGGAATCGCCCGGCGCCGCCAGGTAGAAGCGGTCCAGCTCTTCGAGGCAGCCCAGGGCCGCCAGCGCGCCCGCCCAGCCGTCTTCAACAAACATGATGTCGAAGTCGTCGCCGCCGGCCGCGCAGGTGGTTTGGATGCGCGGCAGGACATCGCTATGCGCCGCATTTTCGTAAATCAGCGTGACGCCCGACGCCTCTTCATAAAGTGGATCAAGAATCTCGTGCTGATAAGCCAGGATCGGCACGACCTCGGTGTTCAGGATGCGCAATTCCTTGCCTTCCCAAGGGCGCGCGCCGGTTTCGGGGTCGGTCAGCGGAAATGAATCTTGCGCCGCGACCAGCGGCAGGAACAGCGTACTGAGGACTAAGAGAATCAGAATCGTTTTGAGCTTTTTCATTACTTTCGCTCCTTTAGGACAATCTCATTTGGGCTTGCGATTGGGTTATGCGGCTTCCTTTCGATAGCGCTTGCCTTTCTACTCGCGCATGGGGACGCGCTCTTGGCCAGGCGCCGCGTCCGGCGCGCCCAAAGCGATGGAAAAATCCTGGCTTAAGTCGCGCAGATAGAGGCCGTAGGCATGCAATCGATCCAGCGTCAAGCGCGTTGCCGGGCCGGAGATGCCCATAGCGGCGATGACCTCGTTGCGGTGGTTGCGCACGGGCGCGGCGACGCAGCGCACGCCGTCGAAAGTCTCTTCATCGTCAATCGCATAGCCGCGTCCGCGCGCCGCCTGCAAGTCCGCCCGGATCTGCGCGACATCGCAGAGGGTCTTGTCGGTCAAGGGGACGGGCGCGATCAGACCGAAGAGTTGCTCCTGCTCCGCTTCGGGCAAATGCGACCAGATGGCCTTGCCCACTGCCGATACATAAACCGGCCGACGCACGCCCAGCATCGGCGCGACGGTGATCGCTTCTTCGCTGGGCAAGTGATTGACGTAGACAACTTCGGCATCTTGCAGGACCGCCAGGGAGGCGGCTTCGCCGGTCTTTGCGCGCAGCCTCTCCAGATAAGGCGTGGCCAGGGTGGGGAAATGCAGCTTGCCGACGACGCCGTGGGCAAAGGAGAAGACTTTTTGCACATTGATCACATATTGATCGTCGAGCGGGTCGCGCAGAATGTAGTCGTGCGCGGCCAGGGTATTGAGGATGCGGTAGGCGGTCGTGCGGTCGACATCCAGGGTTTTGGCCAGGCTCTGCGGGGTCGCCGATTGCTCGAGGACGAGTTCCAGCGCCGTCAAGCCGCGGGAGAGGGACTTGATGATATTGCCCTGGGTTTCATTCATGCGGGGGCGCTCGATTTCTCATCGAAAGTCGTTTTGCACAGCCTGTGCATAATGCGCACATCAGAGGTATAGTAACGTGTCAAGCCGGGTTCGTCAACAAAATACTCGTGTAGCGCAGGGCAATCGCATCAAATTTTTCTTTACCACCGAGTACACCGAGGACACAGAGTTTAGGTTCTTTTGACGACTTTTCTTCTAAATCCACTGCTTGAATTGGGCAGGCATGCCGCTGCCTTGTCGATAAACTTCCTTCCCGTCCAAAAGTTTTGCGACAAAATACCGACGATTTGGCAGGGGCGACTCGGTGAGTCGCCCAATATCGATCCTGTTCATACCCATCGGGCGATCCACCGGATCGCCCCTACCAGACTATTTCAACCGAAATAGATACACTACCCAAAATACTCGTGTAGCGAACGCGGGAGGAAACGGTGAACTTAAGGGGACTGCGATCAGCCTTGCTGGCAATAGTCAGCGCATCCGCCAACATATCTTGTTCCCGGTCGCTCCAAGAGAGGAAAAGCGATGAAACATCACGAAGGAATCGGAAGCTAGGACCAACGCCGCCAGCACGTCCAATGGCATTGCGTCGGCGAAGCCGCCTTGCTTCCCTCTGCCAAGCCCAGCATTCTTCAATATAGTTCTCTCCTGCGCGGGTGCGAGCGACCATACCGCGCGTCAGTCAATCACATGGGGCTCAGCGCCGAGTTTGATCAGGACCCCCAACTCTATCTCCCGGCAGATGGCCATCAACCTTGGTGGCGCCACCATTGATACTCGGGGTTTTCGATATTTGCCAGAATATGCCTAAACCGGGGCAGCAAAGGATGCCCCGGACAACAGGCTGCTATTGCTTCGATTTGAAATGTCAGAGCCTCCCTTTCGTCCTCCAGATTTACAGGCGACCGCCCTGCTCCAGACGCCAGATCTCTTTGGTCTTGATAATTGTGCGCCGCATAATGGACAAGGTAGCCGACAAACCCGCCTGTGTCGTTTAGATAGGGATCGCCCGGATCGACGAGGTGAAACTTTACATGATCAGGGAAACTGACAATAGTTCCGTTCGGAACCTCCAATAGCAAATCATAGCCGAAAACGGTATAGATATACCAGCGCGGCGCTCGGGCTTTGAGCAAGTCCAGCGCGGCGTTCACCGCGGCAATGAATCTCGCTGAGCCCTCTATTCTCAAAGCCCTGCGCATGTTGTCCGCTTGCTCAACACTCCGTTCTGATTGCCCGGCTGCCGTGCATTGATTGTTCTGGAAAGCCCAATAACCGTCGACCCATTCCTGATCCGTATGGCACCGCCTGTCGACGTAGCAGCAATTGTCAATCTGAGCGGGAGCGCCAGTGGGCTGGGATGACGCTGGCGCCAGCGGACCCGCAGGCGCGCTGCATTGATTGTTCTGGAAGGCCCAATAGCCGTCGATCCATTGCTGGTCGGTACTGCATTGCCGGTCGACGAAGCAGCAGTTGTCGATGACTTGCGCGGTCCCAACCAGCGCCGCAGCGCCAAGAAGAGTCGCGCTTATCATGAAAACGATTACCCTTGCCTTGATATGCAGAATGCTTGATACAGTCTCCGTTACGAGCGAGCAATACAGGTTGGTGATTCTCACCTCATGAACTCCTTAAAGCAATTACAATTGCGCGTTCAATGCGAGATTTCTCTCATCCGTCGACAGGCGCTGCCTTATCTGCTCTCGAAGGCGAAAATGCTCTGGACCCGATCGGGCAGCCTCGGCCTTCACAGGCCTAATCGCATATGCGTTCTGGGCGCCAATAGGCTTCGCCTGACCGGGTGCGTTCGACCATGCCTCGAACCCATTCAGTCACATCGGGCTGAGTGTCGAGTTCTATCACGACCTGCAACTCCAGCTCGCGGCAGAATACTTCCTCTCTGATCCAGGCTTCGCGATCACATACATTTATACTGTGCCCCGCATCACCTCGCAGGAGGTGGCAGGCCTCATGCACAAGTACCGCGGACCTGCGCTTTTCCCAGCCGTTGACCAAAGGTCCGTCCCACCCTACATTAAATGCCCGATGGCGGCGATCTATATAAGCAAAGGTATCATCAGCTCTGAGCTGTTGGATCCTGTCTAGGCCGTTGAGAACATAGTCATAGCGGTGCGGCAGCCTGTTCTTCAGTTCGTCAAGCCTTTGCGCGTAAAAGTCGACGAAGTCCGCATCGCCCACGATGCTAATCAGCCCCGGAAGCGCGCAATGAAAATGGGTCTGGAATTGCCGAAAGCCCTCCGCCCAATCCTGGTCATTATTGCATTGCCAGGCCAGTTCACAGCAATTGCCTTTATTAGTAGAGATGGATTGTCCGTCAGGCAGGATGGTAGGCGTGGTGGAAGGCAGGATGCCGCGCCCGCGCGCGTAGCCGACGACAATCCCGTTGGCCGTCCTGTGGATAAGCCCGCCGCCGGTGGGCTGGGAAGACGCTACCGTCTGCGCTTGCCCGGGCGCGCTGCATTGACCGGCTTGATAAGCATGCCAGCCGCCCATCCAGTCCAAGTCGGTGCTGCATTGGCGGTCGACGAAACAGCAGTTGTCAACTTGAGCGGGAGCGCCGCCAGTGGGTTGGGATGACGTCAGTGTCTGCGATGGCGCGCCGCATTGATTGTTCTGATAAGCCCAATAGCCGTTTGTCCAGTCCTGGTCGCTATGGCATTGGCGGTCGACGAAACAGCAGTTGTCAACTTGAGCGGGCGTCCCGCTGACGGGCTGGGATGACGCGGGCGCAGGGCATTGATTGTTCTGGAAGGCCCAATAGCCGTCGATCCATTGCTGATCGGTACTGCATTGCCGGTCGACGAAACAGCAGTTGTCGATGTCGCTCGCGCTCCCGGCCAAAGCCGCAGCGCCGAGAAGTATCGCGGTCACTATCACGGCGAATGCTCTTGCCTTCATAGACGGTCTCCTATCGCATGTGCGAATCATGCACGTACTGCGCAAAGTCCACAATTAGAGACCACAGATAGTAATGCGTGAGCTTGCCTCCGTCAACAAAAGCGCAGCGCGGCGCCCGAACAGGGCAATCGCATCAAAATCATAATGAGCGGTTCGCTACGAAAATTGCGAAAGTGTAGGGGCGTCTCGTGAGACGCCCGTTGAAAATGGCCTGCAAATTGCGGGCGTTTCAGCGAAACGCCCCTACGGATTACATAATTTGAGGG
>JAJDUC010000051.1 GCA_022826865.1 Anaerolineae bacterium
GCCTTCCAGCGAGGTGTAGATCGGCGCCGGCGGGCGGACCACCTTGCCATCGCCGAGCTTCATCATCTCGAGCTGCGTGTCCAGGAAGGGATAGATCTCGTTCAAGCCGGCATCGTCGTAATTGGATTGGCGGCTGAAGTCGGCGAATTGATGCCCCTTGACGTTGACCTGGCCCATGGCCTTCTGCGCTTCCGCGCCAGTCGCCCATTTGATGTACTGCCAGGCCGCTTCCTGATTGGCCGATGTCGACGGCATGCCCAGAGACCAACCGCCCAGGCTGACCACTTGATCGCCGCCCGCTGTCTGCGTCGGCAAGACCGCAGTCTCGAACTTGTCGACCACGGGCGACGGCGTGCCCGTGAGGTAGCCTTCGTTGTTCACCAGGTAGAAGTAGGGCGTCCAATGATAGAACATGCCGATGTCGCCCTGGGAGAAGCGCGTGCCGGCGTCGAACCAGAGGTAGTTGATCGACTCCGGCGGCGAGGCGGCATAGAGCTTCAGCCAGTCGCGCAGGGCGGCCACGTTCGATTCGCTGTTGATTGTCGGACTGAAGTCCCAGGGCGCCTCAGGGAACTGGGTAAACCAGCGCGTCCCGTAACTGGCGGCGAGCTGCGTGTACATGTGCACAACTGGCACCGGCTGCGCGCCGATAACTGTCGTGCCGTACATGCTCGTGCCATCCAGATCCATGCCGTTGATCTGATCGAGGATGCCGAAGTAATCTTCCCAGGTCCAATCGCCCGCGTCCGCCAGACTTGACGGCAGACGATCCAGCCCGGCCGCTTCAAACAGGTCCGTCCGGTACATGATCCCCTGGGCGTAAGAGGCGATCGGCAAGGTCCAGACATGATTGCGCCAGGTGCTCAGCGAATACAGGCACTCCGGCAAGAAGTCATCAATGTGAGAGTCGGAATCCATGCCGATGAAATCATCAAGCGAGCGAATCCAGCCGTTATCGGCATATTGGCTGATCCACATCTGGTCGACGGCGATGACATCGGCGTCAGCGCTTTGCGTCAGGAAGGCGTTGACCAGGCGCGCCTGCAAGGCGGTATAACCGAGGGTCTCGATGTTGACGCCGATGCCGGTCGCTTCGGTGAATTGGTCGGTCACGCTTCGCAGCGCCAGATCCCAAGGATCGCCGACGGTCAAGACATTAATCGTCTGGTCGGATTGGGCGGCGACGCGGGCCAGGTTGCCCAGCGGCGTCGCGCCCGCCAACGCTGCGCCCGCGGCCCCGCCCGCGCGCAGGAAATCACGCCGGCTCATGCTTTGCTTAGACATGCTCAACTCCTATAGCTTATTGAGTGGACAAGAATGGTACTTGCTCAAATTGCTCGATAGGCGCCTCCTCGCATGGCGTCAAATCAATAGTTTGCCGTCTTGCATGACCGGCTCGCCATCGACGTACACCGCGCCGCCCGCGCGCAAATCCTTGACCAGGTCCCAATGGATTGACGACTGATTCACGCCGCCACACTCTGGATAGGCGCGGCCAAGCGCCAGGTGAATCGTCCCGGCGATCTTTTCATCATAAAGTATATCCTGACAGAAAATTTTCACGCAGGGATTCATACCGAAGGCGAACTCTCCCAAGCGGCTGGCGCCGGCGTCTGTCGCCAGGACACGTCGCAAGAATTCGCCATTTCTGGCTGCGCTCGCTTTGACCAACTCGCCGGCCCGCCATTCCAATCGGATATCTTGCGCCACCTGCCCGCGCAACACGCCGGGCAGCTCAAAATGAATGCGCCCTTCCACCGACGTCTCAACCGGCGCGGTATAAATCTCGCCATCGGGCAGGTTGATCTTGCCGTCGAAAACCTCCCAAGTGCGCCCGGCGACCGAAAAACTCAGGTCGGTCTCTTCGCCGGCAACAATCCGCACTTGCCGCGAGCCCCGCAGGCGATCGGCCTGCTCGCGCCAGCGCCGCCCGCAGCGTTCATAATCCAGCAAACAAGCGGCGAAGAACATCGTTTCCAGCGTCTCGAGGTCGGTTCCGGCCCGCGCCGCCAAAGCCGCAGTCGGCACGGGCACAAGGCACCAGCGCGTCTTCGCCCAACGCAGCGCCGATATCTCGCCCTGCGCGCGCTGATTGGCCGCCAGCGCCGACGCCGGAATCCCGCTCATCAGGCGCGGATCCCCCGCCCCGCGCAATCCAAAATAGACATCGGCCCATTCCATGCCGTAGGCTTCGATTTCCGGCGTCCAATTCTGCTGCGCGGCATCGCCATGCTGCAGCAGGGCGCGCCGCATCGCCTCCGATGTGAACTGGACCTGCGGGTAGGCGCCGGCTTTCGCGCAAGCCTCGTAGAGGGCCTGCGCCATCGGAAGCGTCTCCATTTCGATCATGGCGATCATGACGCGCTCGCCGGGCTGCACGGCGGTCGAATAGCGCGCGAGGACCTCGGCCACCTCGCGCCAGCGCGGGTCCATCGTGTCAGCAGCCGGTGGCTGGGGTTTGGAGAGGGATGACATGCCGGGAGTATAGCATGGGGGCTGGGGATGGGGCGAAACGGAGAACCTAAAGAGAGAATAGCAATCTACAACTGAAAGCTCTACCGCTCTCCTGCAACACTTGCGAGAGCTAGTTTCAGAACTTGAAAGCAGAGGCTAGCTGTATGCTCGTCAGGTGTGAAGCCAGAACTCACTTGTTGATAAGGGTGGATGTAGTTTCTAAAGGAGCGCAGTCCATGACTAAACTCTTTCACGTCCGGTTCAAGAATACCGATATCGCTAGCAACATTAATCAACTCCGATAATGTCCACTCGGGAAACTTCTTGACTTTTCCTTGCGGGTTTTTAGGGCTCGATCCAGACCGATTGAACTGTTCAGGATTGTCGTTTGCTGCACCGAGAAGTACAGCTTCCAGAACACTTCCGCACAGGACGATTGTCGACAAGTTTGCTCTTGCATCGGTAACGACTTCAACCTCTCGCATCCTTTCTTCAATGATTCTAAGCACTGCGGATTCAACCGGAAGCTTTTGCAAACTTGGTAGAGTTATTTGCTTTTCGAGAAACTGATCGGCGGTGACAGGTCCTTTAGACTTGGCTATGCCCGATAGCCTCTTGACAATTTGGCGACACCTCTGAACAATGGACGCTTTAAGATCAAGACCTTGGGTTTCGCAAATCGCTTCATACCTATCAAGAAGTTCACTCAAGACGCGCGCTACTACTTCATCAGGGTCCTGCTCCCAAAAAGCGCACAGTCTCCTTGCTTTGGATTCTCCATTTTTGCGATATTTTTTCTCCCCGTAGATCTCGATGCCATGACTTCTAAAGAATTCCTCAAATGTGGAATTGTAAAAATCAAGCACGAAACCACCACTCATGTCCAAAACATCCTCAAAGTAAACCTTTTCTGCCGAAGTAAGACTACTCATCGTTTCTCCGCGAAGTTAACGATTGATACTAATATTGCTAAATCTACCAACAAATATTGTATATTCGCCATTACGACAATTGTCGGGATGATGTAGCCAGGTGACTCACCGAGTCGCCCCTGCATCGCGTTTGCGGCTAGCTGATCTCGCCCTCAACCCGCTCGCGGCCCAGATACTGACGCTCTTGCTCGACGATCTCCGGATCCAACTTCACAAACAGCGGCGACGGCGCCCGCAGCTTCTGGCCCGGCCGCAGTGCGCTGGCTCGCCATTGCCCAATTGCGCCGCTGCCGTCATAAACCAGGCCCAGGTGATCGCGCGTCTCCTCACTGTATTTCTCAATCCGCAATTCCCCGAAAAGCTGCCCCTCATAGCCCAGCATCTCATGAACCTGCTGCGAGCTGAAAGGCGTGAAGGGCGCGAAGAGGACCGTCAAGTTGTCGATGCAGCGCAGCGCAGTGTAGACAGAGCGCGCCGCATCGGCCCGATCGACCGACAGCCTCTTCCAGGGCTCGCGCTCATTCAGCCAGCCGTTGACCGCCCGCGCCAAGCCCAAGGTCTCTTCCAGCGCCTCCTTCAATTGCACCGCGTCCAGCAGCGCGCCCACTTTCTCAAAGCCCGCTTCCGTCTCCGCGATGATCGCTTCGTCTTCGGGCGCCAACTTGTCGTAGGCGGGCACGGCGCCGTCCATGCGCTTCCAGGCAAAACCGAGCATGCGATTGACCAGATTGCCCCAGGCCGCCAGCAATTCGTTGTTGACCCGGGCCAGAAAACCCTCCCAGGAGAAGTCGCTGTCCTGCCGCTCCGGGAAGGTCCGCGCCACATAAAAGCGCACGGCATCGGCCTGATAGCGCTCCAGCAAGTCGGGCAGCCAGACCGCCCAATTGCGCGAGGTCGAGAATTTCTGCCCCTCGATATTCATGAATTCATTCGCCGGCACATCGTAAGGCAGCTGCAGCGGCGCATCGCCGTAAGCGGATTCGCCGTCGTTATAGATGCCGTCGATGCCCAGCAACTCCGCTTGCCAGATGATAGTGTGGAAAGGGATGTTGTCCTTGCCGATGAAGTTGTAGATCTTGGCTTCGGGGTTGTACCACCACTTCTTCCAGGCCTCAGGTTGGCCGATGTTCTTCGCCCATTCAATGCTGGCGGTGAAATAACCCATGACCGCGTCAAACCAGACGTAGAGCCGTTTGTCCTCCCAGCCGTCCAGCGGCACGCGCACGCCCCAATCGATGTCGCGCGTGATGGGGCGCCCGCGCAAGCCGTCCTCGACAAAATTCTGGCTGAAACGGCTGACATTCGGCCGCCAATGATGCTCGCGCTCCGCCAGGTATTCGAGAATCTGATCTGTGAATTTAGCCAAATCGAGGAAATAATGCTCCGACTCGCGCCGCACGAGCTTGTCATCCGGATTGTTGCGGCTGTGCGGGTCGATGAGCTGGATGGCATCCATCAGATTGCCGCAGTTGTCGCATTGATCGCCGCGGGCATGGGGATACTTGCAAATGTAGCAGGTGCCCTCCACATAGCGGTCGGGCAAGAAGCGCTTCTCGCTTTCGCTATAAAGCAAGGTCTGCTTTTCCTTATAAAGGTAACCGCGATCGAGCAGCGTCGTGAAGATATCCTGGGCCACACGATGGTGATTTTCGGTATCGGTATGCGTGAACAAATCATAGCTAACGCCGATCTTCTGCTGCGTCTTGAGAAAACGCTCGTGATAATGCTCGAAGACCTCAAGCGACGTAACGCCGCGTTTGTCCGCCTCAACCGTGATTGGCGTTCCATGGCTGTCCGATCCGCTGACCATCAAGACATGATTGCCCCGCAAGCGATGATAGCGCGCGAAGATATCGGCCGGCAGATATGCGCCCGCCAGATGGCCGATATGCAAGTCGCCATTGGCATATGGCCAGGCCACCGATACATGGATATATTCTATGGGCATATTTGGATCTCCCAGCTTTTAGATCTTATTCCGACCAGCGCCCAATGCAACAAAAAACCGCCTGTCGCTGACAGACGGTGTTGAGCTTCAAAGTCGAGTTGGCTAGGCAGGCCACAACGACCGTCTATCACAATCGACGGCGGGCATCGGCATAGCCATATCGGCTTTCAGATACGCGTTCATGCGCGCAGTGTAACACGGGAGGCGCTGCGCCGTCAAGCTGCCGGCGGCGCCATCGCGCGCCAAGCGTCCGCTGGCGACCAAACCTCAACTCAACTATAATACGCGCCGCATTTACAATAGGGCGAGACCCGGGCCGTTCCGCACCTGCGGCGGACGGCAAATCTTAAAGCGAAGCCTTTGTTAAAACGACAGCCAAGTCCCACGATCAATCCCCTTCAGCCTCCGAAAGAGCGGCGGGGCTTCACCTGCCTGGTCTGGCTCGTCATCTTGACGATCGGCCTCTTTTCGTCCTCTCTTGTTGTCATCGGCGGCGCCTATGTCGGCTGGACATCGGGCGTGGCGACGGCCGGGGCGAATGACGCCGCCACCGCTAGGGCGGCCGTGCAGCGCCAATGCGAACTCATCCCGGGCAATCTGGAAGAGGGCAGCTTCGATTTAGCAGTGAGGAGATTGCGAGACCTCCAGCTTCAGACCCCGGCGCCCGCATGCCTGCACGCGCTCTTGCCGCTGGCGACAGCCTTGGCGCCAACATCCGCCGCAAGGGAAGAGGCGCTTCGACCGTCGCCCACCGCCCTGCCCACCCGGTCCGCGCCCGCCGCCGAACCGGCATGGACCGCGACCGACGCCGGTGGCGGCTTCACATACGATCTTGATGCCCTATTGGCGGAGGCGCAAAATGATTTAAATGCCGGAGATTACGCCGCCGCGATCGATACGCTTGATGCCATCATCAGCATTGATGAAGACTATCAAAGCGAGTTGGTTCGCCGCCTCTTTCTGGGCGCGCTCAAGTCCCAGGCGCAAGCCCTCTTCCGCAGCGGCAGGCTGTCGGAGGCAATCGTGCTGACCGGGCGCGCTGAAACGCTGGGCGACATCGAAAGCCTGCAATACGAGCGCTTCATCGCCCTGCTATATCTGGACGCGCAGCGCCTCAAAGTCACCAACCCGGCCGAAGCCGTACGCCTTTTCAACCGCATTATCTACGAGCAGGGTTTGGCCAACTACATGAATGGCGATGTGATCGCTGAAATGCAAGAAGCGCTGCGAAACTACGGCGACGCCTTCAATTACCAAGGCGAGCCCTGCCAAGCGCGCGCCCAATACGAGGCGGCGCTCAATCTCCATCCCTCTTACAGTCGCGTCAGCCGGGCCGAGTTAAACAGCAAATTGCAAGAGGCGGCGCAAGCCTGCCCCGACCAGCCGCAATTGCCCGCAACCAGTAATGAACACCTGGACGCCACCACACGCGCCCCCATTGGCGAGCGCTCGCCATAGCCGCCAGCCAATCCCGGCTGTAAACTATAATTTACAGTTCTTCGTTACTTCCTACGAAATCCAGTCAATACCTCAGCAGCCTGCACTAGAATCCTCAGGCACAGGGCGAGGTGCGCATCGCCGCCGGGCTTGGAACTGGCGCAGACAGCCGAGCTACATTACCTATTGATCATCAAGCCTTGTCAAAATCGGGCGCCCATTGCGTATCCCCCCTTCGCAACAGGCGCCCTCCATTTTGTGTTTCGCCGAGCCAGATACGACTACGCGCCCCAACGCTCGATGATCGTCGCGGTCGCCATGCCGCCGCCACAGCACATTGTTTGCAGGCCATAGCGCCCGCCGGTTGTTTCCAAGGCGTTGATCAAAGCCGTCATCAGCCGCGCGCCCGAGCCGCCAAGCGGATGTCCTAGCGCGATCGCGCCGCCATGGATATTGACCTTGTCCAGGTCGCCGCCCGTGTCCCGCTCCCAAATCCGCGGGACTGAAGCGAATGCCTCATTCACCTCGAAGACGTCAATATCGTCCATGCCCAGTCCCGCGCGTCCCAGCGCTTTCTGCGTCGCCGCAATCGGGCCGGTCAACATCAGGTGCGGGTCGCTGCCGACCGATACCATGGCAATGAGACGCGCGCGCGGCGCCAAACCGAGCTGCCGCGCCCGATCCGCCGTCGTCACCAACAAGGCCGCCGCGCCATCGCTGATCTGGCTGCTATTGCCGGCGGTGGTGACGCCGCCAGGACTGAACACCGGGGCCAAAGCCGCCATCTTCTCGCGCGTGGTCGCTGGTCGAATGCCTTGATCGCGGTCGACCCAAATCAGCGCGCCCTCTTCATCCAGGCCTTGAAGCGGCGCGATCTCCCGCCGCAAGATGCCGGCCTCGGTCGCGCGCCTGGCGCGCCTGTGGCTCTCCAGGCCGAGCGCGTCCATCGCCTCGCGCGTGATGTCCCACTTCGCCGCGATCTCGTCCGAGGCGATGCCTTGCGGGATCATGTTATAGGCTTCCATGATCTCATCGGTGAATGGCGACGCGCCTCCTGCGCCCAGGCTTGAGCCCATCGGCACGCGCGTCATGCTCTCCACGCCCCCGGCGATGACGACATCCGCCTGCCCCGATGCCGCCAAGGCCGCCGCCAAGTGGATGGATTGCTGGCTGCTGCCGCACTGAAAGTCGACCGTTGTCCCCGGCACTGTTATCGGCAAACCGGCGTCAAGCGCAATGTTGCGGGCGACATTCATCGTCTGCTCCGCGACCTGGCTGACGCAGCCGAAGATCACGTGATCAACGACGTTTGCGTTCAGCGCCGTTCGCTCCAACAGCGCCCGAAGAACATGCGCCCCCAGCTTGACCGGATGCTGCTCGCGCAGCCAGCCCCCGCGCTTGCCCAAGGGCGTGCGGATGGCGTCAATGACGACGATTTCGACCATGAGTCCAGGCTCCCGGAATTATTTGACCAACATGGGCTGCGCTCAAGGACTTAGCCCTCGCTGTCGGCCGCCGTTTGCGTATCTATAAGCCAAATATAGACTCCATCGCGATTGATGATTTCCCGCGCGCTCCGAACCATGGTCAAATGTTCATATTGGTAGGGCTTGTAATTGTAGGGATGCGAGACTTGAAGAATCACCTTGCCTTCGGGCCGATCGCTCATCTCAGTAACCGGATGATAATATCCCGCGTTCACCAGAATATAACGCGCGTCTTTACGCTTGGGATTCGCGAAATAGAGCCCCTTCGCCGGCGGCAGGAAAGTCGTCTCAAATGAAACCGAAGCGTATTCATCCAGTACGTCCCGGGCGACTTCGATATAGAAACGCTGATTAATCGCCGCGAGAAAGTTGCCAGCGCTAATGATGCAGGCAGCCAGCAAGAGCAGCATTGAACGCTTGAATCCCAGCCGCTTAAGCAGCGGCGCAAACGCATAAGCGCAGATCAAGGCCGCGAAGGGTACGATCGGCCGCACAAAGCGCCCGGCCAGCGCGACTATGTGCAAGCCCGACGAAAAGAGACACATCGACAGATAGAGCAGGGCCAGGCCGGAGAGCCAAAGGATCGCGCGATGTCGGCGACCAGGACGCTGACGGCGTAGGAGGTTGAGCGCGGCGACAATTCCGGCCAACCAGACCAGAGCTGTCAGGCCTTCGGCATCGCGAAAATAGAGAAAGGGCAACAACAACCCTTCGTCATAATCCCCGATTGCCGTGTATCCGAACAAATGCATCATCGAAAACATGTCTGCATCCAGAATCAGAAAGTTAAATAGCATGATGGGCGCCAGCAAGAGCAAGGCGCCGACCAGAATGCCGATTGGCCGCATGACAAGATCCAGCCGCTTGCGCGCCAGCATGACGCAGAAAAGAAACGCAATGGCAAACATGAAGAAATAATGAGCGAAATAGATCCAGAAGGCGCAGAACATCAGCGCGCCAATCAGCGCTGCGCCCCTGACGCTGGAGTTGCGCAGGCGCAATGCCGCGTAGAGCGCAGCCAGTCCCAATAGCATCGATATATCGTATGGCAGAAAGTGCCTGGAATATATGAACCAGGAATTGGATGTGGCCAGGAAGAATGCGCTCAGCAGCGCTTCGTCTTTGTGGGCGCCCGCCTGCAGCGCGATAAGGTAGACCATGCCGATGGACAAGACTGAGGGTATAGCAAAGAAGACGGCTGACAAACGATAATCGCCCAGCTGATTGCGCCAATAATCGTTCCAGGAGACGCCGCCATTGTCTTGCGTTTCATACATCAGCCGATGCAGGTATGCGGGAATGAGCGCCGGCGATGTCATGCCCGCGTGCGACCGATACTTTAGCAAGCTGGCGATAACGTTCTTGAAATCGCCCGCGTACAATTTGTCCGCGACAGTCGTCGATGACCAATACCTTCGTTCGTCCGGCCAGTACATTTGGCCGCCATTGGCGACAAGCAGAAGGCGCAAGAGGAAGGAAACAAGCAAAATCAGCAGCAGAGCGTGCCAGTGGCGGAGGCGATACGGCAGGAATGGAATGGTCAAATGGGAATCGCGCAATTCGGCTTCTGACGACGAGGAAAGAGTTTGCATGCCTGCAGCGATGGTGCGGCTAGATGGGCGGCTGGCGTTCGGGATACCCGCCGGTTTCAGGCTGGTAGCCTAAATCTCGCAGCGCTTGCAGCGCCGCCTCGCGCCGCCTGTCCTGTCCCTTATCCGCCACATCCAGCAAGGCGCCAATCGCGCGAGGATCGCCGATCTTGCCCAGCGCCAGCGCCGCGTGATAGGGAGTGAGGAAACCGGGCGCTTCCAAGGCGCGTATCAGAGGAGAGACGGCGCGCCCATCCTTCAGCTTGCCCAGCATCATCGCCGCCCGTCCGCGTACGATCAGGTCTTCCTGGCCGTCCTCCACAATGTTGATCAGCTTGCGCACCGCTTGCTCGCCGCCGACCATGCCGAGTTTCATGACGGCAGTCCGTCTTTGGTCCTTGTTGACATCCCGCAATTCGGAGAGGATGGCTCTCACTTTGATATCATTTTCCGGATCCATCATTGACGTCTCTCCGGGCCAGATCTATTTCTTCACCCATTTTACGCAGATCACGATTTCTGCCAGACTCGGACGGCGGCGCAAGTACAATCCTGCACAACTATAGTTTACCGCCTCTTCCTTCTTTCTCCCACCTGCTCATCATGTGGTACTGTATCAAAGTCGGTTGAATTTCTTCAAATACCGACGATTTGGTAGGGGCGATCCACCGGATCGCCCCTACCAGACTATTTCAACCGAAATAGATACAACTACCCATCATGTGAAATTTAGCAAATCGCACATAGGCAAGCATGCTCTGTCCGCATGCGCCGACGCAGCTTTCATTTTGCCGGCCTTGCCTCATCGCCGGCCGGCGGCTCAGCCGGCGCTGAACCCAACCGGCCGTCATGAATACGATAAACTCGATCAGCATATTCTACGATGTCGTTGCTGTGCGTCGCCATGATGAGCGTCTTGCCCGCCGCGCGCGTCAAGCGGAGCAACAGCTTCAAGACCTGCCAGCCCGTCTCGTCATCCAGGTTGCCCGTCGGCTCGTCCGCCAGCACGATCTTGGGTTCATGCAGCAGAGCCCGGGCAATGGCCACGCGCTGCTGCTCCCCGCCGCTGAGCTTATCCGGGAATGTCGACGCCCGGTCCGCCAGGCCCACCTGCTCCAGCAGGTTCATCGCCCGCGCTTCTTCCAGCTTCAGTCGCGAACCACCCAGTTCCTGCGGCAGGGTGATGTTTTCCAGAACTGTCAACGTCGGGATCAGATTGAAGAATTGAAAAATAATGCCAATATGATCGCGCCGAAACAGCGTCTGCTTTCTGTCAGTGAGCGCGCATATGTCCGTGCCCTCTATAACGATGCTGCCGCGGTCCGGCTGATCAATGCCACTCAGCAGGTTGAGCAGCGTGCTCTTTCCGCTTCCGCTCGCGCCCAATACAGCCAAAAACTCGCCGCGGCAAATGTCAAGGCTCACGCCATCCAGAACGTGCAACCTGCGATTGCCCTCAATATAAGTTTTGTATAAGTCGCGAATCTTAACGATGGACCCGTCCCGCATAATCAGCCTCGCATTCGTCGGCGCAAGCGCCTCAATTCTATCCCGGCGCGGCGTATTTGTATGCGCCTGTTCGCGCCCGGCCGCCCGGCTCAATGCCTCGCTCGGGCGATGCCGGCCCGAGTTAGCGAGCTTGTCGAAATCACCGAGTTCTGAGACCTGCCGCATGCAAGCAAATCAAAATTCTTATATGATAGAATAATCATGGTTTGCATTAACGTCGCCGAAGCCGGCGCGTATTCAGGAGGCGCATCAATGAATCGAGCCAGATTTCTTGCCTGTCTTATCTTTGCCATGCTGTTATTTATTCCTGCCGTTATCGGACAGGAAAGCGGCAGCGCAATAGAACCGCAGGATTCAGACATGAAGAATCCGGATGCGCATATCAGCTTTCCGCCTCCGGTTTACGTCGTTCGCGACAGCGTCGATATTCGCGGCACGGTGACCTTGCCCGCCATGCGCAACTTTTTCATCGAGTTTCGTCCCCTCGCGCTCGACATGGGCATGAGCGATGACAGCGAGGCCCTCAGCAACCAGTGGTTCCCGGCGACCTCGCCCGGCTTCGAGCCCGTTGTAGACGATATCCTGGGATCCTGGAATACCGTAACGCTGCGCGATGGATTGTACGAAATCCGCCTGACCATCTTTACCGGTGGCGAAATGCCGGAATACCAGCGCGTCAGCCCGATTCGCGTGGAAAACAACCCGCCGGCCTTTGTTGCCGAAGAGCAGATGATGAAGATCGAAGTGGTCGTTGAACCGACCGTCGAGCCCGAGCCAACGGCCACGGCCGACCCCTCGCCGCGCGTCGTCGCCATCGTCAATAGCAACGTTCGCGCCGGCGATTCGACCGACTACGCCGTTGTTGGTCACCTGCTGGTCGATCAAACCGCGAGAATCAGAGGCATAAGCGCCTTCCGCTCAGGCTGGTTCTACATCGAGTTTGCTAATGGCCGCACCGGGTTCATCCATCCCAATATCGTGCAAACGCAAGGCGATCTGAGCAACCTGCCGCGGATAAACCCGCCGCCCTTGCCGCCAACCGCCATTCCCGTGCCGACCATTCCGCCGGCCCCGCAGCAACAGACTGGCGTCAATCTGCGCATCGCAAGCGTCGTCATTAGTCCGCACCCGGCGAAATGCGGCGAGGCCTACCGCATAGATGTCACAGTGCAAAACAATGGGACCGCCAATTGGGATGGCGGCGCGGCCATTCAGGTCAAGGATACGCACGCCGCCACCGGCAACCGCGTGGAAGAGACGATCATCGGCATCGGCCAGATAGCCGCCGGCGCATCGAAATCCTTCGTTGGCCATATCACAGCAAGCACCTACTACAACGAGTTGCACAATATCAATCTGTATCTCGATGTCAATAATGAAGTCGCCGAAACCAACGAAGGCGACAATCAACACGCCACGGCGCCGTACATCCTGGCTAAAGCCAATTGCAATTAGATCGAGATTTCAAATACGGGGCGAGTTCGATTTCGCCCCGTTTCTCGTCTCAAAACCGTGTAGCGGTTTAACTTGCCGCCGGCGCCATCCGCGCGATAATCAGCGATCACCGTCAAGCCGCTGGCGCGAATAAGCGCGTCATGCTCCTCGTCATTTATGTAATGGCAATAGCGGAGCGCGCGCTCTCCCCGCCGCCAATCCAACAGATAATCGTGTTTCTCTACCTGGAGTTCATCGGGCCAGGGCACAATCCGATTGCGAAAGCGATCCAACTCATAAAAGCGCCAGGCGGCCCAAGCCAGGCAGCCGCCGGGGGCGACACAATCGGCCGCCGCCCGTAGCAAGCTCATGCGCTTCTGATATCCCGGCACATGGTGCATAAGGCCAAAGAGCGTAACCAGTTGCGCTTCGCGCTCGGGCGGACCGTCCCAGACCAGGTCGCGCTCCTGAAATTCGCTATCTATCGCCGGCTGCGCCTCCACACCGACCCGCGCGGCGGCCAGCAGAGGGGGGCTGCTATCAATGCCGATATACTTAAATGCGCTTGCCTGGCTCCGCGCCAAAAATAATGCGAAGCGCCCATTGCCACAGCCCAGATCCAGAACAGAGCAAACCGGAACGTCGAGCGCCTGCAGCAGCCGTTGCCAACCGCGCCAAGGGCGCTGGCGCGTTTGGTCAAACTCGCCAGCGGCCTGCAAATAAAACTCGCGATTGATCGCATTGAGGCGACGCTGCGTGAACGGATCCATCGTGTTCAACTTGGCCGAGTCTCTATGAAGCCAAATCGGACTGAAAAGAGGTAAGAATCATCAATCCAGCGATGTCCATTGAGAGACAAGAGATTTGCCGTCTCCTCCAATAGTTTAAGCCAATGGCGGCCCCGGTCGAATTGGCGCCTCGGTCTCATTTTAACGCTCTCGCCGCAAGATATGTTATAGTGTGCCTAGACGGGTCTAGTTGCCTTGGCTGAGATGCTTTGCGAGCTATATTGCCTGTGCCGTATAGATGACTCTTGTTTTTCCTGGTCGAATGCGAATTCGATACGCCCGCTCGGCGGTCCGTTCAATCGCAGCTTGAGCCACAGTGCGGGAAACCCGGCCGCCACAGTTGAACATTAAAGGACAAGCAATGTTAGAGCAGCACCGCTTCCGCAACTACTTCAACGAGGGACGCAGCAAATTCCAGGCGATCCACAACAAGGTATTCTGGGAAGAGGTCCTCAACCACCTCTTACGCCGTCACAACGAATTGATGAATTTCGACGAGATTCGCAGCCGCCTGCATTTGCACGAAGAGCATTACGAAGGCGTGCGCGATGTCCCGCTCGATAACATCGTCGGCAGCGTCGGGCGCTACAAAGACTTCACCGCGACCTTCCTGCCCAAAAACAGCAAACTGCGCGACCGCTGGAGTCGGGTTTACGCCTTGGCCAACAGCCTGGAAGGCCCGCCTCCCATCGAGTTGTACAAGGTTGGCGATGCCTATTTCGTGCGCGACGGCAATCATCGCGTCTCAGTCGCCCGCCAGCTCCGCGCCAAGACGATTCAGGCCCATGTCATCGAATTGCCGACTACCGTGCCATTGCGCCCGGGCATGAGCGAACTGGAAATGGCGGCGGCGGAAGCTTACGCCAACTTCCTCGACGAGACCGGCCTGTCGCGCAGCGTTCCCGATCACGAATCGATCGAACTGACCGAACCTTCCCGTTATCATGAGCTGATGGCCTACATCTTCCTGCATGAACGGGTGATGGAAAAGCTGGAAGGCCATGCGATGACCACGGAGGAAGCCACCTCCGACTGGTATCACACCGTCTATAAACCGGCCATTGCCTTAATCCGCAAGCACGATGTGATGGACCTGGTCAAAGGTCACGACAACGCCCGCACAGAAGGCGATCTCTATCTCTGGCTGATGAACAATCTTCTGGACCTGCGCCACCAGTATGGGGATGCGGCGCCGGTAAAGTCCTTCAGCGGGGCGCTGACATCCTATCTCGAAGAAGAGCATGTCGCTGTGCCGGAAGCCTTGCGCAGCGAAAGCGATGAAACAGTTGTGCTGACGCATACGCAAGCCATGGACGCCGTGCGCAAGCAACGCGAGAGCCATCAAGATGACGATACATCCGATACCGACTCGCTGATCGGCTGAGCCGGAGGCCACTCAGCAATCCCGAATATCCAGCGCCGTAATCCGCATGAAGGCGATTTCCTGCTGGTTCATTCCCGGCGGATAATCGCATTTATCCTCATGTGAAGACTCCAGAATACTGTACGCGTCTTTAATGTAACCGCGCACCGCATTCACACCGATGCCCATCTCGTCGGCGACAAGGCGCTGCGGCATGCCTTCAACCGCGAAGAGCTCGATCGCCTGGCGGACCCGGCGCGACATGCCGATGTAGCGGCGCGGCAAGTTCAGGCACTTCGCCCGGCGCAAGCGCGGATGCGACAGCTTCCGCCTGGCGTCTTCGACGCCGGCGCTGATGAGAATCTCGTCCGGCGACAGCGAACAGGCGTGGCAGATCGCCCAGGCAATGTGAATGCGCGTATCCTGCTCCAGCAGATAAGCGGCGGCGCCGGCCTCGGCGGCGGCATAAATCATGTCGAGATCCACGAAGGGCGCCAGGCAAATGATCCGCAGCCCTTCAATAGACTCGCGCAATCGACGAATCGACGTGCGCTTCAGCTCCGAGCCGCCAACACTGTTCGCGTCCAACACAATCGCGTCCGGCAATTCAAATTCGCCCATCTTCTCGCGCGCGGCCCAAAACTCATCGAGGTTGGCGAACATGCCAATGACACGCGTACGCCGATCCCAGGCGAGATAGGCGTTGATGGCATGCCGCGCGTAGAAGTCGCTGTTAAGCACCGCAACTTTGAGGTTGATGCTGCCGATTCCCGTCATGCCTCATAGCCTCGCGCGCGTAAATCCGCGCCGTATTCTAACCCTGTCGCCCGGGCGGCCGCAAACCGGCCGCCCGAAACTCCAGGGCAATCGCATCAAATTGAAATAGCGCTGACAAATGACAATTCTTGCTCGGTTTTCGTAATCTGTAGGGGCGTTTGTCGGTCAGTGTCTACGCGACCCGCTGAAACGCCCAAAATTTGCAGGCCATTTTCAACGGGTGTCTCACGAGACGCCCCTACATTTTTACATGGCCATGGGCGGATAATGTTTTGAAGCGATTGCCCTGCCCGAACCCGCAGCCGCCTGGCGTTCGCGCTCGCCCCCGGCGCTGACGGGGGCTGCCTGTAGTCGGCTCAAGAATGGCCTAGGCTTGAACGAGCGACGTCTTGATATAGGCGACGACTTCCGCCGCCAAATCGTAATCGCCACCGGGGATGATATACGCGCCTTGAATCGACCCGGCCATCCGGTCAAACAGCTCATGCGCGATCAACATGCCCTCATGCTGTGGGTCTGCGGCAGCGCCGATCCGCGACAGAATGCCATCCGGCACGCTGATGCCAGGCACTTCGTTGTTCAAAAAGCGCGCCTGTCTGTGGCTGTGCAGGGGCATCACCGCCATCAATACCGGCAAAGCGAAGGCTTCGCCCGCCACGTCCTCATAACGCCGCTGAAAGCGTTTGATGCGCTCCGGCTCGAATATCGCCTGCCCCAGCGCAAAATCGGCGCCCGCCGCCAGCTTATTCCTGAGGATGCGGATTTCGCGCTCAATGTCTTCGGCGCCCATATTCAGCGCGCAGCCGACCGTGAAACTGCTCGGCTGGCCGATGCTGTGCCCGGCCATATCGACACCCCGGTTCATGCCCTGCTTGATCACGCCGATCAAACGCGAGGGCGCCACATCATTCACATCGCTGGCATCGGGAAAATCGCCAATGCGGGTGGGATCGCCCATGACAACAAATAGATTGCGCAAACCCAGGGCGTGCGAAGCCAGCAAGTCTCCCTGAACACGCAGCATGTTGCGGCCGCGCGTGGGAAAATGCAGGACCGTCTCTATGCCAAGCTGCGATTGCAGCAAATGCGCCACCGCCCAGGCGCTCATTTTCATCCGCGCCGCCGGCGTATCAGCCACGTTGATGAGGTCGGCGCCGGCCGCGCGCAAGCGCCGCGCCTCCTGAAGCAGCGTATCCGTGCGGTAACTGCGCAGCGGCGCCATCTCCACCGTCACCGTGAATTGGCCGGCGTCGAGGCGCTCGGCCAAGGCCGTCGGCGCATCGGGCGCATGCGCCTCATGTTCGACATCGACTTCGCCGATGTGCAAGTCGACGAATTCCGCCATCGGCTGGTCGAGCGCCGCGCGCATCGCCGCGATATGTTCCGGTGTTGTGCCGCAGCAGCCGCCGATCAAAGTGGCGCCAATATGGACAAAGGTCGTTGCGCAATCGGCGAAATACTCGGCTGTGGCCGGATAGAGGATGCGGCCGCCGACAACTTCAGGAAATCCCGCATTCGGCATCGCCGAAAAGACGGCGTCGGGCACGGCATAACGCATCTGCCGCAGCAGCTCCGCAATGCCGGCTGGGCCGCTGCCGCAATTGACGCCGATCACGTCAGCGCCGGACCGATGCAAGTCGTTCGCCACCCGCGCCGGCGGGTAACCGGCATAACTCAAGTTCTCATGGTAAAAGGTCGCCTGCGCGATGATTGGCGCATCGGCGTCAAGCTCGCGCAGAACCCGGATCGCCAGAAGCAATTCTTTGTGTTCGCTGAAAGTCTCAAATTGCAAGGCATCAACGCCGGCGCCCAAAAGCGCAAACAACTGCTCGGCGTATGCCGCCTCAGCCTCGGCTTGGGACAGGCGGCCATAAGGATAAGTGCCGACGCCCAATGGCCCGACCGAGCCAACGACATACAAGTCATCGCGGTCGCTCTCGGCGACAGCCAACTGCGCCAATTCAACCCCGCGCCGATTGATCAACTCGACCAGGCCGCCGCGCCCGGAATTGGCCAGCTTCAAGCCATTGGCGCCGAATGTATTGGTTTCGATCAGATCAGCGCCCGCCTGGATGTAGGCTTTGTGTACGGCCAACACCACTTCCGGGTCATCGACATTCATCGCGTCGAAACAGGCGTCCGCCCGCGCCTGCGATTCCAGGTGCAGCATCGTGCCCATCGCGCCGTCCGCCAGCAGCGGCTTGCCTGAGTTCAGTCGTTCGCGGAAAGGCTGTCTGCTCATGCGTCCTCTGCGCATAATCGCGCCTTGGCGCGCTACCGGAAACGCGAGTTTCGCGTATGGTAGATGGAAGACGGCGTCAAGGACGCATCCGGCAACTAGCCAATGCTATTGCCGCAATCGTCGGACGCTGCCAACATCGCAGAGTTTAGCAGAAAACCCGGAGGTCTTCTATTGAAACTGGATTCGCCGGCCGTCAGCAAGAACCCGGGAATCTTGAAGAGGATGGCCAGCAGCTTGACCGCCCTGCGCCAAAGAAAGCAAGGCGCAAAATCCGGACATCGCTGGCGCAACGCCAGGACTTTGATTGGGGGCGCGATCAAGCTTCTGCGCCTCTGCCTGGCGCAGATCCGCGGTGGCGGCAAAATCATCAAGCGGGGCGAGGTCTACTATCTGCCGCTTTGGCTGGTGATTGCCGGCGCGCTCCTACTGGCGTCGACGGTATTCTGGGGCGATATCGGCCGCGCCGTCCTGCAAACGATTCGCCCGTCCCCAAGGACGGACCTGGCCGCCTTCTTCGCGCCCGCGGTTCAATCCTGGTCGGATGACATCGCCCGTTGGGCAGCGCAACACGTGGTGGACCCGCAACTTCTCGCAACCGTGATGCAGATTGAATCTTGCGGCCATCCCACCGTGATCAGCAGCGCCGGCGCCCAAGGCCTCTTTCAAGTCATGCCTTTTCACTTTGCCGAGGGTGAATCCATGCTCGACCCAAACACCAACGCCAAACGCGGCGCGAGTTTTCTCAATTATTGTTTTGATGCTGCCGATGGCGTGATTGGCTTGGCCCTCGCCTGTTACAACGGCGGGCCGTCGGTCATTAATCAGGCGCGCGAAAACTGGTCATTCGAAACGCGCAAGTACTACCGCTGGGGTGTGGGCATCTATAGCGATGCCGTCGCCGGCCATGCCCGCAGCGAGACGCTGGACCAATGGCTGACGGCGGGCGGCGACCGCCTCTGCAACAGCGCGCTAACTGCTCTCAGCGAAAATTCGGGGCCGGCAAGCGAACCCTGAGCGCCCGGCTCTTCCCGGTTCAGCCGGGCTCAATGGAAGTTGCGCATCACCGAAAGCACCTTGCCTTTGACCTCGCAATTGGACGGATGCACATATATCGGCTGATATTCCTGGTTGGCGGGCTGCAAGCGGATCTGCTCGGCTTCGCGATAGAAGTGCTTGAGCGTGGTTTCATTCTCTTCGCTCAGCCAGGCCGCCACCATCTCGCCATTTTCCGCTGTGTTCTGCTGCCGCAGGATGACGATGTCGCCATCCTGAATCATCGAGTCGATCATGGAATTGCCGCGCACCGTCAAGGCGAAAACCTCGTTTTCATCGTATCCGCTGAGCATTTGCGGCGGCACGGCAATGTAATCGTCTTCATCGATATGGTGACCGATGTCATCAGGCAGGGCTATGGGTTCGCCCGCGGCGATCCGCCCCACCAGCGCCACCCGCTGCGGCCCCGGCGCGCCGAATACGCGCGGACCGCTCGATAAACCGGGGATCGCGCCGATAATGCGCAGACCGCGCGATACCTTGCCCGAGCGCTCAATATAACCGGCGTCCACCAACTTGTTCAAATTGTAGTTCACCACCGAAGTCGAACCGATATCGCATTCCTCGCCGATCTCGCGAATCGAAGGCGGAAAACCACGCTCCTGCATATAGTTGTGCATAAATCGCATCATATTCTGTTGACGCTGCGACAATCTGTTAAATGCTTTCATTTCCTCGCCCTCATTTCGGTTTCACCAGCCAGCCCAAATCGGCAGACTCCGGTCTCCTTTACCAGTATACACGAACATTTGTTTGTGCCGCAAATGTTCTATTAAGAAATTTCGTGAATAACCTGACTTAATCTTACAAGCAAAACAAACCATCGAGCGGATTATCGCGCTTGAGCACGCAGGCGCCGCCTTTGATCAAGGCCTGATTGCCGCTCGCCGGCAAATCAAACGTAAAGACCGGCCGCCACTGTTCCCGCGCGAAACGGGCGCTGTACATCGCGCCGCCATCCACATGCGATTCCACTACAATTACAGCCCGGCTCAACCCGCTGATGATTCGATTGCGCGCAACAAGCCGCTGCGCATTGGCGCCCCATTCCGGAAGCGCCTCGCTGATGACCGCGCCGCTCCCGCGAATGCGCGCCGCCAATGCCCGGTTCGCCTCCGGGTAAACATTGAGCAAGCCACTGCCCAGCACGGCGATCGTCCGGCCCTGCGCCGAAAGCGCGCCGGTATGCGCGGCTGTGTCCACGCCCAGCGCCAAGCCGCTGACGACCGCGCAGCCCTTCCGCGCCAGCTTCATCGCCAGCTGCAACGTCAGGAATCGCGCCTCCGCCGAGGGCTGGCGCGTACCAACGATTGCCAAGGCCTCAGCCATGTTTTCGGGCTGTGCCTGACCACTGATGAAAAGCGCGGGCGGCGCGTCGGCCAAGCCGCGCAGCGCTTGCGGATAAGCGCGGTCAAAGGCCGTAAGCGCGTCGATGTCTTGGCCACGCCACCGTTCCAGGTCCGCCGCCGCCCGCACCGGGTTGATACCGCGGATTTCGCGGGCAATCGCCCGCCCCACGCCGCGGACCTTGAGCAATTGCGCGGTCGACGCCGCCAGGATCGCTTCGAGATCCTGGTCAAAATGTTGGAGCAAACTGTCGAGGGTTTTGGCGCCGATGCTCGGCGAGAGGCATAAGGCCAGACAATGCGCGTCCAGCTGCCGTTCAGTCCTCTTCATAATATTCTACGATGGAGAGCTGCATCGCATTGATGAAGGTGTTCACCTGACGCAACAAAGTCGACCATTCCGAGGAATTGCTCGGCTGGGACAATTCCGACCAGGTCAGAATTGAGTTCAAGACGAAGTCGCTGAAGAAGTAGAAACCCCTCATGGCTTGGGGCAGCGTCAAGCCATCCGCTATCAGGTGCGCGGCATAATCTTTACCCAGATTGATGGCGGCGCTGAGCTTCTCATCCGGCGCGCCGGCGGCCAAATAGCTGCGAATCGCCTCCAGCGCGCGCCGGCCCTGCTCGCGCAGATGCTGCTTGCTGCCATCGCTCATCGCCATATACCAGGGCGCCGATTCCAGAACATCGCTGCCGACCTGCATGCGCGTCTGGCCCAGCGCGCTCTGAATGATCACCTGTAATTCGATCGGTTCAATCTCGCTCTTGCTCTGCGCGTAGTTGTTCAGCTCGCGGACGTTGAAACGGCGATGATTGCCGGCTGTGCGGCGGAAGGGCAATTTGCCGCTGTCCGCCCAATTACGCACCGTCGCCGGGTGAACACCCAGGATGTCGGCGGCGCGCCGCAGGCTGACCCATTCGTTGCTTTCCTTACTGCTGGCCATGGTAGTAAAATCGCAATTCGTCGTTCACGCTAACAAGTATACTCGAATGATTTCATCGGGCAATAAGTCTCATCCAAGCCGCTGCAGCGCCTTGCGGCGCGCTCAGGGCGCCGGCAGCTTGCGCCAGTCAGGCGGGCGCCGCCGCAGCCGCCAGCGCCAGCCCAATGGATACCCCAACATTTTTGCCACATCACCCAGCAAGAAAATCAGCGGCATCGCGACAATGCAATATAGCCAGACAGCCGCTGAACTGGCGCGCGCGCGCCGCATGACAGCGGGCAAACGCCGGTACGGCCCGGCCAGGTAAACCGCGCCGGCTACGACGTACAAGATCCAGGCCGCAGGATGCGCCAGCAAGCCGGCAAACAGAATCGCCGGCGCCAGCAGCAAATAACTCGCGTAGCGGATGAAGTGACGCTTGGGCCATAGATTCGCCTTGCCGTCGCCGCGCGCATAAAGAAAATATTGTCGGAAAAACTGCGCCGGCGTCCGCCGCGGACGAAAATGCGCCAGCGCTTCCGGCACAAAGACAAAGCGCATGCCCCGGCGCCGCAGGCGCAGATCAAAGACGAGATCTTCGCAAAAATCCAGCCACTCGGGATAATAGCCAATCGCCATAGCCGCCGACTTGCGAAACGCGACGCTGCGACTGCTCGGCAAAAAAGACGCCGCGTCAATCTCCCTGGCCAGCGGCAGCGTCGCCGCGCCCAGCGCAATCTCAAAGGGTCCCCGAGGGTCCGCCTGAAAGAAACCGCCGACCACATCAATATCGGCATCCGCCAGCAGCGGCGCCGTAATCTTCGCCAGCCAGTCATCGTTCAGGCGCAGACCGGCGTCAGTCACCGCGATGATATCGCCCGCCGCCGCCGCTATCGCGCGGTTCCGCCCCTGGCTGATGTTGCAGCCCTCTTCAACCAGCAAACGCAGCGGCAGGCGATCGGCATACGTCCGCATGATCGCGACGGTATCGTCGCGGCTGCCGCCGTCCACAATGACGATCTCGTCCGGCGGCCGCGTCTGCCGCAGGATCGAATCAAAGAGCTGACGGATATTGTCGCCCTCATTGAGTACGGTCGCGATCAGGCTAATCATGGCGCTCGACTTGGCATCATGCAGTTTCCGTCATGCTTTCGCTCGAGGTCCCGGCTGCCAATGGGCTGCCCTGTTCGATATCCGGTATGTTATAAGCCTCAAGCATCGACCGGCGAAAGGCATGCACATGGCGATCGCCTCGTTCCGTCAGTTCGGCGCAGCGCGCCACCAGCTTCACATAACCGGTGGCGCGCAGGCGCATCAGCACACGCCCCATCTTTCGGCGCGTCCAGCGGAAGTGACGGTGCAAACTCTCTTCCCGCAATTCTGTCTTGTGTCGCGCAGTATGCTGATGATTGTGAATATGCGCCAGCACCACCTGATCCTCAAAAAGTCGCCGGCGGTTGGCGCGGCGAATCATGGTCGAGATCAGGCCGTACCGCGGCGAAAACACCCAAGCCAATAAAAACATGAAGAAGATCATCAGCGCCATCGATGCGCTGATTGAGGTATTCCACTCTTCAGTCAGGCTTAAACCAAGCAGACGGTTGACAAGCCTAATGCCCTCGCTGAGCGGAAGCAGGCCCAAGAGCAGCCCCCGCGCCAGGTCATAACCAAAATACGCGCCGGCCGCGCCGATGATTGGACTGAGGATGAGCATAAGGCTCAGCCTATCGGTGAGCAGATATGCGGCTGCAGGCGGGATGATGAAAAAGGCGATGACCAGAATCGATCCAACCGCGTCAAAGGCGCCGACCGCGACCAAACTCACCAGCGTCATCAGCGCATAATTCATGACCGCGGGCCGGAATCCCAGCGCCGACGCCAAGGCGCTGTCAAAAGTGGCGAGCTTGAGCTCCTTGTAAAACAGCAGCACAAAGGCCAGGGACAATAAGGTCATGATCAGCGTCACCGTGATCGACTTGGGAAAGAAGACCAGAAGCGGCTCCCGCTCGAGCAATCCGGCGCTCCAGGCTTTCGCCGGCGAATACTGCCCGCAATTGCTGCAAGTTTCGGTGAAAACAGCCCGCTCATCCCGCGGGCTGATGCCGAGCTCCCGACAGTTCAGGCATTGGCGGGTGTTCTTGGCCGCCGGGTGATCGGGACTGACAGTGACCGACTCGCAATGGTCGAAACAATGGCTGTTGGCATTTGCCCAAGCCAGCCCGATCTCGCCCACCAGAACGGCATCTTCGTCGAGGTGCGCATCATCCGCGTAACGCGAAACCAAAATGACAGCGATCGCAAAAAAAAATGGAAAGGCCAGGCCGAGGGCGGCATCCTGCTTTACCAAGCCGGAACGATACAGCATCTCCGTCAGCAGGACCGTGCCGACGCCCGCCAGAGACGCCCCGAGAATCAGCCAGGGCGACGAGGTATCGCCCGCCAAATTGAAGACCTTGGTCATCAGCAAGAAGGCCACCACAATGCCCAATAACACCGTATGGCTGATGGCATCGCTTGTCAGCGCCATGCCGCGCAGCAGCAAGAATGTGCCCAGCAGCGCGCCGCTGATCGCGATCAAGCAGCCGATCAGGGTGGCTGTATTCTGCGGCGAGCGCAGGAAGGCGTTCAACTCCTCGCGCGCTGCGAAGTGTAGAAGGAAGTCAATTAGCGCGCGCTCCAGCGGCATCATGCGTCGCCATCTCCCTTCAGTTTGCTCTCCAGCGCCGCCAGCGCCGAGCGCGGCAGCAATTCGGAAAGCTCAGCATGTCGGCTCTCCTGCACAACGGGCAAGCCCAATTCATCTCCGTAGAGCCGATACAAATCCCAAAGGCCTTCGTTGCGCCGGCGCCGCTGCGCGCGCGCGACGCCCGCCGCCGTCAGCCGCCAGCCGCCGGCGACAGTCTCTACCTGCCCTTCCGCCTGCAACTGCCGCAATCCCAGTTGCGCGCTGCGCTCGGCTACGCCGCGAATGAAAGCGTCGGGCACAGCCGATTCGAACCCGCCATGCGCCTGCGCATAACGGAAGAGATCGCGCAAGACATTCTGCGCGGCAAAACGCCGGCGATTCGACCGTTGACGCAGCCGGCTCCAGACCAGTCCCCGGCCCGGCGCCAAAGCAATTGACGCCAGCACCAGCGTGAAGGCCACAACAATGATCATTGGTCCGGTCGGGATATCGTTGTCGAGCGCGCTGATCACCGCGCCGACGCCGCCGGCGAAGGCGCCGAAGACGGCCGCCAATATAAGCATCTGATCCAGCTTGTGGGTCCATTGCCGGGCGGCGATGCCCGGCGCGACTAACATGCCCACCATCAGAATGACACCGGCCAACTGCAGGCCGAGCACAATCGCAATCACGATCAGCGTCGAAAGCAGCGTGTTGACAGCGCCCACGCGCAGGCCGTTCGCGCTGGCAAATTCCGGATCAAATGTCACCAGTTTGAATTCTTTCCAAAAGAGAGCGAGCATGAGCAGCAGAAAAAGACTGACGCCGCTGATCAATATCACATCGGCTTCGATCATGGCGGCCGCCTGCCCAAATATGAATTCGTCCAGGCCCGCCTGGCTGGCGTCGGGCATGGATTGAATATACGCGAGCAAGGCGATGCCGGCGGCGAACCAGGCCGCGAGCACGATGCCCAAGGCCGTATCTTGTTTGATGCGCGTGCTTTTCAAGAGGGCCATGACAAAACGCATGCCGATCCAACTGGCGATTCCCGCGCCAATCAGCAGCAGGCTCAGCTCGCGGCCAAAGAACAAAAAGGCCAAGGCGACGCCCGGCAGCGCGGCATGAGACAAAGCATCGCCGAGCAGACTTTCCTGGCGCAGCACGGCGAAACAGCCGACTACCCCGCTTATGGCGCCCAGGATCGAGCCGCCCAGCGCAACCACACGAACGGTATAGGTAAAGCGCAAGCCAAAGAGCAGTTGACTCAGGGGGATAAAAGCGAATCCCAAGACGATGATCAGGACGATGATGAGCCAGACGGCACGGTCGCCTTTCCAACGCGCCTCCAACAGCACGATCAGCCACCCCCGGCCGCTAGCAACTGGCCGCCGTGCAAATAGGACACGCGACCGCCGTATGTCCTGCGCAGATTCTCGGCGTTGAAGATTTCTTGCGTTGGGCCGGAAGCGATAATCTCGACATTCAGCAGGGTCAGCCAGTCGAAATATTCGCAGACCGTCTGCAAGTCATGATGGACAACGAGAACGGTCTTGCCCCCCTTTTTCAATTCGCGCAGGATGTTGACGATGGCGTTTTCAGTCACGGCGTCAACGGCGGCAAAGGGCTCGTCCATGAAATAGATCTGCGCGTCCTGGACCAGGGCGCGGGCCAGAAACGCGCGCTGCTGCTGCCCGCCTGAGAGCTGGCTGATCTGTCGATTGACAAAGTCCTGCAATCCAACCTGCTCCAAAGCAAAAAGCGCGCGCGCGCGCTCCCGCGGGCCGGGCCGGCGGAACCAGCCCAGCTTGCCATAGAGACCCATCATCACCACATCAAGCGCCGAGGTCGGAAAATCCCAATCGACGCTTTCCCGCTGCGGCACATAAGCCACAAGCGAGCGCGCCTTCTCGTAGGGCTTGCCATAAAAGGCGACGGTGCCCGCCGCCCGTGGAATCAAATTGAGGACAGCCTTGATCAGGCTGCTTTTACCCGCGCCATTCGGCCCGACAATCGCCATTAGCGCGCCTTCCGGCACAGCCAGATCAATATCCCAGATGGCCGGTTTGTCATGATAAGCGACGGTCAAATCATCGACCGACAGCGCCAGTTCGCTACGCCCTTCCATCAATCAACTCCCACCGCGCTCAGGCATCGCAGTCCGCATTCCAGATCTCCTCCGGCGGTTCCGGATTTAAGCCCGGCGGCCAGGCGCCGATCTCCACCGCGACGCCCATACATTGGTAGGATTGCATGATGGTCAAGGCGTTCTGCGCCAGCATGCCGATATAAGTTCCGCCAAACGCGTCCGGCTCGCCCATGGCGTCCCCGAACAATTCGCGAATGCCGATTCTCACATCCCGTCCTTGCGCGCGCGCCGCTGCAATAACCGCCTCAATCGTATCGGGCGGTACGCTGCTCTCGACGAATAACACCGGAATGTCATTCTCAATGACAAAATCGACCGTGTCCTGTATATCGCCGACACCGGCTTCATCCTCAGTGCTCAAACCCTGTATCGCTTGCAGGCGCCAACTGAAGACGCCGCCGAAATATTGAAAAGCGTCATGCGAGGTCACCAGATAGCGCTGCCCCTCGGCGATCGAGCGCAAGCCGGCGTCGGCCCATTCGTAGAGACGCTGCAACTCTTCAATGTAGGCCGCCGCGTTGGCAAGATAAGCGGCTGCATTCGCCGGGTCCAGCGCGGCCAGCGCGCCCGCCAGGCCCTCTGCGCTCAGCTGCCAATTGAGCGGATCGAACCAGAAATGCGGATCGTCGACATTAACAAGCGTTTCCGACAAGTCGAAACCGCCGATGATGAAGCCCGCATCCTTGACCAGCGCGCCCAAGGCATAAATCGTAATGCCCTGTTCGGCCAGGGCTGAAAAAACCGTGTCAAATTGCCCTTCAAGACGCAATCCGCTGTACACGACCATCTGCGCCGCGTTCATCGCGGCTATATCGGCCTCAGTCGGCTGATATAGATGGGGATCGACACCGGGCCCCATTAGCGCCGTCAGGCTCAGCCCGTGAATATCAGCGCTCAGAATGCGCATCAAATCCGCCGCTTGGGTGGTCGTGGCGACGATCCTGAGCCTTTCCGCCTCGCTCTGGCCCGCCGCATTCGGGCACAGTACGGCGAAGAGCATGGCCATAATCCATATGCGATGTCCCAAAATACATGTCTCCCGCTATGGCTTTCAGTCAGATTAAGTATATTTTTAGCCTAACTTAAAACTTATGTCAAGGGGTTGAAGCGGATTAAATCAGATCATTGCGATTCAGGTGTATAATTCCGTCAACTTTGTCACAAGAAACTTGTCCAGAGCGATAAGCAAATTCCAAAGTCGAAGAACGCGAGGACAGCCAGCCGTGGGCTATTACGATGACGAGGGGAATGTAAAACAATATATTCGAATGGCCGCCGACTATGACGGGAAGCTGCTCATTGGCGAACTTAGGAAGTATCTGCCGGATGGGTCAAAGTTGCTGGAATTAGGAAGTGGACCGGGTAAAGATCTGCTACTGTTGAGTGAGTGCTATCAAGCAACTGGTTCTGATTCATCGGCGATATTCGTTGAGCGGCTAAAGAAACTCAATTCAAGCATCAAGGTTAAGCAGCTAGACGCCATAAAGATGAACACGGACGAGCGCTTTGATGGCATCTACTCCAACAAGGCGCTTATTCATTTATCGCGGGATGAATTGCCTGCCTCATTTGAGCGTCAAGCGCGAGTTCTCAAAACGGGCGGGATTGCGCTTCATTCATTCTGGCACGGCGATGGAGAAGCTGAACATCAAGGACTGTGCTTTGTGTATTACCGCGAAGACAGTCTAAGGGCGTTGATCGGGCGAGGTTATGAGATTTTGGAATGCAATCGCTATACCGAGATAGAGTCCGGCGATTCAATGTATATGGTATTGCGGAAGCGCTGAACCAGTCCTTAGGCGGGCAGACCGCTTCTACCTGAAGCGCCAGCGCCGCTTTTGCGGCGGGGGAATTGCATGTGTCAAGGTTGTCAAGCCGCCGCCGTAGACGCAGAACAGCGGGCGCTGTTCTTCAAAAAGCGCTTCAATCCCGCGCATGGCTTGTCGCCGCTGCGCCAATTCCAAAAACGCGCCCTCTTGTCGGACGGCCGCTGTCGTCCGCCCGCTTGAGAGACCCTCTTCCCAGCGCCACTTCTCGGGATAGAAATAATAGAACAGCGCATAGGTTGCGGCGGTGCGCAGGCTGACGGCGCGATTCTCATAAGTCCACAAACCCAGGCCGACTGGCTCCGCCATCTCCGCCATGAAAGCCAGCGCGCAAACGCCCGAAACCTGGGCTTCGTAAGCGCGCGCGGCGCCGTCGACATCGACGATGCCTTTTAGATAACCTTCCGGATGGATATGCTGATCGATGGCGTGGCGGTAGGCGGCGGCGCCCGCCCGCCGCAAGGCATCGCTGTCAAATACGATTCCCTGCGCCAACTGCAAGGCGCCGCCCCAGATGCGGTCGAGCGGCTTTGCCGCCGGGTTCGCCTTCGCCGCTTCTATAGCTTGCTCGCCGGCCGCGCGCAAGCGGTCGCCGGCCGGCCGCTGCGGCAGCATGGACAGTACGGATAGCCATCCCAACAGCGTCTGGCAGCCGGCAATGTTATCGAGCGGCCCCGCCCCCAAGTCGGCTTCATCCAGCAAACGCCCGGCCAGGCGCGCGGATCCTTCGTCGTCATGATGCCACTGGGCGCGAAGCGCGGCCAGATATGCCGCCTCCAAGCGTTCCCGCCCGCGCGCATCAAGCAAACGCAAGGCCTCCTGTATAAGCGGGCTGCTGCGGTTTTCTTGCGCGAGCTTCAAATGCGCGCTGGTAAAAGTCAAGCCGCCGACTGCGGTTTTCAGAGGCATAAGTCCCAATCCGCTAATCTTGCGAGGCTGCCGCCTGGCATCGACCGATTCGAATCATTGCATAGAGCGTCTGGGCGATTTCATTTCCTTTGACATCCGGGCCCAATGCGAAACTTTAGTCAGATGTCTTCGAATCCAGATTCCTTGAAGTTTAACACAGGGCTTATGACGATGATCTTCCCTAGGCCGGCCTGCGCCATCCCACTTTCACCCACAGTTTGCAGGCCATTTTCAACGGGCGTCTCACGAGACGCCCCTGCATTTTCGCAATTTTCGTAGCGAACCGCTCATTATGATTTTGATGCGATTGCTCTGCGATTCCAGCCCATGATTTGACAATGACGCCGCAACGGGTTAAATTGTAACAAAGCTCTTGTTTCTTTTAACAGGCATCTCCAGAATGGATGTTATACATGACAGGCGCGATGTTAGTATCAACAACGCAAACAACACAAACGGCGCAACCCACAGCGTCATGAAGTTGAGCGCCGGGGAACGGCGGGCGGCGATTATGCGGATCCTCGATACGACCGGCCGTGTCGCCGTCGCCGAAGTGAGCAAGCTCGCGAAGGTCTCTGATATGACCGTTCGCCGCGACTTGGAAGCCCTGGAGCACGAAGGTCTCTTGAAGCGCGCGCGGGGCGGCGCCGTCAGCGTCTCCTCGCTCAGCTACGAGCCGCCCTACATACTGCGCAAAGATACCAACGCCGGCGCAAAAGCGCGGATCGGACGGCGGCTGGCATCGCTGCTGCGCGAAGGTGAAACCGTCATTCTCGATGTCGGCACGACCGCCGTGGAAGTGGCGCGCGCCTTGAAGGGTCGTCAAAATCTGACGGTTCTCACATCGAATCTGTGGGCAGCCGCGATCCTCGCCGATGAACCGGGCATCGTTTTGATTCTGACCGGTGGACAAGCGCGCCATCGAGAGCGTTCTTTGGTTGGGCATCTGGCGACCCGCGCCTTCGACGAATTGGTCTTTGACGTTTTCGTCTTAAGTGTCGCCGGCATCCACCACGATTATGGCATCACCGATTACAATGTCGAGGAAGCGCTGGTGAAACGCGCCGCGATCGCCGCCTCACAGCGGCGTATCGTCGTTGCCGATAGCTCAAAACTCGGCAAGGTCGCCTTCGCCAAAGTCTGTGACTTGGATCAAATCGACGCGATCGTTACCGACGATGGCTCCGCGCAGGCGCTCTCGGCTTTTGCTGCGGACGACATTGATATTGTAATGGCCTGACAGATGATGGAAGCTGCGAAGGACGCATGAAAAACTGGCTGCTGGAGATGTTTGCTATCGCTAAGCCCGTCATCGGGATGTGCCACCTGCTGGCGCTGCCTGGCGATCCACGCTTCGACCAAGACGCCGGTATGCCCGCGGTTGTAGCCGATGCGCGGGCCAACCTGCGCGCCCTCCAGGCGGGCGGCGTCGACGGCGTCATGTTCTCCAACGAATTCAGCCTGCCCTATCTCACAAAAGTGGAAAGCGTGACGGTCGCCGCCATGGCGCGCGTCATCGCCGAATTGTTCGACGAAATCACTGTGCCCTTCGGCGTCAATGCGCTCTGGGATCCTTATGCCTCGCTGGACCTCGCGGTCGCCACCGGCGCGCAGTTCGTTCGCGAGATCTTCACCGGCGTATACGCCAGCGATTTTGGCCTCTGGGATACAAACTGCGGCGCAATCGTCCGCCATCAGCACGCCATCGGCGGCCAAGACGTCAGACTCTTCTTCAACATCGCGCCGGAAGCGGCAACCTATCTCGCCAACCGCGATATCGTTTCGGTCGCCCGCTCGACCGTTTTTAATACCGGACCCGATGCCTTGTGCATATCGGGTTTGACCGCCGGCGAAGAGACATCGGCCGCCACGCTGCGGCTGGTCAAAGACGCGCTGCCCGAAATCCCAATTGTCGCCAACACCGGCGTCCACCTTGCCAACGTCAGGGAACAACTGGATATCGCCGACGCCGCGATCATCGGCACCGCCTTCAAGCGCAACGGCGTTTTTGAAAACCCGGTTGACGCCGACCGGGTCAGAGCATTGATGGATCAAGTGGAGGAGTTGCGTTAAGAGAACATTCCGAACAAATATACAAAGCTTGATGATTTAAATTGCGCGATATTCTTATTGCCCCAATTGCATCGATCTTCCTGGCGGCGACAGCTGCAAAAGCTCCCGTCAGCATCCAGCGCCGCGCTCGGCAACATCCCAACATCAGTTCAGGCATGAAGTCATCAGCGGCCCTATGCTCGCGGAGTGGGGCAATCCCGGCGGCTCAAACAGCGGCAACTAGAAATGAGCCCCCTTTAAGACTGCGACCGGCAACAGCGACAGTCCGTTCAAACAGGAGTAAAACAATGGCGGCTATAGAGGAATTGCGTGAACGCTGGCAAAAGCTTGCTCAAGTAGGCCGGGAAAACGACCTCGACCTTATTCTGGTGTATTTCGACGAATACAACATGGCGGACGCCTGCTATCTCACAAATATCTGGACGCAATTTGAACGCGGTCTGGTCGCGATTAGGGTAGCCAGCGGCGAGCCTTGCCTGCTCGTCGGTCCGGAAACGGCGAACTTCGCGCTTGCTCACGCGCCAGATCTGGAATGCCGCGTTATTTCCCTGTTTTTGGCCTGGGGCGCCGCATATCCAAATACGAGTTGGGAAGATACGTCCGATGCGCTGACGGAATTGGCCGATGGTCGGCCAGGCCGAATTGGTCTGGTCGGGAGCGGCTTTCTGCCCATGACGCTCTATCTGGAATTATCGTCCATGACCGACGCGATCGTGGATATCACGGACTCGCTGCATCGCGCGCGCCAGATCAAATCGGCCAGCGAAATAGACAAGATCCGCCGGGCCTACCGAATCGTCGACGCCGGCCTCGAAGCAATGCTTAACGGCCTGACCCCGAGCATGACAGAAACGGCGCTGGCCGGTGTGGGGGAAGCGGCCATGCGCGCCGCCGGCGCGGAAGGTTATGCCTATTCAACGATCCTCGCTTCCCAAGAGCGCAGTAACGCAGTCTTCGGCCGGCCCACTCAACGCCCATTGGACCCTGGCAGCTTCATCACAATCGGGATCAGCCCCAAGTACAAAGGTTACTGCGCATCGCTCGGCGTACCGCTTACCATCGGCCCTGTGCCTCAAGCCCAACGGGATTATATCCGCGATCTGTTCAGCGTCTACCGATCGATAGAAGCGCAGCTGCGCCCGGGCCTTTTGGCGAGCGAGCTTTACCATTCGTCACGCCGAGAGCTGGCCCGCTTCGATTTGGAGAAGCACCAGATCTACGGCGTCGTGCATTCTTGTGGCTTGCTGGAAGCGGAAGCGCCATTCCTCTGCCCGGACCCGGATTGGGAATTCCAGCCCGGCATGGTTTTGCTGATCGATCTGGCGATATTTCATCCCCAACTTTGGGGAATCCGCTGGGAATCGGGCTACTTGATCACCAATTCTGGCGCCGAGCAACTGTCCAGTTATTTTGATACGGCCGCTGACATGGTATTGCAGCGCGCGGCGAGCGGAGCCTGATGAGCGCCTATATCCAGATCCTGAACGTGCAAAAATCCTTTGCGGGCACAGCCCGCCAAATTGAGGCGCTGAGAGATGTGAACCTGGAAGTTGAAGCCGGCGAGTTCATGTGTCTGGTCGGCCCATCCGGCTGCGGCAAATCAACCCTGGTGTTTATTGTCGCCGGCCTGGTCGCGCCGAGCGGCGGCGCCGTGCAGGTGGGCGGCGCGCCTGTGCATGATCCTGACCCGGACCGGACGGTGGTCTTCCAGGGCGACGCCGTTTTCCCTTGGATGACCGTCGCGCAGAACATTGGCTATGGCTTGCAGCAGACAAACATCGCCAAACAGCGGAAAGAAGAGATCGTCACTAATCTGATCGATCTGGTGGGATTAGGCGGTTTCCGCGACGCCTATCCCAAAGAGTTGTCCGGAGGGATGAAGAAGCGCGTAGACCTGGCCCGCGCTTATGCGACAGATCCCACCGTTCTGCTGATGGATGAGCCATTCGGCGCGCTGGACGCCATCACCAAAGAAAAGATGCAAGAAGACCTCATGCGGCTGTCGGTGACGGAGACCGATAAACAGCGCACCGTACTCTTTGTGACGCATGATTTGGAAGAAGCCATTTTCCTGGCCGATCGCGTGGCGGTGATGACTTCGCGCCCAGGCGCCATTCAAGAAGTGCTGGATATCCCCTTTCCCCGCCCAAGAGAGGCATCCATAAAGTTATCCAATGAGTTTCAGGCGCTGCGCGGTCACATCCGCGGGCTTCTGGTGGCCGAAGAAGACAACGAGATCCGAGAGGGCTAAGCGAAAATGGCCGAATTGCCGGGCAAGGAAGAACAAGTTCAGCAGCAAAAGCGATTACCGGGGAAGATCCTCAGCCCCGAGGCAATCGCGAGTATATTGACCGTGCTGATGGTCCTGGTCATCTGGTATTACCTCACCGATTCCTTCATCGACAAGCTTTTCTTCCCTTCCCCGATGGATACGGTCCTCGTTGTAGGACGGATGGAAGGCGTGCTGGTTGGCTACTTTCTCGCGACGATGTATCGCGTCGTGGTCGGGATGTTGGCCGGGGCCCTGCTCGGTGTCCTGTGTGGCGTGGCCATGAGTTGGAACAAGTGGATAAACAGCATCCTGGACCCTCTCATCGAAGCGCTGCGTCCCATCCCCGCAGTCGCCTTGATTCCCTTCTTCATTCTCTGGTTCGGGATCGGCGATATGGGCAAGCTCATCCTGACCGCTCTCGGCGGCTTCACCGTGATGGTAGTGACGACATTGGAGGCGATCAAACATGTTTCGCCGATCTACATCATGGCGGCCCGGACCCTGGGCGCCAACAGGCTGACCATATATAGAACCGTGATTCTTCCCGCGATTACGCCGCCTCTGATCGGGGGCATGCGGGTAACGGTCGCGCTCTCCTTCGCCTTGGTCATCGCCTCCGAATTCATGGGAGCGCAAAGCGGCCTGGGTTATATGATCATGCTCGCCCGCCGCACTTTGCAGACCGACGCCATCCTGGTCGGGGTCATCATCATCGGCATCACGTCGTGGATTGTGGACCGTATGGTACGCATCATCGGCAATTATCTGACGCGCTGGGCGCCGCGTTCAGACTAAGCCCGCGTCCGCGCCGCGAGAGGAGGTGCATAACGAAACGATAAAGCGGATACATACTTCTGTCAGCATGCAACACAAGTTTTAGAGGATTGATACTCATGAAGAGAAACACTCTTGCAAAGCGAATGCTATTGCCCATTCTGATCTTGTCGCTACTTTTATCGGCCCCGGCCGCCGCGCAGGACGAGCTCACGCATATTCGGCTGGGAATGACCCCGTTCCAGGATATGCTGGCCATCCAGGTCGGCGCTGAACAGGGATTCTTCGAGCAGGTAGGCATTGATCTTGAATTGATCAATCTGCCATACGAAGCGGTCACTGAAGCCATCGCCGCCGGTTCCCTCGACATCGGTTCCATCTGCGAAACCACCGTCGTGACTAGCTGGGACGCCTTCCCGGAACAGCGCCTCGCCAACATCTTCTATACCTTCGAGGGTTCGGCGATCATGGTTCGTCCCGATTCCGGCATGTCCACCTACGCGGAGAATCTGGTCGAACTGGGCGATCATGCCGACGCCTTGGCCGCGACCGTCTCTCAACTGGCCGGGCTCAACGTCCTGACTACGAAGGGCACCGATATGGAGATGGGTGTGGGCGCAGCTCTGGCGGCCGGCGGATTGAGCATCAATGATGTCAATGTCCTGGATATGAACCCGAACGATGGCCTGGCCGCATTTCTCACCGGCGAGGCGGATGCCTACCTCGGCGGCTTGCCCCAGCGCTTCCGCTTGGTCAAAGAGGGTATGAAGACCCTGGTCACTGCGCAAGACGTCGGCTCCCAAGCCGTCATCCTCTGCGGGTTCTTGTCCACCGCCGATTATGTCGAGGAGAATTTCGACGCGCTGGTGGCTTTCGCCAAGGGCACATTCTTGACCTTGCAATACGTGAATGCGAATCAAGATGCGGCATTCGGCCGGATATCCGAGCTCCTGAACTCGATGACTGGGGCGCAGATGACGATCCAGGATATCAAGGACCTCTGGAACAAGATTGAGTTCTTCCCGACGACAGGCGCCGAAATGTACTGGCTGCTGATCAGCCCGACGGGCAGCCGCTATTGGCGGCCGCGCATGGAATTCGTCTACGACTTTTATTCCAGTCTGGGCGCGGTGCAAAACCCGATGGACTTCGACGAAGTCTTTTCCTTCGCGGCCATTTTGGAAGCCTATATGGCGCAGCACGAACCGGATGCCTGGGCGGTGATCCAGAGCATGTCCGGCTGAGCGCGCTTTAGAGATTGAGGAGGCGGGCGGCGCGGCGTACTTCCCGCTCGCCTCGTTTTCAGCTTGGCTTACTGGCCGCCCGCCGGATGCCCGCGGCCGCAGAAGCCCAAGCCCGCAACAATTGAGTGCCCAAAGAGAGGAGAATTATCATGTCATATCGCGTTCATTGGATGAATACCGGCGAAATCGAAGTTGCCCTTGGAACCAGCCTGTTGGGGCTGGGCTACAATCCGAAGATGCCCGGCGGTCAGATTCTGACTTACGGTTATCAAGAGCGAATCGAACGCGCGGACGGGACGGTTGGCTCGGGAACGATGGTGCCCATACCGCTCTATTACATTGAAGGAACCAAGCAGAAGATCATCGTCGATACCGGCACCAATCCCGAAACTTGCAAAGAAGGCGAAGTACTGACGGAGGCCTACGGCGGACGGCAATACTGGTACACGACGCCCGAGCAAGATGTGCGTGCGCAACTCGGCCGGCTCGGCGTTACGCCGGAAGAAATCGATATTGTCATCATGACCCATCTTCACCTGGACCATATTGGCAATACAAAGCTCTTCCCCAACGCGCGCTTCATCGTCCAGCGCGACGAATTGGCCTGGTTCATGGCGCCGCCAATCGCAAGCGCCTTCTATTACCCGGAATTGCGCCACTACTTTGCCGACATCATGGATCAGGTGGACTGTATCGAAGGCGATATGCAAGTGGAGAACGGGCTTGATCTGGTTCTGGTGGGCGGCCATACACCGGGCAGCATGGTGGTCTTGATCGAAACCGTGAACGGGAAAGTCGGCCTGGTTGGAGACTTCTACTACAACTATGTCAATATGGAATACGACTGGCCGCCCGGCGCCTATTGGGACCTGGGCGAGTGGCTGCGCAACTCGCGTCGGATCAAGCAAATGGCCGATATCGTCATCCCGAATCACGACTACTACTACATGAAGCTGTATCCTGAAGGCGTGATTGAATAAGCGTCCGCCATATCAGTGGCTTGAGGGCACGGTCTTCAAAAACGGCCGAGCGCTCAAGCGATGCTTACCGGCCTGCCGCTTCGGAAGGCGCAAGGCCCTAAAGAACGACTCTTTCCGCCAGTCGGTTTGCCGATCCCGCAGCAAACCGGCGTCGGAGCGCAAGAAACCAGAGGAGTACACCGAGAATCCCCATCAGCGCAACCATGCCGATGCCGGCGAGCAAAGCCAAGGCAAGGCCTTCAGCCGCCCGAACATCAATCGACCATGGGGTAGCGCCGCCATCCGCCGCAGCCACGTCGATCGGTCGAACGCCGATGTCAACGCGCTCGGGCGGCCAGCCGGGCTCAACTGAGGCGCCAAACGCCGTCGCCCCGCTCAGAATGTATTCGCTGCTCGTCACGAGGACTTGATATTCGCCGGCCGGCAGTTGGTCAAAACAGAGCAGACCATCAGCGGCATAAGACGAATCCTCAAGCAGCCCGGCGGCGATGGTGACGCCGTGATGGTTCAGCAGATGGGCGCCGACGCCGCGCTGGATCAGGATTTCGCCGGCATCGCGCGCCCCGTTTTGATTTGGATCGTTAAAGGCCTGCACACAGACCTGCCCGCCGTCTTGCGCCGAGGCGCAGAAACTGCTGAGAAGCAGCACAACTGCCGTCAACAGCAGTCCCGCAGGCTGCGCCGGCGGTCTCTCAACCAGCAAGGCCAGTCCAATTCACGCTCGCCCTTTCAGCAGCAGCGAGACCAAGAGCCCGCCTATCAGAACGACACCTGCCAGCGCCAAAACGAATATCCCGCTTGCTTCCTGCAGAAGGCTGCTCTCGCTGTCGTCGACCTCCGGCGGGCCGGCGGCAGCCTCAGCCGTCGGCATGATGAAGGCTTCCAACCCGCTCTTCGCGCCGATTTCCACATTCACGCGGCCGCCCGCGCTCAAGTCGATTTGCAAGGTCGCGAAGCTCGTCACGCCATAACCTTCCGGCGGTCGCAATTCAAGTCGATAGAGATCTCGCTCCAGGTCCCGCCAGCAATATGGTTCGGACTCGCCATCGGTGGTATAAGTCAGCGCTTCGGCGCCAGAGGCATCCAGGACCAGAATCCGGCCCGCCTTTAGATAGCCCTCGCCCGGTTCGCGGCGCCCGTTCTGGTTGTCGTCTTCGTACAGGGAGAAACAGAGCTGCGGGCTGATATCGGCCGGATCCATCATCGGCGCGTCCGCCTGCGCAACTGGCGCCAGCGGCGCTTCAATGGACGGCAGCGGAATCGCAGCCTCGCTGTCGGCGCGCTCGGTCGGCGCCGCTTCGTCTTCCGGCTCGCCTTCGGGCTGCGCGATTTCATCCGCCGGAATGACCAGCAAACGCTGACCAATCTGCAAGTAAGCATCGGGATCCAGCTCGTTCAGCGTCACAAGGCGCTCTAACGTGACGCCGTAGGCATTTGCGATTAGGGTCAAGGTCTCGCCCGCGGCCACAGTATGCGCGATGTCATCATTCGCCTGCCCGGGCAGCGCAGCCGCCGCTGAAAGGCAAAGGACGAGCATGCAAAGCCGAATCAAGCCATGCCTCCCTGCTCATGATCAAAATATGAGTCGCTGGCATTATAGCAGTCTGGATACCGTGATACAGGGCTTGCCGGCAGGGCAATCGCATCAAAATCATAATAAGCGGTTCGCTACGAAAATTGCGAAAATGTAGGGGCGTCTCGTGAGACGCCCGTTGAAAATGGCCTGCAAATTGCGGGCGTTTCAACGAAACGCCCCTACGGATTACATAATTTGAGGGGAAAATGTCATTTATCGGCGCAATTTAAATTTGATGCGATTGACCTGGGCTTGCCAGGCGCCGGGCGCCCTGACGCCTGCCGCTTTTCGCCGCCGCGCTTCAGCCACAGTCAGCGATTTCCGCTAGAATGGGTGTATGAACGGCGTACGCTTCTGCTCACTTTTCCTTATGTTCTGCTTCTATGTCTGCGTCAGCGCGCAATCTCGAGAGATCAGCGCCAGTGACGATCAAATCAGCCGCGACGGTGTGATAACCGGTCGTCTTGACGCGGAAAACCCGCGCGATGTCTATTATGTCGATGGGTTGCGTGGCGAAGTCATCGGCTTCCAGGTGCTGAGAATCTCGGGCGACCTTGATCCGGTCCTGGGCGTTTTTGACGAGGCCGGTCAGATTGCGCTTTATCAGGACGATTCCGCCGGAGGTTTCGATGTCAATCACGATTTGACGATCACGAAGACCGGGCGCTATTTCGTGACGGTCGGCCGCTTCGGCTATGACCTTGGCGCCACCGCTGGCGAGTACGAACTGCGCATGACGCGCAAAGGCGTCCTTTCCGAACGAGGCAGCACGCTGCGCTACGGCGACTCGGTTATCGGCACCATTAGCGACGCCAACTCCGAGGTCTATTACACCTTCCAGGCGACGCAAGGCGATATCTTGAATATCTCAATGGTGCGCTCCTCCGGCACGCTCGATCCCGTCCTGCAAGTCGTCGATGGCGATCGCTTTGAAGTCGCCAGGAATGACGATCGCATCGACGCCGATACGCGCAATTCGGGCATCGACGGCTTGATCATCAACCGCAGCGGCACCTATATCATCATCGCGACACGTTACGGCGACAGCGCCGGCAGCTTCGTCTTGACAATTGAAGAGACAGCCGAAAGCGGCGCCGGAAGCAGCCGCCTCGCGCCTCTGCCGATTCACTATGGCGACACGCTGACGTCAGCAATCGAACATGGTCAATACGAACGTTTCTACACCTTTGACGCGGACGAAGGCGACTTGATCTCCATTGAAATGGCCCGCGTTGCCGGCAGCGACCTCGATGCCTTTGTCATCCTGGCGGATAGCGGCTTCAAGGCGCTCATAGAGGATGACGACAGCGGCGGCAATCAAGACTCGCGCATTGCCGATTTCCACATTCCGGCGGACGGGCGCTATCATATCATCGCCTCACGCTTTGAAGGGCGGAACGGCAAAACCAGCGGCGAGTATCGCTTGAGCCTCTCTATCCTGGACGACCCCTCGGTCGCCTTGCCGAGCGGTGTGCAAAGCCTGAATTACGGCACAAGCGTCAACGGCAAGATCAGCGCGGACAAAGAAAGCGACCTCTACGCCTTCTACGGGCGCCAGGGGGAGGTCGTTACCATCTCCATGACCCGCGTCGATGGCAACCTCGATGCCTATCTCCAATTGCTCAACAGCGCGCAAGAGGTCGTGACCAGCAACGACGACGGCGGGGCCGATCAGAACGCGCTCATCAGCAACTTCGCTATCCCGGCCACGGGCATGTATTACATCCGCGCGCGCCGCTTCTTCGGCACAGACGGCAATCCCGATACGGCCGGCGCTTACGTGCTGGTCTTGGCTGAACGCCATACCTGAGCCCGTTGCCGGTCTTGAAGACCTGGCGCGGTCCCTATTCAGGCAGAAGCATGTCAAGAATCCAGAGCAGGTTCCAGCCGAAAAAGGCGAGCGAAAGCGCCTTTATCGCCAAAGGCGCCATCGTCGTCGGCGATGTGACCATCGGCGCGAGGGCGAGCGTCTGGTTCAATGCCGTGCTGCGCGGCGATACCGAGGCGCTCACTATCGGTGATGAGACAAATATTCAGGATGGCGCAGTCTGCCACGCCGACCCCGGCCTGCCGCTGTTCATCGGGGAAGGCGTCACTGTCGGACATCGCGCCATAGTGCACGGCGCGCGAATCGGCAATCATAGCCTGATCGGCATGGGAAGCATCGTTCTCAACGGCGCCAGCATCGGGAAAAATTGTCTGATTGGCGCCGGCGCCCTGGTGACTCAACGCATGTCCGTTCCTGACGGCATGTTACTTCTCGGAAGTCCGGCAAAGGCGATACGCCCGGTGACTGTTGAAGAAATCGCCATGATTCGGCGGACCGCCGCCAACTACGTGGATAGGGCGCGGGCCTTCAAACGCAGCGCCTAGACGCGCCGCTCAGCGCGCGCGGCTCCCTTTTTCTTCGTCCTCGCCTTGATAAGCCAGCAAGTCGTCCAGGGACATCTTGGGCAGACGATTCTCCGCCATAACAGCCCGCATCTCGGTGTTGATCTCGCCGTCCTCGCCGATGTGCCGGCGGATGTTGGCGCCGGTCGCCTCGGAGTATTCGAAGCGATGGTCGGCGATCGTCACGCCATCGGCAATGATGCGCAGCGACCACTTGCCGTCCAACTCCATCTGGTCATGCAGCGGCATGCGCGTGTTGGGTGTCAAAAAATTGCGTCCGCGCCGCAGCTTGAAACTGTCCTCATGGATGTAGACCGCATCGCCCACCGCGTCAATGACCTCGAAGCGAATGTTGCCGTTGGCTTCCATCGGCACGCGCAACTGCACGAAGGGCTGGATGTAGTCAATATCATCAGGCAGCGACCAAGTGCGGAATATCTGGGGTTCGCCGGCTTCTTTGGTGGTCAACAAGCCGATGTCCACCGCCAGCACCTGCACTTCGTCCGGGTCGAGCCCGGCGCGCGTCACCGATTCCAGAGCATGGCGATAAACGCGCTGCTCGGCGCTGGCCGGCTGCTGGTGGAAAATCTCGTAATCGTCGTATTCCTCTTCTTCGGCCTGCTCGTATTCATAACCGTAGTCATAGCTTTCTCGGGTCGCGCTGCTGACATTGGAGCTTGATCTGTCGCTGTCAAATTGACGAACGAGGAACAACAGCCCGAGCAAAACCAAAATGACCGGGAAGCTGTTGCCCAACAGCGCCACCGCCCCCAGCGCGAGTAAAATAAAGGCGAGAAACCAGGTGTTGCGATTGTCCGGCATTCACATACCCTCAGCTAGCTGCGGCCGCGCGACCGGCCGCCGCGACCGGGGGAACTCGGCTGCCGCAGCAAATCTTTAAGCTGCGCGGTTTGCTGCTGCTCAACCTCATCCACGATGACGGCATCGGCCAGATTCCGGCTTCGCTCTTGAAGCGAATCAGGCAATTCCTCTTCACCGCTCAAGCGGCGGCGGCGCTCGTTGACGGATGGCGAAAGCATGAGATTGTGCATACCGATCAGACTGTTATCGACATAAACCCGCAAGTCCCAATCTCCGTTGCCATCGACGCTGCGATTGCCGGCCAGCGGCAGATGATGATCCGCCAGCAGACTCATCTCGCCTTCGCGCAAATAGGTCTTCATTTCATAGACGTACTGCTCTTCGCCGAGGTGGTTATAGATCTCGTAACGGATCAATGCCTGCCGCTCCGCCTCTTCCGGCGAGACATGCAAGGTGATGAATGGACGCGCGCCGTCGTCGTCTTTTGAGATATTCCGCGTCCGCCGCATGGCCAAACCCTCGACCCCGGTCTGCATGGCGATCAAGCCGATATCAAGCATGACAAGTCCGCCGCGGTTGAAGTAACCCGCCCGCGCCGCCGCGCGCTCAGTCGCCTCGCGCGCCTGCGGCGTAATACGCCGACGCAGGGGCGCCCGATTCAAGACATCCAGCAGGTTCTCGCGCTCCGGACCCAGTTCGACCATGGATGCGATCACGGCCACCGCCAAGGCGCCGATCAACGACAATTGCACCGCCGCCGATACCGGCGCCGCCAACAAGGCGAATCCGATCAGCAAGGCCATGGTGATCAGCCAGACGGTGTTGCGTCGCTTCAAGCGAATCATTAATTCACTCTCGTCATGTCGCTGCGTCCGCGCTTTCCCCACCCCGCCAGACGCCGCCTGCAAGCATGCCTACCGTTATTGTAACACCTTCCCCGCCCCAGTTCTCAAGGTCAGACCGACCGCGTCGGCGCGCAAGCGCCCTTGAGCTAGGCTCGCGATTGCCGGCCTTTGGCCAGCCTTTCTTCTTCCACAAGCTCGAAGTCTTCCAATTCTCCGTCGTCGCTCAGGCGCAGACCGCGCCTTTTGTAATTGTCCAGGGTATAAACTTCGGCGCGTTCCTCTTCTTCTTCAATGCCAAGCAAGTCTTCCCGCTCTTTCATCCGCCGCACTTGGCGCATGACTTCTTCTTGGATCTGATCTTCCCGTTTCTGCGCGCCGCCCCCGTGCTTGTGATAATAATCCAGCATGTGCCCCGCCATGCCGATTCCCCAAAAGAAGGTGACAAAAAGAGGCCAGGGAAAGCCGCCGGTTTGAATCAGCCAAATCACCCAGAGCAGAACGTTAACCCCGGCATAACTGGCGAAATGGATGAGCAGGGCGTTGCGCTCGTCATACTTGGCTTCTATGCGCCGGCGGATTTCCATTTCAAGCGGTATCTTTCTTTTTTCCATCCCCGATTTATCTTTCCTCGGCCCGCAAGCCGATCCATTTCCACGCCGCATCAAGCCGGCAGACAATCAGGCCCGCCGCCCCTCTATCAAAACGACATGTTGGCGATCTTCGCATCTGACCGCCATTGTCAGCATATACGTTTGCGGACGCATTCGGTTGTGACCCGCTCCCGCCTTAACTCGCGCCAAAGCTCAGACCAAGCTCGTTCAGCCAGCGGCGGTAGGCAATCGCGGTCTTGTCGCTGCGCAAGTGCAATTCCGCCTGCAAATCCAGCGGCAGCAATTCCGGCCGCTGCGACTGCACGATGGGCAAATCCTGCATCGCAATCTCGTCCTGGAAGGCGCGCAAGGTTTCATCGCTGCTGTCGCCCTGTGTCATAACCATCCACATCCACATAAGAGACTTCAACTCTTCAATCGGTGTGACCATCAGCAGAATGGCAAATTTCTCCTCCGCTTCTTTACGGAAATATGCCACCAGCGGTCGATGCGCCTTGTAGGTGTATGTCACCCAATTGGGGATATGGGACCCGTCCGGATTAGGCTGGAATACGCGAATATTCGAAGCCGTGACGCCATGTTCATCGGTGATCACCTCGTAATCCGGGATCTCGGGCCGTTCCTGCGTGCCCAGGATGTTCTCGTGCACAAAAGGAAAATGCGCGACATCCAGGAAATTCTCCACCATACGCGGGCCGGCCGCCTGGAATTCATAAGCGCCGCAGAGTATCTTGCGGTAAGAATCATCATCCCATTCTTCAAAGGGCGCGATGCCATTAGCCGGCTCGCCCAGGCAGACCCAAACCATATCATAGGCCACGCAAGCCTGGTATGTGAAAGCGCGCGCCTTGGTCGGCGGCTGCTGCTCCGGATGCGCCGGAATGCGCACGCATTGCCCGACCGCATCATAGGTCCAGCCATGATAGGGGCATTGCAAGGTATCATCGGCCAGCAGCGTCCCCAGCGACAGCCGTGTGCCGCGATGCACACAAAGGTCCTTCCAGGCGCGCACGCTATCGCCCGCTTTCCAGATGACGATATCTTCGCCCAAGACGCGCGCGCCGGCCACGTTATTCTCCGCCTCGAGTTGTGTCAGCGGCATCACCGCATGCCAGTCATTGAGCAGAACGGGATCGTCTATCATCGGCCTTTCTCCCCGGCTTGCTTCTGCGCGGATTATAGCACAGGGCGGCGGCTTCTCTCAGATAAACGCCTCTTCAGCGAAACGCCTCTAGGGATTGGACCGTGGCTTGAGTACGATACAGTCTCAATCAATCGGCAATGAACGAGGACCAGAACATGGCAAGTTTGGAAGGCAAAGCCGCGCTGGTCACCGGCGCCGCCTCCGGCATCGGTCGGGCCAGCGCACTGGCGCTGGCGGCAGAAGGCGCCACAGTCTGCGTTTCCGATGTCAACGAAGCGGGCGGCAAGGAAACCGTCCAGAAAATCCTTGACGTTGGCGGCAAAGCCAGCTTCGCACACTGCGATGTGACGCAGCCTTCCCAAGTGGCAGCGATGGTCGCGGCCGCCGTCGACGCCTTCGGCCGGCTGGACGCCGCGGTAAACAACGCCGGAATCGCTGGCAACTTTCATCAGCGCCTGCACGAAGCCGATGATGATATGTTTGCGCGCGTCATCAATGTCAACCTGCTCGGCGTCTGGCATTGCATGAAAGCCGAACTGGCGCGCATGCTGCCCCGGCAAAGCGGCGCCATCGTCAATATCGCCTCGGTCGCCGGCTTGATCGGCGCGCCCAAAGCCGCCGCCTATACCGCCAGCAAGCATGCCGTCATCGGCCTGACAAAATCGGCCGCGGTCGACTATGCCAAAAGCGGCATCCGCATCAACGCCATCTGCCCGGCATATACCGATACCGCCATGGTGCAAAGCGCCATCGCGGGCAATCCGCTCATGGCGTCGATCATGGAGCGGGCGATCCCAATGGGACGCCTGGGTCAGCCAAGCGAAATCGCCCAGGCCGTCGTCTGGCTCTGCTCGGACGCGTCATCCTTTGTCACCGGGCACGGCCTGGCGCTGGATGGCGGTTTGGTGGCGCTGTGAGGTTGTGGAGCCTAATTTGTTGACAATTCCAAGCCGACTTCTATAAACTCCGGTTGCCTGATGGTTACAATTCTGAACCGGCGACAACACGGATACGATGTTGTCATACATACTAACGAACATGGACCCGCGCATGTTCACGTCTTTCGCGGCGGCAAACAACTTAAGGTAGAGTTGCTGCCTATTCGCGTAGTTTACAACGGCGGTTTCAAGAGTCGGGAAATACGCCGGATACGGGCGCTATTGGAAGAGCATCATGCACTATTGCTCCAGCAATGGACGAGGTTCCACGGCTAATGATAAAATGCAGTAAGCATGAAGAAGGACACTGACATAATGGACGAGTGGCCAATAATACACGACGAACGCTGCCATGCGCTCGCAGTTCAATTCACCCACGAGCAGGCCATGATCCATTTAGCGGATGGCCGCATGATAGGCGTCCCGATTGGCTGGTTTACAGCCCTAAAAGGCGCCACAGTCCAGCAGAGGCAAAACTACATCAGCTACGGTTCTAGCCTTTATTGGGAAGACATTGATGATGGCATTGACATTACTGCTATGCTAACCGGCATGTACATCGTGCCAGTTCTCCAGAGGGAGTCGCGTCCCAAGCCTCATGTTCCTACGACCCGCGTATTCCTTGATGGTGGCGCGCGACGCGCCAGCGGCGGCGTAGAGGGCGTGCCATTCGTACATGATTCGCGAAACATTCCGAAAGAGTTGCACTTTACAGTTGAGCACCTCATCTTTGATCTGGCGGACGGGCGCACGCTGTGTCTGCCATGGCGCTTTTCTCTCAAATTGGCGCAAGCCAACGACAGACAACGACAGAATTATCAACGCAAGGGATTGACATTGAGTTGGGAGAAACTCGACGAAACCATGGACCTCGTCGCCATGCTCACCGGCTTCTATGACCGGGCCCAGCCGTATCCCGCAGAGACGGTCGAGTCAACCAGAGCCGCCGCTACTTAAGCAGATCCGCTCGCCGATTGTGGAGATGAGTCTTTGGTCACAGTATTGTATAGACAGCGGCACGGCTATGATGTGCGCATTTTCACAAGAGAGCACGGCCCCGCTCATGTGCATGTTTTCAGAGGCGAAAAGCATGTTAAAGTTTACTTAATGCCGATGCGCTTCTCGCGAAATAAAGGTTTCGCAAGTCGAGAGTTGAAGCAAATCCGAGAATTGCTCGGTGAACACATGGCGTTGATCGTCCGCGAATTGGAACGGCTAGACCCCGAAAAGCGATAAGTTGCAGGAGTACGATACGCAATGAAAGAACCTGTGATCCACGAAACGCGCAATGAGGCGCTGCGGGTACGATTTACACAAGAACACGCCATGATTGACCTGAGCGACGGTCGCATACTCGGTGTACCGCTCGACTTCTTTCCCTTGCTCAAAGCAGCAACGGACGAGGAGCGACAAAATTATCAGCTTCATGGTCTAACCATATACTGGGAAGACATTGACGATGGTATGGACCTGACGGCGCTCATATCCGGGCTCTACATTGAGCCGCCAGAAGAATACCTCGATAGCCTGAGGGAAATCATCGCCGAACGCTACGCCACCGCTACTTAACCAATCCCGCCCGCCGCATATCGGACAAGATCAGACGCTCCCAGGGCGCATCCGTCACCAGCGGAAAATAGTGCGCGCCCCGCCGCAGGCATTCGTCTCGAATCGCATCGCGCCAAGCGGCCAGACGCCGCTGATAGACTCCCAGCATCGCCCCGTCTACCGTCACTTCTTGCTGCAATTCCGTCTCGACATCGACCAGGCTGAGATCGCCCGCTACCAGCGGCTGCACCTCTTCCGGCGCCAAAACATGGATGAAAGCCACTTCGTGACCACGGCTTAGCAGCGCGGTCAGCCCGTCCAGATAGGCGCCATCGCGCGAGAACATATCGCTGACGATGAGCGCCATTCCCGGCCGTCGCGCTCGCAGCGCATAATCCCCCAATGCCGCATCCAGGTCTGTGATGCCCGCGGCCGCAATCTCCCCGATGAAACGCAGCAGGGTGATGCTTTGCGCCCGTCCCCGTACCGGCCCAAAACTCGCCGCGCCCCGGCCGTTCACCGCCGTCAGCGCCAGCCGGTCGCCACTTGTCAGCGACACATAAGCCAGCCCGGCGACAATGCGCTTGGCGTAAAGCAACTTGTGTTGATCCGCTTCGCCCTCCTGCGGAAAGTCCATGCTGGCCGAGGCATCGAGGATCAGATGGACCGCCAGGTCTTCCTCATCCTCCAGGAGCTTGATGTACGGGCGTTCCAAACGCGCGTAGATATTCCAGTCAAGCTGCCGCAAGTCATCGCCGGCGGCGTAATTGCGATAATCGGCGAACTCAATACTTGTGCCCCGCTTGATCGAGCGCCGGTCGCCCTTGATGGCGCCGACGCGCAGCTTCCGCGCCTCCAGCATCAAGGGTTCCAGACGGCGGCGCAGGGACTCCGATAGCAGCGTCGGCGCCCCGCTCGTTTGTTCAGACAAGATTATTCCTCACGTCGCCCGTCGCCTTCTTCGTCCGCTTCATCGGCATCCTCATCCGGCTCCGCCTTGGCGTCCGCATCCTCCGCCCCGTCCTCGCGCTCCGCCTCATCCTCGTCTTCGTCTTCCTCGAATTCGAACTTGAGAACAGCAACATGCCGGTCGCGAAACAACTCCTCCTGCTCCTCAAAATTCAGCTTTGCAAAAAGCTTGCGCGCGGCGCCGTTTTCCGGCTCATAACGCGCGATCACCATCTCGCTGTTCTCGAAACCATGAATCATATCGATCAGGTGATCGGCGATGGCATAACCCATTCCCTGCCGCTGATATTCGCGGTCGACGGTCAATCTTTCGATGATCCATTGTGTGGGTTGCTGCGCGTGAATCAACATAACATAGGCGACGAGTTGGCCCTGCCAATCGACGCGATAAAAGCTGACGGCCGGGTGACGCGTCTGCATAAAAGAGATGAACAGGTTCTTGGTGAAGCGCCGCTGCCGGTCTTTAACGCGCAAGGGGCGCAGCGCCATGAAATCCCGCAACCCGGTTATTTCTGTGAGCTTGATATCCTTCATTGCGAGCTTGATTCCGTTTAACCCGATTGCAACAGCATGAGTGTGCCACAAACAGCATGATAGTCCAATGATTTTCCGCCAGTAAAGAATACAACTCCAAGCTCAGCTTGCTGGGCATAGCAGGCAGTTTTCCGTAATATTATATATAGATGTCGCGCCCGGATTCCGATGCAATTGACAGCAAGCGCGCGATTCTATCAATGACAATCGAACAAAGGAAAAGACAATGGCAAAACGCGAGCAAATGCCAACCGCGCTTGGCAACCCGGGTGGCGATTATCAGAATTCTCCGGCAGCGGGTCCGCGCCGTGCGCTCCTGATATAGGGCTACCAACTCCTGTAGAAAATGGTGGCCTTCAACCGAGAGCCCGCCTCACGGATTTAGCGCGTCCAGCACAACTTCAAGCGGATGCCGGGCCACAAAACCGGCATCCTCAATCTGGGCGCGACAGGACGTGCCCGGCGCCGCGATAACGGCGTCTTGATTCGCGCGGATCGCCGGTAACAAGCGGTCTTCCGCAATCTTCATGCTAAGTTCATAATGCTCGTATCCGAAACTGCCCGCAACCCCGCAGCAGCCGGTATTCATCTCCGCGACATCGGCGCCCGGGATCGCCCGCAGCAGCCGCAGCGTATCGGCAGTGCCCCATAGCGCTTTCTGATGACAGTGCCCGTGCAATAGAATCCGCGGCGCTTCAGCCTGCCACTCCAGGGCGGCCGCCCCTTCCGCAATGGCATCGGCAAAAAAGGCCTCCGCGCTAACACAGCGCTCGGCAAGGGCCTGCGCCGCCGGCTGATCCGGCGGGTCAACAAGCCGCAGATAATCGTCGGTGAAGGCGCTCATGCAGCTTGGTTCGAGGAAGAGCAAAGGCAACTCGGCATCCTCCCCGTCCATTCCACGCACATTGGCTGTCGCCATTGCCTTGGCGCTGTCCAGCAAACCTTTGCTGATCGCGGGCCGGCCGCAGCAGGCTTCGCCGGGCAAGCGCTGCGCGTCCAACCGCAGACCGAGCCGATCCGCCAGTTCCATCGCCGCGTGGCCGACTTCCGGGTGGTTCCATTCGGTAAATGTATCGACGATGAGCTGGGCCCGCGGACGGCTGCGCTTTGCATAACGCGCGGCCGAAAAGCGCCGATTGGCCAGCCGCGGCAAGGGGCGTTGGGTTGGGATGCCGAGGCGGCCGGCCGCGAACTTTCCAAGCGAGTGATTCAGCGCGAGGTTGCTCAAACGCGGCATGACGCCCGCCAGTTGATTGACGCGGTGGATATTGCCGAAGAGCCGCGTCGCCAAATCTACTCCGTGCCGATCATGCCAGGTCGCCAGGAACTCCGACTTCAACTTGGCGACATCAACCGCGGACGGGCATTCGCTCGCGCAGGCCTTGCAGCTGAGGCAGAGATCGAATACCTCCTTCAGCGCCTGATCGCCCAGGTCGTCGGGCAAAACGCCGCTGATCGCCGCCCGCAAGGCATTGGAGCGCCCGCGCGTCGAGTGCGCTTCATCAAGCGTCGCCATATATGAAGGGCACATCGTCCCGGCGCCTTCCTTGCGGCAGACGCCGGCGCCATTGCACATCTCCACGGCGCCCGCGAAACCATTATCGGCCGACCAATCGTAGCGAGTGTCGACCTCAATCACTCGGTAATCCGGTGAATAACGCAACATGTCCGCGCTGTCCATCGGTCGCGCCTCGACGATCTTGCCCGGGTTCATCATGTTCGCGGGATCAAAGGCCCGCTTGACTTCGCGGAAAGCGCTCAACAGCTCAGCGCCGAACAGATATTCGCTGAATTCGCTCCGCACCAGGCCCTGACCATGCTCGCCCGTAATCGTCCCTTGGTACTTCATGACCGTCTCGGCGACGGCATCGGCAATCGCGCGATATTGCTGACGTCCCTTAATCGTCTTGAGGTTGATGAGCGGGCGAATATGCAGGCAGCCGGCGCTGGCATGCGCGTATATGGCGTATGTCGTGCCATTTTCATAGATGATGCGCTCGACATCGCTGATGTAATCCGCCAGATGCTCAACCGGCACCGCCCCGTCTTCAATGAAAGAAACCGGCTTGGCTTCGCTCCGTTCACTCATCATCAGGCCTAGCCCGGCTTTACGCACCGTCCAGACATCGTCCTGCTGCGCCGCAGTCTCCGCCACCGTCACCGCGCCACGGAAACCCAGCCGCCGCAAATGCGCCCGCAAGTCCTTTACCTTGGCTTGCAATTCCAATTCCGAGCCGACGAATTCCACCAGCAGGAGCGCTGCCGGATCGCCCTCGACAAAAGTCAGCCGCTGGCGATAGCCGGCGGCGGCGCGCGTCTTGTCGAGCAAGAATTTATCCATTAGTTCGATCGCGTCGGGATCCAGCTCAAGGATGCGCGGCGTCGCTTCCAGCGCCGCCCTCAGCGTGTCAAAATGGACCACCGCCAAGCGTTTGTTCTCGCTTCTTGGCCGCTCGACCAGGCGCAGTTCCGCCCGCACCACCGTCGCCAATGTGCCCTCTGAACCGCAAAGGAGCCAATTCAAATTCACGGCCTCCGGGTCGATCTTATTCAGCGCGTAGCCGGCCACCGTGCGCCAGGTCCGCGGATAGCGCGACGCGATCTGCGGCGCCTGTTCGATGACCAGGTCGCTCAAAGTCGAACGGATGCGATTCAAGGCCGATGTGGATTCGTCGAGCCAGACCAGGTCGCCATTCGCCAGCACCACTTGCAAACGCGCCAGGTGATCGGCGGTCATGCCATAACGGATGCTGTGCGCGCCGGTGGCGTTATTGCCGATGATGCCGCCGATCGCCGCGCGCTCAGCGCTGGCCGGATCGGGGCCAAACATCAGGTCCAGCGGCGCCAGTTGCGCATTGAGCGATCCCAGGATCATGCCCGGCTCCACATCGACCGTGCGCGCTTCGCCATTCACCGCGCGCAGACGCCGCATGTGTCGCGTGAAATCCATGACGACCGCTTCGCCAACCGCTTGACCGGCCAGGGCGCTGCCCCCGCCGCGCGGCAAAACCGGAACCCCGAATTTGCGCGCGACTTCGTGCACAGCCACCACATCGTCCGCATCCCGCGGGAAGGTGACCGCCAAGGGCATGATCTGATAGTTGCTGGCATCCGTGCTGTAGAGCACCCGCGTCATGCGATCGGCCGCGGCCTGCTCCCGCCCGATGGCAGCTTGCAAATCCCCCAGCAGTTCGTCAATTTGCATATATTGGCTAATCCGTCGTCCTAGTCAGACAGCGCCGATTGTAACGGTTTTGAGGCGGGAATTACACAGGGCGGGGAAGCGCGTCAAACTACAGCTAATGGAAGGTCGATTGCCCCGCAGTGTCTACGCGCGGCTGTCAGTCGCCCAAACGCCCATTCAAAACCCTGCGGGCGGCCCAATGGCTCGCCCCTGCGCATTTCGTCCGAATGGGCTTGCCGCTCGACTACACCTGGCTCAAATCCACCTTGAGCGCGCGCAACTGCGCCAGGCAAGCGCGGATCGTCTCTTCTGAAGCGACAAACATCGGCGGGCGCACGCCGCCGACCGGCAAGCCTCGCGCCCTCATGATGCCTTTGACGACCGTCAGCCAACCCGCGCTGCCCACAACATCGCTCGCGGCTTTGAGCTGCCGCTGCAGCGACTGCGCGCCGGCCAAATCACCGGCGTGGAAGGCATCGTGAATGCCCGCCACAATCTCCGGAAAATGATTGCTGTTGCCCGAAACACTGCAATCCAGCCCCAGCGCCAGCCCGGCCAAAATCAGATTATCCGGGCCGATAGCGGTATTAAAGCGGCCATCCTGCAGGTGGTTCACCGCGCACATGGTCAGCAGGTCGCCGCTGCTGTCCTTGAGCCCGACGCAATTTTCATAGTCGCGCGCCAGCCGCGTCACCAGCGCCGCCGACAAATTGTTGACAGCGAACTTCGGCAGGTTATACAGGTAAACCGCAAAGCCCGCGGCCGCCTCAAAGATAGCGCGGTAATGGGCTTCCAAAGCCTCTTCGCTATGCTGGAAATACCAGGGCGTGATCACCGAGGCGGCATCCGCGCCGATATCGCGGGCGTGGCAGGTGAGTTCGATAGTCTCGGCGGTGGTAATGGCGCCGGTGTGCACAATGACGGGTACGCGCCCGGCGACGGCGTCGACCGTGGCGGCGGCGACTGCCTTGCGCTCATCCGCGCTGAAGAGCGGCCCCTCGCCGGTCGAGCCCAGAGGATAGATGCCGACCACGCCTTTTTCGATGAGCCAGTCGACCAAAGGCCGGATCATGTCCGGGTTGATGTCGCCGTCCGGTTTCAGGGGCGTGACGGTCGGGCAGATGACGCCGCGGGTGATGGCTTGGTAGGTCATGGGGTAGCTCAGCTTTGCGCCGATGGCTCGTCGGCGGGGCTTTCCAAGGGCGGCGACACGGCGCTCATTCTCGGCGTTGGCGCGCCCAGCCGGCCTTCGATATTGGCAAGCCGCTCGCGGAGGTCCATGATGAGAAGTAGCAACTCCTTGTTTGAAAAATGATTATCCTCGTGAATCTTTCGATGACTTGATTCAAGCCGTTGGCTCGGAATAGGCGCGCTCACGACAGGCGCATGTCGAATTCCACTTTCCGCAGTTGTGCTTTTCTGACGCTTTCTTCGAGAGGTAATCCTCAAATGAACGTACCAAAGTACTACGAATATCAAGATGCCGTATTCAATGATGATGTCAGAATTGTTTTGTTTTAGCCAATCAAGCAGATCCACGGCGCTTCTCCTGATGTTGTTTAGTAGCAACCCACGCTACGATAATACCACTTCGCAGCGGCTTGTCGCTAGAATTGCGCGCGGAGGCAATCTAGCGGGGATTGCGGCACAGGTGTTGAGTAATGGCGTGGTTCAATGTCGCCATTGGGCTTGAGGGGCGTGACGGTCGGACAGATGACGCCGCGGGTGGTCGGTTGGTAGGTTATGGGACGAGCACCTGCTAACAGAAAATGGACCTAGAGACTCTTAAGAATTGCTGTAGTATTCGCGGCTATTTGTCAGCATCATCATATCGCAAGCCTAACTGTGGATCTAGCGCATCCAGGTTTTGCACATAGAGCCGCAGCATGGCTATTAGCTCACTTCGCCAACTCTTCTCCATTCTCGCGCTGGATAAGTTCTTCCAAAATATCCAGGTTGCGAATGTACTGCCTCAATAGCCGATCCGTTATGCTGTAAACGCCACGCTCAACTCGCGTCACCTTGCCCATTCTGACCAACTTGGTAATCGGCGAACTGATTTCGTTCTGCTTTCGGTCTAAGGTCTCCGAGATGTATCGCAGCGAAACATTGAGATCGTCGTGGTCAGCCAGCGCCTTGAGGATACGAGCGGTCATTCCTGTGCCCGCTTCCTTGAAAGCGGAGTCAAGTTCATCCGCCTTGATGCGCAATACAACTTCGTCGATCGCCCGTTTGACATCTTTCTCGTCAATAATGTTGTCGTCATCATGTTCGACAGCGTAAAAGCACAATTGCTGAATCAGCGCTGGGAACCCGCCGGCCAGGTCTACTACCTCATCCAAAGCGGAAAGACTGAACCGGAACGAACTTGTATCTGCGCTGCTCTGCAACGCTTTGCGTATAACCTCTTTACCCTCTTCGCTGCGCATGGGCCGCAGTGGTATCGGCTCAAAGACGCGACCAATTGATGGGTGAACTTGTTTGAGTTGCTCCATGGCGCCAGTGAGTCCACCTAGGCAGACGGCGATGCGATTCAGCTTCGCGTCGACAAATTTCTCGGTCGTCACCTTAAGGAACGAAGCGATGTCTGTGGTTAGCGCGACTTTGTCTACTTCGTCGATGATAAATACAAAACCATCGCATTGAGATTCGACATCCGACCAGCAGCTAGCTACCATGTCGACGAAGTCAATGCCGATTTCTGACGAACTGTGTGGTTGGTACTCGGCGGAGCCCACCATCGGCAGTTGCAAAGTGAATTTCCACTTTTCCAAAAACTTCTTGGACCGCTGCCCGAAAGAGTCGCTTCGCACTTTGGTCTCCATCTCATGGATCAAGGCACTGACAATCGTCTCAGTTGTATCGTGTTGGCTGGCTACATGCTTGAATACGAGAAACCGAAAGTCGTAATCAACACTGTCAAACCCGAGTTGGCGAAGCAAGGCCGCGCTGTCGTCCACCAGCGATTGAATCTGATTGATGAAGGAGCTCTTGCCGACGCCGCGATCGCCGAGCACCGCAAGGTGTCGCGGATTGTGACCACGTATTTGATACAAAAGCCGGACAAGGACGGTGAGTTCATGCGCCCGGCCTGCAAATTGCTCGAAATTGTCAATGGGCTTGTCTGGCCTGAATGGGTTCGCTCTGAGTTGCATAGGCTGCAACCATTTCCCGCTTTGAGATTCCCCCATGATGATACCCGATATGGATGGGGCTCGCTATACACCGGGATTGTGGCGTAGGTGGTGAGTGATGTGGCGGGTAATGTAAGCAGGCTCAACTTCTACTCGTGTTTTGTAGAAGTCAAAGAATAGAATCTATCTATGAAATCTCGAATGTAACTCCAGAACGCGGTTGCGGCAATCGTGAGCTTTCCATCATCTTCGTAAGTTACTGCAATGCGGCGGTGTCCCTGAACCACCACCTCAATTGCTTGATTGTCAACACCACCAGTCTGTATCCATCCGACCATATCACTTAGCATGACGTTTTCTCTTACAAACGAATCGTGCTTTAGAGCATTTACGAAGTCCTCCGTCAGCGTCTTCATCCGTCTTTCGTATTCCTCTTCGTCTTGATCTTCGGGCTTCGGAAAGAAAAACTTTAGCATGTCGCGCGTATAACCTCGTTTGCCACTTTTTGCTGAATTTGCAAGGACATATACTCTGTCCATACAGGCGATGATGAGAAGGAGGGCTGCAACGTGATTGTCGGTAGAACCAGACATCAGAATCTGTATTTGTGGACGATAGTGTATGAACCACACGTCTTTGTATGTGGCAGAATCGAAGTTTCCAATGTTTATATTGGCGTCTAGTTCTACGGACATCGACCACAAATTCCACTTACTTAGCTGTATCATCCTGGATTATAATGGTACTGTTCCCAAGGAGCAAAAGGACGAATTATGGGCCAGATTCTGCACCCTCGCGCCACAACGACAGAGGCAACCCGCCGATATCGTCCCACAGTGTATCGACTGGCGTACCTGGCATCTCATCGAGATAACGAATATAGGATGGCACCGTACCTCGTGGTGGCCAGTATATTCGCCCAATGCTTTCCAGATAATCCAGCTTCTCTTGACAATCAGCGTCTCGCAATTTGAGCGGAATTGCACGGTTCGGTACGGCCCAATGGCTGCCGGAATCGTTCGGATCAACTCCCTTCCACGGCTTTCCAGAGCTACCCCGTCGAATCCCGGCCCCCTTCAAATTGTCTAAGCGATACCTGCGGCCGTCTGCGTCCACATGACGATAAGCTTTCGCGACGTATTGTTCGTCATGCGGTTTGTGGGGTTGGCTCCACCGGAACTTCTGGCTCACCGTGTAGTATAGAATGCAGTCTGTATTGTTCGCATATCGAGTCGATCCGCGTCCTGTGGAGTTTACTCGCCTCCATGTAATATCGCTTCGAAATCTCCTCCATCCAAACACCGCGTCCAGCACCGCCTTGAGATAATGGCTCGCTGTCGGATCGCAGTGCAAATACAAGCTGCCTGTCGGTTTCAGAATGCGCCACATTTCCAGCAGGCGCACCGCCATAAAACACATGAACGCGCCCATGCCATCGCTGTGAGCGTACCGTGCGCTCTCAATCGCTTCCATCAAACGGGGATAGTCATCGGTTATCTGATCAACCCAGTCTTGGTGGACGTCTCGCTCCCAAGACCAGCGGTCTTGGAACTTGGCGCCGGCTGCCAGGCTGTCGGGTGTGGCGTGAAAATCGCGGTTCTTATTGAAGGGCGGGTCAGTGGCGATTAAGTCGACGGTCTCGCTATTCATTCCACGCAGAAATTTGAGATTGTCACCGTGAAATAAAGTGCGGTTTTTGAAGTTCGGCTCTGCCATCAGTAAGGTAATCTCTCAAATATCGCGATTAACAATCCATCGTCAATATATCGCCATTACATACGTTTAATGTGAAATAGATTTGCGAAAAATGGGCTGATCTCCAAAATGGAAGTTGCACCAACAACAACCAGATGGAGAGCCAACCCAATGACCAGTATAGACGCGAAGACGTTGTTTACCATCCTTTTTGTTCTCATT
>JAJDUC010000036.1 GCA_022826865.1 Anaerolineae bacterium
TGATCGACATGCCGTACAACAGCAAAAGCTTCCAAGTTTGCTTCACTGGCAGCGCCACCCCAGGGACGGACTTCTATGTAAAAGCAAGACATACAGGTGGTGAAGTTGTCCTGTCAGGCGGCTGCTTCACCGACAGTTGGGCCGGCGGCGACAGTTGGGAAGATGGGGCGGAGCGACTCTACAGGCTCATTGGCAAACGAGACAATGTCACTGACCCCAAGGAGACGATCACCGCGACCGTTTCCGCGGTCAACTGGCCCTCCGGCTACAGCCTCTTTGGAAGCTACGCCAGCGCCACTTTCACCATCTACGGCAAGTGAGGCGATACGCCAGCCGCAGGCAATAGGCAAGCGGCCGGCCCTGCCATGCGTCAGGGCCGGCTTTTTGCGTCGATGCGCCTGACCAGCTCCACGGTGAAATCTTCCATGCTTGTGATATGCGCGTCCGCCAGCGCCAGCGCGTCATCCGGCAGAGGATAGTCCGGGCTGGGCGCGGCCACGGCGACCATGCCCGCCGCCTTCAGCGCGCGCAAGCCATTCGCCGAATCTTCAATACCCAGGCTGGCTTCCGGCGCGACGCCTAATTGTTTCAGCGCCTCCAGGTAAATATCGGGCGCCGGCTTGCCCCGCGCCACCTCATCGCCATAAATCATCACCTCGAAGATCTGATCCAACTCGGTGATGCGCAGCACGGCTTTGATAATCTCGGTGGGAGAGCCGGAAGCCAAGCCGACGCGGAAATGCTGTTTCATGCGGCTGACCGATTCCAGCGCGCCCGGTCGAGCAGGCATCCGCGCTTCGTACTGCGCGATGACACGCGCCTTCATCTCGGCGATGATGTCATCAATCGTCTCGTCCAGCGCCAGTTTATCTTGCATGACTTGCGCCCAGCCGACCGTGCTGCGCCCCATCGCCAGCCGCTGGAACTCATCGGTCCAAACTTTACCCCGGTCTTGCGCGTATTCGACCCGCGACTTGTCCCAATAGACCTCGCTATCGACCAGCACGCCGTCCATATCAAAAATGACTGCTTCTATGGGCATGGGCGTTTCCTTCTTGAATAAACGGTTTTATGTAGGGGCGACACTGTGTGTCGCCCGTCAATTCACGACTACAACATCGGGCGATTCACAGAATCGCCCCTACGGCTCCTTTGTGAGATGGGATCTCCCTAAACCGCCTGTTCCGGCGGCGGGTCCAGCACGCCGATGGTCAGGAGGATATTGGCGTATATGCGCTGTTCGCCCGTTGCGATGACCAAGCAGCAATCCTCTTTTTTGGCTTCGTCATAAAAGGCGAAGCGCTCCAGCGGACTCAGGCCAATGCCTTCGGGCATCAGCCGGCGAAACTCGGCATAAATGCTCGGTTCGGCGCCATCGTCGCGCCGCATGACATGCGCCGCTTCCACCGGTGTGACGCTCAAAATGGCCGCCAGAACATCGGTGACGCTCACTTGGCCCGGCGCCAGATTGAGATAGACTCGTTCCGCGAGCGGGTTGGCGCCGGTGGCGACGGGATAATTGCCGTCCGGGATCAGGATGGTGGCGCCATGCCCGGCTCTGCCCAAAGCCCCCAGGATTTGCGGATGGATCAGTTTGCCTTTTAGCATGCGATCTCCGAACTCCGTTCATTCAGCCCGATTGGCGAGATTATACCAGCAAGGCGCCCCTCGACACGACCCAGGGCACTGTATCAGAGTCGGTTGAACTTCTTTAAGCGCCGACGATTTGGTAGGGACGACTGACGGACTGTGTCGGCGGTCAGTGTCTACGCGACCCACGCGCCCCGGTGAGTCGCCCAGTTTCGATTCTGTTCGTACCCATCGGGCGATCCGGCGGATCGCCCCTACCAGACTATTTCAACCGAAATGGATACATTGGCTGACCCAGAGGCAACTCCGCGCTGCGGTATGGGATGCGCATTCTAGCGCCGAGAAATCGGCTCGCCTCGCGGGTGGTCAAAGAATGAGGCGACCGGTCGGCCGCCTCTCAGCTTCTAAAGCTTGCGGATTCGGTCGCCAACCTTGATGACGCCGTCTACAATGACGCGCGCGTAGACGCCGCGCCGCCGCTCCAACTGGCCCTGGTCGGTCATGACCCACTTGCGGGCGGCCCCGCCAAAACGGCGGGCGAATTTGCTGCAGCCGGTGTGTGGCAGGGGGGTAATCTCCATCACGACTTCGCCGAGCTGCAGCTGCGTGCCCGGCGGCAGGTTCTCTTGCGATATATCCAGATCGACAAAGAGTTGATCGCCGGATAATGCCCAACGCGCTTTATCGCCGGCAACCAACTGAATCACCCGGCTGTTCATGAGTGTGATCTGCGCTTCGGGCTTGGCGCCGCGGCGCAGCCAGTCATCGCCGGCCAAGCCGGCTTCAGCGCTGAAGGCGGCGCTCTGCAATTCTTCGCGCTGGTCGGCCGCCGGCCGCCGCGCGATAAGCGCAACCGCGCCGTCATCACGGGGCGACCGCTCCGAACTCGCCCAGCGGGCTTCCAATTGCTCCAGGGTCGAAGTCGCTTCCATACCATGCCTCCTGAGATTGATCGGCATTTGCGCCCAACTATACGCGAAAAACCGGGAAATGTCTTGCTTGTTCCGGCGCGGACGCAGGGCAATCGCTTCAACATATTACCCGCCGATGAACATTTAGAAATGTAGGGGCGTCTCGTGAGACGCCCGTTGAAAATGGTCTAGAAGTTGTGGGCGTTTCAGCGGGTCGCGTAGACACTGACCGACAAACGCCCCTACAGATTACGAAAACTGAGCAAAATCGTAATGTATCAGCGCCATTTCAATTTGAAGCGATTGCCCTGGCTGCGGACGCCGAACAGTTAAGCATGGCATGGGCTGCGCGCTCTGGTTACTATCTGCGTTAGTCATGGAGAAGTCGGCTGCTCATGCCGCCGGAGGAGTGTGAATTCAGATGCCTGTTGAACATAGACGTTTGGGAAGACATGGCGTGCTGGTCAGCAATTTGTGCCTGGGCACGATGAACTTCGGCGTGCGCGCGACAAAGGAAGACAGCTTCGCCATCATGGATCGGGCGCTTGAGCTCGGCATCAACTTTTTTGATACCGCCGATGTATACGGCCGGCAAGTGGAATTCGGCTTGACCGAGGAGATCATCGGCGAATGGTTCGCCCAGGGCGGCGGCCGCCGCGATGCGGTTGTGTTGGCGACCAAGGTTTACAATCCGGTCAGCCGCGCTGAATTCCTGGCGGAACCCAATCGCGATATCCGCAGCTTGTCCGCCTACAAGATCCACAAACATTGCGAAGGCAGCCTGGAACGCCTGCGGACTGATCGGATCGACATTTATCAGATGCACCATGTCGATCGCGACTGCCCCTGGCTGGAGACCTGGGCGGCCTTTGACAGCCTGGTTGGCCAGGGCAAAGTGGTCTATGTCGGCTCGAGTAATTTCGCCGGCTGGGATATCGCCACCGCCTGCCAGGAGGCGGCGCGGCTTAATATGCTGGGTTTGGTCAGCGAGCAGAGCATCTACCACCTCGACAACCGCGCCATTGAGCTGGAAGTGATCCCGGCTTGCCGTCACTACGGCTTGGGGCTGATCCCCTGGAGTCCTTTGGCCGGGGGCATGTTGGGCGGCGCGCTGGGCAAGGCCGAGACTGGGCGCCGCAGCGACTCCAGCATGATCGCCCGCATCGAGGCCAAACGCGAGCAGCTCGAAGCCTGGGAAGGTCTGTGCCGCGACCTGGGCCACCCCCCGGGCGAGGTCGCCCTGGCCTGGCTGCTGCATAACCCGATGGTCAGCGCGCCGATCATCGGACCGCGCACAATGGAACAGTTGGAAAGCGCCGCGCGCGCGACGGCGATCGAACTCGATGCCGAAACGCTGGAGCGGCTGGACGCGATCTTTCCCGGCCCGGGCGGGGAAGCGCCCAAGGCATACGCCTGGTAGAGCTGCTTCAGCGCCGCTATCTGGCCTACGGCTGCGCTATGCTCGCCCTTCGCTACACCGCCCCAACTTGAATAGGGAATTGCGTGTATATATTATGACGCTGAGAGATTCCCGAAATTGGGATGGGAGCTACTAATGTCCAACTCGATAAATATATCCCGAATTCTGCTGTTCCTGGCGCTGTTTTTCCTGGCGTCATCGTTGCCGGTGAGCGCGGCGGACATCCATATCGACAATAATTGCGGCTTGGATTACGCAATCGAAGCGGCCAATCTCGATGAAGCGGTCAAGGGCTGTGAAAAGGGCGATGGCCACGACACAATCATCTTTCAGGGTGACGTGGAGTTTGGCCGCAAGATGCCCGTGATCACGTCTGACATCACCATTCAGGGGAACAATCACCCGTTTAAGGTCAAGCGCGACGATGCGATATTCACGGTTGAAGAGGGCCGGCTGACGATCAGGAATCTGAACGCCCGCTATGCGAAAAAGCGCACACGGAAAATCATTGAGCTTGAGGATGCCTGGCTGGAGATCATCGACAGTACGTTCGGCAAGTGCAAGCGCGGCATTGAACAGATTCGCAGCCACACCACGATTACCGGCACTGTAGACATTTGCGAACTGGAGCCGAGCGAGTTCGTGAAAGGCGGCTATTCCTCGAATGTTTCGATAACGATCGTAACCGAGCAGGAGCCGCGCACTTGTGAATCCCTGCCGGGGGGCATCAGGGTGTCGGCCAGCCACAGTGGCGTACAGTGCACCCATTTGGACGCGGTGGGCATCGGCGATCCGGCCGTTGCCAACTTGGGCGTCCTCAACGCGGTTGATGTCTGGGCTTATGTGGAACAGGGCGTCGAAGTCTGCTTTGTGCAAGCGGGCCGAATCGTATTCCTGGATGCTTCAACTTCGCCACGATCCCAGGCCCATGTCGAATCTTATACATCCGGCGGCCAGACCTGCGCCTTCTTGCAGCGCCCGGGCAGCGTCGTGCTCGTCAGCGGCCAGACCACGGCGGAAAGAACCGCGCCAACGACCACAACGGCAGTGATGGCGCCGGTGGAAACAACGACTGCAATGACAACTGTGACGCAACCGGCTGTGGATGGCTGCCCGATCCGAACCACCGGCACCTTGCGCTTGCGCGAAACGCCATCGCTGAGCGCGGAAACGCTTGGCTACGTGCTGCGCGGCACAAACCTGGGTTATATCGATCGCACGGCCTTCTGGTTCAAGGTCAGGCACTATGGCCTGACGGGCTGGATCGGTTGGAAGCACGTCGAGGTATTGGGCGCCTGCTGACCGAGCGCCTCGCTCAATCTAGATTTCCCCAAGAGCGGCTTAACTAGCCGCTCTTTTTGTCTCGCGCGAGCAACCGCAATCGCCTCCACTGAGTTTACAAAGCTTTTACAATCCAGCTCTTACGGCTGGATATTTTTTTGTTACCTTATGTACAGGATGTTCAGAATTATCTGAACGTTACATAAGGAGGGAATGATGTTTCGCATTTCTATTCTACTGGCCTCGGTCTTAGCCCTGTTAGCTTCGCTGCCCGTTTTTGGGGACGGCCATGAAGCGACCATCGCCGACATCGTTGTCGCGTCAGCCGAAGGCGATATGCCAGAGTTCACTACTCTGCTCGCTGCGGCAAGCGCCGCCGACGCCTCGATCATAGAGGCTCTCGGGGATGCCAATGCCGAGCTTACGGTATTCGCGCCTACCGACGCTGCTTTTGCCGCTTTGGCTGAGACGCTGGGCGAGGAAGCCTTCGGCGAAATCTTGTCAGAAGCGGGTACGCCGCGCCTTAACGAGATTTTGCTTTATCATGTTGTTGGCGGCCTCATCGGCTCGACGGATGTGGCGGCCGCGCTGTCAGCGGCTGAAGCCGATGACATGGGGCATGTCAGCGTCCCGCTCGTCACCTTGAGCGGGCAGGCAGTGGACGTTGCTGGCGCAATGGGCGAAGACGGGCTGGACCTCTCCGCTGGCATTGCCGTCGGCGAAGCCAATCTGATCTTGGATATGGTTGATATTGAAGCCAGTAATGGCCTCATCCACGTGATCGACGCGGTCATCGTGCCCGAGCTGCGCACCATCGCTGACATCGTGGTCGAGCTTGCGGGCGCAGACGAGCCTGAATTCACGAGCCTGTTGACTGCTGTCGGCGCTGCCGATCCTGCCGTGCTGGCGCTGCTGGCGGATCCAGCGGCCGCGGTGACGGTGTTTGCGCCGGCGGATGCCGCTTTCGCCGCTGTGGAAGGGCTGGATGACATCGTCGCTGATCAGGCGCTATTGACCGCCGTGCTGCAATACCACGTATTGCCCGGTATCGTTTACAGCTTCCAGCTTGGCGGCTTGGTTGATGATATGGGGCAGGCTTCGGTCGCCATGGCAAATGGGAGCGAAGCCACAATCGCCGTTAGCGACATGAGCGTCATGATCGACAATGCCAATATCTTGCTCGAGCTGGTCGATATAGAAGCCAGCAACGGCGTGATCCACGTCATTGACGCGGTCATCGTTCCATCTATGTAGCCGCGCGGAAGACAGGCGCAATCTGTTCGGAAATAGCCCTCGTCAACTGGCGGGGGCTTTTGCATTGAATGTTCTCACAGCGGGCTCTATCTCTGATGCGCTTGCCAGAGCAGTTCCGCGATGTGCATGACGGGCAGCGGGTTCCCCGATGACTTAAGCTGCTGACGCAATTGCGCCATGCAGCCGATATTCCCGGAAACAACCATGTCCGGCTCCACAGCCAGGATCGATTCGACCTTTCGCCGAGCCAGTTCAGCCGCGATTTTCGGCTGATCAATGTTGTATGTGCCGGCCGACCCGCAGCACATGCCGGCGTCGGCGATGTTAAGCAGGCGCAGGTTGGGAATGGAAGCGAGCAGCTTCCGCGGCTCTGCCTCATGGCCCTGCGCATGAAGCAGATGACAGGCGTCTTGATAGACGATTCGAACTTCGGAATCAAAACCGCGCGCCTCCCGCAGGCCCAACTCTGCCAGGTAGGCGCTGAAGTCCATCGCTTTGTGGGCGAAGTCCGCGGCCCGGTCCTGATCCGGCTCGCCTTTGAAGAGCAGGGCGTAATCTTTTATGCCGGAGCCGCAGCCTGCCGCCGTTGTGATAATCGCATCCACATCGCTGGGGATAGCCTCCAAGTTTCGGCGGGCGATTTGCTGCGCTTGTTCGGCCGCGCCGATGTGCAGCAGGATGGAGCCGCAGCAACCTTGAGCCTGCGGGATCTGCGCCTCGACGCCGTTTGCCGCCAGCGTATGCGCCGCCGCGTAGGCGATCTCCGGCGCGAGCGCCTGTTGCACGCAGCCGAGCATGAGCGCCACTTTGCCGCGCCTATCCCCCTGCGCCGGCAGGACCGCCGGCAGCGGCCGCGGCGGCGGCAATCTGTCCGGCAGCAAGCTCAGCATTGAGGCGAAAGCATCGGGCAGGGCCGGCGCCAGCGCCGCGCCGATCTTGCCCGCCGCAGCCGCCAGGCGGAAGCGCCGGGGATAGGGCAGTGTCTCGATCATCATTTTGCGCGCCAGGGCATCCAGCGGCGGGCGCGCCCGCTCTTTTTCCTGCAGCGCGCGGTAACCCACCAGAAGATCTCCGTAGGCAACGCCGGAGGGACAAGCCGGCACACAAGCCATGCAACCCAGGCAGCGGTCGATGTAAGGCTGCGCCTCCTCGGCGGGGAGCTTGTCTTCCAGCACATTCTTCATCAAATAGATGCGGCCGCGCGGCGAATCCATCTCTTCGCCGAGCAAGCTGTAAGTTGGACAGGCGGCCAGGCAGAAACCGCAGTGAACGCATTTTTCGATGGCGGTCGCCATTTCCGGCGCTCTTAGGTCATCGCTTTCTATCTGATGTCGCATCCTGGTTCACCTGTAGGGGCGTTTCGCGAAACGCCCGCATTACTTTCAATACTGTATCGGGCATCTCTGCCGAACGCCCGCATTACCCTCAATACTGTTTCGGGCGTCTCGCCGAGACGCCCCTACCGATAAAATAGGACAAAGCGACAGTATCGCATCAGTCCTCTAAACAAGTTTATTCTGCGGATCCAGCACTTGCTTGACGCGCTGGGCAAGGACATTGTCGACCGGCCGTCCGATGATCGGCGTCGGTCGGTCGCCGCGCAAGCACAGGCCGGATAAGCCCAGTTGCTTCAGGGCTTGCTCGATTTCCGCGCAATCGTCGGAAGCGATCCAGGCCAGATTGCCGCCGACGCCATAGCGCCGGGACGCATTGCCGATCAGCGCATCCAGGGCGGGAATCTGCCGGGGACCAAGCACGACTTTGCAAAGGTATCTGCCGGGCAGACCGGCCAGGGGATCCCAAAGCGACGCCTCATCGGCCACTTCGCTGACGGCGCAGGCGGCCGCGCCCTGCATCATGCCGTCGGCAAAGCGCTCCGTCCGGCGCGGCAGCGTCTCTTCGTAGCCGCCCAGGCGCGCCAGAAGGGACCAGCCGTCTTCAGCGGGCAGAAGGTCGAGCGCATCCAGTTCGTAGACATTCTGATTGCTGAAATAGATGGCCTTTAGCGCTGCGTCCAAGGTCCCGTAGTTGAAGCGGAGGCTGCGGAAACGGGGCACATCGGGAAAGACCTTGAAGGTCAGTTCGGTCATGATGGCGTATTGACCGAGGCTGCCGACGAGGAACTTGCTCAGGTCAAAACCGGCCGCGTTTTTCACGACTTTGCCGCCGACGCGGAAGGCGCGTCCGCGGCCGTCCACCACTTGCGCGCCGAGGATGAAATCGCGGACGCCACCATAACGAAAACGGCGCGATCCAGAAAGATTGGCCGCCACTGTACCGCCGATTGTGGCCTCCGCCGGAAATAGCGGGTCGAAGGGCAGATACTGGCCCTGCTCGGCCAGGGCCGCGGCGATATCGGCAACTGAGGCGCCGGCGTATGCGGTAATTGTGTATTCGCTCGCTTGGTAATCGATGACGCCATTGAGCGCCGAGAGATCGACCGGGGCGGCGGCAGCCGCATGAATGTGCAAGGCGGGCTTGCTGCCGTTGCCGCGGACGTGTACGCGCTCGCTCTCGCGAACGAGCGCTTGGATCCGCGCGACTGGTCCCAACTTGCATTCCCTCATTCGCGCGAAATGATCCCTTGTTTTTCCAGCGGGTGCATACCCTGCTGCTTTAGGGCGGGCGCTTCTCCGCCGGGGAACATCTTGCCGCGATTGGCGATCTCCTTGGGGTCTATCGCCCGCCGCAGCGCCTGCATAATATCGATTTCTTCTTCGCTGAACATCGCCGGAAGATATTCGCGCTTTTCCATGCCGATGCCGTGCTCGCCGGTGATGGAGCCGCCCAGCGAGACGCAAAGCGCCAGGATCTCGCCGGCCAATTCTTCCGCCCGCTCCAGCGCGCCCGGCTCGCGGCCGTCGTAGAGGATCAGCGGATGCAGGTTGCCGTCGCCGGCGTGGAAAACATTGGCCACATCCAGGCCGTATTGCCGCTTTAACGCGCCGATTGCGAGCAGGGCCTCGCCCAGGCGGCTGCGCGGGACGACGCCATCCTGCACGATATAGTCCGGGCTGAGGCGGCCGACGGCGGAAAACGCGCCTTTTCGCCCCTTCCATATGCGATCGCGCTCTTCCTCGCTGTTGGCGACGCGCAGTTCAAAGGCGCCTGAATCTTCAATGATGCCCCGTAGTTGCTCAAATTCGGCTTGAACCTGGGGCGCCTCGCCTTCCAGCTCGACGATGAGCAGGGCTTCGGCATCCGGATAACCGGCGGCGACCGATGCCTCGGCCGCCTTGATCGCCAGACGGTCCATGATCTCCATAGCGCCGGGCAGCAGTCCCGATGCCACCACCATCGACACGGCGTCGCCGGCCCGTCCCAAGTCATCGTAGGCGGCCAGCACGGTTCGATAGAGCTCCGGCTGCGGCATCAGGCGCAGGGTAATTTCCAGCGCGATGCCGAAGAGGCCTTCGGAACCGACGAAGAGCCCAACCAGGTCCGGACCGATGCCGACGCCTTCGACGCTCTCGCAGCCGAATTGCGTCAGTGCGCCATCGGCCAGAACCACCTTCATCCCCAGCACGTGATTGCTGGTCATCCCGTATTTCAGGCAGTGGGCGCCGCCGCTGTTGAAGGCGATATTGCCACCGATGGTGCAGATCGATTGGCTCGATGGATCGGGCGCGTAGTACAAGCCATAAGGCGCGGCCGCCTGTGTGATATGCAGGTTGACGACACCCGGCTCGACGACTGCGATGCGCTGCTCGGGATCGAGCTTCTTGATGCGATTCAGGCGGTTCAAGGCGATGACCAGCCCGTCGGGAATGGGCAGCGAGCCGCCCGAGAGGCTGGTGCCGCTGCCGCGCGCGACAAAAGGCACCGCCATCTCGTGGCAGAGGCGCACCGTGTCGATGATTTCGGCTTCGCTTTCCGGCAGGACAACCGCGCCCGGTTTGAGGTGAAAGGCGGTCAGCGCGTCCGACTCGTAAGGCAGCAGCTGCGCATCGCGCGTCAGAATGCGCTCGGCCGGGCAGATTTTCTCCAGCGCGGTAAAGAAGGCGCTATTCATCATCTCGCTCAACCTGTTTAGCTCGTGTAGGGCGTTTCAGCGAAACGCCCCTACAGATGTCGTCAGGGTGGGGTGGGCTCTTCAGCCCGCCACCAGCCGCGCCTCGACCTGTTTCGATAATTTCTTCAGCGATTGCTTGGCGATCTGTTTCGCCGCCACATCAATCAGGCGCTGCCCGACCGCCGCAATCTTGCCGCCGATGCGGGCGTCGCCGGCGTAGTGCATGATCGTGCCGCCATCGGCGCTTTCCAAGCGGATCGTGCCTTCGCCGGTGACGTGGCCGGCCGGTCCCTTGCCCTCGACGATGAGGCGATAGCTCTCGGGCGCGTTGACATCGGCCAACTCGAAGTTGGCCTCGAACTTGCCGTTGACGGGGCCGACACGCACCGCCAGCTTGCTCTGATATTTGTTCTCGCCGATTTCTTCCAGGCCCTTCGAGCCGGGTATGATGCTGCCGAGGACATCAATATCCATCAGCACATCCCAGACCAATTCGCGCTGGGAATCAAAGTCGTAACTGCCTTCAATGTGCATACTCAAGCTCCTGCTGCTTCAATGCGCTTATGATAATGAACTTCGGGCGAAATTACGAACCTGGCATCTGAAATGCAGACTGCGCCAGGATGCGGCATTTTGTTCCCAAAGCGCAATTTGGTAGAATGAAACCATCTCGGGCAAGGATGAAAGGCGTCAATCGCCATGGTCATGGAGCGGCAGGTCATCAGCGCAGACGGATTTCTCAAGATCGTCGGCAGCCCGGAATTCGGCGACCGCATCGTGGAACTCGTTGAAGGAGAAATTATCGAGATGCCATTGCCCAATGGAGAACACGGCGAGGTCTTGGCTATTTTGACGATAAAGATTGGGCAGTACGTATTAGAGAAGGAGCTCGGGCGAATCACGACTGGAGACGCGGGCTTTGTCCTCGAGCGCCGTCCCGATGGCAGAGACACTGCGCGTGGTCCGGACCTGGCATTCATCAGCAAAGCCAAAGCGCCAGCGCCATTGCCGAGTAGCTTGCTGGAATACGCTCCCGACCTGGCTGTTGAGGTCATTTCCCCCAGCAATGAAGCGGCGGACATTCACTTTAAGATTCGGCAGTTTTTGGCCGCGGGCACGGCCTTGGTCTGGATTGTTTACCCAGCAACGCAAACGGTTGAGGTTCACAGTTCTTCCGGCGCGATCACGCTTGAGGCTGATGACATGCTCAGCGGCGGCGATGTCCTGCCTGGTTTTGAAGTACCCGTCCGCGCGATATTTCCTTTGTAAGCGGGAAAATCCGCAAGCGAATCGCAGTCTCAGAGCATAAGGAATCGAATCGCCATGGTCATGGAACGGCAGGTCATCAGCGCAGACGGATTTCTCAAGATCGTCGGCAGCCCGGAATACGGCGACCGCATCGTGGAACTCGTTGAAGGAGAAATTATCGAGATGCCATTGCCCAATGGAGAACACGGCGAGGTTCTATCGCTGTTGGCTGCAAGGATCGTCAGCTATGTATATGCAAATAAGCTAGGGCGGGTAGCGACGGGCGACGCGGGCTTTGTCCTCGAGCGCCGTCCCGATGGCAGAGACACTGTGCGTGGTCCGGACCTGGCATTCATCAGCAAAGCCAAAGCGCCAGCGCCATTGCCGAGCAGCTTGCTGGAATACGCTCCCGACCTGGCTGTTGAGGTCATTTCCCCCAGCAATGAAGCGGCGGACATTCACTTTAAGATTCGGCAGTTTTTGGCCGCGGGCACGGCCTTGGTCTGGATTGTTTACCCGGAAACACGTACTGTTGAAGTCCACACGCAGGCAGGCGCGACCACGCTTGAGGCTGATGACATGCTCAGCGGCGGCGATGTCCTGCCTGGCTTTGAAGTCCCCGTGCGCGAGATTTTCCCAACCCCCTGATCCTCCCTCATCCCACGCGAAGTATCACTTTATTGATGCCCGGCTCATAAGCCGCGTTGCTGGCGTATGCCCGCGCCGTCTCCTCCAGGTCATAGCGATGCGACACCAATTCCTCCAACTTGACTGCTCCCGAGATCGCCAGCTCGATCGCGCGCGGATAAGTGTGCTTCATGCGCCGCGACATCATGATGGTCAAGCCCTTGCGCCGCGCCACAGAATGCTTGAGCCGCAGCTTGTCGTCCGGCGGAATGCCGACAAGCACCAGCCGCCCGCCGTAGCGCGCCATATCGGCCGCCTGCTGCACCGAATGGTCGGCCCAGGCCGCTTCAAAGGCCACATCAACGCCGCGCCCGTCGGTGGCGTCCAGCAGCGCGCCGACCGGATCGCAGTCGTCGACATTGAATATGCGCGTCGCGCCCCAAGCTTTTGCAATTTGCAGCCGCCAGGCAAACTTGTCGAAGACAAAGACTTTCGCCGCGCCCCCCAAAACCGCCAGCCGCGCGATCAATAAACCGACCGGGCCGGCGCCGAGCACGGCAACGCTGCCGGCGAAGCGGATCTTGCCCAGGTCGATGGCGTGGATAGCGACCCCGAGCGTTTCCAGCAGCGGCCCCGTCTCATCGCTGAGCGCGTCCGGAATGGAGAAGCAGTTGCGCGCGCTGACATTCATGCGCTCGCGCAAGGCGCCGTCTTCGGGGAAAAGACCATAAAAATAGTGATGCGGGCAAAGATTGGGATGGCCGTTCTCGCAGAGTTCGCAGCGCCAGCAAGGCACGGCCGGCTCGACAGCGACGCGTTGCCCGATGCGCAGCGGCTTATGCTCGCCGTCAAGCGCGTCTGCGCCCAAGGCGATCACCTGGCCCATAAACTCATGCCCGAGGACGAAAGGCTCGCTTGCAATCGTATAACCGATGCGCCCGGTCTCATACATGTGCAGGTCGCTGCCACAGAGGCCGACTGCGCCGATCTTGAGTGTGACCTCGCCCGCTCTTGGCCGCGGCGGCTCCGGCTCGTCAGCAAGACGGATGTCCCTTGGCCCGTGCAGACGCGCGACTTGCATGGCTCAATTCCTCGTCAGCGGATTGCATGCGCCAATCTAACATTTTCGCCGGCAAACAGGAAGAGGGCGATGGATCGCGGCGTCCGGCATTCGCCGGAACGTCGCCGCGACATTCGATGATGTCGCCTATGGCTCAAGCATGTGGTATCGTCAGCGTGCTCTGGAATCGGATCATGAGGCGGACGAACGTGAAGGCGACAACAGTAACGGATGACCAGGCGCTTAACTTTCACTTGATGCACCCGGGCGAAGACAGCTCGCCGGGCGACCCCAACGCCATCTTCTTTCTCGACGGCGTCTGTCACTTGCATTACATCTTGAAGCATCGCTGGCGGGGCGGGCACTCTTACGCCTTTGTGCATGTGACCAGCGAAGACATGCTGCGCTGGACTTGGCAGACGACCAAACTGCAGCCGTTCTTCACCGGACACGGCATGTTCAGCGGCACCGGCTTCTTGACCAAAGAGGGCAGGCCCGCCGCGATATATCACGGGCAGAATTCCGGACGTAATTTCATTGCCCTGGCTGCGGATCGCCAACTGTCCGCCTGGGAAAAACCTTATGCCATAGAGCCACTCACCGAGGCCGGCGCGCAACCGGACATGAGGCACTGGGATCCGGACTGCTTCTTGATTGGCGATACCTATTACGCCATCTCCGGCGGCCAGAAACCGCCGATTTTGCGCTCGCATGATCTCAAGTCCTGGACCTATCTGGGCGACTTCTTGCAAAGTGAACTGCCCGGTGCCGCCATCGGCGAAGATATCTCCTGCCCAAATTTCTTTCAGCTCGGCGGCAAGTGGATGCTGCTATGCATCAGCCACCCCTATGGCTGCCGCTATTACCTGGGCGATTGGGATAGCGCAGCCGAACAATTCGCGCCGCAGAGCCACGGCCGCATGAATTGGCGCCGCCCGCAGCAATCGCTTTATTCCGCGCTGGATCGCGATTATTTCGCGCCGGAGTCGGTGCTGACGCCCGATGGACGGCGCGTCATGTGGGCCTGGCTGCGCTCGCTGCACACCGACATCGCCGAGCGCAGCATACAATCGCTGCCGCGCGAGCTATGGCTGGGCCAGGATGGGCAGTTGTGTATGCGCCCGCTGCGTGAATTGGAGACGCTGCGTCATGATCGCGTCCGGCTCGAGGCTGTTGCAGTCCCCGCCAGCAACAGCGATGCCGAACTGCTGGCGAGCGCGCCCATCGCCGAACTGGATGGCGACGCCTATGAAATCGAAATCGTAGTCGAGCGTTCTCAAGCCGACCGCAAGCGCTTTGGCCTGCAGCTCTTCGCTGATGAGGCGCGCGCTGGCCTGCCCGTGCTCTTCCTGCCGGAGTACGGCCGCTTGCGCGTCGGCGATACCGAAGCGCCCTTCGCAGTTGCCGACCTGCCCGCCGGCGAAGACATTCGCATGACGATCTTCGTCGACAAATACCTGGTGGAAGTTTTCGTCAACGACCGGCAGGCGCTGGTCGCCTGTGACATGGATTACCGCGCCGCCAGGCAGCTGCGCGGCTATTCATTTTATGAGCCGACAGTTTTTCGCTCAGTGAATATCTGGCGTATGAAAGCGACCAATCAAGGCTTCTTTAATGCCCGAGAAAGCCGGATTTGGGAAGTCGAGCAAAGTTAATACGGCGGTCCTCCACTCAAGATTCCTCGTGACAACAGACGTTACTGAAAACGAAGAGGGCGGCTGTTGTCAGCTGCCCTTTGTCGCATTCTGAGGTTATTGCTTGCCGGGGTTAATCCCGCGCCGATCCGGGCGACGCCTGTTCTTCGGCGATGCGCTCCGGTGTACACTCGAGCTCGGCCAGGAAGGCGGCGTCATCCGCCTTGCGCTCTTCCAGCGTCATCTCCGGCAAGCTCGGCGGCTCGCTCAATACAGTCAACTCTCCGTTCTCGATTACCATGACGGCCCCATCCAAGATGGAATCGGCCACGGTAATCCCGAATTCCTCAGCCGTATCGAGATTGACGGCCATGCCGATGTCCACTCTGGAGCTGATCGCGGTTGCGCTGATATCCAGCGCGCCGTCAATATAAGCGGCGATCATCCGCCCGACTGTCACGCCTTCGCCATAAAAATCATCAAAGCCCGCGCCGACAAGCGCGCCATGATAAATGAAGCGAGGGGAAACGCCGAAGACGGGAATACCGTAGTCTTTCGCCGCGTTAAGGACAGCCGGAATGCCCCTCGACTCCGTGTAGCCTGCGCCTATCATCACCATCTCCACCCCTTTGTCCGCCAGGCTTACGGTCGCCTGGGGCAGATCAGCCGCCGATGCGATGGAGGCGACTTCTACAGTCAAGCCCAGCGCTTGTGCAAATTCAGTGATTTGGCTAACGCCATAGACGCTTTGCGTTTGCGCCGGATCGACTATCGTGCCGATAGTCTGAATATCGGGCTGCTGGAGCTTGGACAGGGCCACAAACTGCTCGTAAGGAATCGACATGTGCGTGCCGGTGACATGCGGCATCTTGATGCAAGGCGAATCGGCGATGCCGGCGGAATAGGGAGCGCTGACGATGGCGAAGAACATCGCCGGCGGGTCGTCCATTTCCTTAGTGATGTTTGCCGTAATTTGCGTGACCGGCGTTGAAAATGTCAGCAGAATGTCGGCCCCGAGATCCAAGGTCTTCTCGACCATCGCGTTGATGTTGGTCACGTCGCTGGCCGCGTCCAGCCAAATGACGTTGATATGCTCGCCGTTCAGATCCAGGTTCTCATCCAGCAATTCGCGCTCGGATGGCGAAATCAACTCATGAGCCTGCAAGACATCCCAAATCCCGGGTTTGGTGATATCTTCCGTGCCAGTGGCTCGATAGCGCAGGAAGGCGATCGTTGGATTGTCCTCATCCGCCAAGGCTGCTGGCGCCACCAGCAAAGCCAGTATGACCAGCGTTAGTACAATGCGTCTCCGTAACATGTCGATTCCCTCAAGATGATGAATAGAGGGCGCATTGTAGCTACTCTTCCGCATTTTGCAACTGCGCTTGCTGCTCGGCGATGCGCTCCGGCGTACATTCCAGTTCGGCCAGGAAGGCCGTGGTCTGTGCCTTGTGCTCTTCCAGTGTCATCTCCGACAGTCTGGGAGGGGCGCTTAGCACTTTGAGCTCTCCGTCCTCGATCACCATGACCGCCTGATCCAATATGGCATCGGCGACGGTAACCCCGAATTCCTCAGCCGTATCGAGATTGACAGCCACGCTGAGGTCCACTCTGGAGCTGATGCCGGTCTTGCTGACATCCAGCGCGCCATCGATATAAGCGGCGATCATCCGCCCGACGGTCACGCCTTCGCCGTAGAGATCATCAAAGCCTGCGCCGACCAACGCGCCGAGATGAATCGAGCGCGGGGACGCGCCGAAGACCGGAATGCCGTAGTCTTCCGCCACGCCAATGATGGCTGGTATACCCCTCGCTTCGGTATAGCCCAGGCCAATCATCAACATATCGACGCCTTTGTCAGCCAGGCTGGCGGTCGCCTGGGGCAGGTCAGCCGCCGACACGATGGGAGCGGCTTCAACCGTCAATCCCAGCTCCTCCGCGAATTTAGTGATTTGGTTAACGCCATAAACGCTATTCCCTTGCGCCGTATCAACTATCGTGCCGATGGTCTGGACATCGGGCATCTGGAGCTTGGACAATGCCACATATTGCTTGTAAGGAATCGTCAGGTGCGTACCGGTGACATGCGGCATCTTGATGCAAGAGGCATCAGCGATGCCGGAGGTATAAGGAGCGCTGACGATGGCGAAGAACAGGAGCGGCGGGTCATCCATCTCTTTGGTGATGTTCGCCGCAATCTGGGTGACCGGCGTGGAAAAAGTCAGCAGGATGTCGGCGCCGCGATCCAGCGCCTCCTCCACCATGACGTTGATGTTGCTTACTTCGTTGGCCGCGTCCCGCCAAATGACATTGATATGCTGCCGTTCAGGTCTTCATTCGCATCCAGCAATATGCGCTCGGCTGACGTAATCAGCCCATGCGCCTGCATGATATCCCATACGCCGGGTTCGGCGATGTTTTCTGCGCTTCCGGATAGAAATCGCAGAAAGGCAATGGTGGGAACTTCATCTTCTTGCGCCAATGCCGCCGGCGTAATCAGCACTGCCAGGCAGATGAGCATTAGAAAGATGTTCCGAAACATGCCTGCTCCTTCTAGTTCTTCGTGTGAATTACGCAGCTTATTCGGCCGCGTCCAGCGCCGCCCGCTGCTCGGCGATCATCTCGGGGGTGCATTCCAGCCCAGCCAGGAATTCCAAATCGGCCGCGCGCCGTTCTTCCAGGGGCATGTCGGCCAGACTGGGCGGGGTTAAGTCTTGTGTGCTTTCGCCGTTTTGGATGACATAATCCGCCAACTCCAGCAGCTCATCCGAAAAACGGACGCCAGCCTCCGCCGCCGCATCCAAATTCAGCGCGACCCCAAAGCTGGGCAAAGCGTTGATGGATAGCGCGGCAACATCCATGCTGCCTTCCAAATGCGCGGTCAGCATGCGCCCGACAACGACGCCTTCGCGATAAAAGTCTTCGAAGCCGGCGCCGATATGCGAGCCTTGGTTTACCCTGCCGACGGTATTGCCAATCGTGATAACACCATATTCCGCCGCCAATTCCACGACGGCGGACAAGCCCCGGTACTCGACCGTGCTGAAGGAAACCAATAGCGCCTCGACGCCGCTGTCCAGCAAAGATTCTGTCGCCACTGGCACATCGGACAAATTCGCTAACGGGGCGGATTTAACGGTTATCCCGAGGGCTTCAGCATATTTTGTGATTTCCGCCACCCCGAAGACACTGTTCGGCTCGGCTGCGTTCACCATGATACCGACTGTGCTAATGTCCGGGTCCTGCAGGCGCGCCAGCGGCAAGAACTGGTCATAAGGCGCTTGCGCTTGCGTACCGGTGATATTGCCCTGTTTGATGCAAGGCGCATCGGCGATGCCCGCGGTGTAAGGCGCGGACACGATGCTGAAGATGATCAGCGGCGGCTGCTCGAGGTCCTGCGTGAGATTGGCGGTGACTTGCGTCAAGGGCGTATGCAGCGTCAGTAAAATGTCCGCGCCGCGGTCCAAGACATTCTCGACCATGATATTGGCGGTCGGCAAATCCATGCCGGCATCGCCCCAAAAGATGTTGATGCGTTCGCCTTCCAGGTCTTCTTCTTCATCCAGCAAGGCGCGCTCATCGGCATTGATGAACTGGTAGGCTTCCAGCATGTCCAGGATGCCTTTTTTGGTCAGGTCATTCACGGATGTCCGGCCATAGCGCAAGATAGCGATAGTGGGATTTTCCATGTCTTGCGCCAATGCCGCCGGCGTCAGCAGCAAGGAGAAGATGATTAGGATTAGCAATGCTTTGCGCATCATTTCAACTCTTTCTGTGATAGTGGAAAATATGCAGCTTATTCAGCCGCGTCCAGCGCCGCCTGCTGCTCGGCGATGATATTCGGCGTACACTCGAGCTCCGCCAGCAGCGCCAGGTCGGCGGCGCGCCGCTCCTCCAAGGGCATGTCGGGCAGCGTGATATCTACCTCGGGGTAATCGGCCGTGACACCCTGCGCCGTCTGCCCGTCTTCAACGATGTATGCCGCCCCATCCAGCAATGCTTGCGATATCTCAACATCCTGCAAGTCGGCAGCGTCAAGATTGACGGCAAAGGCAAAGTCATCACTTTCATAGATGCTGGTCTTGGCGATATCGATATCGCCGTTAAGATACGCGATCAGCATGTTCCCAGCGATCGCGCCCTGTTTGTACAGTCCGAAGAAACCGCCGCCGATCGTCCCGCCGCGGTATGCGTTTTGGGGCGCGGAAAAGACCACCGGCAGTCCGTAGTCGTAGGACAAAGACAGGAGCAGTTGAAAACCCTGAAAAGTGAAGATCGGAATGATTATCGCTTCCGCGCCTCGGTTCGCCAGATTGTCGACCGCTTGATACAGGTCCGGCGTCGCCATGATGGACTCGGCTTCGACCGTTAAGCCCAGTGACTCTCCGATTGCGGTAATCCGCGCCACGCCAACTTCGCTGGCTCGCTGCGCCGGCGAGTATATCGCGCCGACCACTTGCATATTCGGATCTTGCAGCAATAACAAAGGCACGATGTCCTCATAATTCGTGACCGGCACGGTGCCGATGACGAAGTCCGGCTTGATGCACGAAGAATCGGCCACCCCGGTAATATAGGGTCCGGAGGTCACGGTGAATATCAACTTGGGCGGGTCAATAAATTCGTGTATGGCATAGTAGGTAATTTGCGTCATCTGCGTGGTAAATGTGACCAGGACATCCGCGCCTCTGTCGATGGCCTTGTCTATGATGGCATTCGCTTCCATTCGGTCAAACAAGGCGTCGCCATATATGAAATTCAGGTTCTCGCCTTCAAATGAGCGTTCCTCATCCAACATGGCGCGTTCATCTCCGTTGATGAGGCCATAGCTTTCCAACATATCCAGGATGGCTTTTTCAGCTAAGGCCACGTTCCTTGAATCGCCCCATTTTAGAAAAGCCACCGTCGGTTTTCCGTCGTCCTGCGCAATTACGGCGGGGGCCAAGAGCAGCGTTATCAGGATGGGCAAAAGCACAGCTTTTCTCAGCATGTAGATCCTCCAGCGTTGCAGAATCATCAGTCCTCATTTCGCTGAAAAGCGCGGGCTTCGGCGATGCTGGCTGTAATATCCCGCCTGGGTTCAAGTTCAGCGCGGTCTGCGAGACAGTTATGGCATGGATGCCCGGCGCGCGCCATTGCCCGCCCCAGGGCTTAACCGAGCAACTGCCGGTCGGAGAGTTCGGTCGCGCCCTCCAATGAATGGAAGCGATCGATCAAATCAGACGGCTTCAGGTTTTGACGCTCTTCGCCGGCGATTTCAAATTCTATCCGGCCGCGGTTCATCATGATGACGCGATCTCCCAAAACACAGGCTTGCTGCATGCTATGCGTGATCATGACCACGGTTAATTCATGCGATTCCGCCAACTGCTGCGTCAGAGCGATGACTTGCTCAGCGGCATTCGGATCCAGCGCGGCGGTATGCTCGTCCAGCAGCAGCAGCTTCGGCTTGGTTAAGGTCGCCATGACCAGGGTAATCGCTTGACGCTGCCCCCCGCTGAGCAGAGCGACATCGGCATCAAGCCGATGTTCCAATCCCAGCTGCTGCTGTTCGAGCTGTTGGAAAAACCAGGCCTCTTGCGAGCGTTTCACGTCGCGCTGCAAACCGGCCCGGCGGCCGTGAATCGCGGCCAGGGAAAGATTTTCGCGGATGGTCAGTCCCGGGCATGTGCCTAGACGAGGATCCTGAAAAACACGACCGATATCGTGCGACCGGCGATATTCGGGCCAATAGGTCATATCTTGATCGTCCAATTGGATCCGACCGCTATCCACTTCCACAGCGCCGGAGATGACGTTAAAGAGCGTGCTCTTGCCGGCCCCATTCGAGCCGATCACGGTGATAAACTCGCCATCTTCGACGAAGAGCGAAAGCTCCCGCAGGGCGCGAACTTCGTTTGGCGTACCGGCGTTGAAAGTAACCGACACATTGTCCAGCGAGAGCATGATGCCGCCTATCCGCTATGTCTCTGTCGGTAAGTTTTCCAGCGATCGTAGAGCCTGGGCGCGCCTAATGCCGCCAAGACAACCAGCGCGCTGACGAACTGAATATCGGTCGTCGGCAAATCCAGAGCGCTGAAGATCCAGGCGCGGGAGATGTCAAATATCAGCATCCCGGTGACGGCGGCAATCAGCAGTTGACCGACGCTGCGCGGACGCAGCAGCACCTCGCCAATGATGACCGCCGCCAGGCCGCGAACGATCAAACCGAAACCGAGGCTGACATCGGCAAAGCCGAATTGCTGCACGACCAAGGAACCGGCGACGCCCGCCAGGCCGTTGGCCACCATCAAGCCGAGCGCGATCATCATATTGTGATTGAGACCGGTCGCGCGCACCATCTGCGGGTTTTTGCCGCTGGCGCGAATCGCCAAGCCGACCTCGGTGCGCAGGAAGAGGTAAAGGATGAACAGGACAATGATGACGATGACACCGAAGAGCATGATCTCCAGCAGGTTTGTGGATTGACGGCGCATGCCATCGCCGAATTGCTCAATCAGCCAGGCGCGCCAGGCTTTGGAGTGCCGGCTGATCAAGGTCTCCTCGCCGAGGAGCGGTATGTTGCTCCGGCCGGCCATGATATGCAGAGTGACGGTGTAGGCGGCGGTGATGACGATGATGCTGGCCAGCAGTCCTTCAATTTTGAATATGATGTCGATCAGGGCGGTCGCCAAACCGGTCAGCGCGCCGGCAATAAACGCGGCCAGAATCGCCACTTCAGGCGAATGCCCGTTGACGATGAGCACTGCGCAGGTGGCGCCGCCAATGGGAAAGGCGCCATCCACTGTCAGATCCACAAAGCCCAGAACGCGGAAGGTCAGATAGACCGTAACGCCGGCCAGCGCATAACCCAGACCTTGCCCGATGGCGCCGATATTGACATTGCCAACGGACATGAAAGCAGCGACGACGACGATCAGCAGCGCGCCGCGCAATAAAAAACCCCGCGCTGCGCTTACATCGCGCGAGCGCAGTTCTTCGGCTGACGAGGCATTTGCTGCCATAGCGCTCCGCTCCGGCATGTACGCAGGTTGCCTGTGACTGTTACAAGATTAATGCGTATTGTAATGCAATTCGCGCATACGTGAAGAATGGATTCGGTTTGTTTTGCAGGGCAATTGCATCAAAATCATAATGAGCGGTTCGCTACGAAAATTGCGAAAGTGTAGGGGCGTCTCGTGAGACGCCCGTTGAAAATGGCCTGCAAATTGCGGGCGTTTCAGCGAAACGCCCCTACGGATTACATAATTTGAGGGGAAAAT
>JAJDUC010000107.1 GCA_022826865.1 Anaerolineae bacterium
GTTCAGCGCCGACATCGGATCCGGCGAAATATTGCAGGTCGTCTTGCGCGAGTAGGCGACAGGCCACCGCATATCCCGCTGACGGAATGCGACAACCTGGGGTAGTGTATCCTTTTCGGTTGAAACAGAAAAAACTTTGCCACCGAGTACACCGAGAAAAACGAGAGAGTCGAGAACCGTGTACGAAATATGCCCTTTTCTCAGTAGAATCAATTTAGCCATGCGAAATTCAGCATAAGGTCGATATGTAGGGGCGACACTGTGTGTCTCCCGAAAATTCGCGCTTTTGTCGGCGGGCGACCGAATCGCCCCTACAACGTTCTTCAGATTGTTGCATTACTTTCCTGATGTTACTTGTGTCCTTTGTGCATTTGTGGTGAAGTTGATTTTGGTTCATTGGAATTTCAACCGACTTCGATACACTACCCAACCTGGCCCAGCTTGCTTGCCGGTCCGCTTCTGCGTTATCCGCAATGATTATGAGAATCACTTGGGATTCAGCGAAAGAAGCGCCTGGCAGGTTCGGGCGAGGCAAGTTTCGTCCCTGCATCTTGACTTGAATAACGGTTTCTTATTACTTTGTTGGCACTACTGAGATATTTTCTTAGCTTGTCATGTGGGGTCGCTACCGCTATCTGGTAATTTAGGACGCGCCGGTGGATTCCGCATCGCTTCGCGTCTCTCTTTCAACAGTTGGCGGCGAGCGCGATTGCTGTAGATGAAAGTGCCGGCCGTCCCAGCGATGCTGCCGATGACGACGCCAACGCTTTGCCAGGCAAATCCCAGAGAAACGACATAGGCGCTGAGGGCGATCAATGCCAACGCCGCTATAAAGCCAAATACGAGTCCGCACATTGCGTAGGCGATTTGAAACTTCTGCTCCCGTTCCGCAATTGACATAATGCGGTCGGCGCTGCCATGCAATACATCTTCGTAATCCCGCATTGCGCTAGGGGGCGGGATTGGGCCAGAAAACTGTTCAAAGTGGGCTTCTACACAGATATCAGATTCTGGTCGTTCTCCGGATTCTTGCATTTTTGCGCTTCTCGTTTGGTCACATAGACCCTGTGTTCTTTTTCATATATGCCCATGGCATCGTACAGATATCCGCCCACTTCTTCCCAATACCCGCGTATCGCCTCGGCATCAGCTTCCGCGGGCGTCTCGGCAAGCATCCGGCGGTTCAGCACATCAACCCAACTGAACAACCCGCCAAAACCGCGCAGGAATGCATTCCTTTTCCCAGCAGCCATGTTATCCTCCCACTCCAAGCGCCAAAGTGTCGTTCACGCACTGTTTCCTTTTGCTGCGCGCTTCTCATGTTCGCCTACTGCCCACCACAGACTGGCGCCAACCGCTTCCCAATCGGCGCGCATGGCGTCCGCATCGGAGCGCGCGAGGATTTCGTCGGTGAACTCTTGGCTTTCTGACCTAGTGAAGTCCAATAGACTTGCCAAGCCGCGCAAAAAAGAATGCTTGGGCAAGTAGAAAGAATTGGCAATCTTGCGTATGTCGTATGCCATGAATGTCCTCAGAAGCTCAATTCATAGACTAGCAAATCTGTGGTTTACGAACATTCCCTTAGATATATGCCCTAGACGCAGTTACCACAATTCCCCCCATATCATAAGTCCCCGTCTCGCCTCTGTCAACATAGCCGAATCGGCGGGAGCGGCGAAAATCACAAGTCATGCGGGCGAGCCGATGGCGTCTTAACATAGTTTTGCGCTCCGGCGGGGGAGTCGAGGATCGTCTCAACATAGTTTTGAGCTTCGGCGGGCGAGCCAAGGCTCGCCCCTACAAACAATTATTCGCCGCTCCCCTATGTTATACTTGTCGCGCCAATCAACCCGCGAGGCAGCGAATGAAAAACCGGCTCTACTACGGCGACAACCTGGAGATCCTGCGCAATCGGGAATACTTCCCGGATGCCTGCGTCGACCTCATCTACCTCGACCCGCCCTTCAACAGCAATCGAAATTACAACGTGCTCTTCAAGTCCGAGAGCGGCGCCGACAGCGAAGCGCAGATCACGGCTTTCGAGGACACCTGGCATTGGGGCGAGACGGCCGAAGCCACATACGACGACCTGGTCGTGCACGCGCCGCACAAGGTCGCCACGGCGATTTCGGCGCTGATGGACCTGATCGAGCGCAACCAGATGATGGCATACCTGGTGATGATGACGGCGCGGCTGGTGGAACTGCATCGGGTCTTGAAGCCGACCGGTAGCTTGTATCTGCATTGCGACCCGACTGCGAGTCATTATTTGAAACTTATTCTCGATACTATCTTCGGAGCAGCGAGTTTCCAAAACGAGATTATTTGGAAGCGTAGTTCGGCACATAGCGACAGGTCACAAGGTAATGTCCTTCACATGGGAAGGGTACATGACGTAATTCTCTTCTACACGAGAACTGACAGCGCAACTCGCAACACAGTATTTACTCCGCATGATCCAGAATACGTTAGAAAGTTCTATAACAAGGTTGACGATGCCGGAAGGAAATACCGTCTCGATAATCTGTTGGGACCAGGAGGTGCGTCAAAAGGCAATCCATTTTATGAAGTAATGGGAGTATGGCGTCACTGGAGATACTCTGAGGAACGAATGAATCGATTGATTGAAGAAGGCAGAGTAATCCAAACAAAACCGGGCAATGTTCCTATGTATAAGCGTTTCCTGGATGAGATGCCCGGTGTGTCACTTCAAGACATTTGGACGGATATCAATCCTCTCGCTGGACAAGCCAAAGAACGCCTCGGCTACCCGACGCAAAAGCCCGAAGCCTTGCTGGAGCGCATCATCCGCGCCTCGTCGGATGAAGGCGATGTGGTGCTGGATCCCTTCTGCGGCTGCGGCACCGCCATCGCCGCCGCCCACAAGCTGGGACGGCGCTGGATCGGCATTGACATCACGCACCTGAGCATCGCTCTGCAGAAGTACCGCCTGCAGGATATGTTCGAGTTGGTCTCGGGGGCGGATTACGCGGTCATCGGCGAGCCGGCCACGGTCGATGGGGCGCGGGAACTGGCGCGGGATTCGGCCAACGAGGGGCGCTATCAATTCGAGTGGTGGGCGCTGTCGCTGGTGCGGGCCAAGCCGGTGGGCGGCTCGGCCGGTTCGCGGAGGGGCAAGAAAGGCGCGGACGCCGGCATCGACGGCGTCATTAACTTCTTCGATGAAGATGCCAAGGGCAAGAAGAAGCCGCAGACGGTGATCGCGCAGGTCAAGTCGGGCGCGGTGAAAGCGGGCGACATCCGCGACTTGAAGGGCACGGTCGATCGGGAGGGCGCGGCCATCGGCCTCTTCATCACGCTGGAAAAGCCGACCCAAGCGATGATTAAAGAGGCGCTGGCGGCGGGTTGGTACGAGTCGCCGGCTTGGGGAAAGAAGTATCGGCGGCTGCAGATCTTGACGATTGGGGATTTGTTTGAGGGCGCGGGCGTCGGCATGCCGCCGCAGCATGGGACGCATCAGCGGGCGGCGCGCTGGAAGCGGGGAGATGTGAGCGAGGCCGGTGAGAGTCAGCGGGATTTGATGTAGGCCGGATCACGATTCTCAAACCACCATTAATCCGTAGACGCCATATGGTGTTGCAAACAGCGGCATATCGAAGTGTCGTACTTGTTTGTTCACTTCCACGGGAAGTTGTTCGCAAAGGTCTGTGTATCCGATGGAGTCCCGGAAGGCTTGGACGACTACAGAACCATTAGGTATGTCGAACTTAGGGAGCCGCGCGAAATATGTTTCTTTGAAGCTATCTGATGCAATCATATACGAATATCTCAAAGAGTCAGAGTCGTCAGACGGACTGGGAACAAATATGAGCAGAGCACACGCAACATTCGAACATTCTACCCAACGCCGAGCAGTCGCAATAACAGAAGTATCATAAAGCCTAGCGATCATGCTAATATTTGCCCAATTTATGGGCAGCTTTGACACATCACTTTGGAAGCGATCCAATTGAAAAATGCAGTCCGCTGCGAATCGGTTCGCTTCCATTTCTCTTGCCACTACTGAATAATCCCTTAAGGTCTTGTCATCATCTAGCAACATATCGTTGGCCGCAAGGCTCTCCCAGTGGCCTGGATTAACGTAATGACCAACCTCGTGCAATATGCTGAACTTGCGCCGATGGGGCGAGAGATTTCGTGCGATCCCGATCTCAAGCCTCGCCGGCAGAAGATATGCACGAATCTTGGGACTCAAATTGTGCTCATGATGAGAGAACCATCGAACTTTGAGCTCTAAGCAACTTGTAATGGCGTCGGCATTTGTGGGTGGTTCGAATGTTTTACTTTTCTCAAGCAAAAATCGAACTATGTCCTTGTTCGTAAATTCAGCCTCAGCCTTTACGGGCTCCTGCATCGTTATTCCTCTTCGGATTCAATGTCCGAATACCACTTTCGGAGATTACTAGTAGTATCTAACGTATCTTTGTCTCCTGAACTGTTGTCATCAGTATGAAACAGCAATCCACGCGACTCATCAGCCCTTACCGCGAGAGAATCCAAGAACTGGCCGATTCTCGGTTTACGCTCTTCATAGGAGTCGCCCGGATCTTGAAAGAAAAACTCTAGGGATACCCCATAGTAATCCGCAAGCACGCTCAAGAGCTCTTGTCTTGGCGCTTCCCGTCGCCTTTCCAAATGTGAAATGTTTGTCTGTGAAATAGCAAATCCGGCGTAATTTGCACTGAGCTCCTCGGCTACCTCCTGCTGCGACTTACCTTTCCAATGGCGCAACTTTTTGAGTTGCTTGCCAAAAGTATGCTGATCCTCGTTCATATCAAACTCCTTAGAACATATGTGCTATAAGCCCGGTAGTAGAACACGAGTTCAGCAGATATTCAACCTCAAGTTGACAGATTCTCCTTCCCATTGGCGACGAGGCCTTGACACGTAATAGAAAAATTGCTAAGGTACATTCATATTATGCTTAAACAAAGGTGAGGCCATGCAGACATATTATATCTGTGAATCCGTATCAAGTCAAAAATGAGCAGCGGCAAGCCTGATCCTGAGATCAAGCGCCGCCGCCCACGTTCCGAGAGTTGCCATGACAGGTATCGGTACGCAACTACCGATGCGCCGCCAATCAAGTCAATCATATATCATCTCAGCGAGGTAAGAAAATGTCAGAGTACAGAACAGGTCAAGTAGCACCACGCGCCGGCCGCTACGATTGGGTGCGGTATACAGACGGAACAAGAACGCCCCGCCCAACGCCGGAGGAACAACGAATTCGCTTAACAGCAGGTGAGAAGTTTCCACCGATAAGGTCCTGTAACAAGGGGGCCGTCTGGCGGGGGCCAGTGTAATGAGTAAGCGCATCCCGCGTATTCCCAACCCGGTACGACCGCCAAGAAGGCCGGAACCAAAGCCGCCCGCTCCACCAGGGCGGCCGCGGCCACCGGCACCGCCAGTCCCGAAACCTCCGCGACCGCCACGTCCGCCAAAGGGTTCGTGACCCAAACCAGTCCGTAGTTGAGCAACATTAGTTTGCAGGAGGCCAATCATGGCTGAAAAGCAGAAACCCGGCGAAATCGCTGATCGCCCGGGCGAGTACGAAGAGCGGGGTCCTCGCGGCGGGCAAGTTGATAAGCCGCGCGTAGTGACCATCGACCCAGGCGACAGACTGCCGCCGACACAAGAGCCAGATCGAACTTGGGAGCGTGTGGGTCCGCGCAAACCCTAGTTCGATTGCGGCATTGAAAGTGTGGGAGTGACGCCTCCCACATTTTCTTTTTGTCATGTCTCTGCGCCCTCTGTAGTTCAATCAACCCAGCCCCTCCCGCACCCCCGCAAACACACTCTTCACGCTCTCCCGATCCCGCGCGAACAGACCTTTTGCCACACCGCCTACCGCATGGTATACTCGCTTTAACTCGGCGGAAGCCTGAGTATCAATGCTCGATAGGAGCGCCCCGCATGTCCAACCCCAACCCATTACCTAAAGCGTCCGCGCCGCAGCAGCTTGACGAAACTGATCTCGAAGAACTCACGCCCGCCCAAGCGGAGTTCATGGAAGACCTGCGCATCAGCCTGATACAGATGAAGAATGGCGATGTAATGCCCGCGCGCGAAGCATTGCGCGAGATCGAGCGCGAGCTTGAAGCGGAAGGACGCAGCAGCAATTGAATCAAGCTGCCAAATCCGTTACAATAGTGTTGCGTCGACACTGAGAAAGTAACTACGATGGCATCCGAGATAGCGAATGATACGCTCCAGCCCCCAGCAAACTTGAGTGAAAGGGTGGCACGATTGGAAGGCGCATATCCGCACCTGGCGACAAAAGCAGACCTACAAGCCATGCAGGCCACGCTCATTAAATGGATTGTGGGCACGGGCATTGCGATGATTGCCGCGCTGGAATTTCTTGACAGAATTCCGTGAAGGCGACGGCCGAGCCACCGGCTCGCCCCTACAGCGTACTTAGTCCAGCCTCTCCCGCACACCCGCAAACACGGACTTCACCACCTGCCGATCCCCAGCGAACATCAAACCCGCGCTGACCTCGAAAGCCAGCTCATCCGGCAGCGCCTTCACCTCGAAGGGCCGCGTCTGCTCCGCCTCGCCCAGCCGATTCAGCGCGAAACGCTCCCACTGCGCCAGCTCGGTTTCGATTGCGGACTTATGGGCGACCTCAGCAGTAGCAGATGGCGGGCGACCTGCCAGGTCGCCCCTACCGGTATTCTCCCGCAATAGGGGGTTTGTGTCCGCGCCAACCGCTTCCTCACCCCAGGCCACAGGCGGCAACTGGAAATATTGCGCCCGCAGCTCGTTGATGCTCAGCAGCGGATAAGCCGCCCGGATTTCGGCCAGGCGCGCCTGGGTATCGGTCGGGCGGATGTCATCGAACTCGGCCACCAGATCGCCGCTGTAGAAGGGCAGCAGCTCGGCGCTGATCTTCTGGGCGATGCGCACCAGCTTGGGCCAGAGCGTGCGCTCGATGAACTGGCGCTCGGCGACTTTGGCATTGGCTTCCGTAGCGTTCTCGCTGACCAGGCCGACGGGAATGCCGAAGATATTGAGGATTTCGTCGCGCTGGGCGACGCGCCCCTGCAAGAAATCGAGGTCGGTGTGGCTGAGCCCGATGTTCTGCCATTCCATGGCGCCGCCGCGCAGGAATGCGGTCTTGCGCGCCGTGCCGCCATAATAATTGCGCCATTCGCGCTTGAGCCGCTCGAAATCGGTATCGGAGATGAAGTCGCGGATGTTGACGATGCCGGCCGGCACGCCATGATCCTGGCCGAAGGTCTGCCGGTTCCAATCCGCCATGTGCCGGTCGCTGAGGATTGCCCCGCGCGCCGCCGTGATCGGCGACAAGCCATAGAAGTCATTGTTCGGGTGCCAGCGGCGGAAATGCAGGACCTCGACCGCGTCAAGCGGGATATGCTGGCCCGCGATTTCGTAAAGATATCCGGCTACAACGCGCGTGGCATCGGGCACGACTGTCATGCGATCGGGGCGCAGCAGCCAGATTTCATGCGGCCGGCCCCGTTCGTCGCCGGCCAGAAACCAGTAGGCATTGCCATGCAGCTCAAGCGCGCCCAGGGTCTGCTCAAAAAGTTCGAAGCGGCTGGTCAGCGGGTTCGGGCTGGCCAGCAGCTGCTCCAGCGGGTGGTTGTTGATGCCGATGCGCTCTTCGCCATCAAGCCGGTAGACTTGCAGCGGCGCCAGCGCGCCCGCTTCGGCGATGCGGTTGATGGCGATATAGACCCAGGGAGACTGCTCATAAATGCGGGCCGAATGCAGCTCCGGCGGTGGGCCCGGTAAATGCCGGTTGTGGGTCGCCAGGCTTTCGATGTGGGGCGCGCGGTTGCGCAGCTTGCGGCGGCCGCTGAAGAAATTGCCAAGCCAATTGAACACAGGTCGCTCCTCCGATTCCGTTTTGGCGCAGGCTAACATGCGCCCGGGGACCTGGGGCGACTAAATCTATCCGCGTTGGAATTCTGAGACAGAACTTGCTGCGCTGCGCAACTCTCCCCTTCCCTCCTTTTGGGGCTGGGGGATGGGGGGAAATCAGCAGCCGAGGTTGAGAGCGGCGACGATATCCGCCAGCACCGGCACCTCGCACCAGAGATTGAGAACATCGATTATCGTCAGGGCGATGCCGGCGAAGCAGACGAAAACCAGCACAAAAAAGACAAAACAGCCCAAAATCAACCAAGGCGACGTGCCGCCGCCTTCTTCGCGCGCGGCATAGGGATCGTAGTCGTAACCGGGAAATTGCTGCGGCGGCGCCGGCGGCATCTGATAGCCGGCCGGCTGCTGGCCGTAATAGGCTGGCTGCTGTTCCGGCGGGGTGGCGCCTTCGGCAAATTGGGGATAGGCCGGTTGCGGCGGCATGCTGTCGCCGGTCGGCGCAAGAAGCGGGTCGGCGGGAACAGCCGGAGACGGCGGACTGCCTTGCAAGCCATAATCCGCGGGCGGCGTGAAAGCTGGAGCGGGCGTCGACATGTCCGCCGCTGGCAAAGGCAATGGATCGGGCGTCGGTGGTTGCGAAGCGGCCGGCGCCAGCGGCGCCTGCTGCGCGCCGAATATCTCAAGGGCCAGGGTGACGGTTTCGCCCAAGCCGATCATGTCGCCGTTCTGCAGCGGCGTCACGCCTGAGACGCGCTTGCCATTGACGAAGGTGCCGTTGGTCGAGCCAAGGTCTTCGATCGTCATCGTATCGCCGGAGCGCATCAGACGCAGGTGATGCCGGCTGGTCTCGCGGTCGTTGATGACGATATCATTGCTGATATCGCGCCCAAGGGTGGTGGCGTCTTTGCTGATCTCAAAGGCTTGGTTGGGCTGCGGACCCCGGCGCACAACGAGCCGGAAACTCTCGTTTTGCTGCATCATTCCCTCCTGGCTGAGCGAGCCTGACCTTCTCGCCCGGCGGCATCCCAGCTTGCGTCCGCGCTGCGCCATAGACATAGCAAGCGCGCCTCGTGCCGAGGTTTCGTCGCATTATACCTTGTTTTGTCTTCTTTTGAGAATTCTCGCCCGGCCACTCAGGCGATTGCGATTCGCCGGACTAAACTGGCAGCCACATATCGAGGAAGACCAGACCATCAATCCACTCGCCACGCAGGACCACTTCCCAATGCAGATGCGGCCCGCTGCTGCGCCCGGTGTTGCCGCTCAAGCCGATTATCTGCCCGGCGGCGACGCGCATCCCGACCGCGACTTGCAATTCGGAGAAATGGGCGTAGGCCGAATAAAGGCCGTGGCCGTGATCGAGTATCACTGTGTTGCCGCGAATCTCCAGCCGGTCGGCGAACAAGACTTCACCCGCCGCCAGCGCCCGAATCGGCGTGCCGACCGCCGCAAGCTGGTCCCAACCCGTGTGTCGGGTTTCTCTCTCTTCATTCAAAATGCGAAAGGCGCCGAAAGGCGTCGCCAGCGCGCTTTGCAGCGGCAGCTCAAAGCCGGCCGTATCCCAAAGCGCTTCTGGCTGCTGCGAGCGCGTCAACGCGGCCAATGTGGCAAACTCAGCTTCTTCAATTTCGCGATCGACCAAATAGGCGCGTTCGCCAGCGAGGGTCATGCGCTGCAAGATGTATCCGGCCGGGTCCACGCGCAGGTCGCGAGAGAATGTGACGGCGCCGGCGTCGCTTTGCGCCCTAACAGCCAATTCGTAATTTCGCGCCGCCGTATCCATATCAGCCCGGACGAGAGCGTACCAGCCATCGCCCTCTACCGGGAAGAAAGCGCCTGTCTCGCCGCGAAAACTGAAGTCCGCGCCTTGGATGCCATCGCCGCTTAAGCGCAGCAAACCGGCGCCGGCTTGTATCAACGAAGGAAAGTAAGTTTCCAAGCGCAGCCCGCCTTCCACCATTAGCGACGATGGCATGGGCCGCGGCTCCGGCTGCGCCAGGGGCGCCAAGGCATCCTGAGCGAAAATGGGCGGGACAAGGCAGCATAATATCAGCGCCGCGGTCAAGAGCGCGCGCTGAAGCCGGCAAATCAATACAGAAGGCTTGGCGCAGGGCATCATCATTGGCTTGGCTCAATTAATGTTTATACTCTTGGGCGCTATACTTTGCTCGTTCCGGCCGGTCGCATCGGCTGCGCAACGGGACCGCCTGCGGTCGGGAAGTCGGCAAACGTCGTCTCAAGAGCCTTCAAGCGCCGCGCGCATTTCGCCGATGTGCAGTCCTTCATGCGCGCAACAAGCTTGAACCGCTTCCGCCAGATTGTAATCTTGAAAGAAGGGTGTGCTAAAACGCTTCTGCATCAATGCCGCCGGAAATGCCAGGATCAGTCCACGCAGTTGATTGCGCGCCCGTTCCCATTCCGCCAGCAATGCTTCCCAGCTTTCGGCGGCGCTTTCCCGCCGGCGCAATTCGTACAATTCCACGACCGTGGCCTGTCCCCGCAGGCCCACGCTGAAGGCTTTGCCGTCAATGGCGCTCTGCATCGCCCTGATCATATCCTTTTCGATGGCCGTCATATGAATCACCAGATCGCGCGCCGTCCAGCCGCTTTCAGCATGCACGCGCAGAAGCGGCGGCAGCGATTCGACGAATGACCGCGCTTCCGCCCGCCTTTCGTCGAGGCCTGCGATGAGATCTCGCTTGATCCGCGATGCAGCATTCACCTTCATTCTCCGTCCGATCTGCACATATCTTAACGCATAATCGCGCTGAATTGGCGCGATTGCCGCAAACTGTGCCGCTCGCCCGGCCTGAACGCGGTTAACGCCGGCCTGCTGATCCGCCGTCCAGTGGTATACTCTGGCGATGCAAGCGACAAATGCAAGCGACAAAAAGGAACAGACTGCGATGACCGCCAAAGAAAATCAAGGCATACTGGATTATCTGCGCCAGCGTAGCGACGACATGGTCGCCGATTTGAAGCGCCTGATCGAATTGGAGTCGCCCACCTCGCACAAACCAGCGGTGGACGCCTTGGGGACGGCTCTGGCGGGAGAGTTGCGGGGCTTGGGCGGCGCGCTTGAGGTGATACCGAAACGGGAAGTCGGCGATGTGCTGCGCGCCCGCTGGAATCCCGGCGCCGGCGGCGTTGTGATCCTCAGCCACATGGACACGGTATGGGATGTGGGAACCGTGGCGGAGCGGCCGACGCGGGTCGAAGGCGATCGCATCTACGGCGTTGGCGCGATGGATATGAAAGGCGGCATCGTCATAGCGCTTTGGGCGCTGCGGGCGCTGCGCGAGCTGGGGCTATTCCCCGACCAGCCCATCACCTATCTGCTGAATTCGGATGAAGAAACCGGCAGCCGTCATTCAAGCGCCGAGATCGAAACCGAGGCCCTGGCCCACAATGTCGTCTTTGTCACCGAGCCGCCGCAAGACGGCGCTTACAAGACTCAGCGCAAAGGCGTCAGCCAATATAGCATCAGCGCCAAGGGCCGCGCGGCTCATGCCGGCGCAGATCATGCCCGGGGCGTCAACGCCATTGAAGAAATCGCGCATCATGTGCTCGCGGTGCAGGCCATGACGAATTACGACATCGGCACAACCGCCAATGTCGGCGTTATCCAGGGCGGCACGCGCCCCAATGTCGTGCCGGCTGAAGCGCGGGTGGAGATCAACGTGCGCGCGACCACACGCGTCAATCAGCAAGCCATCCATCAGAATATCACGAGCTTGCAGCCGCATCATCCGGAAGCGACTCTGACCATCGAAGGCGGCATCGGCGTGCCGCCCATGGAGCGAACGCCCGAGATCGCGGCGCTCTTCAAGCGGGCGCAAGGGCTGGCGGCCGAGATGGGCATCGCGCTGGAAGAAGGCAGCACCGGCGGCGGCTCCGATGGCAACAAGACAGCCGCGCTCGGCGTGCCCACGCTGGACGGGATGGGCATCGTCGGCGATGGCGGGCACGCCCTAAACGAATACGGCGAGATATCATCCATGCCGGAGCGCGCGGCGATCATGGCGGCCATGCTGCGCGAGCGACTTTAGGCGAGGCATCCGCGCGCGGGCCTGGACGGGAAGCGGGTTCCGCGCGGGAAAATGAACATAGAGATCACAGAGAACACAGAGGTAACTCAAAGGAAGTAATTGAAAAAATCCTCAACGTTTTCGCGGCATGCTTGCGAGCGACCCAAGGGGCGCCCCTACGGTATAAGAGAGACTTGGTGTACGGGCGAGCGGCGGTCGCCCGAATGCAAAATGGCGATATTACGGGCGAGCCAAGGCTCGCCCCTACAGATTTCGTGAAATGAGCATCGTTATTCCAATTTTGCGCGACATTCTTGAATATACTGAGAATATAGAAGTTGTTCCAACAAAATAATGAGAAACCAGAATTAAGTCGGTTGTAGGGGCGACATTGTATGTCGCCCTAAAATTCACGGTTGCATCATCGGGCGATTGGCGGTCAGTGTCTACGAGACAGACCCGAACAATCCGGGCGGGCGGCCAATTCCGGAAGGCGCAGCCGGCATTGTCTGGGCGGCGACGCTGCCGGATGACGGGCCGACGGGCGGCTTCTTCCGCGATGAGAAAACGCTGGATTGGTGAGCGCTAACGGCGCGTTACAGGGAGAGCAGTGTCCGCTCAAATCAACTTAGATCTCCAGCAGATTGAAGAGCGCGCCCACAAGCGGAGTTTTGAGCGTGGCGAATCGCTTTATGAAAATGGCGCTATTTCTTCGCCCGTTCGCCGAGGCGATGAAATCAGCGCGCGCTGCCAAGGATCCTACGCGCAACCTTACCGCGTATGGGCAAAATTCACGGGCGCGGAAATCGCCGCCGCAAGTTGTAGTTGCGCATATGATTGGGGCGGGGATTGCAAGCATATCGTCGCCATGTTGCTCGCGTATTTGCGCGAGCCAGAACATTTTGAAAAGCGCAAGACACTGCGTGAGGGACTCGTGTCGCGCGAGAAAACGGATTTGCTTGACATCATTGAAGAGATGCTTGTACGCTGCCCTGATCTTGAAGATATTGTTGAACGCGTGGCAGACACTGGCGCTGCAAATCAAGTCCCGGACCTGCAAGCCATTCGCCATGAATTAAAAGGGGCTTTAGCATTCCGCGGCGAGTGGATGGATCACACTGCCAAAAACAAGGTTTACGAACTCGCCAGCCTGGGCGACCGCTATGCCTGGCGCGGCAGTTATGCCCATGCCAGCGCCATCTACTGCGCTATTCTCGAAGAGTGCAACGCCAATGACTATCCAACGGATGACGAAGGGCAATATATTGAGGCGATCAATATCACCGTCGCCCGCTTGAAAGAGGCTCTTTCGCATCTCGATATTGATGAACATGAAGACTTGCGCCAGCGCCTGCTCAATGCGCTGGTTGGCGCAGTGATATGGGATATCAACTTTGGCGGGATTGGTTATGGCGAGGACGCCGATGAGATTATTCTTGAGATCGCGCAGCCGGCCGATACTCCCCGCATCCGCGAACGCATTCACTCAGCTGAGGCGGGTAAAAGAGGAAAAGATTTTTACAGCAATTGGACCGGCGAGGCTTTTGAATATTTTTTGATGGCGCTGGACCGAATCGATTCGACCGATCCAGAAGAGACTCTCAAGCGCCTTCAAGCGAAAGAGTTGCATTATCTATACGCCAGTGTTCTGCTTGGCTTGAAACATTATGAACAGGCTGCTGGCGTCATAGCGAAATTGCAGCCCTCGTATGAATTACGGCGCGGGCTTGATTTGCTCGTCGGCCATCAGCAGAACCAAACGGCGATTCAACTAGCGGAAGCGGCGCTCGAAAGCGACTATGATAGCCGAATTGCAGACTGGCTCATCGACTTGCATCGGGAGCAAGGTGATGGACAGGCGGAATTTCGCTGGCAATTAAATCGGATGCGAAGAGAGCCGCATATCAACAATTATATCAGTTTGCGCGCGGCGGCCGAAGCGGTCGGGGACTGGCGGAGCACCCGCCCAAAGGTCGTCAGCGAACTCAAGCGGAAAGAGGCAAACGCGGTACTCGCCCAGGTCTATTTGCATGATGAGGAATGGGATTTGGCTTGGGATGCTTTAGGCAAAGTTTCTCTTCGGCCGGGGCATCACCCCGCGCATGTGAACTACCGCCTCGACTTTGCTGTGGCGGAAAAATCACGCCATGTGCGACCGGCCCGCGCTATGCCAATTTATGTCAACTACGCTCGTGCCGAGATTGATCTTAGAACCAGGAAGGACTATGCCAGCGCAGCGGAGTTATTGCGAGAAGTCCGCGAGATGTACCGGCAAATGAACGACAGCGCTGGCTGGCAAGCGCTGATTGCCGATTTGCGGCGAGAGTTCGCGCGCTTGCCCGCCCTACAGGATGAACTCAACAAAGCGGGCTTGTAACATGAGCATGAGAATACTGAATTGGAATACCGAATTTGTCAGTCCACGCGCCAGAAATGGCAAGTTTGAGCGTATCCGCGCCTTGATCGCTAGCTACGATGCCGATGTCATTTGTTTAACGGAAGCCTATCCTGAAGCCATGCCCGACGGCGGCCGCCTGTTACGTAGCAACAAATCGGGGCGGGTCAATGCAGAAAAACGCGGCGCGCGCAAGGTCGTGCTGTGGAGCCGCTTCGGCTGGTCGAATGTCGACACGCTTGGGGCGCCAGGCATGCCGCCTGGACGATTCATCAAAGCCAATACCTTCGTTGACGACGAGCGATGGACGATTATCGGTATGTGCATCCCATACGCGCATTACCGTAATCATGCGAAATGGGGCGATCAGCGAAAGAAATTTTGGGGTGGCGCTTGCGAATATCTCGATGCCTTGAGGGAAGATTTCCTGCCTCGTTTAATCCGCGAAGATTTCCTGCCATACGTCAAAGAACCCATGCGCACCATCCTGCTAGGCGATTTTAATATGCAGATCCCAGCCTATAACTATCCATATCCGCGCAGCGCCGTCAATCAAAAGCGAAAAGAGACTTTTGATGGCTGGCTGATACCCACCGCTGGCATCAGCCGCCACTTCATCGACCACATCGCCATGTCCACAGAATTGCGGGTAAACTCTCTGCGGTACATCAGCCGGTACGATTCCGACTACTCGCAATTGAGCGACCACAACGGCGTCGTGATTGATGTTGTACACGAGCCAAGTTGAGAGGTCACAGATCCTATGAAATACGCCCCTTTCGAAATCGAACATTTCTTTCGTCAGCACGAATTCAGCGCGCCCTACGGCGTCAGCTCGTCGGACTGCGAGCCTTTGACGCTTGACGAACTGCTGACCTATGCCAGCCCGGAACGGCGCGAGCAATTCGAGAAACTCTGGCTCGGATACACCGAATCCCAGGGCAGCCCGGAATTGCGCGCCGCCATCGCCGCCATGCACCGGGACATTGCGGCCGAGCATGTGCTTGAAGTCGTGCCGGAAGAAGGCATATTTCTGACGATGAACGCGCTGCTTGATTCCGGCGATCATGTGGTGGCCATCCACCCCGGCTTCCAATCGCTTTGGGAGATCGCGCGCGCCAGCGGCTGCGACCTCAGTTTCTGGCGGCAGCAGCGCTGTGAAGACGGCTGGTATTTTGATGTCGCTGAACTGGAAGGCATGATTCGTCCCGACACCAAAATGCTGATCGTGAATTTCCCGCATAACCCGTCCGGTTATTTGCCCGGCCGCGCCGACTTCGAGCGCGTCGTCGAACTCGCGCGCAAGCACGATCTGATTCTCTTCTCGGACGAAATATATCGATTCAGCGAGCAGGACCCGGGCGCGCGTCTGCCATCCGCATGCGAACTGTACGAGAAGGCGGTTGTGCTCGGCGGTTTATCGAAGTGCTTCGGTCTGCCGGGCTTGCGCGTGGGCTGGCTGATTACGCGCGATGCGACGCTCGCCTATGAATTGCAGGAACTGAAAAGCTACACCACCATTTGCGGCAGCGCCCCGAGCGAAGTCCTGGCTTTGATCGGGCTGGAAAATTGGGAGGCGCTGGCGGCGCGAACGGTCGATATCGTCCAGGGCAATATCGCCTATTGCCGCGACTTTTTCCGGCGCTATAACGAACTCTTCTGGGTCTGTTTTCCGCAATGCGGCACGATCACCCTGGTGGAACTGACGGCGGATCTGGCTATCGCGGATTTCGCCGATGCCGCCATGCGACAGCAAGGCGTGACGGTCTTGCCCGCCAATGTGATGAAATTCGAGGGCAACTACTTCCGCCTGGGTTTGGGACGGCGCAATCTGCCGAGCGCGCTTGAACCATTCGAGCGCGCCCTGAACGAACAGTTCGGCTAGTCGAGCCGCGCGCCGCTCAGAGCGTACAATTTCGTCCGGCTCCACTCAAATATGATCCGGATCGGGTCGCGCGTTTCGGGCCGGGCGCGGCCGCTGCGCCAGTTAAGCGGGCAGTTCAGGCCGCTTTCCACGAGCGGGAGGCAATCGTCGAGGCTGAAGCCTTCGATTGCCGCTCCATTGCCATCAAGCAAGCCCGCTCTTATCCAGCCGCCCGCTTCGACTTCGGCATTAATCGTCAGAGCGGCAGCCGCCAGCGGCAGCGGCGTCGTCTCAATCCTGGATGCGCCCAAGCCGTCTCCCGATACATAACCGGCGAAGCGATCTCGGTCCAGCGTCGCCAGATTAAGCGAGCCTTCGCGCCAGTCGTTGTGCCGGCCATTGCTGCCGCCGTAGTAGATGAAGATCTTGTCGCCGCGCAACAAAGGCGAGGCGGCGTAAATGCAGCCGCAGTCGTATTCGCCCTCTGGATAGCGCCCGGCGCCGCGCGAAATCAAAGGCCGGCCCGGGCAGATCCTCTCCCAATTGACGCTATCCGCGCTGTATGCCAGTTCTGTATCAACGCAGTCCCAGTCGTCAGCGGCGGGATCGCCTTTGTGAAAGGCGGACGGCAAGCCGATATACAGATCGCCATAAGCACAGATCGGCAGGGAATAGATCTGGTCGTGGGCGTTGGCGCCGCGCATTATCTCGACCGGCCGCGACCAATTGTGGAAATCAGCGCTTTCGCTGCGCAGAACGGTGCGGATGCCGTCGGCCCAGCCGCGCGTAATGCCGACATATCGCTTGAGCTTGGGCGCCCAGATGGCGTTGTTGTGGCAATCGCCGACGGCGTCGTGCCGCGGCCAAAGAACGGGCTGCGACCAGTTTAAGCCGTCGGCGGAGAAGCATGAGGCCATTCGCCCCGCCTCCGGGTTGAGGTGCAGGAATTTGTAGCGGCGAGACGGGTCCGGCTCGCGCAAGTCCTTCAGCACGCCGCCGGCATGAATGCCATGCCGGGCCCGGCGCATGACCAGATTGTTGGCGCGCGCGCCTTCAAATTCGATCAGTCCGAGCGCCGGCTTTTCCCAATGGATGCCATCTTTCGAGCGGGCATAGAGCAAGCCCTCTTCGCGGGCGCTCTCGCCATAAGGCTGATGAGGGCGCTGCGCCAGAGGCGTCCGATTGGACAATTCGTCATAAATGAAAGATTTGTACCAGCATTTGTAGATGCCGTCTTTCCGGTCATAGATGACGCTGGGGTAGACATTGTCCAGCCTGGTTTCCCAGGCTTTGGGCGGATCTGCGAAATATTCTTCGACGAATAGGGGGTTGGCCGGGTGTTTCTGGACCCGGCCGAGCTCGAGTTTGGCGTTCTGGCTGGACGCGATAAGGCGACTGTTGAGTAGCAAATATGCAGTCATCGTCGGCATCAATCCGACATCTATTGTCTCGGCGCGCAACCGTGGCAGCCGCGTTACCACAACTATACGGGAAAGGTTGGAACGCTAGCGAAACAGGTCTTTTGGAAGTTTGGATTGTCTGATTATTGAAGACAATGCGCCCGCTCTCAATTCCTTATGATTGGGAACGGGCACAGTTATGGTCTCATATTCTCCACTCAATTGGAGAATCCTTTTCTGCATGACTATGTGGCTGCCCTTTTGCCTAACCTCGACGAATCCCTCCAATATGAGAATTCGGCAAACTTCACGACACGAGAGCAGTTTGCGTTTAGGCACGTTCTACTTTCAGTTGCTCAATGTGGCCGCGCCTTTCGAGTCGGCTCTGAATTTCCTTGGGCGACGCCAACTCCAGGAATAGAGTCACCGCCTCCTTGATGTTGTCAATCGCTTCCCGACTGGTACTACCCTGACTAGCGATGTCATAGTCAAGACAATGGGAAATGTAGACGTCATCGTCTTGGACAACACTCACCGTGATCATCTCCATTTTTCTTGCCCTTCTGCCCTAACCGTGTCCTGCTTGAGATTGTAACGCATTTTGCATGAATTTGTATAAGATATCACAAATTGACCTGCAGTTAGTCGACAAATTTACACTTATGGCGCACGATTTGCGCGACACTGGCGATTATAGTCTTCCCTTTACCATTGCCGAAAGCCATTACAAGGAGTAACAGCCGGCGAAGCCCCAGTATGGTCTATTCGTGTACTTGCCTCGCCAGCGCAGTGAAGCGATTGACCATATCGTCCAGCGCGAAGGATTCTTGCCCAATAATGAAGGAATGCGCCTTGTTGTTGAAGCGGCGGGTCCAATGCGCGGGAATGGCATCTGCGCCGTAAGCGGCGCCGAAGATGCTGCCGGCGGTGGCGGCGGTGCAGTCGTTGTCCAAGCCCATGGCCACCGTCTCGCCGATCAACTTGGTGTAGTCGTCGCCGCCGAGCGCCAGCCCCCAAATCGTCAGCGCGGCATTGTTGATCGTATGCACCGGGTGCATGCCGGCGTAACGCGCGTCGGCGGCCGCGCGCGCCGCGCGGAAATCCTTGATGCCGCTGGCGGCGTCCAAGGCCCAGCGCGCTTCGCGCGCCAGGACGCACTCGGCCGGTATTTCGCTCAAGCCAGCCTCGACCGCAGCCAAGGGATCGCCCAAGGCGAAGGCGGCTGAAATGACGGCGGAAAAATACATCGCGCCATAGGTGCCGTTGCGGCGGCAGGAGACGGAGGCATCGCGCCAGGCGAATTCAGCGGCCTTCTCGGGATATCCGGGCGCGGCGTAAGCCCAAGGGTCGGAGCGGATATCACCGCAGATCCAGAACTGGACAGGATTATCGGCTTCGGCCGCATCCGTCGGCGCGACGCCCGATTGCAGGTTTTCCAACACGGGCGTCGCTGGCGATACGGGCAGGTATTTGACCCAGGCGGCGCCGACATCATCGACGCTGAAGCCGGGGCCATAATCTTCCAGGATAAGCATGCCGAGCTGCGTGTAAATGAGGTCGTCATCAGTGGGCACGCCGTCCATTTTTGAGCGCGTGAAACTATCGCGCCGGCTCGTCTCATATTTGTACTCGAAGGGCCGTTCCGCCTCTTTCCAATAATCGGTGGGCGGAAAATCATCGCCGAGGTAATCGGCCCAGCGCTGCATCTTGTCAATGTCCCAGAGTTCAACGATCGAGCCGAGCGCGTTTCCGGCGCAGCGCCCCAGCCAGGCGCCCTCCAGCTTATCGCGATATTCCGCCTCCGGCAGTTCGGTCCAATAGCGGCGCGTTCCGTCCGGACGCAAGGCGCGAATCCCCTCCAGGTCGTCAGGTTCCCGCGCCAGCAGGGCCGGGTCATCGGGCAATGCGCGCAGTTCCGCCAGCTTCTCGGCGAGCGCAGCCTCGATTTCCGCAACCTTTTCCGGCAGGCCTGCGGCGCCCGTTTCCGCCTTCAGCTGGACCCACAGGTTGATTGTCCGTTCGACGTCACACAAGGGCTTGGGGTAATTGTAGGCTGTCATGGTTTCTCCTGTTCCGTGTTAGGGTCGGTCGCGCAGGGGCGACTGACCCGCAGTGTCTTCGCGCTGCTGTGAGACGACCGCAGATTTACAGTCAGGCTTTGGGCGAGCCATCGGGTCGCATAGGTCGCATAGGTCGCGTAGACACTGACCGCCGCTCGCCCGTACGAAATACGAGAGTAGATAGTCAATTCTAATCCCCAGCCAGCACCTGCCCCGCCAGCGCGGTATAGCGGTCATACATTTCATCGAGAGCGAACTTCTCGACGCCGATAATGTAGGAATAGACTTTGTTGTTGAAGTCTCGCGTCCAATGCTCGGGTATGGCATCCGCGCCGTAAGCAGCGCCGAAGATGCTGCCGGCGGTGGCGGCGGTGCAGTCATTGTCCAGGCCCATCGCCACCGTCTCGCCAATCACTTTTGTGAAGTCGTCGCCGCCCAGCGCAAGCCCCCAAACGGTCAGCGCAGCGTTGTTGATGGTGTGTATTCTGTGCATGCCGGCGTAACGGTCGTCAACCAGCGCGCGCGCCGCGCGCCAGTCTTTGACATCGCTGGCGGCATCCAGCGCCCAGCGCAAGTCGCGCGCCAGCATGCAATCCGCCGGGATCTCCGCCAGGCCGGCTTCCAGGGCGGCCATCGGATCGCCAAGAGCGAAGGCGGCCGCGATGACGGCGGAGAAATACATCGCGCCGTAGATGCCGTTGCGGCGATGGCTTATGGTGGCGTCGCGCCAGGCGAATTCAGCCGCTTTTTCGGGATAGCCGGGCGCGGCATAACCCCATGGGTCGGAACGGATATCAGCGCCGATCCAAAACATGAAGGGATTGTCGACGACCGCCGCTTCCATTGCCGGCAGGCCCGCATGCAGATTCCGCAGGGCGACGCCTTCCGCCGTCGCCGCGTGAGGCAGGTATTTCATCCAGGCGGCGCCCACATCGTCCACGCTGAAGTCGGGCCCGTAATCTTCCAGGATGAGCATACCCAGCTGCGTGTAGATAATGTCGTCGTCGGTGGGCACGCCATCCATCCTGGAACGCGTGAAGGTATAGCGCAGTCTTGTATTGTATTTGAGATCCATGGGGCGCTCGGCCTCGCTCCAATAATCAGTCGGCGGGAAGGCTTCGCCCAGGTATTCCGCCCAGCGTTCCATCTTGTCGACTTCCCAACACTCGACGATCGAACCCAGCACACAGCCGGCAAAACGCCCCTGGATCGCCCCAACAATCCGATCGCGGTAGGTTTCCTCTGGGAGCGCCGCCCAGTAACGGCGCTCGCCGGCCGGGCGCAAAGCCCGTATCCCTTCCAGATCATCCGGCTCGGCCGCGCGCAGGGCCCTGTCTTCCGGCAAACCGCGCAGCTCCTCCAGCTTCTCCGCGATCAGAGCGTCGATTTCAGCCATCTTCTCCGCCAGGCCCGCGGCGCCGGTTTCGGCTTTGAGCTGAGCCCATAGATTGATGCTCCTGCCCAGATCTTCCAACTGGTCGGGGTAATCGTAAATCGTCATGCCTTACTCCTATTCCGATTGATTGCTGAGTAGCGTCGGCGTCACCCGGCGCTAGCCCGCTCTTGCGGCTTCGGGGCCACTACAACCCGATCCCCTTCCCGAGGTCTCTGTCTACGTGACCCAGCGAGCCAGTGAAGGGGAGCTGCGCTTGGAGAAGTCCCTGGTTTTCACACTGATCCGCCAGGCCTTGCTGGCTCGCGGCCGTCCCGTTTAGCTCCGGGCCAAGACCTTTTCAGCCTGGGCGACGAAGCGATCGACGGTATCGTCAATCGCGAAGGGCGACTGGTGGTACAGGAAGGTGTGGACTGTGTTGTTGAAGTTCTTGTACCAGTGCTTGGGGATGGCGCTCTTGCCATAGACCGCGCCCCAGATGCTGCCGGCGGTGGCGGCGGTGCAGTCGTTATCCTTGCCCATGGCGACCGTCTCGCCGATGACCCGGGTGTAATCATCGCCGCCCACAGTCAGCCCCCAGACGGTGAGCACGGTATTGTTGATGGCATGCGCCCCGCCCATACTGGTGTAGCGCTCTTCAATGGCGGCGGCGGCATCGCGGTAATTCGCGATGGACGGCGCCATATCCAGCGCCCAGCGCACCTCGCGCGCCAGGTAACAGTCCGCCGGAATTTCTTCCAGCCCGATCTTGAGCGCGTCAACCGGATCATCAACGGCGAATGCGGCTGCAATCGCCGCCGAGAAATACATGGCGGCATAGATGCCGTTCCGCCGGTGGCTGACGTAGGCGTCGCGGTAAGCGAACTCCGCCGCTTTCTCGGGCCAGCCGGGCGCGGCGTAGCCCCAGGGATCGGAGCGGATATCGGCGCCGATCCAGTTGAGGAAGCAGTTATCGACCTCGGCCGCTTGCATCGGCGGGACGCCCTTGCGCAGGTTGTCCAGCGCGATGCCTTCGGCGGTGAAGGCAAATGGCAGATACTTGATCCAGGCTTCGCCCAATTCGTCAGTGCTGAAGTCGATGCCGTATTCCTCCAGGATCATGAGCCCGAGCAAAGTGTAGTTGAGGTCGTCGTCGGTGGGGACGCCGTTCATCTTGGCGGATGTGAAGTCCTCGCGCAGGCTGGTCTGATACTTGCGGTTATGGGGCTGTTCCGCCTGGCTCCAATAATCCACCAGCGGGTATTCGTCGCCGAGGTATGCCGCCCATTCTTCCATGCGCTCCACCGTCCAGCCTTCGACGATTGATCCCAGTGTGCAGCCGGCGCAGCGCCCCAACCAGGAGCCTTCCAAACGATCGCGAAAATCGTCCGAAAGCGAAGACCACATGCGCCGGCCACCGGCCGGGCGCAAGCTGCGGATTGTCTCCAAATCGTCAGGTTCGGCGCTTGCCAGTTCCGCGTCGATGGGCATAGCCGCCAGCTCCGCCACCTTTTCCTGCAGCAGGGCTTCGATCTCGGCAACCTTCTCGGCGACGCCGGTCGAGCCGAATTCGACCTGCTGCTGCGCGTAAGCGTTGATCTTGCGCTCCCACATCTTTACTTTTTCCGGATAGTCAAACAGTCTCATTTTCTCTCTCCTGTGTTTCGATTGTGATTACGAAGGGCGAAACTGACACGGGCAGCCTTTGGGCAGGGCAATCGCACAAAATGAAATTACGCCGATACATGACAATTATTGCTCACATTTCGTTTTCTGTCGGGGGTCTCACGAGACGCTCACAATTTGCAGACCATTTTCAACGGGCGTCTCACGAGACGCCCCTACAGTTTGATATGGCGACTTGTTTAGTCGCCCAAATACCCGACGTAATACTTGCGACGGCGGCGCGGCAAATGCGCATTATCCAGCCAGGACCCGCTCCGCCTGGGCGACGAAACGATCGATGGTGTCGTCAATGGCGAAGGGCTCCTTCCCGTTCAAATAAGTCGCGACCTTGTTGTTGAAGTTGCGCGTCCAGTGCTCGGGAATCGCGCTCTTTCCATAGACCGCGCCGAAGATGCTGCCAGCGGTGGCGGCCGTGCAGTCATTGTCCTGGCCCATGGAAACCGTCTCGCCGATGACCTTGGTGTAATCGTCGCCGCCGACCGCCAAGCCCCAAATTGTCAAGGCGTTATTCTGGAAGGAATGCGATTTCCACAAACCGGGGTAGCGCTCCGCGACCCGAGCGGCGGCATCTTGGTAGCCTGTGATCGAAGGCGCCAAATCCAGCGCCCAGCGGATTTCACGCGCGGTGATGGAATCAGCCGGGATTTCTTCCAAGGCGATCTTCAGCGCATCCATCGGGTCATCCACGGCGAAGGCCGCTGCAATCGCCGCGGAGAAGTACATGGCGGCGTAAACGCCGTTGCGGCGGTGGCTGATCATGGCGTCGCGCCAGGCGAATTCCGCCGCCTTTTCCGGCCAACCGGGCGCGGCATATCCCCAGGGGTCGGAGCGGATATCGGCGCCGATCCAATTGAGGCAAGGATTATTGAGGCCGCCCGCTTGCGCCGCCGGCACGCCGTTGCGCAGGTTTTCCAGGGCGACGCCCTCGGCCGTGAAAGCGAAGGGCAAGTATTTCACCCAGGCTGCGCCCATGTCCTCAATGGTGAAATCGGGGCCATATTCCTCAAGGACCAGCAGGCCGAGCTGCGTGTAGTTGAGGTCATCGTCGGAAGGCACGCCATCCATCTTGGAGGGCGTATAATCATGGCGCACGCTCGCCTTCAGCCTGGGCAGATGCGGCTGTTCCGCCTGGCTCCAATAATCCACCAGCGGAAACGGGTCGCCGAGGTATGCCGCCCAATCTTGCATGCGCTGCACGGTCCAGCCTTCGACAATGGAGCCAAGCGTGCAACCGGCGCAGCGCCCCAGCCAGGCCCCTTCCAGCCGATCGCGGAAGTCATCCGGCAGCGCCGTCAGCAGGCGACGGCGGCCCTCCGGACGCAGCGCCAGGATCGATGGCAGATCATCGGGTTCCGCCTTCTCCAGCTCAGGGTCGTTGGGCAAGGCGTCCAACTCCGCCACCTTCCGCTTGAGAAGCGCCTCAATCTCGCTCAGTTTTTCCGCCACGCCTTCAGCGCCGAATTCGATCTTCTGCCAGGCATAGCGGTTAATCGTCTGCTCCCAATTTTCAAGCAAATCAGGGTAATCAAACAGCTTCATGGTTTCCTCCTAGATCACATCTCTAATATAAATTGCAAACAAACGGACATCTTCGGGGCGCAGACCTGTAAAATCAATGCGAACACGCACCCGACCACTGTGGGCAATAAAGTCGCGTTCGCCCCATGTTACCAGTTGATTATAACCACTCTCGGCCAGGGTATTACAATTCGCGCGCGTATAACCCGGAAGCCGGTTCAGGCGCTCATCGAGAATTTCGACGCTGACGCCGCTATATTCGTTGAGGCGATCGATATTGAGGTAAACTCGCGCCGCCGCCCCTTCCAGGTCGATCGGCGTGGAGATGATATGCGGCTCGCGCTTGTCTTCGCTCGCTTGTGGCCCGCCCAGGTAAGCTTGCAGATAACCGAGGCGGTCGCGTTCCCAGGTGGCCAGGCGGACGCCGTCGCTCTTTTGCTCCGGCCAGGGTCCATACCAAAACAGCGTCTCATCGCCGATATTCTCAAAGCCCTGCCCCTGGATCAGCGCCGGGAAATTCAGCGCTTGATCGCCATGAGGCGGCTTGGCCCAGCCATCCTCGGCCGCTGACACGATGGGAAAATTGGGAATCGGCTCGCGGTAATGCAAGCCGTCCTGGCTGAGCGCCAGGCCCAGGTCCATCGTTGTCATGCGCCTGTCGTTGGAAGGATGCCCGTTCCACATGCCGTAGAAGCCGATGATGACATTCCCGCGATTCCACAAGCCGGCGCCAAGATGGATCTGCTCGCCGGCGTCGCGGCCGAAGACACGTGGCCGCGGCGCCAGGTCGACGCGCTGCAAACCGAGGCAAGAGGCGGCGCTCCAATGCTCAAAGTCATAGGAAATATGGCTGGCGAACTGGCGGAAGACGCCCGGAACGTGCTTGCCGCCTTGCCCGCAGATGATGTACATGTCATCGATCCTGGCGCCGCCCGCCATCTCCAGCCAGGGGCCGACCGGGTTGCGCTCCGATTCGCGCCAGCGCAAGCCATCTTTGCTGAAGGCGACCGCGAAACGAGCGCCATAGCGATGGTCTTCAAAGACCATTTTGAAGCGGCGCGCCGGGTCGGGCTCTTCGGGCTCGTAGAAGACGACGCAGGCGGTGATGTTGCCGACTTTCCCGCCCATGTCCACCAGATTGTTGTCGCGCCCGCCATTGTATTCGACCAGTCCCAGATTCGGCTTTTCCCAATTGCGGCCGTCGACGCTCGTCGCCAGGCAGACGCGCTGCCGCCAGGTTTCGCCCGCGCCTTGGCCCAGGTACCACATCCAGAGTTCGTCCCCGACGCGCGTCACCGTGCCATAAAAGGCGACATGTTCGCTATCGGGCGCGCCGGCCGGGCCCGGCGGCAAGACGATGCGGGTGCGGCCGCATTCAGCGCGGCGCCCCCTTAGATGAAGCTCTACGCCGCGCTGCAGCGGGATTGCGTGGTCGTCAAAGGCGAAAAGGACAAGTTCGGGGCGGCTGGCCGTGGAGGCGCTGCTCTGGATTTTCACCGCTAAAGATTCCCCTCGCCCTGGGCAATTCGAGTGAGAATAGCACTTTCGCGTAGGCGCGTCAAAAGAAGGAGGGCGAGCGCTCGGGAAATCGCTTCAAAATCAAAATGAACCGTTCGCCACAAAATTGTGAAAATGTAGACACCCGCGCTGCACGGCAGCGGCCCACGCAAAATACCTTGCGTCCCGCTGTGCTTAGCTCCCCCTCCCTCTTTATGGGCTGAGGAGGGGACATGTTTGTGGCGATTTGAATAGCGCGATTTGTGAAGTAAGTGAAAGATTCATCAGTAACACATCTAACCTAGCAAGGAAAGAGGGTGAAACTGATGAATCACAAGGTATTTTACCATTGGGAG
>JAJDUC010000061.1 GCA_022826865.1 Anaerolineae bacterium
GAATCGCCCCTACACCGTTCTTCAGATTTTGCAGGACTTACTTGCGTTTACTGAGTACACAGAGAATTATGATTTTATGCGATTGCCCTATGGTATGCTCATATCGAATTTCGATTGCCCGGTCGACAAGGGATCAGGAGCAGACGAGAAATGGCGACTCAATTTCCGCCTAACATTTTGCTCATCATGACGGACCAGCATCGCTGGGATTACCTGGGTTGTTATGGCGCTGACTATGTGCATACGCCCAATATCGACCGGCTGGCGGCGTCAGGCGTTCGCTTCACAAATGCCTTTACCAATGCCCCGGTTTGCGCGCCAGCGCGGATCGGCCTGGCCACCGGCATGCGCCCGGCGCGAATCGGCGCCTTGGATAACAATTGTTATCTGCCGCAGCATCTGCCGACCTATTATCAGCGGCTTCGCGACAATGGCTATCGCGTTGGCTGCGTCGGCAAGCTCGATCTGGCGAAGCCGGACCCATACAATGGGCGCTATGGCGATCGCCCCAAGGTTTATCGCTGGGGCTTCACCCATCCCGAAGAAGTCGAAGGCAAGATGCACGCGGCGCAGGGAGAGCCAAGCGCGCCGCATGGCCCATACACGCATTATTTGCGGGACAATGGGCGCTTGACATCCTTCTGCGAGGATTACCGGGGACGAGCCGAAGCCGGCTGGATTCTTGGCGTTTCACACGATTCGGCGCTGCCGACTGCGGACTTTCACGATGTTTATATTGGTCGGCGGGCAGCGCGCTGGATTGAGACAATCGCCGATGATTTTCCCTGGCATCTCTTTGTGAGCTTCGTCGGGCCGCATGACCCTTTTGATCCGCCGCGGGAATACGCCGAGCGCTACCGCGAGGCCGCCATGCCGGCCGCCATTCCGAAGAGTCGCGAAGGGAAACCGCAATGGATACGCAAGCGCGAGAAAGAGTTTGGCGCGCCTGAGCTCGCAATGATTCGCCGGCAATACTGCGCCTTGATCGAACTCATTGATGATCAAGTGGGCGCCCTGCTGGATGCGCTTGAAGACAGGGATATGTTGGACAACACGGTTATCATTTTCACCAGCGATCATGGCGAAATGCTGGGCGATCATGGCTTGTTCCAAAAGCAGGTTCCCTACGAGCCATCGATTCATATTCCCCTGATAGCCGCCGGACCCGGAGTCGAAGGCGGCCGGATATCCGATGCGCTTGTTGATATGAGCGATATCAATCCCACGATCTGTGAGCTGGCAGGTGTGGAGCCGGCGCCGAATATGGACGCGCGCTCCTTTGAGCAAATCTTGCATGGCGGACGCGAGACGCACCGGGGGGAAATCATGACGGCTTTGACTAATTTTTCTTGCCTGCGAACGGCAAACGCAAAGTTTGTGGAGAATTACAATGACATGCCGGAACTTTATGACCTGGAGCGCGACCCTGGAGAAACCCGGAATATCGCCGCTGAACATCCCGATGACGTTGCGGCCATGCGCGAAGGCCTCAAGCGCTTTCTTTTGCATGATGCGCGCTGAAAGGGGTAGAATCCCGGTTAGAATCCGGGATTCAAGCGCTTGAGCGCTTGCCATGCTGTAAGTGGGCTGTAAGATCCGCCGAAACGATTCCGAAATGAATAAAGCGAGAATGGCACTGTTCAAAAGGAGAATAAAATGTTTGCTCGAAATAGATTAAAAGCAATGATGTTGGCGCTTCTAGCGTTAAGTTTTGTTCTGGCGGGCTCTGTCGGCGCGCAGGACATGATGAACGAGTTTGTCATCGGCGTCAGCGAAACTGTCGTAACGCTCGATATGGGCGTACGCAGCCCATCGCTGGCTCATAAGCAGGTCAGCTACGCCATCTATGAGCCGCTGCTGCGTCTGGGAACGGATGGCTCAATCAATCCCGCGCTCGCCACCGACTGGACTATGTCGGAGGACAAGCTCACAATCACGCTCAACTTGCGCGAAGGCGTCAGCTTCCACGACGGGTCGACCTTGGACGCTGATACGGTCGTTTGGAATATCGACGGCGCCCGCGATCCGGAGTTCGGAGATGGCGCGCTGGCGGATTATGGCCGGATAGAATCGGTTGAAGCCCTCGATGATCTTACAGTCCAGATCAATATGTCGGCGCCCGATGCCAATATTCTGCCGGCGCTTGCGGCTGGCAGCGACACGCGCGCGCTGATCATGTCCCGGGCCGCTTATGAGGCGCTGGGCGCGGACGAATATGCCTTCAATCCGGCGGGAACCGGCCCCTTCAGTTTGGCCAGTTGGGAACCGGGTGTGGAATTGGTCCTGGAACGCTACGCGGATTATTGGGGAGAAAGCAGCGGCAATGCCGATCGGGTCGCGTTTAGAGTCATCCTGGATGCATCGGCCGCCACTCTGAATTATCAGAGCGGCGATGTCCATGCCATGTTCTCCATATCGGCGCCGGAGTTGCCGCTGCTGGAAGCCGTTTCCGGAACCGTCTCCGGGGCTGTAGCGCGCGGCGTCAATGTCCTGGCTCTAAACCTGCACCGGCCGCCATTCGACAATGTCCATAATCGACGCGCCGTCTTGTACGCGATTGATGTAGATCCGATCATCAGCCTGGTATACGGCGGCCTGGCGCAGCCGGCGCGCGGCATTACACCGCCGAACTCTTTTGCCTACAGCGATGAGTCTCCTCCGCGTATCGCTCGCGATCTTAATGCCGCTCGCGCGGAGTTGGCGGCGGCGGGAAACGCCGACGGCTTTGCATTTGAGGTATCGGTCGTCGCGCAGCCATTCCGAATCCAGGTACTGGAGATTATGCAAGCGAGCCTTGCCGAAGTTGGAATCAACCTGGTCATTCAGGCGAATGAGCGCGCGCGGCACATTGCCGCTCTGCGCGAGGATACCGATATAGCCGAAGCCGGCTTTGTGCAAATCCTGGCGGCGCTGAGCGCGCCCGAAGCCTATCTAAGCCGATTCGCCGGCTGCAACGCCACGATTAAAATCGTCCGCTATTGCGCGGACGATTTTGAAGCGCTGTTGGCGGAATTGCCGGGCATCTTTGATAGCGCCGAGCGGATCGCGCATGTCCGCCACATGAATGAGATCGCCTGGAGCGAAACGATCGTCGTGCCCTATATGTACCCTGAGATTCCCTACGTCTATCGCGGTGACATTATTGAAGGCTTCGCCCTGAACGGCTATGGCTTGCTGGACTGGACGAACTTCATCGTTGTTGGCGGATAGCGTCTTGCGATATCGCGGGGTCGCCTTTGCCGCGGCGGCCCCGCGCTGGTTTGCGCAAAGCCAGGCCGCAAATCCGCGCCTGACATCCGCAACCTTCTTGGGTCCCCGGCGCAAAGGCTCATCCGGAGGGAGGCAATGGGGCGCTATATAGTCCGGCGCGTCATTTTGATGCTGCCGACGCTCGTCATCGTTACCTTCCTTGTATTTGCTTTGCTCTTCTTAAGCCCGGGCGATCCCGTTCTTCTGCTCGTTCCGATTGACGAAGTCAATCAGATGACAGACGACGAGATGGATGAGCTCCGCCACAAGCTCGGGCTTGACCGACCCATATACCTGCAATATGGCGACTGGGTCATCAATGTCTTGCAAGGCGATCTGGGCCGCTCCATCCATCAGCGCCGTCCAGTTGTCGATCTATTGGCGGCGCGCTTTCCGGTCACGCTTGAGCTCGCCCTGCTCAGCGTCTTCGCCGCCTCGGTCGTCGCCATCCCGATCGGCATCTATACGGCGCTGCGCCCAGGCAGCATCGGCGATTTCATCGGCAACATTGTCGCGCTGATGGGTGTCTCCGCGCCGAATTTTTGGGTCGCCTTGATCCTGATCGTCGTCTTTGCCGTGTATTTGCGCTGGCTGCCGGCGGGCGGCTTCGTCCGCATTTCGGATGACCCGATGCGCCATATCGAACGCATGATATTGCCTGTTATCACCTTGAGCACGGCGCTGATGGCGGTGACGATGCGCTTGACTCGCTCGAGCATGTTGGAGGTTTTGAACGAAGATTATGTGCGTACCGCCAGAAGCAAGGGCTTGGGCCAGCGACGAATAGTTTTTGTTCATGCTTTGAAGAATGCCCTGATACCGGTAGTCACGACGGTTGGCTTGCAGATCGGGCGCATCCTCGGCGGGACTATCGTCATCGAATTGATATTTTCCTTTCCGGGCATGGGAAAGTTAATGTTGGATGCCATTTTCGGTCGCGATTTCCCGGTCGTGCAGGGTTCAGCGCTGCTGATCACGCTCGCGTTTATGGTCATAAATCTTGTAGTTGATTTCACTTACGCCTTTATCGACCCGCGTATTCGATATGGTGATTGATGGAGACCAGGGCGCGGCCGGGCGATAAGACAGGCCGCAGCAAATCCATTGCCGAGTTTGCGCCTTTGGCGAAGGACCGCGAGCCGGCCAGGCGCGCTTTACTTGTGTTTTTCCGGCGTCTGTTTGCGCGTCCGCTACCGCGCTTCGCTCTTGCCATCCTCATATTCGTCATTCTGGGCGCCGTATTCGCGCCGGCAATCAGCCCCTACGACCCTATCAAGCCGGATTTTTCCGCTGCGCGCCAGGCACCAAGTTCAGCGCATCTTTTGGGGACGGACGATATCGGGCGCGATATTCTGTCTCGCATCCTCTTCGGCGCGCGCGTGTCGCTCATGGCGGCTCTTATTCCTCTGACGATTTCCATCGTCATTGGCGTCCCGCTTGGCTTGCTATCCGGTTTGGCCAAGGGCTGGACGGATGATGTCATTATGCGCATTCTGGACGCTTTGCTGGCGTTTCCCCGCATCGTCCTCATCGTCTCTATCGCCGGCATTCTGGGTCCAAGCCTGATCAACGCCTTGGCCGCCATTGGACTTGTCGGCATTGCGCCGCTAGCGCGTCTCACGCGCGGCCTGACACTCTCCGCCAGCGAAGAAGACTACGTGCTTGCCGCCCGCGCGCTGGGCTCATCGAACTGGCGCATCATGATTGCGCATATCTTGCCCAATATCACCGCCGCCATCATCGTGACCGTATCGCTGGATATAGGCGGCATCATCCTGGCGGAAGCGACGCTGAGTTTTTTGGGCCTCGGCATTCAGCCGCCAAACCCAAGCTGGGGCAGCATGGTCGCGGTTGGCAATCGATATCTGCAAGTCGCGCCCTGGATATCGCTGGTGCCGGGCACGGCGATCTTTCTCACGGTCATGAGCATCAACCTGCTCGGCGATGGCCTGCGCGACGCATTGGATCCCTACATGCGCAACCGCTAGTCGCCGCCCGCGTTATTGGATATTTGACTGTTGCGCGAATGAAGCTCGCCTTTGAATTGCCCGTCGCTGTAAACGCAGGCGCCGCCGGACAACAGTGCCGAGCTCCCGCTCGCTTGACTGCCGAACAAACTTGGCTGGCGGCAGGGCAATCGCATCAAAATGAAACTGCGCTGATAAATGACAATTTCCCCTCACATTTCGTAATCTGTAGGGGCGTTTCGCTGAAACGCCCGCAATCTGCAAGCCATTTTCAACGGGCGTCTCACGAGACGCCCCTACATTTTCACAATTTTCGTGGCGAACGGCTCATTATGATTTTGATGCAATTGCCCTG